>JAKPTZ010000014.1 GCA_029555025.1 Deltaproteobacteria bacterium
CTGCCAGTACTTCGAACTTGCGGCCCAGTCTGGAAAGGCTTTGCCGACGGACGACGATGCGCCGATGCCATGTATCGGCCGGGATCAGGCGGCGCAGATATGTTCGGACCTGGGCGGCCGACTGCCCACACGCAAGGAATACCAGTCGATGTTCGAAGACCGCGAATTTTCATGCGCGAACACGGTGATGTCGGGGCTGGACCAGTTTAACGGCCTGGTCCGCAGGCTCAGGGCGCGGGAAATCCGGCGTATGAAGGACGGGCCTGGATGCGGCACCGGGAAGTTCAGGAAGGCGTGCGAAAAGTACCGCGATGGAAACACGGCCGAGGGCCTGTGCGACGTGTTCGGGAACGTCGCGGAATGGACCGCGGACGGTGGCGCCGTGGGGGGCGGGTTCAGGTCGAACGCGGCGGCGATGCGGGGCGAAGTGGCGGCGACCGGTCCGCAAATCGACGTCGGGTTCAGGTGCATCATCCTGGATGAGCACCTGGTCGAAGACAGGGGGATCTTCTGAAATGCTGGGCGGCATCTTCACATTCCTGATCATCGTGCTGGTCGCCGGGGTGATGACCGTCGCCTGGTTCGGACTGGGATTCGCCGAGCTGCTGGCAAGCGTCAGGGACTTTTTCATCAACACCGACATTTACTGGATAACCGGGTCCATCGCGGTCGCGTGGCTGGTCGCGAAGATCTGGAACAGGATTACCGGCGCCGGCACCCTGGGGGCGTTCCTGCAAGTCTGCTGTATCGGCTTCGGTCTGTGGTTCGGGCTGATTCCGCTGATCAATTCCAACCGGACGAACGCGGACTTCAAGTGCACGAACGATTTCGAATGTAACTGGAACGCCCAGTGTGTAAGAGACTTCTGCGTGGTGCCGTTTCGGGACGAAGACACGTTCATCGGCAAGTCCGAATTCACCCAGGGCAGTTACAAGGCCTGGCTGACCAGGACGATCACGGACGAGTGCGACGGGATCGGGAACGAACGGAAGGCCGGCGAGTGTCGGCGCGGGGTCGAAGACAAGGTCGCGGCCAGGTTCCAGCAGGTTATCGACCCGGCGCGGTGCGGATATCTTCACGACGGCGACACGCCCGAGTCGGCCCTTTTCATCAACGACGACGCCCCGATGCCGTGCATCGGCAAGGACGACGCGGCGGCGATTTGCGCCAGCCTTGGCGGCAGTCTGCCAACCATGGACGACTACGACTGGATGTTCGACGACAGGAAGTTCAGTTGCAAAAACACCGTGATGGTTGGCCTGGATGAATTCCATGGATACGCGAAGGTCCTGAAGAAGCGCGAAGCCGAAAACCTGATGTACGGCCCCGGATGCGGCACGGGCAAGTTCCGCAGGGTCTGCGACAAGGCTGCCCATGGCAACAACGAAGAAGGCCTGTGCGACGCATTCGGCAACCTGGCAGAATGGACCGCTGACGGCGGCTCCATCGGCGGCGCCTGGTGGAACACCGCATCCACGATGCGCGAACCCCAGGCCCTTACCGGCCCCAAATCCTGGGTCGGCTTCAGGTGCGTGGTGCCGAAGGACGGGATCTAGAAGAAAAAGCTGCTTTTTTGACAACAAGCGCCAAGCCGGACTTACTCAAGGCCAGAGGTTCATGGTCGGCTTCAGTTGTGGGCTATCGAATATCGGGACGGAGTGAAAAACACCACTATTCAACCTTCGCGAGCCACCTTGCACGAACCGCCTCAAAATGACTTAAGCGACCACCAATCTTGGCAATCTCTTTCGGATAGAAATGCAGCATGGCGTCGCAGAATTCAAGCATCCATGCGCGACGTGAACAGTTGGCATTTACAACGACCCTGTTGGCGTTGGCGATCTGGATCTGGCCCCAACCAAGAGCCCCAATGGTCAGGCAATCCCAGGAAAGGAACTCAATCGGTACGAAATGCACGTCAGTAACCTGAATCGACACGTCATCAACTGTGTAACTGACCATCATGATGCAGAAGCAGTTCGAGTCATCTTCGTAAAACCTGGACAGGCGCTCCACCGATGTCAGGTTCGGCATGTTGAACCTCGTGTCGGTTCGGTGGGTCTTAACATCGACGACATAGTACAAACCGTCCGAGCCCTTAAAGGCCATGTCGGCCATGGCACGGCGGGCAAAACTTGACGAGTATTCGGTGCAAAGCGGGCCCAGAATGCTGGCCAGATTATCAGCGATCAGTTCCTCGATCGCGTCCCCAACGGCGCGGGGGTGATCCGCCGTCTGTATGGACAGAAAGTCAGGACAGTTGTTTATCAGGAGCTTCACTTCTTCCTGAATCTGCACATACGCGGTTCCGCTGAAGATCGCGCTTGTCATTCATTGACCTCAAAAAGCGATGACTGGTCGTCTGCCTGCCGGGACACCTTACGTTGTTCGGCCAACGTGTTCCGATCCCAGAAATATCCGTCGGAGTAGCCCTGAATGGATTGGTCGGCCGCAGCGGCCTGAAGGCGGGCCTCGCCCAGAAGACAATACTCAAGTTCGGTCTCGATGCCGATATGCCGGCGTCCGAGCTTGGCGGCGACAACCGCGGTGGTACCGGAACCGGCAAACGGATCAAGGATCAGATCGCCAGGGCGGGAGTTGGCCAGAACGAGCTTGGCAATAAGCTTTTCGGGCTTCTGAGTGGGATGATCCGTATTTTCAGGCATGGACCAGAAAGGGACCGAAATATCTGTCCACAGATTCGAAGGGTGCGTGATCCGATAAGCGCCATCATCGCCGTCAACCCAGTCCTTGGGCGCGCCGGACGCGTCACGGTAGGGGGCAACGACACGACGCTTCTGCTTGACCGCATCGACATCAAAATAATAATCGTCGGACACAGTGGCAAACCAGATATCTTCAGAACAGTTCTTCCAGTTTCGCAGGGCGCCACGGCCCTTTTCGCGTTCCCAGGTAATCCGGTTTCTTACCATGAAATGCCTTTCAAGAACCTGACAGATCAAGCCCGATGATCGCCATTCACTGCACACGTAAATCGACGCCGTTTCCTTCATGACAAGCCTGGCAAGCGACAGCCACGAATCCAGCCATTCTGCATAGGCATCGTCGTCCTGACGCCTGAACCGGGTTTTACTGAAGGTCTTTGTCATGTTGTACGGTGGGTCGGCAACTATCAGGTCAATTGACGCCGCCGGCAGTCTGCGCAGGACGTCACGGCAATCACCAAGGATTGTCCGGTTCAGGCAGGACTCCAGATCTGCAACCGCTTCGGCTGGAACCAACCTCTCTGACAGACTCCTGCGCTGTTCGTCCGTCAGAGTCAACGTCCTGTTTCTGGGTGCTCTGGCAACCGCCATCGTTTTTCCTGAAATCTGGCGCCGTCATCAACGGCGACCCAGCATTACGCCCGACACAAGTGTCGGTCAACAATGAACCGCCAGTCAACCCTTCCCGACCGTCGCAACATCGGCATTCATCCGGGCAAATCACCACGACAGCCAGGTGGCGCTGCGCATGTAAAGCAGGCCGACCGTTTCGATGGTCCAGCCGGCCGCGGTCAGGGACTGACGGTAGGCCTCAAGCTGGGGCATGTATTCATCCAGGCCCGCCGATTTCACAAAGTTGGCGCCGGGCACCGGGTTTCGCCTGCCCGCCTTGAAATCGACGACAATCGCCCGCTTTCCGGGGAAGGTCACCAGCAGGTCCATGCGGCCGGCGTGGAACCATGGGCTGTCCGGCGTCGATGTATTGACGCCCGCAAACGGCATCTCGAAGTGCAGCGTCGCTTCCGGTGACCTCAGCCGGGCAAGAAGTTCGGGCTGGTGCAGTTCAAGCCGTTCAAGGATTGCCGCAAGCCAACCGGCCAGCGCATCGTCATGAATGCCGTACCGCGATTCCAGGAAGGCGCGGGCGGCCCCGACGTCGGCCCCTGGTCGCAGGCCCGTGGATTCCATCCAGGAGTGAACCAGGTTACCCCACGCCGAATCGGAAATCGGGTCATCCCCTGCCATTTCATCCAGCTTCGGGGGATGAAGCGGGTCGGCACCGTAAACCACACTCACGGCGGGCAACAGCCCCTGGATCATGGCATCAAGTGCATCCGCGTCTGCCGTCTTCCATGCCTCGGCCGCCATCGACGGCGACACGGAAATCCATCCGGCCGGGGGACATGGTTTCACTGGGAAAGGCGCGGCCGCCCTGACATGTGCCCTGATGGTTGTGTCGATTTCATTCGGTGCCGCCAACTTAACCAGCTTGACGCCTTCCATGGGCACATCGTCGGCCATCCACAGATCCGACAAGGCGCCATGAATTCCAACATTGTGGGATCCAGTTGCAAAAGTTACCGACCTGACGGCCCTGGTGACGGCCACATATACCAGACGCAGCAACTCTTCTTCGCTGCGCTTCGCATCGATCCCGGCTGCCAGCCTGGATACCGGATCCGGTCGCGGGTGAATCCCCTGTTCAGGATCATGGCTGACGCCAAGAAGCGCCAGTTCCCGGCCATCCAGCACCATCGAACCCCTGGATACGCCGCCGAAGCCACCACCTCCGGCAGGACTCCCAATCGACATCACGCAGACGTGGTCGTATTTCAGCCCCTTGGCTTGGTGAATCGTCGTGCAACTGACGCTTTTCTTGCCTCGGTACAGTTCGACTCGCGGGACCTCGCCGGCTTCCTTCGGGTCAAGCATCGTGACGACGGCCTCGGGATCCACGGTGTCCGCTTCCGCCTGCCTGATCCAATCAAGGATCACTTCCAGTTCGCCGACGGCATCCATGCCGCCAGGGCCTTTCAGAAGGATGCTTCGCCAGTGCAGCGCCGCCGCCATTTCTTCCAGGACATCGGCGGTGGGAACGCGCCCGATTTCGGACCTGGCTTTTTCCAGAACAGGCCTGACCCGCGCAAAGGCGACAAAATCCCGCTGACCGAAAACCGCCGGATCAAGGCCCTGGGCCGACGCAGCCCAGGCGAGCCCCCGAATGCCGCCGTCCGCCGGAAGAAGGCCACTACCCGCCCTGAAAGCGGCCAAAGCCCCGTCCGAAAGACCGATCATCGGAAGCCGCCACAAACCGGCCCAGGCAATATCATCGGAACTGTCCCACAGCGCTGACACAACCGTTCTGATGTCGCCCGCGACAATCCCCTTTGCAAGTTCACGACTTCCGTCCAGAAACGCATCGCCGGAATTCCCGGCCCGCAGAATCGATCTGATCCGGTTGCGTGCGTTGATGGCATTCGCCCAGCTGGAACACAGGACGGCGGCGGTGTCGTCACCTCTGCCTTCGAAATTCCAGGCATGCATGATTCGGTCACAGAAGACGTCCAGGGCGGCATTGTTGAAATCGGCCGGAACCCATTTCGGGGCGTTCGGCGTTGATGCCTCCAGGGTAACCATCACAATGGGTTCCGGGTATGGCGCGGATGGCGGCAATTCGTCCCTGCCCCTGGATTCATTCGACTGGACGTGGTCGATCGTGGTAACCCCGGGCAGGCCGGGAAAATCCCCATGGCCATGGATGGCCCGATCGAACAGGGCCTTCTGGGCCGTGATCATCTCCGGGGTACTTCGATAATTGGTGTCGAGCTGCTCGACCGGGAAGCCGGCCTGGATTGATCTCTGTTCCAGTTCTTTCAGGCCTGCCGGTTCGGCGCCGCGGAACAGATAGATGCTCTGCCTGGAATCGCCGACATAGAAAGTACGCAACGACCGCCCGTCCCCCGGCAGATTTTCGATTGCCCGGAACAGGCTGAATTGGGCCGGGCTGGAATCCTGAACTTCATCGACCAGCAACGCGTCGAAACGTCTGCGAAGCCGGTCGGGACGATCCTCGCGTCTGCACAAATCGATCGCCGCCCGGGTCAGCAGGTCGTGATCCAGCGCCCCAGATGCCGCGGCCATGCGAAACGCCTTCGACCGGGCCATGCGGGTGATTTCCATGATGTCCGCCCGCATCCTGTCACAGGCGTCGATATCCTTTGCGATGAACCCATCCGGGTTGGTCATGGCAAAATCGTGAAGGCTCAGTTCGACAAGTCCCAGATCCACTTTGATGGCGCGGAAGGCGCTTTCCAGACTGCGCCTCTCTTTGGCCGTGCTGTTTTTGATCACGGCCGAATACCACTTGAACAGCCCTTCCGGGACCGATCCCTGGAACCCCCCGTTCCTCCAAGCAGCTATTGGAGGCCAGGATTTCTGAATATTCACGTTCGGCAACGTTTCAATTTTCGGATTGGTCTCAATCACGGCCTGAAGTGAATCCCGGCACCCGGACAAAACCTTCCCCAGCACATCGTTTCCGCCAGCCAGTTCGACGGGCGAACCGTCGATGCCGGAGGGCATATCACGCACGGTCTGCGAAACCACTTTTAGCAGTTCACGAAGGCCCATCTGTTCCAGCAGCCGGCCGGCCGCTTCCGGCACATTCCCATCCTCCGGATCAATCGTTTCGCGAATGGCGGCATCGAACACCGCCCCCGCATCCCCCTGGCCCACCGGAAAATCAAGCCAGGCCGGCGCACCGCCATCGTCGGTCGGCAGACGCGCGTCCAGGGCAAATTCGCCCAGCAGACGCAGAACAAAGCTGTCCGTTGTCCCGGCTGGCGCGTTTGGCAGTTCCGCCAATGCCTGCCGGATGAATTCCGGGTCACACGGAACCACGTCGCTGTAACAGTCGGCAAAGTCCTTTTGAAACTTTTCGGGAACCGGCTCGCCAAGCGACTGCCGAAGACAGTTTGACACCGCTTCAATCAATTCCGCAGCGGCCTTGCGTGTGAATGTGATCGCAACGATACGGTCGGGTGGGATGCCGCCGGAAAGCAGGCCCAGGTATTCCCTGACCAACCGGGTCGTCTTTCCTGTACCGGCCGCCGCAGATACCACTTTGATATGGTTGGTGTTGTCCATCGTTTACTCCTTGTCGCCAGAACCCGACTCAGCATCTTCGTCTTCAGGCACGCCCTCGGCGCCCGGAAACGCATGGAACCGGCACACAGCCTTGAAGGGGCAATGGTCGTGTCCTTTGTCGCCATTGCTCAGTACCGGACATGTAGTCGGATGTGGAAAGATCGGGTATTCACCGCTGCGCATCATCCCCAGAAGCTGCCCAAGCAACTTTCTGGTTGCTTCCAGACTTGTTCCTGCCTGGTCAAATGCAAATTCAATGACGTCGCCATCGGGCGCAGTGCGAATGAAATCGTAAACAAGTGACGTACCTTCCACCGATCCAGGGTCATCCGCCGGGGCCGTGCCATCAAGGCGTGCCTGTTCAAGCGCAATCGCATACACCGGAAGCTGCGGCCTGGTGCCTGCTGCGGCGGCAGTGCGCAATGCGGAATACTGAGTACCGGTCTTGAAATCGCAGATCTCGACAACCACGCCACCTTCGGGCCCCTTGAAATAGCGAATCCGGTCGACCGAACCGCGGATCGCGACATCGGGCTGGTCACCCAACATTACCGTCATTGCAGAACCGGTTTCTTCGCCGTCGTAAGCCCCGAATTTCCATTCTGGCGCACCACCGACAATTCGGCCCTGTTTCGTCAAATCCAGAGTTGATTCCCTGACCAGGGTGGCGGCAGCCTGCCGAATTGCGGCCTGCGTGCCCGGGTCCCTTGACCATGCGCCCACGGAAGCCAGTACCTTCTGGTTGTCGCAGTGGGCCAACAGGTTTTCATCAGCAGGATCCTTACCAAAGACAACCGCTTCGATCGCCATGCTTATCCAGGATACCGCAGCCGTCACATGACTCTTGACGCTCATCTTCGACCTGGCATCAGCCACCAGCGCTTCAAATGTCGCAGATTTCTTGAAGTCTTTGAGGTTGCGCAACAGTACATCCTCGTTCAGTTCCTCCACGGATTGTACGCGGGCCTGGACGTACAGCTTCAGGTGGTTCCCCCATCTGTTGGCAAGACCCAACCTGGCTTTTGCCAATGCCGGTGTTGCATCGGGAAGATCTTTGACAGCGTCTTCCAGGTGGCGTCTGGTCGCGGCCGTCAGGGATTCGGACAAAAACCTGACAGATTCCACGACGTCTGCTCTGGTGGCCGGCCGCCACCTTGGATCGGTTCCGATCTCTTCAAGGGCCGCGTGCACGGCGGTACCGACTTCGGCCGCGCTGAGTTCTTCCTCCAGGTCCTCCGATTTCTTCAATCCCAACGTCGTCTTCAGGTATGCCTGAAACAGGCAGTGTGTCATCGGCTCAAATCCCGACGATGTGGACAGCACCTTGTCCCGCGCAATCTTCGCAACATTAATTGCGGATCCGTCCCCGAGGTAGGGTCTGATTGACTTCGGCAGGAACCCCCAGTCCGTCGCGATGGTTTCGGCCAGGGTCAGTTTCTTCGGATCCTTTGTATCCGGGACTGACGACCCAGCATCGGCTGGCGGCTCCGCGCCGGGGGCCAGGTCAACACCCCGTTCGTACGTCCCGCCGCCCCGGATCCATTCGACCGTCGCCATCAACGCCGCGTGGTCAGCTTCGTTGTCGCCGCAGGCCACAGGCCCGGCAACCGGCACGACCGCGTCTTCAACGACCAGGGCAGCGTGGTTCCGGGTTTCTTCCGTTTCAACGGCCAGGCCATAATTGCGAAGACCGTCCGCCGGTTTGTGGGACAGGAGCCTTATCAAACGATGGGACACCGGAACCGCCGCACGCCCGTCGGCCGCCCTCTGCACGACACAGGCCAGCGACCGTTCCGCCCGTGCGGCAGCCGCCCCTGCCTGCGCCATCAGGAATGAAACGTACGCCGAGCCCCCGCAGCGCCCCCACGTCGCGGCCACATCATCGGTGAAAAACGGATCGGGCGACGGCGCCTGCCCGACTCCCTTCGAATGCATCCCGGTAAGCAGACACAACCGGGACGGACGCCCGTCATAATTCGCGTAATCAAGCAGGGTCACGCCACGATTGATGCTGCCGCTGGAAACCGCACCGCCCAGCACATCGTCCAGCACGTCGGGGGTGGCCGGGCGGGCAGCGTTCTGACCAAGCGCCTTCTGAATTGACATGGCAACCCGATCCTTGAACGTCACCAGCGACAGCTGGTTCAGATACGCCCGCAGGTGACCGATGGTCGGCCCACGCAACGCCTTCAGCCATTCAAGCCTCTGCCACAGAAGTATCGCCGCCCTGCGGGTTGACGTCTTCGCGCCGGGGTTGTTACCGACCGCGTCCAAAGCCGCGATCCACGCATCCAGCGTGCCCCTGATCATGTGACAATCCTTCAGGGCATCGGTCACCGATCTGCGGTGCAACGCCAGATCGTCCTGTTCTGCATTCAAGGCGTCGTCTTGCCCGGCATCCTCATCGGACGCAGCCTTCTTCAGCCCGGCTATACGCGTCCCCAAGGCGGCAGCCTCGGCTTCCTGGTACGACGCACGTCCCAGAAGCGGACTCTGGAACAGTTTTCGCATCGTTTCGCCCACCAGAATCACCGAATCGGAACCAGAATCGTCAAACCAGGGCAGTATCGAATGTGTCAGGATGGCCAGCGCATGGCGCGACAGGCGCTGGGCCTGGTCAACAGCCGCTGGAATGCCGCTGCGCGCCAGGGCCGACGCAATCCGATCCCGGTCATCAGCCCCTGCGAAAAGCACCAGCACGCCTTCCGGGTCGCCACCGGCATCACGGAAATCCATCACGTTCTTCACGACCCATGCGGCCTCGCTGACAACATCCGCAGCCAGTGCCGTTTCAGGCGTCGCATCCGGCGACACAACGGGCGCGGCCAACCTGATCGCGCCAAGCCCGGAAAGCAGGCGTTCGAAATATCGGTTCGGCCCTGGTGGTGACAACAGATCCGTCCCCGGCAGACCGAAACCAACGGCAAACACCTGGGCAAAGCCCAATCGTCCTGCTTCACCGCCTGCTTCGATTCGTTCAACAAGCGACAGCAACGCATCCGTGTCGTCACCACCGCCCCAGCCAGCGTCAAGCAACGGCCAAACTTCGGCAGGCAGATCTTCGGTCGCAAGGCCCTCGATACGAATGTCGGCAAGATGCCCCTTCAAAACTTCCGCAAGCCCCGGCCGAGCGTTGACAGATTCCCATGGATGCCCTGCCGGAACTTTCGGATCGGCTTCCAGATGGTCGCCACTTTTCGGCCGCAGGCTGGGCGTTTTCAGGGACATCGCGAGCCCGCTCGGCGTGACAACCTCAACCCCGACCATTCCACCCCTTGCCGCAATCCACCGCTTGACCGCATTTGCCGAGGCGGCCGTCCTGCACAGAACCAGGGTTCGACGCAAGTTCTCGTCGCCAGAAACCATCGGATCGAGCCAGAACATAAGTCACCTCGCCATCATTCACCTGGCCCTTTTGGGGCCACTTCAACTCACACAACCCTTTCAACCCCGGGCCCGGAAATGGTACTGCGGCCGCCGGGCTGTCGGGAAACATCGATTCTTGTAACGATCCTCTGCTTCAATGCCTCGACGTGCGAGATGATCCCGATCAGCTTGCCGTCGCGACGAAGTTCACCAAGCGCGTCCATGGCGGAGTTCAGCGCTTCCTGATCCAGTGTTCCAAACCCTTCATCCATGAAGAAGGAATCGATTCGAATCCGCCGGCTTGCAAGCGACGACAGCCCAAGCGCCAGGGCCAGACTGACAATGAATGTTTCGCCACCGGACAGATTTCTGACCGTGCGGGCATCGCCGCCCTGCCAGTCGTCAACGACATCAAGATCCAGCGATGCATTGCCATGTTTGTCGGCTGGGGCCATCTGCAGACTGTAGCGGTCAGAAAGCACTTTCAGATGTTTGTTCGCGTCGTGAATCAGATGTTCGAAGGTAATTCCCTGGGCGAACTGCCTGAAATTTTTGCCATCCGACGATCCGATCAGTTTGTTCAACTGTTCCCAGCGCCTAACCACAACCTGCTGTTCCTGAAGCTTTCCAAGCTGGTCTCGGGCACGCTCGCGCTCGGCATTGTCCATGTCCATCCGGTTCTTCAATTCACCAAGCTGACGGTTGCCTGCCGCAAGGTCCTGTTTCGCCTGGTCAAGACGTTCCCGCACAGTCGCCTTGTCAAGGTCGGTCAGGGCGCGATCGCGTTCTTCTGCCATTCGGCGTGCGTTTTCGGCGGTCTTCGTTTCAATGGCAACCTTCCGCGTGTCCAATTTCGCGCGTCTTTCGGCCAGCAGTTCGATTTCGGCGTCAGACAGGCGCGACGCAACGAAAGCGGCTTCGTCGGCAAATCCCCTGCGCGAAAGGGCCGCAGAGAATTCGGCTTCGGCAGCCCCAAGTCCGACCCTGCCCGCGGCAATCGCCTTAGCGTTTTCATCAATCTGATCCAGGACGGATTTCAGATCGGACTGAATGGAGGACAGGCTCTGTTTTGCGATGTCGCGGTTTGACATCGCCATCCTGGCGGCTTTGGCCAGACCGGCTTCGAAAGCATCGACATCCGGCTCAGAAAGAACCTGCGCGCGCCGGGCTTGAAGGTTTTTCAGGGTGGCTTCTGCGTCTTCAAGGCGCTTCCTGGCTTTTTCAAGGTCTTTGACGTCCCTGTCGAGGCCATCTTGCCGCGCCGCAATGCCGGCCCGCAAAGATTGAAGATCCTTTTCCAGACTGTTCTTCTTGCTTTGCCAGTCGGACCACGCCTGCCTGCGCCGGTCAAGTTCCTGCAGAACCGCGTCGGGATGATCAAGGCGATCAGGCCCGATTCCCCATACAGCCACCAGACCCGCGACTTCTGCGGCAACGACGCTGAGCCTGGTTTCAAGTTGGGCCGTTTCGGTCACCATCTTCGTGATGGATTCGGCGGCAGCATCCTTTCTGACTTCGGCCTTCTGAATGTCATTATCGGCCTGGATAAGCCTTTCCCTGCAATCCTGATAGGTACGCGATGCATCAGCCAGTCTTGTATCGACTGCCAGTACGGCATTGATGACCACAGCGGCCCCGGCCTGTGCCGTGGCGGCATTTTCTGCCCTTTCCCCCAGGATTGCGGACAGTCCCGACGCGGTGGCATCGAACCCGCAGGAAACCGCGTTCTGCGAAAGAATGTCCTGCGACTTCCGAAGAGCCTGTTCTGCCTTTTCGCGGGCAACCTGATTCGACCGGATCCCGGCCTGCAATGCGGACTTCTTCCGGTCCAGTTCCCCGCTTGCCGCACGCAAATCATTAAGCCGAAGCATGGTTTCGGCCATTTTTGTATCGGTCTCATCGTCTGTCGGAACATTCCCGGCGGCCCACGGATGATCCAGGGAACCGCACAACGGACATTCGACGCCGGGCCGCAGAAGCTTTTCACGCTGTTCGGACAACTGCATGACGGCGACCTGCAAGTTCTTCGCCTTATTCAGCAGGACAAGCTGGTCGTCCAGAATTGCGACGATTTTTCCATTTTCCGCCAAGCCACGTTCACACTCATCGATGGACTTCCTGGCGTTTTCATCCTGGTCTGCCAGCAACTTGAGATCTTCTTCGACCTTGGTGCGAACCTCGACGGCTTCAGATGCGCGCCCAAGATCGGCCACAAGTTTTGCCAGCCGATCCCTTTCCAGATCCCACCACGAAACGTCATGGCCAAAAAGCAGGTCTTCGCGGCTTTTCTGAAGCCCCTTCAAGTCGCGTTCGGCCTGGGCTTCACTGTCCTGAAGTTCTTTCCGGCGCGTCCGAAGTCCTTCAATTTCATTGCCGATTCCATTCAGCTTTTCGGTGTATTCATTCAGGGCGTCGCGCAGGACCGACAGCTTCCTGCGATCGGTATCCAAACCGTCCAGTTTCAGCCGGACTTCACCCAGCCGCGATTCAAGCGTCGCGTCGCAAGCGTTTTTGTCCAACTGCTCGTTAACAGTCCCAAGGATTGCTTCACTGTCCGCAATCTGCCCGCGGATATTGGTCAAGGCGACCTTAAGTTCGTCAACAGCCGCAGCCTTGGTGGTAACTTCAAGCCTGATTTCACCAAGCTGATTTGCGGCACCCCTGATATCGCCATCAAGCTCGCGCGCCTTCCGGATCACTGGAACATTCTGCTGGACTGCGGCATCTGCCGACAAAACAGCCGCGGCCGCATCTTTTACGGCCAGGTCCGCCTTCACTTCGGCTTCACGCAACCCGGGCAGGTTTTCGGCAAGGTCGGCGGCCCGTTTTTCCTGTTCCACAAGATTGTCGCGGGCGTTTTTCAGACTCTGCCATTCCCCGGCAAGCCTGGCGGCCGTTTCAGCCAGTTCCAATCTTGCCGCGTCCTGCCTGAATCCATCGACATCCGCTTCCAGGTTAGTCCGTTCGACGGACAACTGCCCCGCCTCATTAACAAGTTTCTCAATCAATTCAAGCCACTGCAGGGCCGCTTCGTATTTCTGCGCCAGCTTCCCGGCATCATCGACGGCCACCTGGACGACCTTGACGCTTTCTTTCAAAGCGGCGACTTCATCTTCCGTCAGGACCTGGATGCCATCGACAGTCGCCTGCATGGCCTTCAGGGATCCGACCTGTGCGGAATGGCGCGCAAAAACCTCTCTGGAGATGTCCGCGTACAGTTCGCCGCCGGTTATCTTTTCCAGCAGTTCGGCCCTCGCCCCCGAATCCATCTTCAGAAACTCGGCAAACGCGTTCTGGGCCAGCATCACTGATTTTGTGAAACGCCCGAAATCCAGGCCGGTGATCTCTGCAACAAATGCAGCCGTATCTGATTTCGTGTCCGTCAGTGGCTTTCCCGAAGGGA
Organism: Deltaproteobacteria bacterium; assembly: GCA_029555025.1. Classification (GTDB taxonomy): domain Bacteria; phylum Myxococcota_A; class UBA9042; order DTJE01; family DTJE01; genus JAGOFO01. The sequence continues at coordinate 13,642 of JAKPTZ010000014.1, forward strand.
CTTCTGAAACCTCATGGCTCGACGGCTGAAGGTTTCCATCCGCCTTTCCACGCGCACGACGCTGTGTCCAGGTTGCACGGTATCGACAACCGTTCGACTTCTCAAAGACGACCTCTGCCATGCAATCTGCCTTTCCCTTCGTCATTATCTCGTTGCCGCTGGTCGTTCCGAACTTTCCAAGGCGCGGAGTCCTTCCGAACAGGCCCAGGCAGATTGCGTCCAGGATCGTTGATTTGCCCGCACCGGTCGGGCCGGTGATGGCAAATATGCCGGACTCGACATAGCCGGGATCCGTGAAATCAATCTTCCAGTGGCCCGCCAGCGAATTCAGGTTTTCGAACTCGACCGAGACAATTTTCATCGCGCACCCCCTTCGTCGCCGGGCGAAGGTTCGGCGGATCCGTCGCGATTCCTTAATGCGTACAGGATTTCATCGAACATCGCTTCAAGCGCCGCCTGATCATCCGGAAGGACGGTCGTGGCGGCCAGTCTGCGCCTGAAGACTTCGACCGGTTCCAGATCCTCCAGTTTTTCGTCCGGGGACTTCGCCAGCATCACGGCCGACTTTCGCTGGTGGTCATGAATTCGCAGAGCCTGAACGCACGAGTCATCGACGGCCGCGTGCACGCGACCAGCCAGGTCGGACAAGTCATGGTCGCCCTCGTAATGCACATCGATCCAGATTGATTCGCCGGCTGACTTCAAGGCCGTCAGCGCCCTTTCAATTTCGTCCCACGACTTCCCGTGAACAGACCCAAGTTTCTGCCACACAGGAACCTGAATGTGGGCGACATCCGGCGGCATCCCTGGAACATCAGGAAAATCGACCAGATACACGAACCTGTTCTGGTCGGCTGCATCGAAACCAAGCTGAAGCGGCGACCCGGAGTACCTGAAATTCTGGCGATCCCCTATGCGCTGGGGTTTGTGCAGATGGCCCAGCGCCACATAATCGACCCATTCCGGGAACATCCCGCCATCAACGCCCCCCAGGTTCCCGACGTACAGCTTGTGTTCACTTTCCGAGTCCTGGCTTCCAATCACATAAAGATGGCCCGTGACGACCGCCGGCACATGACGACCACGCGCCAGGGCGACGGCTTCCTGACGGACCTTGTGAAGGTGCGTGCACACCCGGTCGTAATGGCTGGCAATACCGGTTGCGTACTTGTCGAGCTTCGCTTCAGCGCCCTCACCGGCCTCGGAAAGCCTGACATCGCCTTCACGCAGATAAGGCACTGCCGCCACGACGGCCATCGCATTTCCAGCCCCATCATGCAGGGTGACTACTTCATCTTCGGGGTTTTCGCGGGCCGCCCCCACAACATAGATATTCAACAGTCGCAGCAGTTCCTCGGACGCGGAAATCAGCGACGGCGAATCGTGGTTACCGGCGATTATCACGACGTTCCTGCAGCACGTTGCCACCAGGGAAGCCAGAAAACGGTAATAAAGTCCCTGATTTCCTGACCCCGGCACCGAACTGTCAAAAATGTCGCCGGACACGACCAGCACATCGACGCTGTTATCCCGGATGACACCGAGCATCCATTCCATCAGGTTTTCAAATTCGGCGGTGCGCGACTGCCCGTGAAGCCGCGCGCCAAGGTGCCAGTCGGATGTGTGCAGCAACCTCATTTCATCCCTCTGCTGTCGAGAAAGCGAAGCGTACATCACCCAGCGGCAAGATTTCTGCCGCAAAAGATATGGCGCTCGGACGCGACCGACCAGTTCCGAATCAACCAATCCGTTCCGTGCGGAATCTGTCAGATATGTACGCGCGCATCAGGAAACACGCTTCCGCCAGGATCTCCGCTGAATTCACAACCTGCTTGACCACACATCGCTGGAAAAAGTCTTCACCGGAATGCCATTCATCCTCGACATAATCGATCGCGTATCCCCGTTCCCTGAAGGCCGGCCACATCTCGGACTCCATACGTCCAACAGCCTCCTCGCGGCGCTCCTCGTCAATGGCATCGTCGCAATCGATTGCCGCAGTAAGAAACACACGAACATTCCAATTTCCGTCATCCAGCGGCTCGAACCAGCCGAACACATTGTCAGGGCCACGGGACACCCAGATATCACCGTCAACAATTTCGAATTTCAGTTCAGGATACATGAGTGGAAGCGGTTTTCTGGCAACTTCCTCCACTTGAAAGCGTTCCAATAACGAAACCAATTCTTCAAGGTTCATCTTGTGAGGCTCCATAATTCAAGTACGGATGATAATCTAACACATCGACGGACCTTACACAGGCCAGGCCGAATCGGGCTGGCATCGTGTGCCCAATTGGAGCCGTTCCGAACATGCAAGCACGGCCACGATGAACGCCAGGAATGGAGCAAAGTTAACCCAAACAGCCCCTTGATGCGGCCGTGGGGATGAAGATGACCACAACGCGCAAGACTCAAGCTCCCCAAGAGGACGCAGTTGAAATCATCCCGCACAAGTGGGAATTCAAGGCCCGTTTTCGACGCGGGTCATTCGGATGGCGGTCACAACCAGCCATCCAGCGCGTGAAGGAAGCCGTTGCCGAGATCACGAAGGTCGCGCGAAGGAATCCGGTGCTGGGTGCCGAGGGTGCGGTTATCTTCCTGGAACGCGTTTCGCCGGCACTCGAGCAGGTCGATAGTTCGTCGGGTGCAATTGGCACGGCCGTCTGCAACGCGATCAGGGTCCTGGTTCCAATTATTGCCGGGGCCCCGGCGGACGCCAGAACCCGCACCATATGGCTGGAACGACTTTTTCAGGCAAGCGTCGGCGACGATGTTGCGTACATCGACATTCTGACCGACTACTGGGGCGAATTGTGCGCGTCCAAAGGGGTGGCGTCCCAGTGGGCCGACGACCTTATCGGGACGACGCGACTGGCGCTTGGCCCTGACAAGCGGCTGCATGGATACTTCCATGGAACATCGGCCTGCTTGAGCGCCCTTCTGACTGCCGAACGATACGACGAGCTTATTGAATTGCTCCAACATGAAAGATTCTGGGCGCACAAGCAATGGGCGGTCAGGGCACTGGCGGCCCGGGGCAGGAATGACGAGGCCATCGAAATGGCCGAGGCTTGCCGCGGGCCCTGGGCCAACAATTTTCAGATTGACAGGATCTGCGAGGAAATCCTGCTGACATGCGGCAGGATCGACGAAGCCTATGCCAGATACGGGTTATCGGCCAACCGCTGCGGCACCAATGTGGCGACATTCATGGCGGTCACACGGAAATACCCGACCAAGGCCCCCGCCGAAATCCTTGCAGACCTTGTCAAATCAACGCCCGGCGAGGAAGGAAAATGGTTCGCCGCCGCAAAGGACGCGGGACTGTTCCGCGAGGCGCTTTTCCTGGCCGAACGTTCGCCCTGCGATCCGAAAACCCTGACCCGCGCGGCCCGGGATCATATCGATCGCCAGCCTGCATTCGCGCTTGGGGCTGGTCTTCTGGCGCTGTATTGGTTGTTCCAGAATCACGGATACAAAATTACCAGCCCCGATATACTGGCCGCATACAACAACACGATCGACGCCGCCGGACGAACCGGCCAGATTGATGCGACCGTGAAAAAGATCAACCGGATGGCAACTTCGCTTATGGGCGGAAACAGTTTCGCGGCCCACATTCTTGAAGACAAACTGCACTGATGGCAACGGGAGTCGCCTTGTGTCTAACCACCTGATACCGTGTCCAGATTTTTTCGTTGACAAAACTATCCAAGTTGGGAACATTCCGAAGTCGGCGCAGCACTAAAAACCCGCAACTTCCAGGCGTTACAACTACAACCAAAGACAAGAAGACCGAAAAGCTCAACGACAGTGGCATAATCGGGCCGGGATTTGCGGGGTGGGGCGGCAATGACCCTGATACCAAGCATCGTCGGGATGGTCGGCGCGGCAATGATATTGCTGGCGTACCTGCTGCTGCAGATGGGAAGGATGACGACCGAGGGGCTGTGGTACACGGTCGTGAACCTGGTCGGGTCGCTGATGATCCTGTTTTCCCTGTTTTTCGACTTCAACCTGCCCGCGCTGTTCATCGAGGTCGTGTGGATTTCGGTCAGCGTCGTGGCGCTTGTACGCCTGTTCATGAAGCGCCGGCGCGCAAGGGGCCCGGAAGCTTGATTCAGGGACGGAAGCCATCTTCGGCAAGGCCCAGCATGTATTTCCAGGCAGGAACAACGGTAATCAGCCCGTGATCGGCATCCACTGTTGAAGATTCGTCCAGAGTCACGATCGTTCCCGTCGAAACATTCAGTGCCTTCATCGCCTCTGCCAGCCCTGTGACTTCACGGTGACGTGTCGCCGAATCGGCCATGTTTTCACAGACCTGCACCAGATCAAGCCCGCCATCGGATCGCCGCACGACAAAATCGACCTCGCGACCGCCTGGCCCCCTGTAATAGGCGATGTCCGGAAAATGCCGCCTGATCGCCAGAAATACCGCGTTTTCCAGCATGTGGCCGGTATTCGCCAGCACACCCGATGAAAGGGATCGAACCAGTCCCTGGTCAACGCAATAGATCTTTTTCGGGTTCGTGTTGACCCTGGCCGCTGACGAATCGAACAGCTTCACGGAAAAGAGCAGATACGCATCCTGCAACCATTCCAGGAAGTCGGAAACAATTGCCTTGGTCGCCTTGTGACCGGTGGACTTCAGAAAGCCGGTCAAACTGTTGTGGGAATACATCGAACCGGCGTTGTCGATCAACCGGCGCGTCAGTTCCGACAGCATCCTTGGATGCGCCACATTATGCCTTTCGACGATATCGCGGTACATGATTGCGCCGAAGTACTCCTGGTGTACTTTTGTTCGCAGCCTGCGATCAAAGCCGGTCACTTCCGGAAAACCGCCACGAAGCATGAATTCATCGAAGGCCTGACGTATCAGGAAGCGCTGCCTGCTGGTTGGAACGGCCGGTGCCTGAATACCCCTTGAATCAAGATATTCCGGGAATGAAAAAGGGAATACTTCCCAGGGAATCGACCGGCCCCGCATCTGCGTCGCAATTTCAGACGACAACATCTTCGCAGAGGAACCGGTCAGATAAACCTGACAATTTTCGGTGCGCAGAAGCCTGTCCACGAAGGGCTCCCAATCTGCAACCTCTTGAATTTCATCAAAGAAACAATGGATGGTTTCCACATTCTTTTTTTCGGGAAACCTGGACCAGTAAGCGTCGATCACGGCGGCCGGACCCTGGCGCCGAAGCTCGGCAAGCCTGTCATCAAAGAAATTGACGGCCAGTATGTTCTGGCGTGGAAGCCCGCCGTCTATCAGACCTTGCATCAACTGATTCATATAGGTCGATTTGCCGCTGCGTCGAACCCCCATGAAGACGCCCGCCTTGCCCGGGATCGCCGGTGTATTCAAACGCCGGGGAATCCCCGTGACTATCGGAGCCTCGTGCGAGTCCCGGATTATTTCCTTAAGGATTTCCTTCATATCTTCACCCTACACAATAACCGGCAAATCGCAGACACGGCAAACCGGCAATAATTGCTTACCAGTTTCCAAACAAACTGGCAACAAAACATTACCAGTTATCACCAAAACCGGCAATGATTCCGATCCGGTTTTGTTACGCGAATCTGCCCTGAGCGGAAAACCAATGGGTCAAACAAGTTCGCCTTCAGCGTTTCCGGCTTCGGCTTCGTAGTCGTCGTCGGGCATGGCGTCGCCCTTTTCGGGCAGGGAAAGGATGGTCGCGGCTTCGGCAACGGACAGGCTCTGGACCGACGACAGTTTGCTCTTCATCTTCTTCGTGCGGGTGCCGGCCGATTCAAGCGTCTTTGACGCTGCGTTGATCTGCTTCTGAACCTTTTCCAGGAAATCACCGAATGTCTCGAACTCGGTTTTGACAGCGGCCAGGACCTTCCAGACCTCGTGCGAACGCTTTTCGATGGCAAGGGTCTGGAAACCGACGCGCAGGCTGGAAAGGATCGATGACAGCGTGGTCGGGCCCGCCACGATCACCCGGTAACTGTTCTGGATCTCGCCCACCAGGCCGGGCTGGCGCAGGATTTCCGAATACAGGCCCTCGGACGGCAGGAACATGATGCCGAAGTCGGTCGAAAGCGGCGGGTTGATGTACTTGTCGTGAATGTCCTTGGCCGACGTCCGCACCGCGCGGGCCAGTGCATCGCCGCATTTCTTGACGCCATCCATGTCGGCCGCCTGGACGGCATCCAGCAGGCGTTCGTAGTCTTCCTTGGGGAACTTGGCGTCAATCGGCAGCCAGACCGGATCGCCACCGTCTTCCGCGCGGCCGGGAAGCCTGACCGCGTACTCGACGCGATCCGAGTTATTCTTCGGCGACACGTTCTGCGCGTACTGGTCAGGGGTCAGGATTTCTGACAGGATGGCGCCGAGCTGGTATTCGCCCCAGGTGCCGCGATCCTTGACGTTGGTCAGGACGCGCTTCAAACCGCCCACGTCGGACGCCAGGGTCTGCATCTCGCCAAGGCCGCGCTGGACAGCCTCGAGTCTTTCGGAAACAAGCTTGAACGACTCGCCCAGACGCTTTTCAAGCGTGGTCTGCAACTTTTCATCAACGGTCCTGCGCATCTCGTCCAGCTTCTTTTCGTTGCTTTCCTGGATCTGCGCGAACTTGTTTTCGACCGCGATCCGCATGCGGTCAAGGGCCTCGATATTCTGCGTGGTGATGTCCTTCAGGACGCCGCGCTGCTCCTCGCCCAGTTTGTGCATGGTGCCGACCAGCGTATTGTTGGCTCGTTCCTGCTGTTCAGCGACTTCCTTGCGCAGGCCGCGGCTGTGGGTTTCCATCTCCTGACGGACACGCTGCATTTCGTCGCGGACGGTAGCATCGGTGTTCGCCGCGTTCAGCCTGCCGACCTTACCCATGACAGCAACCAGCATCGCCAGCACGGCCGCAAGCATCACAATCGCGATGATAATCAATATGTTAAGCATGGATAACCCCCTCAAGCGCGCCACCGGGGCGCCGTAACCCAGATATTGCCCCTTCCGTCTTCCGCCGTACACCGGATTCTGTTTCAACCGAAAGATAACCTGTCTGGCGGCAAGATTCCTGCCTGAAAAATATGTTACTCTTGCGGCGTACCAGGTTTCTGGAGGTCAAAATGACTCAAACTGAACAAGTCGCATCTCCGTGGGACGACTTTTTTGCCAGTCCCGACAGAGTCCCGCAGGACTTCATGTTGCATCGCGACCGAGAACCTCCACAGGAACGGGATATCTTCACCGAGCGCGACGATGTCCGGCAAGATCTCCGCCAGTGATTCAATTTCCACGCCCCAGGTTGTAAACTGCCACCTGCAACAATCGCCCATCGAGGCAATACAAAATGCAGCACCTGAAGAACCCCTTGCGACTGGCGGCAGCGGCCGTGGCAACGGTCGCGGCGGCCGTTATCGTCGCCGGCTGTGCCGACGGCAGCAACGGCAATCCCGACATCGTTGAATGCATCCCCACCTGCGCCGAAGGCCAGGAATGCGGGGGCGATGGATGCGGCGGATTCTGCGGCACGCCCGACGGCATGTGCGCCGACGGCCTGAAGTGCGACGGCATGTCGTGCATCGCGAATCCCTGCCCGGCCGGCTTCGTCCTGGTCCCGGCGTGGACGTACAGGATGGGCTCGCCGGACAACGAACCGGGCCGTGTCACCGGCGGCGGCGACGAGACCCTTCACAAGGTCACGATTTCAAAGCCTTTCTGCATGGCTGAAACCGAAGTGACCAACGCCGAATGGGCGGCAGTCACGGCGACGACCCCATCATATTTCAAGGACGCGGGCGATAATGTGGCAGTCCAGAACATCAACTGGTACGACGCCATCAAGTTCCTGAACATGAAATCCGTGGGCGACGAACTGACGCCCTGCTATTTGACGGACATGGAATCGGGCACGCATGGCGGAGGGTGCGTTACCGGCCAGATCCAGTGCAACGGCGACTTCCACTTCGGGTCGGTTTCCCGTGTGCCTGGATGCACCGGATACCGCCTGCCGACCGAAGCCGAGTGGGAGCTTGCCGCGCGTGCCGGCCACGACACCGATCCCGACGAATTCGAAGGCCTTCAGCCTGCCCAGGGACTGCAGTGCCAATCCCCGAACCCCCGCCTGGATCCGTTCGCGTGGTACTGCGGAAACGCCGCCGCAACGTATGAATCAGCATACGACTGCCGTGACTGGAGCCCCCTTGAAACATGCGGTCCGCAGCCCGTCGCGCGGAAGGATCCGAACGCCTGGGGCCTGTACGACATGCTGGGCAACGTGTTCGAATTCACCCAGGATCAATACTGGTGGCACACGGCCGATCCCCAGACGGACCCGCTGCTTGACGACGAAAACGGGTACAACCGGGTGATCCGTGGCGGCTCGTGGTCGGCAGCCGCGGCCTTTGCCAGGGTGGCTTCCCGCGCGGCCATGGGCCCCACCGATCGGGGCGACGTCGGCCTGCGGCCCGTCATTGACCCGCCGACCTCTGCACTGGGGCCGATGATACAGGCCCGCCTTGCGGCAGGCCTTGACGGCACCGATGACAGCGCGCGAACGAACCGGATCGCGCCAGCCGCAGGAAACATGGCGCCAGAAACATCCGGAAGAAGCTCGACTGACGGCAGCGGGGCCGAAGCAGCCATGCCGGAACCTGCCCCCGGGGCAGAAGACCAGGAACAGGAGGTCGTCTTCGCGGGTCCGACGTACCGCGTGGTGTCGTTCAACCTGATGTGCAGCGTGTGCGGCGCCGGCTACGACGATTGGGAAGAACGCCTGGTCTATTTCGGCGACATGTTCGAGACAATCCAGGCCGACCTGATCGGCATCCAGGAAATCGTCTTCGATTTCGAGGTCGATCAGTTGCTGGCCGAACTTCCAGGTTACGCCGCGTACTTCTACAAGGGCGACGGTGCCGACTTCTTCGCCTATCCGGACGCGACCGTCCTTTACCGCACGGACCGGTTCGAACTGCTTGACCAGGGCGAATACTGGCTTTCGCCGACGCCCGACGTTCCGTGGTCGATGGGTTACTCGCCCGGCCAGTCGATTCCCAGGGTCGTGGCCTGGGTCAAGTTGCGGGACAGGACAACCAGCCAGATCGTCTATTTCGCGACCACGCACTACGACTCGACGCATCCGCACCAGGAACACAGCGCGCCCCAGATGATCCGGACGGTCGAGCAGTGGGCAGTCGAAGCCCCCGTCATCCAGACCGGCGACTTCAATACCGAACCACGCGACCCGGCGTTCAACATCCTTACAAACGGAATCGACGCAACCGGATTCCACATGGATGACACGTTCGCAACCGTTGGAAACTACTGGAACAGCGACGTCAACACACCGAAGAACCCGCCATACGACCCGATCAACCGGATTGACCACATCTTCACGGCGGGAGCTGATTTTTCAACGAAGTTCTGGTGGGTTGACCTGCGCAAGTTCGGGCCCGACACCCTGTACCCTTCGGATCACCGCCTGATCTGGGCCGAGATCGTGATGAACGGTCCGTACTGAAACGGCCTTCCGGAGTCTTACCAACATATCCGGCCCGACGCACCAGCCTGACAGGCAAACAGAATTTGATTTTGTGGAAATCCTTGTCCGGAAGCTATTCCGACAGAAGTCTTAAGTACTTGTCGGCAACGGGATCGCCCGGACGCGTCTGGCGCAACTCCAGAAAAAGCTGACGTGCCTGTTGGCGGTGGCCGGCGCGATAGGTTGCCACCGCAAGATTCTTCAAGAAGAACGGCCTGTTGCCAAGCGAGACGATGCAACCCTGAAAGACTTCGACGGCCTTTTCCGGCTGATCCACGTCACCGTAAATGTACGCATTTCCAAGGTTGCGGCAGACCTGCGGGCTGTCGGGATACGCCTGCCAGACGTGCGACCACAGCTTCACTCCGTCACGATAGACCGCACCCTGGGAATGCGCGGCAAGGCCAAGCGCCACGACAAGAATCACGGCCGCGACCCCGGCCATCATCCTGACCGGCCTTGCTGTCCGCGACAGCAGCGGCGACACCGCCGCCCCGGCGGCCAGTGCCAGGCCCGCAAGCACCAGATAGATGTAACTGTTGGCATACTGGCGCGACAACGGCACGACGCCCGACTGCGGGATGTATGCCGCGACAGCCAGGGCCAGCCCGACAAATGCCGGGTGACGGCGGATGCCGGTCCACACGACAAGGGCAAGCATCCCGACCACGACCAGGCCGCCGATGGCAAGTGTCGGCATCGAAGGCCCTGCCGCCGGATCCAGGTACTTCGGCAGCAGGTCGAACGGCCAGAACACGATCCGAGCATGCCAGCCGGCGCCCGCAAGCACGCGTTCGACCAGGTCGCTTCCGCGCGAACCCTGCAGGGCACCCATTCCGGTTTCCAGCCTGTGGGCAATCACGGCAAGCGCCGCGTTAATCCCGATGATGAACGCCCACAGGGAAAGACCAGCCCCCTTGCGCCAGGCCCAGTGGCTTTCCCGCACTTCCAGGGGCGCGTCGCCCGGACGGACCGGCCGCCGAAGGTCAAGCACCAGCAGAAGAACCGGGACGAGAAGCGCCGATGGCTTGGAAAGGGCCGCAAGCAGGCAGAGCCCGGCGGCGGGAAGCCTTGCCCGAATCCCGCGATCACGCGCGGGAATGCCAAGAAATGACGCGAGCGCCATCACCGAGAACATCGCGGCCAGCAGATCCTTGCGGCCGGACACCCATGAAACAGGTTCCCCGACAGCGGGATGCACCGCGAAAAGAAGCGCGACCCCGGCGGCGACCCAGACGCGGCACCCCAGGTTAAGTGCCAGGATATAAAGGATTATCCCAATGATCACATGAATCATCAGGTTGACGGTGTGGTACCAGGCAGGGTTCAGGCCCGCAACGAAATGATCCGCGACATAACTCCCGACCGTCACGGGAACCGGATATCCAAGATACGGGGTCATCAGGTGATCGGCCAGGCTGACCGACCCTGGATCGGTCACCGCCCGGTTCTGGACAACGTGCAGGTCGTCATCCCAGTTCACGAACTTGAACCCGGCCACCTGGCCGAAAACGACAACCGTGGCGACGATGACGGCAAGCAGGCCAAGCATGATATCGCGTACGTGGTTCAGCTTTCTCAATTCAAACGTCCGTGCCAGCCTTTGGCCATTATAGAATGATGTGGCCGATATGCCATCCCGGGCGCGGTTCCAGCCAGGAATCAGGGCGCACGACCGAACTCGATCCGAAGCGGCCCGTCGGCACGCTGACTCATATTCTTCAGACCGGTCTCCAGAAGTTCAGCCAGGCTGTCCTGCCTGCCAAGCCTGGTGGCCATCCAGAGCCGCAGAAGCACCTCGGTGTTGTAATCCATTCCTGAAGGTTCATCATGACGGCTTTCCCACTGCGACACGACCGAATGATTTGCCATGTTCAGCACGCGGGCCAGATCGACCTGCCGGAGCCTGAAATATGACCTGATGAATCCCACCTGGGAGCCTGTCAGCCGCGCGGCCTTGACAAGCAGCAGGCGCACGGCACTGTCCTGTATCCAGCCCATGTCGATGTCGGGAACCATCTGACCCCAGACCTCGATCATCGGAGGATCGACCAGGGTCACCGGAAAACCAAGATCCATGAAAATCACATCAGCCATGAGTCAGTTCTCCAGTTCCGCCAGCCTTACCACCGTGACCACAAGCATCAGTCCCTGAAACGCAACGATAACGCGCAGTTCGCGACCATCGACATCCTTCCCCTCGAAGCAGTAGCTCCAGCGCCCGCGCTCCTTGACGAAGCGGTCTCTTGAAGGCACCGGATGCCCGTGAAGAAGCGCATGCTCAATATCCGGGGCCCGGACCGACCTTTCCAGGCTCCACTGCCTGGCGTGCGGCAGCATCAGGTATTCACGACGCCGGGCCGCCTTCCTGACGCGCGTCACAAGTACCGAGCGCCTGAGCCTTGGAACCAGGGGCACAGAATCGTCGATCATCAGGCATCGCTCCATGGAATGTTAGCAACTAACATGGATTGAAACAAGGCGTGGCCCGGATTCCTTTTTCGAAACCGGGGTTCGTTTGTTTCGTCTGGAAGGGCCAGGGCAACGGAAGGATCGAATTGGACGAAGGGTGCCCCGGTTTGTGGGAAAGCGCCCGGGATTGTCGAAAGGCGCCCGGGATTGTCGAAAGGCGCCCGGGCTCGCCCGAACCTGCCCGGTTTCGTCATGAAACGCCGGTGACTGACCCTCTAATGCCGCGTTGCGAAAAAATTTCTGTCGCAACGCGTTAATTTTCAGTTTTCAAAAACGGCAGTTGTGATTTACTACATCCGACACAAGTCACCCGCGGGGGAATCATGGGTTACGTTCCAGTCACGAAGCTTGAAGGTGTTTCCGTTTTCCGCAAGGCGGCCATGGGTACATGGCAGACATGCAAGGATCCCCAGGTTTATTCCATCATGGAAGTCGATGTCACCGACATCATCCCGATGATGGAGGAATACGGCAAGGAACACGGCGCGAAGATCACGTTCTCGCACGTCGTCGGCAAGGCAATCACCTATTGCCTGCTTCGGCGCCCGGAAATCAACGGCTTTCTGCGCGGCAGCCGGATCTGGCTTCGCAAGGATGTCCGGCTGAACTATCTGGTCAACATTCCGGGGGAAGGCGCCGAAAAGGTGAAGAAGGCGACGCTTTCGACCACCGCGATTCCCGACTGCGAAACAAGGACGATTGCCGGCATCGCCCAGGAGCTTTCGGCAAGGGCCGAAGTCGTACGCCAGCAGAAGGACCCGGAAATCAAGAAGAACATGGACATGTGGAAGGTCATCCCGTGGTGGATGATGAAGTATTACCTGTCCTTCGCGTCATGGCTGATTTACGGCCTGAACATCAACATCCCCGGAATCCCGAAGGATCCCTTCGGCTCCGTGATGATTACCAACATCGGCACGATGGGCATCGGGCCGACGTGGGCGCCACTGGTTCCATATTCACGTGTTCCGCTTCTGATAACGCTGTGCTCGGCGGCCAAGAAGGCATGGGTCGTGAACGACGAAATCAAGATTCGCACGATACTGCCCGTCTGCATCACTTACGACCACAGGTTCATGGACGGCGCCCAGGCATCCCAGATGTTCGCGGACTTCCATGAATGTTTCCGCAAGCCCCAGGAACTGCTTTTTGCCGGACCGGCGACCGAAAACGTCAAGAAGTAGGCGATCGGGCTGGCCAGATCGGCCCACACTCCCGGCACGGATACGAATCATCCAGACACGTCCCGGAATCATCCCGACAGGGGCAGGGATTGTCACGGCGCGTCGCGATATCAACCCGCGATTCAATCGCACCGGTCGATGAAATCCAGGACGGCCTGAAGCTGGTTCGAAAAGGCCCAGTCGAATACCTTCAGCTTGTCGGGAACCATCGGAACCCAGGCCCAGTCGGAGTTTTCGCAATCCAGGGTGATGCTGTCGGAAGGGGCCTCGGCCCAGAAAAGCAGGGAAAGGTACGGAACACCGTTCGGAAGCACCCTGGCACCGGAACCGATGTACCTTACGGTGACCGAAAGACCCGTTTCTTCAAGGATTTCTCGGATCATGCCCTCTTCTGCGCTTTCGCCAATCTCGTAGTGGCCGGAAGGAAGGCTCCACCGCCCCTCGCATGGAGGAATGGTCCGCTTCAGAAGCAGAACGCGATCACGATGGACAAGGATACAGGCGGCGACGGGAATCGGGTTCACATGTTCGGCCAAGGCGTCTTCCCCCTTGTCTGGAACAGACCGCACGACCAAATCCGGCAGATCCGGCCGGATCCCGCTGGCCCGGCCCAGTTCGCTTTTACCACCTGGTCGCAAACCGTTCAACATCTTGCAGTATTGCATCATTCGACAGGGCGACTTAAACTGACAGTTGCTGACAATTCCCGCGCAGGCGGGATCGGTTCCGGCGCACTCATGCGGGGTTCTTCATGAAAGTAAGGTCAGTCATCGAATCGGCTTGCAAATCGCCGTCCGGCTTCCGCCTGCCGGCTGGGGCAAAGGCCGCTTGGGCCGGGTTGGTGGCGCCCTGCATCCTGGCACTGGCCGCAGTCCTTTGCGGCGGGTGCGGCGGGGACGGCGGCAGTTCCGACGTCTTCAACGACACCGGCACCGACGCCATCAGCGACACGGTCACCGATCAGGGAACCTGGTGCGACCCCGAACCGCTTTACGCCGCAGTCGATCCTTCGATCGGCACGGGCGGGGGTGGTTTCTGGGGCGGCGGAAACGGCTTCATGGGCGCGGCCGCGCCTTTCGGGCTGGTCCGTCCAGGGCCGGACACCCAGGGCGACGGCGACACCTTCGACCCGACGCACCATTCCGGATACTGGTATCACGACCCTTACATCGCCGGCTTCTCGCAGACGCACATGCACGGTACTGGCATAACCGCCTATGGGAACTTCATGATTTCCCCGGTGTTCGACCTTAACGCCCCCCTGATGTACGAATCCGAATACCGGCAGGCCTTCGACAAGGCGACCGAACTCGCGCGTCCCGGCCATTATGAGGTGACTCTTGAATCCGGGGTCACCGCCGAACTGACCGCCACGCCGCGCGTCGCATTCCACCGATACCATTTCCCGGACGACGGACGCGAGCCGTGCCTGATGCTGAACATGGGGCACGCCCTGACGATGAACTTCATCATCGAATCCGCCCTGGGTTTGGACGCAACGACCGGCGCGTTTTCCGGCCATCTTAAACAACTTGGTGGATTTTCCTTTGAAATCGGGGGCCTTACCGTTTGGATCAATGGCCGCCTGGTCCAGCCTCCATCCCGCGTCATGTCGTGGGACGACAACTTTGGATTCAGGGACGGCAATGCCGGCTGCGTCGGCGCGATGTCCTGCGTGGTCGCGGCATGCTGGCCCGCGGGCACGCCGGAGGTCGAAGTCCGTGTCGCGGTTTCGTTCGTGTCCGCCGAAGGCGCCGCCGCGAATCTTGACGCGGAAGGCCAGGAAACATTTGACCAAACCACCAAGAACACCGCCGCGACATGGAAAGGCCTTCTGAACCGCTTCTGCCCGGAAGGCGGAACCCCGGAAGAACTTGAAACATTTGCCAGCGCGCTTTACCGGGTATTCCTGATGCCGACGCTGGTGACGGACGCGGACGGCTTCTATCCCGCAATGGACAAGACCGCGAAAAAGGTCGATTGGGGCACGTATTACAGCGACTTCTCTCTGTGGGACACTTACCGGACCGAACACCCGCTGCTGGCCCTTGTCTATCCCGAACACCAGCGCGACTTCGTGATGTCGATGATCCAGATGGCCCGTGACGGCGGGTACCTGCCTCTGTGGCCGTTTGTCAACGGCGAAACCAACATCATGGTCGGGGCGCCGGCGGAAATCGTGGTCGCGGACAGTTGGCTGAAGGGTGTCGATTTCCCGCATGAAGAAGGCTTCGACCTTGCCCTGCGCACCGCACTGGGCCCGGCCGACGAGGATTCCCAGTTCTTCGGCCGCGAAGGCATCGAGGAATACCTTGAAAACGGGTGGGTCGCCGCGGATCTTCAGGGCGGATCGGTTTCAAAGACGCTTGAGTACGCGGTTGCCGACAACGCCCTTTGCCTGATGGCCAGGGGGCTGGCCCGTACCGACGCCGAAGGCACGCTGTGCGCAAACAGCCAGACCTACCGTAACCTGTGGCACCCCGATCACAAGTTCTTCCTGGGCCGCGCGGCCGATGGAACATTCCCCCGCGCCGCCACGTTCGACCCGGCCGCGATCGCCGGGGACGTCCTTGCTGAAAGCAACGGTGACTACACAGAAGGAAACCCCTGGCATTACCTGTGGTTCGTGCCACACGACCCGGCCGGACTGATCGAACTTAACGGTGGCGACGAAACATTCGTTTCGCGGCTTTCAGGCTTCTTCGCCGACTCCGCCGCGGAAGAGGACGGCATCCCGGACGACATCGAACGCAAGGGCGTTTCCCGCCTTTACTACTGGCACGGAAACGAGCCCGGGTTGCACACCGCCTACCTCTTCTCGTCGGCCGGGCGCCAGGATCTCGCCTGCCTGACCGTCCGCGACCTGATGACGACGAACTACGGCCCCGAGCCGGACGACCTTCCCGGCAACGACGACTGCGGCGCCCTGTCCGCCTGGTACGTCTTTTCCGCGATGGGCCTGTACCCGAACGCCGGGACGAACGACTACTGGCTCGGGTGTCCCGTGTTTGACCGCATGCGCGTCCGCCTTCCGGGCGGAATCCTTGAAATCGTTGACGAAACTGGCGACTTGGCCGCAACGGGCGCCAGGCTTGACGGCGAAGCTGTGGGCGGCGGAACAATCACATGGGAAAGCCTGAAGAACGGCGGTGTGCTGTCTTTCGGCGCTGACTGAAGACCAATTTATATCATCTGGTTACGGAAGCGGGCCCGCGCTCGCATATTCGGCGCCGGTGAAGCCGGAAAAGTCGATCGCGTCCGACCTGCCCAGCGAGAAGCGAGGCTGGATATCCATCGTACCCCAGTAGTTTGCCGTGCAGATAACCTGGCCGGAAGTCGTGGCGGCGGCAAGCTCGGTCGCCTTGACAACCGTGGGAACGTTCGAAACCGGGTACATCGCCTTTTCCAGGGTCGTGGTGCCGTAGTAAGAACCCGAATAGTAATCCTGCACCCCGCAATACAGCTTTGTCGCACCGAAGGACTCGATATCCAGGAAACTGGCCGAAGAAGCCGACGACGCCGAAAACACCGCCGTTCCGCCCTGTGAACCGGCCGTGATCTGTCCCGTCACATAGTTGCTGCTGCTGTCGGATTCCGAATATGAGGCCCTGATCCAGTAAATCTTCTGGCCACCCGGAGTACTCCACGCGCTGGACCATTTCGTTCCGTAGTAATCGGAATCGGTGCTCACGCTCAGGGCCGGCGATGCGACATCAATTCCGGAATCCAGCGAATTCCCATAGATATTGTTACTGGTGATCTGCGGATTCGGGCTTGACGACGACGAAAGCAGCAGCACGCCGGCCATGTCGTTGAACTTAATGTTGGAATATGACAGCGTTCCGGCCGAGGAGCCCCTGTACCTGACACCGAAAGCACCGTTGTACTGAATACTGCAGTGATCGATACCGACCGTCGAATTATTCAGGTAAACGCCGTCGCCCCCGTTATTGCGTACCGTACAGTTGGTCAGTCCAACCGAAGTCGTGCTTGAGCCGAACTGGATGCCGTTTCCCGTGTTGTACTCGACGGTCATCCTGTCGATCGACAGGTTCCTGAACGACTCGACAAGCACGCCGACGCCATTATCCCTGGAAAGCCCACCGGAAACCGTCACCGAGTACGAGCCGCTGTTGGACTTCAGCCACAGGCCCTGACCGCCGTTATTCCTGAACGTGCTTGCGGCAATCGAGTGCGTTCCAGTCTCAACGGTCAAGCCAACGCGCCCGTTTTCGAATATCGCGTTCTGAATCGTGCTTGTCCCGGCCCCGAAGACCCTGACCTCCTGGAAACCCTGCGCCACGTCGCCAAGCGTTCCGAACCGGACGGGGTCGCCCGAAGTGCCGTTCACGTTGAAAGTTGAAGCAGACAGGTTCAGGTCGTAGTCCCCAATTCCGTTTCCATCCTGATCGACAGGCGCAAAAAGCACCTGGGTTCCGGCCCCCACGTTAAGGGTCGTTCCTGCAAACGTCAGATCCCCGGTGACATAGATGGTTCCAATCCACGTCGTTTCCGTGGAGATCGTCTCGCCGCCGAAGCAGTTGCCCTTGGACCACCCGGAATCGAACTCCTGGTTGACGAAACCGTGCAGGTTTGCCGAAGTCGTCGAGCCCAGGCTGACGCGATCAAGCACGTTCGGGAACACCCCGAAGTAGTTGTGCCGCATGTCGATCACTCCGGACTGGGTAATGGCCGACACCTCGCGAACCACCCCGGATTCCAGGCTGACCGCCTTGTGCACAGTCGTGGTGCCGTAATAGGAACCGCTGTAGTAATCCGAAACGGTTGCCACAATGGTCTTCGCGCCGTACGAAGAAACGTCGTACCAGCGCTGGGTCGCGCTGCTGGCTGATGCCATCTCGGTTCCGCTCGATGAATCCTTCCTGACCGCACCGCTGACGTAATTGCTGCTGCTGTCGGATTCACTGTACTGCATCTGCACGCGCAGAATCGTCGCATTCGAGGGATTCGTCCACGTGCCGCTTGCCTTGGTGCCGTACCAGTCGGAATCGGTCGAGACCGTCAAGCCCACATCCCTGATGACCAGCGCGCCTTGAACCGCGTTCCCGACGATATTGTTGTAATTGACGACCGGAGATGGATCGGTTGTTGAATCGGTCCAGACCCTGACGCCCTCGTACGCGTTGCCGGAAATGCGGTTCTTTGTTATCAGGCCCGATCCGCCACCCGAGAACTCGATTCCCGTTGAACCGTTGTCACGAACGAAACCTTGCGACATGTTGAAGGTTCCACCGGTCAAATACGCGCCGCGCCCAACGTTGGCCACGATTTCGCACCCGACGGCGTTAAGCGTGCCTGATGTGACCGTCAACCCGTCAGCCGCGTTTTCACGCAGCACGACACGGTTCATCGTGGTATTGGCGGCCGAAGCGGTCGAACGAAAGCCCTGCTGCCCGAACCGCATGACCGAATCCTCGACCAGGAGATCCTTCTTCGCCTCGAGCGCGACCGACGCATACTCGAACGCGGCATTGCGAATCTGTGATCCGGCACCCTGGATCAGGATGCGATTCCAGGCACTCGCATGTTTATGTTCGGTTCCGTAAGAAGTGAAAAGAACCGGAAGCTGCTGTGTCCCGTTGACGATCAGGGTCCCGTTGACGGTGATGTCGTAATCCCCGACCTGGTCACCGTTCTGGTCGATATACACGAACTGCACGCTCGTTCCGGCAGCCACCGTCAAGGTCTCGTTGACGGGAACGGTCACGTCGCCCGTAATCACGATGGTTCCGGTCCATGTCGTTGTCGTGACGGTTCCGCCGACGTACTGAATCGATGTCAGCGTCACGTCCCTGACCATGAAGGACGTCTGGCCGATCGCATCGCGCACTTCCATCTTAATCGAGTACTGGCCGTCGGCCGGATAGTCCTTGACCACGACCTTTTCAGTTGACCAGTCCGTATCCCAGGTTCCGTCGTTGGTGAAGTCCCAGCGAACCTGAAGATCCGCCGTCGCCGTCTCTGTGTCCCGGGAAGAGGAAGCATCGACGGTGATCTGCTTGTCGCCGGAAACGACGGCGGTGAAGCTGGCTATCGGCACATCATTTTTTACCTGCAGCCTGACCGAGCCAAAACCGGACGAGCCGAGATTATCGACCGCCTTGGCCTGAAGCTGCAGTGAGGTGTTGTTCGGGTAACCTTCCGGCACGACGTATGTGAACTCATATGGGGCCGAGTCGTCCGACATGCCCGTATTGACACCATCCGCCCACAGTTCGACCCTGACGATGTTGCGACCGGGAACCGCCTGGGGATTGACCAGGACGGTGACGACTGATCCCTGGGTCACCTGGGTGTCGTTGGCCGGCTTGATGAAATCGACTGTCGGGGCGTTGTCATCGCCAACCACGATCTGGCATGTGGCGGTGTCCTTGTCCCCGCGGTTGTCGGTGACGGTGACCGTGACGGTGAACGTGTCGGCCGCCCCGAAAGTATGATTGACGACCGAATCAAGCCCCGAAACGGCCGGACTGTCGTCGCCGAAATCGAACTTGAATTCGGCAATCGAACCATCCGGGTCGTCCGATCCAGAGGCATCGAACGTCGCGCTTTCGCCAAGCTTGGCCGTCGCCGGGCACAGGACTTCCGCGATCGGCGGCTGGTTGACGTCCTGATTGGCCGCGCCCGGGGTGGGTGTGGCAAGTTCGATGAAGTCGTCTGCGTTATTGTCGGTGTCGGTGTGCGAAAGGTCGCGGGCCAGGCTGTGGTCTGTCGCCGGCTTCGGAACCGCCGTTCCCTCGCCTGCGAAGAATTTATCGGGTGGGAAAGTGTCATACGCGATCGCATCGACCACGGTCTCGCCGTATCGAATCTGGATGCTGTCGTATCCGTTCTGGTAGTCCACGTCAGAGCTGAACTGATCGCCCATGTCGTGAATGGCCGCCTTCGAGTCGGGATGTGCCACCACGAACAAGCCGTCCGAGCCAAGTGTCCCCACCAGGTCGATCTTCTGGTACTCGTCACCGTTGGCTCCGTTGACACCGATAAGGCTCCAGCCGGACAGCGAAGTACCGGCCGGCCCCCACAGTTCGACGAACGAGTCGAGGTCCGGGCTGCCATTGGTGTCGATCATTATTTCGTTAATCAGGATCTTGACCGGGGCTTCCTTCGACTCGCACTTGCCGGCCTCGCACTCTTCCCACGATTCGCAGAATACGGTCGTTCCCCATTCAAGACAGCCGTCGTCGTTGTAATCCCGGCACTGGCGCCATCCCCCGTCGCCCACGCATTCGAGCTTGTCCGCATTGTCGCAGCCGTTCGAGCAAGTCTGGGCACATTCCCCATTGCTGCAGACCAGACTGCCTTCACAATCCTGGGCGGTTCCCCACTCCAGGCAACTGTCGTCGTTGTAGTCGCCGCAGACCTGGAACTTCGTTGTCGAGCCGGCAAGACACTGCCTTGCACCATCGACCTGGCACTGGTTGGAACAGGAAAGGGCGCAGTTGCCGTTGCTGCACACCAGACCGATGTCGCACTGCTTCGGGGAGCCCCATTCCAGGCATCCGTCCTGGTTGTAGTCGTCGCAGGTCACGACCGCGCCCGATTCATCGCACTGGCGGGCCTTGGCGACCGTGCAATCGTTCATGCACTGGTTCGCGCAGTTGCCGCCGGCGCACACGAGACCCTCGTCGCACGGAGTCGGGGAACCCCACTCCAGGCAGCCGTCGTTATCAAAATCGCCGCACTCGACGACCGAATTCATCTGGCACTTGCGGGCGCCTTCGACCGTGCAGCCCGGCACGCACTCGGACGAGCAGAAACCGTTGCTGCACGACTGGCCCTGGCCGCAGTAAAGAACCGTTCCCCATTCAAGACAGCCGTCGCCGTCGTACTCGTTGCAGATGACGTATCCCCCAAGCTCGCACTGACGGCTGTTGATCACCGTACACTCGTCCGAGCATTCGGCCTTGCAGACGCCGTTGGTGCAGAACTGGTCGCCGCAATCCTGTTCGCCGCCCCATTCCAGGCAGCCGTCGGTGTTGTAGTCGCCGCAGACCACCACGCTGTTCATGCGGCAGCGCTTCGCCCCAATCGTGGTGCATTCGCTGACGCATTCCGACGCGCAGAATCCGCGCGCGCAGACCAATCCATCGTCGCAGGGAACGGAATTGCCCCAGGCAAGGCAAGCCTCTTCACCGAAGAATCCGCACTCGATCACGTTGTTGGAGGTTGAGCACATCTTCGCACCGATGGCGGTGCAGTCCTGATCCACACATCCGCTGACGCACTTGCCTTCGCTGCACAACAGTCCCTGCCCGCACGCCTCCGGCAGCGACCATTCAACACATCCATCATCATCAAGATCCGCACATGTTCTTACGCCGCCCTGCGAACAGTCGGTCGCACCCTCTTCCGGACATGAATCCACGCAGGATCCGCCGTTGTCGCCACTCGAATCGCCCAGGACATCCAAAGGCTCATCAACATCATCGGTATCGGGCCCGCCACCGCCACACCCAGCGAACACGGCACAAAACGTAATCAACAAGGGAAAACGAAGAAGCGAAAGACTTGAGCGCATCGATGACCTCCGGATGAATCACGAAAGTGTTGAAAAGGCGCCGCAGTAATTACCACTTTACCAGACCATCTTCAATTGCCGGACAGGTCAAAGCAGGTTCGATTCACCACAACTCTTTGACAAGGGGCCGGGCGGTGATATCGTTTGTCGCAATGAATGCACATCACTTTGAAAGACCCCGCATGCCGGAATTCGTGCCCGTCAAGTCTCAGGCGATTCTGAAGATCACGACAATGGCTGCGGTAATTCTTGCAACCACGGCTTCTGCATTCGCGTTGGAAATGGTCCCTGACGTTCCATGCTGCGATCTGCTCGAAACAATCAACGCCGCCCTGCGATCATCGCGGCCATCTTCCTGGAGCTGGGCGCTGATGCCGGTGGCGCTGCTTCCGCTTCCACTGCTTGTCTGGCTGGGCGCGGGGTTCATCAGGGATCAGGAAAGGCTGGGCCCGTCCAGATCCGAGATCATCGCGCTGCTTGCGTCCGCCTGTTTTTCCACCATCGTGATTTTCACCGACGTGTTTTCAAGCCTTTCACCGTGGATCGATCCCGACGATGTCGGGGAACTGGCCAGGGTAATGAGCCTGTCAAACGGCGAATACTTCCCAATCCAGGGCGACTACATCCACATGTGGCGACTTTACCAGGGGCCCATCGCCACGATGTGGTTTGCGCTGTTTGGCGTCTTCTTCAAAAACCACCTGCCGTTCGCGCTGGCACCGCTGATTTCGGTGTTCATGACACAGATGACCGGCGCGGCGTTCCTTCGACGCACATTCGGCAGGAACGCCGCCGTCATCTTCATCCTGCTTGTCCCGTTCCACATGGCCTTCATGATGTCGTCGTCGTCCCACGTGATGTTTGGATTACCGCTGGGCATCATGATGGTCTGGATCCTGGCCGACGCGGGCAGGCGCAATACCGACCGGCACATTCCCCTGTACCTGCTGTGCGCCGGCATCGCCGTTCAGCTCTACGCCGTCAATATCGCATGGATTTTCACCCTTCCGATTATCGTGACGGCATTCCGGCGGCCATCCGTACGCATTCGAAGATGGATTGCCGGCTTTCTGCTATTCCTGCTGCCCCAGGTTTTCACGCTGTTCATGCTGGTGGCGGATCTGCAAGCGGGTAAATCGATTTCCGGCAACAGGCTCGGGGGTCCGCCGTTTGCCCTGCTGATCGGATCGGCTGTCGTAGCCCTTTTATCGGGAATCGTGCTGATCGGAATCAGGTTCATCCTCGGGCGAAAATCTCTGGGACAACGCATGGCCGCCAAGCCCGCAATCATGATTCCGTCGATTTTCATTCTCCATTGGGGTGTCGTCGCCGCCGCCGCGGCTTTCGATCTGATCGAAGGCACCAGTTTCACCTTCGCGCTTGCTTCCGCATACCTTGCGGGCGCCCTGCTGGTTGACCTGCACGCGCGCCGCCTTCTTGCGGCATTCGAGCCAATCAGGTCCCGATTCATCCCGGCGGTTGTCGCATTGTCGGCGATCGGATATCTGGCCGCATGGTGCAGTCACGCTGAAGGATTTCGACCACCGCTTTCAGAACCTTTCAGAACCGATACGACCATCGCGCCCAGGCTGATGAACTTCCTTAAGGATGCCGGGCTGGACGATCGTCAGGCATACCGTGAAAACGCCCATCACCTTCACCAGGTCACGATTTCCGTTCCCCTGTACCCGATGTTCTTCCTGCCCAGGGCGGACGGCACCGTGGACGACGAAGAGCCACTTGAAGTCGTATTCCTGCCAAGAAGAGATTCCGGCGATCCGGCCGGGGATCCGTTCCCGGATGATCCGCACGCCCAGATGTTTTCGCATAACGGGCTCGACGTGCTTGCCTATCCGTCACGCCTTTCATACGCCGGGCAAGTGGCGACGACCGTCAACTGTTACGGAATCGCATCGGACTTTCGGCCACCCTGGCCCTGGCAGCCAAGGCCCCTGATGGGCGACAAGATGACATCGGCAAGGGCCATGCTGGGAATTCCCCTTTCCGACGCAAACGACCCGTCCAGACTCGGATACGGCACCGCCGAAACGGGCCCTGACAAACCGATCCCATCCCGAATCAGACTCAAGACCCCACTCAAGCCGGGCTCCAGGCGCGTGCTGGCGGTTCTTGTTTCAACGGAATGCGAATCGTATGTGACGATCGACCAGAATCCTGCCGAACTACTGGTCACCCTCGACTACCCCGACTTCTTTGAGGACGGCGACGGCTATCGGGTCGATCTTTATGAAATCGACGAAAACGGCGGTTTAATCACCGTGAAAGTCCAGGTCGAGGACTGTTCACTTCAAATGCTGGATCTGCTGGATCCCCCGATGGACTGGCAGTCGATGATGCAGGTTCTGCTTGAACACGGGTTTGACGTAAGGGCCTTCTGACGACTGTCCCTGCTAAATCCATCGGCTTGCCGACGCAACATGCTGGAAATAATCCCGTAACCATTGCGGTTGTTGTCCTGTGCCGCCACCGGCTGATACGATTGTGTCCCTGCCGGTCGCGACAGAACCGCGAATCCACGGCTGTTGAACCAAGTTGAAAGGGGAAACCACGATGAAAACCGATGTCGAAATCGCCCAGGGGGCCGTAACGCGGCCGATTGCCGACATTGCCGAAGATATCGGTATCGGGCCGGACGAGCTGGAGCAATACGGGCGCGGCAAGGCCAAGGTATCGCTTGCGGCCTTCCGGCGCCTGCGCGAGCGGCCGGACGGCAAGCTGGTTCTTGTCACCGCAATCAACCCGACGGCCGGCGGCGAAGGCAAGACGACGATGAGCGTCGGACTTGCCGACGCATTCCGCAAAATCGGCATCAAATCGGCGGTCGCACTGCGCGAACCTTCCCTTGGCCCTTGCTTCGGGATGAAGGGCGGCGCCACGGGCGGCGGATATTCCCAGGTCGTCCCGATGGAAGACATCAACCTTCATTTCACCGGGGACTTCCACGCGGTCACCACGGCCCACAACCTGCTGGCTGCAATCATCGACAACCACATCCAGCAGGGGAACGAACTCGACATAGATGTTCGACGGATACTCTGGCGGCGCGTGATGGACATGAACGACCGCCAGCTTCGCAACATCGTCTGCGGGCTGGGCGGAAAGGCCGACGGCGTCCCGCGTGAAGGCGGTTTCGATATCACGGTGGCGTCGGAGCTGATGGCGATTCTTTGCCTTGCCGGCGACATCGATGACCTGAAGGCACGCATCGGCAGAATGATTGTCGCGTACACGCGTTCCGGAAGGGCGGTGACGGCTTCCGAATTCAAGGTTACCGGGGCGATGGCGCTTCTTTTCAAGGACGCAATCAAGCCGAACCTGGTTCAGACGCTGGAAGGAACGCCGGCATTCATACATGGCGGCCCGTTTGCCAACATCGCCCACGGATGCAACAGCGTGATCGCGACCAGGCTGGCGATGAAGACCGCCGAAGTCGTCGTCACGGAAGCCGGGTTCGGGGCGGACCTTGGCGCCGAGAAGTTCATGGACATCAAATGCCGTTACGCCGGAATCCATCCGGACGCGGTGGTGATCGTGGCGTCCGTCAGGGCGTTGAAGCTTCACGGCGGCATGCCGAAAAACCGACTTGCCGAAGTCGATATGCGCGCACTGGAAGCCGGCACGGCAAACCTGGAAAAGCACATCGAAAACGTTGCCATGTTCGGGGTTCCGGCCGTCGTCTGCATCAACGCGTTCCCGACCGACACAGACGAAGAAATCGCATTCGTTTCCGAAAGATGTGCCGCGCTGGGGGCCGAATCGGCCGTGTCGCGCGCGTGGGCCCTGGGCGGGGAAGGAAGCGTCGATCTGGCCAAAAAAGTCTGGAAGGCCGCGGGAACGCCGGCCGATTTCAGGTTCCTTTACGACGTGGACAGCCCGGTTCCGGACAAGATCACGACAATTGCACGCAAGATGTATGGGGCGGACGGAGTCGAATTTTCGGATTCGGCAAGAAAGACCATCCGCGAACTGGAGGAAGCCGGGCTGGACAAGGTGCCAATCTGCATGGCCAAGACCCAGTACTCGCTTTCCGACGACCCGGCCAGGATTGGGCGTCCGACCGGATTCACAATCAACGTCCGCGAGATCCGGCCATCCATCGGCGCCGGCTTCATCGTGGCGCTCACCGGAACCATCATGACGATGCCGGGCCTGCCGAAGCGGCCGGCCGCGGAAGGCATGGACATTTCGAACGACGGAACGATAACCGGATTGTCGTGATTCGGCTTATGGGTGTCGGTTTCAATCCATGCGGGCGCCGCAAAGCCGGTTTCTTAGCACTGTCATTGTCTTGCCGCTCTGGTCGGCCGTCAGGATGTCCACGCAGCCGTCGGCATCGACATCGGCCGCCTTTATGGCCACCGGCTGGGTACCCGTGAAAAATTCGACCGGGTCGGCAAAGTTGCGCTTTCCGCGGTTCTCGAAGACCAGGACCGACGAACGGACGAAGTCCAGCACCAGGATATCGACAAGGCCGTCGTTGTTGACGTCGGCGATATCCAGCGCGACCGGATGCGGGACCGGGTTCAAGGTGACGGGGCCGCCAGGTTGATAGATGATCATGGCGTGCGGAACCTCGAAACCGACCTCAAGGCCGCGCGCCTGAAGTTCATCCGGCTTGAGGGCGTACGACACGACAAGCACCGACGAGTTGCCGTCGCGTGTAAGCGAAACCACGTCCGGCAGTTCTTTCCCGGCGTCCAGGGCTCCCGAACCGAACGCACCCTCCAGATACCCGGCCGCCACGTCCAGCGGTGGCTGACCGACGGCGAAATCCAGGCTTCCGTCGTACTTGGCCAGGAAACGCCCGTCGCCGATTCCCAGAAAGACCGTGAAATCGCTGGTTCCCCTGTTTGCTACAATCAGATCGGTGGGGACGGCGGCCCCGGCTTCGGCCTGGGCAAGCGTGCGGCGCAATGCAAACGCGTACATGGCGCCCGGAAGGCGGTTTTCCTGGATAAGCAGCGATTGGATCCCAAGCCCCTCAGGGGTGTGGACGGTGAAGCCGCCCAGGCCGTCGCCAAGCATCGGCCTCAGGTAATATCTGGCTTCCTGAAACTCGGTTTTATCTTCATGCCAGACAAATGCGACATCCGTCATGCCATCGGGGTCGGCCAGGTCAAATTCGCCTGTCGCGAGCACCGCCGGGCGATCTCCCGCAAAGAACGGATTCAGGGTGAACCACCCGATCTCATGGCTTTCCGCCTGAAAGCTGACCGCCAGGGATGAACTCGGGTCTGCTGGACCGGCAAGATTGGAACCGGCCATCACAAGACCGTGCAGGTCCGTGCGCAATCCCGAATTGGCGTCGAAGATCGGCGGCCCGAACATTCCAGAAGCGACCCCGCTGTATGTGCGACCGCCAAGGAAGACCCCTTGTTCCTTCGAAATCCGCCCGTTTTGCGAACGAACCGATCCGGCAAGCGGATCGGATGGAATCAAAGTGACCGTGTTGATGGGCTGTCCCGTCCGGGGCCCGGAGGCCAGAATGTTGACTTCGTACCCGGTCAGGATCGCCGCATCCAGGAAGTCGGCGCCCGAAGATTCCAGCGGCTTGACGAAGTGCCCGGTCGCCACGTCCAGCGGAACCAGCTCGAAGCGGGCCTGGTAGGACGCGTCGAAATGACCGCCGTCCGGATCGGGCCGGAAATACGTCACCGATATGCCTTCCGACGTCAGACCGAAAAGATCCCCGTACCCGTCGTTATCCCAGTCCGAAATCCAGATGTGCGTCGCCCCGCCCGACGCCATGCCGATCCCGTCGCCGTCGAACCCGAACTCCAGGCAACTGTCGCCCCCACGGAAGAAGACGACCATGTTTGCGCCCGAACAAAGCACCAGCACGTCGCCAACGCCATTGCCATCGACGTCCCCGGCCGCGATTCCGGTCGGCTTCAGGCCGGATATCCTCCCCTCGATCATTTCCACGCGACCTGAAACTTCATCCAGCCTTCCCACGTACATCGTGGGGGCCTTCGGGCAGTTGTTGCAGGCGACAAGCGTGTCGGGCACGCCATCGCCGCCGCACATATCGGCCGCGCCAGCCGCCAGGAACGGAAGTTCCCCGAAATAGCTGTTTTCGCCCATCAGCAGGTTCCCCGCGAAATCCACAGGAAATACCGTGAAAAGGCCGTTCAGATCAGATGAAACAAGCACAGCGTTACGTCCGTTGTCGGCAAACCGGCCAATCTCGACGGCGTTCGGACTTGCCGCGCCGATGTATTCGACGACAGGCCCCCAGCCGACCAGCGAACCGTCTTCCGCCGTCATCGACAACGATACCTTGACCAGTGACAGCGGCGTTTCTTCAACCTCGGCGAAGGCAATGTCGGCAAACCCGTCGCCGTTCAGGTCGCCCGCGGCCAGGTCAATCAGGTTCCTTTCGCCCTCGACTGCCGGCACCTCGGAAAATCGGCCGTCGGCGTCCTGGAAAAGAAACGCGATCTTCCGGGCGTCCTTGTCACGACAGTAGGCGGCCACGTCGTCGGTTCCGTCGGAATTGAAGTCGCCCACGCCCCAAAGGACCGCATCGCAATCAAAGCCTTCCGAAACTGTCCTGACGCCTTCGGGCTCGCGCACGAAAACCCCGCGGGAGGTCACGATTCCCCAGCGGTTTTCCGTCGCCGGGCCGATCCGGATGC
Organism: Deltaproteobacteria bacterium; assembly: GCA_029555025.1. GTDB lineage: Bacteria > Myxococcota_A > UBA9042 > DTJE01 > DTJE01 > JAGOFO01. The sequence goes on from JAKPTZ010000014.1 coordinate 42,014, forward strand.
CGGAACCGCCGATACCTGCATCAACCGGCGTCGGCACGCTGACGGCCTCGGCCGCGAACTCGACACCACGGGTCACGGACACGGTTCGAAGCAACGATGATCGATGCGATTCGACCCCGTCCCAGGCTGTGATCTCAATTGTGTACAGGCCGGATCTGAGACCCGAAACCGGGATCACCAGGTTGCCGGCGTCTGCCGTGGCATACTCTTCGACGCCACCGCCACCCGGACTCCTCCATTTCCACTCGTAATCCTGCATCACGACCCTGATGCGCCGGACCCCGGTGCCCCCATCAGTAACCCTGAATGCCAGTTCGAACTGTCCGCTTACTGCGGCCCCGGCTTCAGGCGTCGGGGATTCAAAAGATATCTCCGGGGGCAACAGGTCCACCTCGACCGGAAGTTCGTCCGTGTCGGCCCCGCCACTGTCCATCCCGGCATCGACCCCGCCCGAGTCCGTTCCGATATCGACATCCCCCGGGTCCGTGCCGGTGTCAGCCGGGATGTCCCCGCCCAAGTCGAACGGGAACGTCGTGTCCAGGCAGCCCGCCGAAGGAAGCGTCGCCGCAATGGTCACAAGTACGAAAACCGGCACCTGAATTGCGTTTTTCCTCATGGCTGGACCTCCTGCCCCGGGCAGGCCCGCGTCCTGTTATGCAGCGTGGAAATCGTCCGTCCCTTGCTGTCGGCCGTGACAACATCAGGGCATCCGTCGTCATCGACGTCGGCCACGACCATCGCGATCGGACCGGTTCCCACGGGATAGACGTAAGGTGGGGCGAACCTCCTCTGGCCCAGGCCCGGAAACACCATCAGCGAGGACGAAAATCCGTCCAGAACCAGGATGTCGGCGATACCGTCAACGTTGATGTCGGCAATCGCCGTCGCCACCGGGGCCTTCGCCGGACTCTCGAGTGCAACCGGCGCTTCGAACGCGACCTCGCTCCCGGCCACATCCTGCGCCGACTTGTCCAGCGAATAGGAGACCAGCACATGGCGAGTCAGCAGGGTCACCAGGTCTGGAAGCCGGCTGTCGGCCTCGGCTTCGTCAAGGTTGTCGTCAAGCCTGGTCCTCAGGTATCCCGCCGCGATGTCCACCGGCTGCCCGCCGACCGCGTGATCCAGGCTCCCCAGTTCCTTCGGCCTGAACATGCCGAACCCCATGGACAGCAATATGGTTACGTCGCGGGTGAGCTTGTTAAGCACCATCAAGTCGGGCGACGACGGGTCTTCTTCAAGGTATCGCTTCAGCGACCGCCTCATCGCGAACGCCTTCAGCCCGAACGGACGGTTCAGTTCGCCAACCGGTACCGCACCAAGCAGGCCGGCCTGTTCGCTGATATTGCTGAACGTCCCGTCCCCGGCACCGAGCATCGGCTGCACCAGCCAATTGCGGTATTCGCCGTCCAGAAGATGCCACATGAACGCGACATCCATAGCAGCCTTGCCGCCAACGCCCGGGTCAAAATCGCCGACCGCCGCGTACATCGGTGATTTATCGACGAAGATCCCTACGGTCTGCGCGACCGCGCTGTTGTGCCCCGCCTCCTGGAAGAGGATGGCCCACGCGGTATGAGGATTCTGGGGCGAAATCGTGTCATCGCTTGTTACGATCAGGTCGTCCAGCCTTGTCAGGGAAGTCGCCCCGCCACCGTTCAGGTCGATGTCGAAGTTGCCCGCGACCAGCCCGGTGGGGTACTTGGGCGACAGAAGCAACTCCCCCGCGAACGACACCGGCTGCCCGGATACCGCCTCGGCCGACGCCACCGTAAGGGCAGGCCCGCGATTGTCCGGTAACATGTACAAAACCGCCGCGTCAAGGAAGCCGGCGCGCGTCCCCGACAACGGTTCGACGAAGTGACCGACCGCCAGCGAGATCGGGGCGGCCGGCACAAGTGCCTGCCGGGAGCCGGCCATCCATCCCCCGGCCGCGCTCTTCCGGTAATAGACCACCTTCATCTCCCGCTTGCCGGTCAAAGCCACCACATCCAGGTAGCCGTCGAAATCCATATCGGCCAGCGTCACGTCGGTCGCCGAACCGACCAGGAGCGGGCGCCCGTCGGAGACCGGCTCGTAGTAGCCTCCCTCCCTGACGCCCATGAACACGTCCACCATGTTGGAACCGCCGCACAGGACGGCGATGTCCGGCGCACCGTCCACGTCGATGTCGCCTGCCGCGATGTCCGTGGGCATGGCGCCAGTGGGCCACTCGTGCACCGATTCCACCCTGCGCGAGGCGTCCTGGCGCAGGCGGGCCACGCCCAGCACCTCGACGTTGCGGGAATCGACGACCACCAGCGCGTCATTGTCCTGGCTGGTTTTGCCGAAATTGACCGCAACCATGTCGGAAACGTCGTCAATAAGAAGGTTGTCAGGATCCAGGCTGCTGTTTTCGCCCATGGAAGGCACGCCGCTTTCATCAATCGGATAGGCCGTGACAAGCCCGCTGCCGGACGCCCCGACCACGACTGCGTTGTTCTGGTCGTCGGAAAAACGCCCGATGGCGACGTGCGTCGGCCTGACCGCGCCCGAGTAGAACGACGGCGGCCCGTATCCGAGAAAGTCTCCGTACTGGTCCGTGATGGACAGCATGATCCCGGTCCACAGGGGCTGGACGTCGGAAACGAACGCGATGTCAGGGAAAGTATCACGGTTGAGATCGCCTGCAGCCAGGTCCTTGACCATGTGTTCGGTCGGATACGAATCGGCCGCCACGAAAGCGCGATCCGCCCCCTGCAGGAACACGACGATACGTCGGCTGGCGCCCAACCCGCACCAGGCCAGAATGTCGTCCATGCCGTCGATGTTCATGTCGAATATCTTGTGAATCTGGCACTCTTCGGCCAGCACCGTCCCGACCTGAACCGCGTGACCGGGGGTGGATCTCTGGAAAAGCACCAGCTCGTATCCGACCTTCTTCCGGACCCTCCCCAGCACCGCCCAGTCACCGTCGTCCGCAGGCCCCAGGCGAATGCCTTCCACGCTTTCAAGCGCATCGTTTTCGACAAGCGGCAGAAAGACCCTTTCGCCGCCATCCAGCCCCGGCCTTTCCACAAACACCAGGGGGTGCTCGACCACCGCGTCACGCCCCGCGACCCCGTCACGGGCCACAACCTTCATGACAAGGTCAGCGCCACGCCACCCCTCTGTCGGAACCACGACGTCGATGTATATTCCCTTGGCGGCGTCCTCGACAATCCTTGTGTCAACCTCGGCCGCAGGCTCCCCGTCCTGCGGGATCCACTCCCAGGTGAACTGGCCGATGGTAACCCTGACGAAATGAACCTTGCTGCCCGAATCCGTCACGCGAACCCGGAACGAAAGGTCATCGACAAACCCGGCACCCGCTGCGGGAGTGGGTTCCAGAATCTCGATTTCGGGCCGGTTGTTGTCGACCAGGATCTTACCGTTCTTTGAAACGGTCCTGCCGTCGCTCGAAAGCGCGATGATTTCGACCGACCGGTTGCCGTCCTCGACAAGGGTCGTATCGACATTTATGGAATAGGTGCCAGGCCCGTCCGCCTGAATCACGTATGGCTGTATTTCCGGGTGCTTGTAGAAGCCGGCCGTCAGAGTGGCCGGCTTGCCTTCCGGATCCGAATAGTCAAAAACCACCTGGTAAATTCCGGAAACGACCGGCCTTGATTCAGGGGCTGGTGTCGTAAAGCGGATCGCCAGATCCGATATCGCGACTTCAGGCGAGATATCCGCCGGCAGATCGCCTCCACCGGTGTCAAAGGGGAACGGCTTATCGCCGCAGCCGGATGCAGCCGCAATGAAGACCAGCACGAAGGCCGGAAACCGGGCCTTCACAAGGCGTCCGTCAGTCATTTCATCCCCCCGCGAAACGATCACTCATCGACGTCGAACGTGGCTGCCTCGGCCCTCTTCTGCAACCTTCGGCCCTTGATCGTGAACCGATCCATCCAGATATAGACGACCGGCACGACGATCAATGTAAGAAAAGTCGAGGAGATGACGCCGCCGATGACCGATATCGACATGGGCACGCGGAACTCGGCCCCCGCACCGGTCCCGATCGCCGTCGGAAGCATGCCCAGAACCATAGCGGCCGATGTCATCAGGATCGGACGCAGCCTGGTCGGCCCGGCTTCCAGAAGGGCGTCGGTGATGGACAGGCCCTTTTCGCGAAGCTGGTTCGTGTAATCGACCAGCAGAATCGCATTTTTGGTGACAAGCCCCATCAGAAGGACAATCCCAATCATCGCGATGATGTCCAGGCTGATCCCGAAAAGGAAAAGGGTCACCAGCGCGCCGACCAGCGCCAGCGGCAGCGAAAGCATGATCGTCAGGGGATGCACCAGCGATTCGAACTGGGATGCGAGCACGAAATAGATGAAGACCACGCCCAGAATCAGTGCAAGGGCCATGTTCGCAAACGTTTCGTCCATCATCTCCGCGTCGCCGGCGAATTCGATGCGGTAGCCGTCCGGTTTCTGTATGGTTTCCAGCTTCGGCTTCAAATCCTTGATCACGCTTCCAAGCGGCCGCCCGGCAAGGTTCGCCGTTATCGTCACGTACCTTTCACGGTTCTGGCGTTCGATGGTCGCCGGAAGAACGGTGTCCTTCACATTGACCACGTCACGCAGCCCGACCATTCCGCCGCGGTTCGTCGGAACCTTCAGGTCAAGCACTGATTCCACGTCGGCCCTGTCTTCCGGACGAAGCTGGACGCGCACATCGATGTCCCTGCTTCCGTCGCGGAACCTGGCAACGGGGGCACCGGTCAGCCCGATTCGCAGGGTCATCGCGGCCTGGGCGAAAACGACGCCCATGTCGCCCGACCGCTTGCGATCGACGACAAAGCTCTTTTCCGGCATGCCCGGTCGGAACGAAATGGCGGCGTCACGGATGCCTGTGGTCGATTTGACCATCTCAAACGCTTCATTCGCGATCCTGCCCAGTTCCTGATAGTCCGACCCGCGGATCCTCATGGTGAATGCGGCCGACATCAATGCGAAGGACTGGCCGAAGATGTCGGCATCGTTCAGGCTGTAAACCAGTCCCGGAATCGCCGCCAGCCGTGGACGCAGGACTTCCATCATGTCAGTCACCGAACGGTCGCGTTCGTTGCGCGGAGTGGTCAGAACATATATGTACGCCCGGTTTACGGCCTCATCCGGCCCGACGGTCGTTGAAATCGTCGTGACTTCAGGTAGTTCGTCAACCATGCCTTCAACAATGGCGGTCACGCGATCCATTTCAGACAACGGGGTCCCGGCCGGCAGTTCAAGGTTCATCGAAAACGCGGACTGGTCGCCGCGCGGGATGAACTGGGTGCCCATCAACTGAACAAGCCCAAGGCTGCCCGCAAACAGTGCGATTGCCGCAATCACGACGGTCTTGCGGTGGGAAATGGCCCACAAAAGCATCCGGCGATATGTGGAATCAAGCGCGTCGTAACCACGTATGAAGAAACCGAAAAACTTGTGCTGACGCCGCTTCTGGTGATAGTCCGGCGGGATGTCCTGGACAAGACGGGCCGAAAGCATCGGGTCCACCGTCAGCGAAACGACCAGGGACACCAGAACCGCCGCCGCGACCGTGATCCCGAATTCCTTCAGGAACCTGCCGACCAGGCCGGCCGTGAACGCGATCGGAACAAAGACCGCGACGATCGTGAAAGTCGTCGCCATGACCGCCAGCGCGATTTCGGCGGTTCCCTTGTGGGCTGCCGTGAACGGATCCTCGCCGCGCTCAAGGTGGCGGAAGATGTTTTCACGCACGACGACCGAGTCGTCAATCAGCATGCCTATGGCAAGTGACAGGGAAATCATCGAAATCAGGTTCAGGGAAAACCCGAGCTGCCAGATCA
>JAKPTZ010000052.1 GCA_029555025.1 Deltaproteobacteria bacterium
CGCCGAGATACGCCCGGTGCTGGCGCGTTGCGGCGATGCGGTCCTGCTGGTCCACGACGCCGTCATCCAGGAGGTCGTCAGGGGCAATCAGGCCATCCTTGCGTGGCTTGAAGCCGGCTGGACCCGTGGCGGGGGCGGCACTGACCATTGCCCTGTCTTTGACTGGATCGCCAGGGCCGCCATTGACCCCGACCTGTACGTCGGCCTGACAGACTGCGCCTCGCTGTACCCCGAAGTCCCGCCCGCGTACCCGGTCGTCTGGGTCACGCCCCGGGCCTCCAACTACGGCATTGCCCCCTGGGGCACCCGCCTGTGGGCCGATCCGTTTTGATGGCCCGCCGCACCTTTTGTTGCGGCGAAATCTGCATGATCAAAAGCGGTTGTTTGAACTTTGTGCCTGGATTCCAAAGATTTCCCGCTTAGATCTCCAAACTCCCCAGTAGAAGCACTGGATGAACTCAAAACCACAGGAGGTAAATATGAGCATCCAGAACGAAACAGCGGCCCTGAACGTGAAACCCTTTGCGACTGATCTTGAGTACCTGACCGCCGAACTGGCGTGGGTGCATGCCCGCACCAGGCGGATCGAGGCGAGCCAGTTGACGCTGGAACAGGACCCGGTGCTTGCCAGGGTGCAGTCGGGCCGGATTCGGGCGGTGTACACCGACGCCACGGCGAGCATGGCCGGCCAGCTTGCCCGGGAAGAGGAGACCATCAGGCAGGAAATCGACGCGCGTCTGGCGCTGAACCGCGCGGATGGTCCGGGGCTGGGGCTGGATCGACTGTGCCTGGAACACGGCCTGGGGCAGTTTGAAAGGGCCGCACTGCTGCTGGCGACCATCCCGTGTCTTGGGTACCCAATGATGGAAAGCCACGTCATGCCTCTGCGGCCGCGCTACAGCTCGACGACCATCGATGCCGGCATCGTGTCGCTGTTCCTGGAACTGGACATGAAGGGTGGTCTGGAAGGCTTGCTGTCCCTTTTGCCCGATGCGCCCCTGCGCAAAGCCGGGCTGGTGGCGCTGACCTATGAGCCCAGGACGCCCGCCTCGGTCCTTGACGCCGGGTTCGAATTGACTGGCAAGACCCTGGCCGCCATCACCGGCATTCCGGGCTTCGCCGGCTTCGCCGATCCCGATTTGCTGCCCGATGTCGATTGAAGCCGCCGTCCCCCTGGGTTGATAGTGTCGGACGCCTCGGGTAAATTGCCCCAACAGGCAATTCAACCGGGGAACCATTCATGAATGGCGGTACTTCGAAAACCATTTCAGTCAAGGACATCCTGCAGCAGTGTTCCGGGTGGGGAGTTCCCCATTTCCAGCGCGGAAGCGTGTGGAGTACCGACAATGTCTCCCGTTTGCTTGAATCGCTCTATCACGACACGCCTTGTGGAAGCATCATCCTGTGGAAGCAGCACCGGACTGAATTTGGGGTTCCGCTCGTTTCAGACGGCAAGAAAGCCGGTTTCGGTTACCTTATTGTGGACGGGCAGCAGCGGACCCGCAGCCTGGTCGCCGCATTCGATGGATGCAGGCTGGATTGGGGCAAAGCAGGCAATGATCGCCCGGCCCCCGGAATCCAGTCCGGCGAAAATGCCGCTACCGAAACCGATGTCGAGGAAAACGGCTCCCCGGCAGTTGACAACCAGTCTGAAGGATCAACCAGGAAGTACTGGTCCATCAATCTGGATCGCGTCCCCGAATTCAGGGAAATCCTGAATCCCGAGGCCAAGGCACTCCAGGCGCCCCTTTTCGTTCTGGTGGAAGACCTCGTCGAATTCAACGCGTGGAAGGCAAGGCGACAGGAAGAGGCCGTTAGCAAAGGGAAAAAACCGCAGGTTCTTTTCAACAAGCCGCACATCAACCGTTCGCTGCCCCTGAAGTTATTCTTCGGCAATGAAGACGCATTGATCGAGGCATTGCAGGCAAGGCTGGCTCAAAACAAGAAAGTCGATTCAACCGGTGTGGACATTTCAAAAGCTGTCGATGCTTTGCGGCGCAGAATCAATGGTATGGCCGATCGCAGGTTTTTCGTCAGTACGCTCAGAACCGGCAGCCTCAGTGAAGTGATTGACGTCTTCATTCGAATCAACAGCGGGGGACGACCCGTCGATGAGGAAGAACGCGCCTATTCCCAGTTGCTGCGCGTGTACGATGGAAGAAGCGGGGCCAGGAAATCAGGGGCCGATGGCGAACCGAGGACCGCGGATGGATGGATAAACGAAATCTTCCAGTGCGTTCACGGCGGGTTGAATTCTGACGACGGAAAAACCGATCTGGCCGAACGCGACCAGATGCTCGCAAGGGCGAACGAAAGATCGATTGGTTTCAAGTTCTTCCTGCGGACATTCATCCTGGCGGCGTCGTATCACGCCCGGGCCGGCATTTCGCGCAAGGCTTTTTCATTCAATGTGCTGTACGAACCTGATTTCCTGGGGGCGATTTCGGACGGTAAGGACAAGGTTGTCTGGCGCGAGACGCGCGATGTGGTGGTTGCCATAGCTGAATTGCTTCGCACCGAACTTCATCTGGATTCCTTCGTTTTCCTGCCCGGCGCGCGTGTCCTGTGGCCAGTGATGATGGCGCTTGTCAGGTTCCCGGGCATGATGGATGGGCGGGGCACCCGGGAAGCCAGGGTCAGGGACGGATACAGGAAGGCGCTCGCGCACGTCATCCTGAAGCTGATTCTTTCGAATCCGGCTGATCGCTGGCTCCTGGAGCAGGTCGTCTTCACCGCGGGCGTCAGGACGTCGGCGAAAGATTGCATCGACGGACTGGTTCAGGCTGTTGAATTCAAGAGATTTGATTCCATGCTCGATGAAGCCTTGAAGGAATCCAATTCGTTGCTGAGCACCCCCGTCCTGATCCTTTATGGCCTTGAGCGGTCAAGGGGTGCACGCGATTTCAGCTACGGAAATTACTATTTCAAGAATCACGAACTGTTTAAACGCGCGCCTCGTCCGATCGACAGGAATTGCGGTCCCGAAAAGCAGCATATCGTGCCGTATTCGTTGCTCACGCAGGCGTACGGTGTTGATTCGGGCGGCAGGGTCAGCTCGCACCCCATCAACAACATTGGAAACCTCACCTACCTGTCACATGACATGAATGGCCTGGACGGATTGGGTTCGACGCCGCTGGATTTCACCGGTGAGGAGCAGGGCAATCTGGACGCCCACTGTCTTGGGGCCGATTCGTTGGGGATCTACCGGGAAATTCAGCCGCTTCTGAATTGGGATATGTCGATAGGCGCCAACAAGGAGTGTTTGAAGAACCTTTTCGAAAAATGGACCTTCGCGCGGCGCCAGGACATCAGGCGCGGATTCGTGGCGTGGCTGAACGCGCTGAAGTTGGGATGGGTTGATTCGGACGCACGCAAGGGTGACGGCATGTCACGGATCGAGCCGGAGGCACCAAAGCTGATGGGGGCCGCGGGATCAGCCGATCTGGAATATTTGATCCGGCAGATTGATCTGGACAACCGGATCGAGGACGAGTTGATCACGTTGTTTGGGGACTTCGGTTGGCATCTTGCTGGCAGTGACAAATCCAGCATCACCTTGTACTGGAAACACAGAAACAGGCAGTGGATTAAAAAAGTCAGGTTGGACAAGCAGGGATTGGCGGCTGATATCAACGGAATCCCGCAAGCAGTTCAGTTCGAGCCTGGCCTGGGTGTGACGGCGGCATTTGGCGAGTTTGTCCGGCAGATTCAGAAATGCCAGCAGGAGGCCAAGGATTACGCCCATCGCAAGGACGAGGAAAAGGAAGCCAGGAAAGCTGGTATCCCGCCCACATCAGATCTTACGCCCACCTGAAAATCATGGAGCGGTGCCGTTCCAGCAGGGCCTGGTCGGGCCGGAACCTGCGGGGAAGACGGATGGGTGTGCCGGCGTATTCGGACAGCAGGCGGACGTCGTCGGGGGATTCGCGGCGCAGGCGCGGGGAAAGGACGACGCGGAAGTCGGTGTCGAGCGTGATGAGGCCCTTGTCGAAGGCGCGGTCGTGGAGGGCGTTCAGGCAGAGTCCGTTGCGCGGGTTCATGCGGTTGGCCGCGTCCTCGGCCCAGGGGACGATGTGGCTGGCCACCAGCAGTTCCCTGACGGGCAGGCCGGTGATGCAACAGCGTTCGTCGTATGAAGCCATGATCATGTCACGGAAGAACTGCTGGTTGACGCGCGTCCTGACCACCGCTTCACGGGTCAGGCCCTGCGGCATGACGTCGGGGTTCCGCATGTGAATCCGACCGAACGGCGTCCTGCAGTACACGTTAATGGCCAGGATCAGTTCATCCCTGGTCCAGGGTTTGCGCTTCGTGTCGTTCATCACCGCTGCCCGGCGTCCAGTTTCCCCGATGGTCGCACCAACCAGGCGTCGATTTCAAGCGGGCCACGGCCGTTGGCGCCGGCTCTTCACCGAAACGGAACCACGCCCCGGTCCGATACACGTCGCCGTGTGGCCTGAAAAATCAACACATTGACGGTGATGCGATGAAGATGGGGCGGAAAGGCGGGGCTTCCTGGACAGTGAGGGGCGCAGAGACGGAAACGCCGTCAATGCCACGGGCGGCAGACGATGCGCTGTTCGGGCGTGTGGCGGCGATACTTACGCAGGCGCGCGCGAACGTGGTGCGGGCCGTCAACCACAACATGGTCGCGGCGTACTGGCTGATCGGCCGCGAAATCGTGATGGATCTGCAGCGCGGCGAGTCCAGGGCGGGGTATGGGGATTTTTTGATTAAGGATCTCTCAGACAGGCTTGTGGCATCGTTCGGACGTGGATATTCGGTGACAAACCTCAAGGCATTCAGGTACTTTTATCTGGCGTTCAGTGATCGGATGGCCGGAGATGCCCCGATTGGGCACCCGCTGGGTGCCCAATTCACAATCAGGCTTGCTCCTGAGCTGACATGGTCGCATTACCGGGCGTTGATGCGTGTCGAGTCGATTGCTGCCCGTTGTTACTACGAGGCTGAGGCGGCATCCTCTGGCTGGTCCAAAAGGGAACTCGAACGCCAGATTCACACGCAGTGCTACGAACGTCTGGTATCAACGAAAACGAAGCGGGCCGGGACCAGCAGCTTGATAACCCCTCAAACAGAATCTGCCCCTTGTTACTCGCCTGCCTCGCCAAAGCCATTCGACACCATGAAAGATCCGTACGTTCTGGAATTCCTGGATATCCCCGACCCGGCTGCGATGCATGAAAGCGGCCTGGAAGCCGCAATTATCGGGCATCTGCGTGACTTCCTGCTGGAGCTGGGCAGGGGATTCGCGTTTGTGGCCCGGCAGAAGCGGTTGTCTTTTGACGACGAACACCTGTATGTGGATCTGGTCTTTTACAGCATCCCGCTGCGGTGTTATCTGCTGATTGATTTAAAGACGGGCAAGCTGACGCACGCCGATGTCGGTCAGATGGACGGTTATGTCCGTATGTTCGACGACCTGCTGGTGGGCCCCGAAGACAACCCGACCATCGGGCTGATCCTGTGTACCGAACACAACAGCGCGGTGGCCCGTTACTCGGTGCTGAACGATCGCCGCCAGATTTTTGCCAGCCGTTACGTCACCTGCCTGCCGACCGAGGCCGAACTTGCCGCCGAAATCCAGCGCACCCGCGCGCTGATCGAAACGCGCCAAGAACAGGCGTGGACAGGGGAGACGGAGCGGAAGGTGCAGGCGGGAGAGATGTCGGAGACGCCGGGCGGCGGTGTGGAAAAACCGCGAAATCACCGTCCGTAATTGGTGGCGGCGGCGGCGAGTTCTGACCGGACGGCGGCGACCAGTTCGGGCGGTTCCAGGACGGTGGCGGCGCTGCCCCACGACAGCAGCCAGCGGGTGACTTCAAACAGGTGGCGGGTTTTGAAGGTCATGACCAGGGAACCGTCGGGTTCATCGGTGAACTGCTGGGACGGGTGCCAGTCGCGTTCGCGGACGTACGGCGCCTGGTCGCTGCGGAAGCGGACACGGACTGTCAGTTCGTCGCCGCCGATCATGATCCCGAAGTGGTTGCGCCACAGGCCCTTGAAATCGAAGTCCTTCGGCAGGACGAACCTGTCGTCGGAAACGCTGGCCCCGCGGATGCGGGAAATGGCGAACACGCGCAGGGCGCTTTTCAGGTGGCAGTGCCCGACGACGTACCATTCGCCGCGGTATCCGACGATGTGGTACGGATCGACCCGGGTGCCGTACGGCCCGTCATGCCCCGGAATCCGGTACGAAATGTCCAGGGTACGTCCCAGGCGCAACGCGACAAAGGCCATCTGCCAGGTGTCGGGATCGATGGTGGTGGTCGCTTCCGGGAAAATGGAAACGCGGTCGTCCATCAGCGCGGGAAAGACGGAAACGTTGTCCGGAAGGTACGCCTGGATCTTTGTGAACAGCGAAGCCAGGTGCGAATGAATCGGCGTGTTTTCGTACTGCCGCAGGACCTTTTCGGCCAGGCACAGCGCGAAAAGATCCCCTTCGGACATGCGCACCGCCGGAACCATGAAGTCCGGTTCGGAATAACGGTATCCGTGCCTGGCGCGGTCATAGACGATTGGCGCGCCCATTTCCCATTTCATGAATTCGATGTCGCGCTGGATGGTCTTGGGGCTGGTTTCCCATTCGGCCGCCAGCGACGTGCAGTTCGGCAACGATTCACCCGCGTATCCCTCGCGAAGCCGCCGGTCGATGAACAGAAGCCTGCGGTACTGTGGTTTGAATTTCGCCATGCCAACCCCGACCATGCTTGAAAAGTATCGGACATATAGCGGCCGATACCCATTGATATACCCCAGTTTGCCCAGTTTCGCTTCAGTATTCCGGACGCCTGGCAACAATTTTTTGACCATCGGACATCATCTGACCGATACCCCCGCCTATCATCAGGAACAGTCGTGCGGGGAATCCATTATGGACAAGACATTGACGATTGATTTCAGGGCCAGGGATCAGCGCTTCATGCGGGCCGCCGGGGACGTCCTGAAACGGTACCGGATTGACCGGCTGGAACAGGCGGATCCGGGCGACCCGGTGCGGTTCAGGATCCGGGGCGGCCGCAGGGAATACACGGTGACGGTTGATCCGCGGTGGGCGTCGAAACCGGCATGCACCTGCCCGGACGCGGCGCAACTGGGCGGCCTGCAGAACGCCGGATACTGCAAGCACATCATCGCGGTGCTGATTCGGGAAAAGGCACTGCAGTTTCAATTGCTGGAAATCCTGCTCTAGGGCGGGTCAGGGGGTATGAAATGGCGAATGGAAGGGATCAGGCGCGGGCGTTACCGCGTGACGAAGGCTACAACTACCTTGAGTTGAAGGAACTGGTGGAACACACGCTGGGGGCGGGGGTTTCGGTGCTGGTTCGCGGCCACCCCGGCGTCGGCAAATCGACACTGGCGGCGGATGTGGCGGCCGGGATGGGCCTGCCCCTGGTGGACATACGGCTGGCCCAGCGCGACCCGGCCGAACTGGCGGGCGTGTATTTCCCGGACCGCGAACGCAGGGAACTGGCTCTCTTTCCGCCTGACTGGGTGAAACAGGCCTGTGAAACCCCGGTGATGGTTTTTCTGGACGAAATCAACGCCGCTGTCACCCGCCTGCACCAGGCCGCCGCGTACCAGATCGTGCTGGAAAAGCGTGTCGGCCCGTTCGCCTTCCACCCGGGCACGGTCGTGATGGCCGCGGGCAACCTGGAAGAAGACAACGCCATCGTCAGTTCGCTGTCGTCAGCCCTGTGCAACCGGTTCGCGCATTACGTCCTGCGCGTGGATTCACGCGCTTGGCTTGAATGGGGAAGCGACGCCGGAATCGACGAAGCGATCCTGGCGTACATCGGGCGGCATGGCGAAGAGGCTCTGTACGAAAACACCGGCGACCACGCCTTTGCCACGCCGCGAAGCTGGGAAATGGCCAGCCGCCTGATGGCCGGCGCACCGGTCGAAATACAGAAAAGGCTGATCGCGGCGTGCGTCGGGCTGGGTGCCGCAGAAAAGTTCGGCAATTACCAGCGGATTTACCAGAAGGTGAACGCGAAGAAGATCATCGAAAAGGGCTTGCCGATGGATTTCCGCAGCGGTCGCGAGGCCGAGCCGTCGTTCATTTACGCGGCCGTTTTCGCGGTTGCCGCCTGGCTGAATAGCTCCGACACCATCGCCGACGAGCACCTGCCGAATGTCGTGACGTTTGCCAGATCTCCTGGGCTTGACCCCGAATACGTCTTTCTGTTCCTGCGGCAGATCAAGCGGCACCCGAACCTGCTGGACCGCCTGAAAACGCTGCCGGAATACCAGGCGCTCGCAGCCGACCTTGTCGCGCTGCACATGGGGTTGTACCAATGAAGGGAAAGCCGGACAAGCAGGCTGGCGCACAGAGCGGCGTCCTGACCGACCCGATGGACGACATCCTTGCAGCCGAGGCGCGGCGCGTTTCGTTCGTGCGGATGCAGATGCTGCAGATGCACCCGTTCTGGGGGTATCTGCTGCTTCAGATGAAACTGGTTCCGGCGCCGTCGCTCGAATCCTTCGCCGCGACGGACTGCCTGCGCCACATCTGGTACAACCCGTTTTTCACCAGCCACCTTTCGATGGCCCAGTTGGGGTTTGTCCTGGCGCACGAAGTCGGGCACCAGATCTTCGCCAGCGAGGATCGGCGGCGGGGCAGGTCGCACTACCTCTGGAACTGCGCCACCGACTTCGCCATCAACCGCATCGTGGCCGAGATCGAAAATCCGGCCAGGCCCGGTTCGCCCTTGTATGAATCGCCGGATGGCGACATCCCCGGGCTGGGAACGGTCAGGATTCTTCTGGACGCCCGGTGGCGCGGGATGATCGCCGAGGCCATCTACGAATACCTGGCGGCCGAATCCCTTGTGCCGCCGGTGTCCATCACAATCCACCTGTCCGGCGCGGACGGCGAGGGCTTTTGCGTCCCGAACCTGACCGACCACGGCGGGGGAATCGACATCCACCTGCCTGAAAACCTTTCGTCCGAACAACGCCAGGAACTGTTCGATCGCCTGGCTGGGGCCCTTGAAACCTGGCAACGCCAGGACGGCGCGGGCAACATCCCCGGCAATCTTGTCAGGGAAATCCTGGACCGTGGGCGGCCCTCCGTTCCGTGGCAGAGGGTGTTCCGGCAGTTCGCAGGGCAGGCGGTTGCAAAGGACGATTACAGTCTGTGTCACCCGAACAAGCGTTACATGGAACACGACCTGCTGGTGCCGGGCCTTTATTCTGAAAAGGTCGGCCAGGTCGTGGTTTCGCTGGATACGTCCGGCAGCATGACCGAAGCGGATCTGCAGGCGGTCGCGGTCGAACTGAACGCATTGCAGGCGCAGGCGGTCGATTTGACCCTGATCGTCGCGGACGCGCAGATTCAGCAGGTCGTTGGTCCCGACAGCATCGAAAGGTTCCTGAAGGCCCGAAAATTCCGGGGGGGCGGCGGCACCGACCATCGACCGGTATTTGACTGGATTCGCGACGCACGTCTGCGGCCAGACCTGTTCGTGGGCCTGACCGACCTGCAGACCTGTCTTCCGGACCGGCGACCGCCATTTCCCGTGCTGTGGGTCGTGCCTGCCGCCAGCAGGGCCACCGCCCCCTGGGGCCGTGTCATCAGGGTGAACACATGAACCTGCACAAACACCATCCGACGAAAAACCCGCATGCCAGCAAATGGGCGGCCCGGCCGGTGGCCCATCCCGCTGGGCCGCGCAAGGGCGACCTCTTCTTTGTCCAGGGCGAAATGCGGCACTGGGGCGATGTCTTCACGATACGTCAGGTGAACCGGCGCAGTTTTTATTATTACCGCTTCGGGATGGGGAGTGATCCCGGCGCGACGCTGCGACGGCTGGTGGTCGAATGGGAACAGTGGATTGACGAGCTTTTCGAAAAGGGATTTGTCTTCTGCAACGGCATTCCCGTCCTGCCGCCGGCGCGGTTGACGCCTATGGCGCCTGAAGGCGCCGCGGAATGCGAAAGGCGCAAGCGGATCGACCAGGCGGTTGAACAGGCCCGCCTGATGGTCCTGGAATCGCCGGTCGGCGAACCGGTCCGTGAAGGTGATGAAAATCGGTTCGCCGTGACTTGCGGCGACGGCCCTGCCGCCACGGTATTCGTCCCGGACGACTCCGACAAGCCGGTCAGGTGTTCCTGCACCATGTCGCGAAACAGTCCGCTGGATTCGGGCGGCACCGCCACTGCATCCTGCCAGGTTGGTTCGCCCGGCCCCGCCGGCCCCGCCGGCCCCGCCCGCCCCGTCTGCCCTGCCTGCCCTGCCAGCTCCGCCAGCCCTGCAGATCCCGCCGGATCCCCCATCCCCTGCCGCCACATCTTCGCGGTGCTCGTCGGCCGCGCCGAACTGGCGCACCGTCTTCTGGAATTTCTTCTGTGACGGCGGGTGTCGGTGTGTCCGGTGCGGCGGTGTCGCCTGAACGAAATTTCAGGAACTACGCTTAGATCCGCGAACTCCCAAGTTGAAGTACTGGATGAACTCAGAACCACAGGAGGAAAAAATGAGCATCCAGAACGAAACAGTGGCCCTGAATGTGAAACCGTTTGCGACCGATCTCGAGTACCTGACCGCGGAATTCGCGTGGATACAGGCCCGCACCAGGCGGATCGAGGCGAGTCAGTTGGCGATGAACCAGGCCCCGGCGCTGGCGAAGATGCAGTCGGCAGGCATGTGGCCTGCTATTACTGGTGATTAGGGTTCAGCTTTCCGAGCCATGTGCGGATCGTGTCGCAGGCCTCGCCGAGAGGGATTCGTGGTCCCCAGAACATCGGTGCGATCCTGGCATACGCCCGGGCGATGGCGGTGGCCTTGTCCGAGTCGGTAAGCACGAGGGCCGGTTCATCCTGGCGGGGAAACTCCGCGATATCCTTTCGATTAAGCATGTCCAGCACCAGCGCCATCGTGGTCATTCCCATGTCAGGCAGGCTATCTTCGGCGCGGATGATCTGCGCGGCGTCCTCGTAGTGTCGGACGAAGGTGTCCGGCTCCATGTCGTCGCGGCTATATCGTCGCGCCATGGCGTCGAGCTTTTCAAAGAGGGTGACCATGGGATGGACGCAACGCACGTCCAGCGGTCGATTGTCTTCATATTCGTCGAGCAGGTTCAGTTGAACGAGTTGGGCGTGCACGAAGGAGTCGAGCGGCCTTCTGACGCAGGGCACAACGCGTGCGTGGCCGACTTCAAGCCGTACGAAGGGACTCATGGTCTGGCTGAGTTCGGCGAGGAGCGCACCGGGGTAGCGAGCCAGATAGTCGGCGCTGCGTGCCTGCCTGTCGATCCTGGTCGTGTCCCGTTCCACTTTGACGTCGGGCACCACGAGAGTGGCGGCGAGAGCGTCGTAGAAAGCGCGGCGTTTATCCACCGGCCCCTTGTTGGTGCTGGTCCAGTTTGTGATGTCGGGCAGGGCGTCGACCGTTCCGCGCTCGACCATCAGGTCGAGGTCCTCGGAAAATCGCTGGATCAGGCCGAATCCCTTGGAGAGGGATGTGCCACCCTTGAACCAGATGTCGAGGCCGGTTCGGTGGATCGCCCACAGCGTGTGTGTGACCCAGTAGTCCTTTTCAACGAGCGCCGCGGCGATCCCGGTTGACCGCGCCACGATCTGAACGAGTTGTGGGAATTCCGGATCCTGGTGAATGAAATTCATCACGGTTCATCCGCTTTTTGCAAACATCGCCCGATCAGTTCGATTGTGGTCTTGGTGCCGTACTCTTCGGCCATCGCCCGCAGACGTTTCTGATTCCATCGTTGATGTTTCAAAGTGGCGACCAGTCTATCCTCCAGTTCGGCGGATGAAACACCGGCCATGTCGTGATGCTGCAAAAGGTCGATGATGTACCACTCGGGCGTCGGTTGTTCGGGAAAATAGACTCTGCGCAGGAGGAAACGGCGACCGTCGAAGATGAATTCGCCGGTCCGTCTGTGGTTGTAAACAAGTGTCGCTGCGAACATCGCAGTGGTGCCGAGTCCCAGGGCATTCCATTTTGGCGGTCCAGTGATCACGAAGGTGTCACTGCCAAGAAAGCCGCGCAGGAGTTCATCATCGGACGGTGGGGCCTGCCCAAAACGGCTGTCCAATGGGGCGTAAAACAATCCATGGGCTGCCTGCTGCAGCTTGCCTTCGCGAACGAGGCGGCGCGCAAGCCGTGTCGGGTTCTCGCCGAAGCAGCGAAGTTCCCGGGTTCGATACGTTTTTCCGGGTTCCAGCTTTGGTTGTGCGGCCAGGCTCACGGCATCATCCGTCAGAAATCTACCGTAAAAAACATACAGTGTTCGGGTTTGCGTGTCAAGGCCATGTGAGTCATTCAGACTGGTTGCAGCGGGGGCTTTCCTGATGGTTGTCAGCAGCCCGAACTACCTGGCAAGCCGTTCCGCGATCAGGTCGGCCAGGGCTTCGAGTTCGTTGTAAAGGGGGACTTTTTCTTCCATGCCATGACCGGCGGCGTCTTCGATATGGGCCTGGGCTGCGTCCAGGTCGTTGTCGGGGTTGCGCCCCTGGGCGAACCCGCGGATGGTCATCACCCGCCCCCGCAGTTCCGGATGTTTCCGCAGCAGGCGTTCGACCATCGGTAATTCGGCGACCAGGATCAGATCAGCCCCGGCGTGCGCCGCCCCGAAAATGGTCGGGCGGTGGCCGACGATTTCGGCTTCGGGAATGCTGTGTTCGCGCAGGAAGCCGCGGCGGAAGTCATGTATCCGCTGGCCCTGGGTGAAGCCAGCCGAGCACAGGTCGGACTGAAGTCCGCGTCGGCGAAGCCTGTCGCGCACGGCCAGTTCCAGGTGGACGCTGCGGCCTTCGTTGTATTCACAGACGAAACAGATGCCGGGGATCCGGGCGCTTTCGCTGTCCGCAGTGACTGGCGTGGCTGACTTCGATGTCGTATTCATGAAACTCCCTCCAGTGCCTTCAAGGCCGCAATCATATCAGGAACCGTCAGACTGGACGCCGGCGGCTGGCAGGTCCGCAGATTTGGGATGTCGTTGTCGGCCGCGACCATCCCGCGTTCCCTTCTGCACCGTCCCACGTCTGCAACCGACAGGATGGCGCCGCGGACGCGATCCAGATAATTGAAATCCCCGGCCAGCGTGCTCCAGCAGTGCATCGCGTGCGCCCCCGACAACGGAGTCCCGACAGCGCAGAACGCATACCTTGTGTCGTTGCCGTCGCGCTCCAGCCAGAAACATTCGTCCTTCCACAGCCAGACAAGGTCCCCCAGAGAAAGCCGAATCGGGCCGACGTAAAGCAGGAACGTTCCACAGCCCGCCACGCGGATGTCGCGCAACTCCGGGGTCGCCAGGATCATGTCGCGATGCCGCATGACCAGGTCGATGTTTTCAAACAGTGTTCGAAGTGATTCGTAATCAGCCGGATCGTTGGAAATGCCGAACTTGACGCGTGACATAAAGGCCCCCTTTTTAGCCATTCAATGCTGGCAATTAGGAATAAATCCACATGCGAAACCCGTGTTTCGCGAAACGGAAGGTATCTGAAAAACTTCGATTTGTCAAGGGGTTATCTGCAATAATGTATGGTCGCGAGTTGGGCGGCGTTTCTGTTTGGCCGTTTTGAACCGTTTCGTCCGTTGCAGTCATTTGACTGTTGCGGTCATGGACAAATTCAGCCCTATCGGTTATAAACTCTCCCATGAAAAAGGAGGCCTATGACTGGAAAAATTGAGAGGGCGCGTGGTTGTCTGCTTGGTCAGCTTGCAGGTGATTCGCTGGGTGGCCTGGTCGAGTTCATGCGGGCGGCAGAGATTCGCCAGAAATACCCGGACGGGGTTCGGGACATGGCGGACGGCGGGACCTGGGGCTCGATCGCGGGTCAGGTTACGGATGATTCGGAAATGGCCCTGGCCCTGGCAAGAACACTGGTGGAGTGGGGAAGTTACGATGCGGTGCATGTTCGTCACGCCTATGTTGATTGGATGAAGTCGGGTCCGTTCGATATCGGGACCACGACCAGTGCCGGTCTGCGCGGCCATCCCAACCATGACAGTCAGGCGAACGGGGCCTTGATGCGAGTGAGTCCGCTGGGGATCTTCTGTGCCGGTCGTGACCTGCAGGTCGCGTCGGACCTGGCGGCCATCGACGCCGCCATCACGCACCCGAATCCGGTGTGTGTCGCCGCGAACCGCCTGTACGTCATGGCGATTGCGTACGCCGTCGAACATGGACCGTCCGCGCAGGATCTGTACGGCAAGATCCTTGAATGGGCCGGGGACTGTGACGTGGACTCGGTGGTTGGCGTGGTGAAGGCGGCCTCGTCGCGCAGGCCGCAGGACTACCAGAGCCAACAGGGTTGGGTGCTGATAGCGTTCCAGAACGCCCTGTGGCAGTTGCTGCATACCACGTCCCTGGAAGAGGGCATCGTGGACACGATCATGCAGGGCGGCGACACCGACACCAACGCCTGTATCTGCGGCGCCCTTCTTGGCGCCGTGCATGGCGAATCGGCGGTCCCCGGCCGCTGGCTTCAATCCCTTCAGTCCTGCCGCCCCGAAGCCGGCCGCCCCGGCGTCCGCCGCCCGCGCCCCCGCACCTTCTGGCCCTGCGACGCCCTGGACCTGGCCGATGCCCTTATCGGGGCAGGTTGATTCTTCCTTCCGTGCTTTTTTGAACTTTTCGATTCGTCAAATTAAGGCGGCTGAAAGGCGGGAAAGGAAAAAACCCTGGCCGAACCCGCTTAGTTTGTGCCGGATTTGAGTAGGGACATTGGTTTGTTCTGTTTTCCGGAGGTCCCATATGAAAGTACCCGAGACCAAGGCCAGGCAGGAGAGGCGCGAAAGACGAATCAAGCGGCGGATGGCTGGGTCGATGAAAATTAGGATTTTGCAGGATTTGTTTGAAAACGGCCC
>JAKPTZ010000058.1 GCA_029555025.1 Deltaproteobacteria bacterium
CCTTCCTGGCAATACTCACCGGCTGGGCATTTGTGGAAAGCATTGCACGCGGCTGTGCAAAACCACTTTCCCTGTTCATCGATATTGCAGTATTCGGCTGGGGCACAGACCTCCGTGTCGGTGCAGTTTCCCGGCCGGTAACACTGAAACAGCCTGCATTCACCATCCCGACAGGCCAACCCGCGACTGCAGTCGGTCGAATCGATGCACTTCTCCTTCGATTCCCCGCATGAGACAAGCAGGACGGCGGCCGGCCCGACGAAAAGCAGACACATCATCAGCCGTGCGGCGGTAACACGGGCTCCAGATGGAATGAATCCAGTCATCGTTCGAAAACCCCGGTTCAGTCAGATGTCCAGAAGAATATTACCGGCAAGCATTTGATGCAACTGGGCGTTCTGCACTGCGGCCCGGGCGAATTTTCATTCGTCCTTACGTGTACGGGCGGATTACATCCGCCCGCTGCGATCCAGCACATTGCCGTCAACCTGCCGGGCGAATTTTCATTCGCCCTTACATGTACGGGCGGATTACATCCACCCGCTGCGGTCCAGCACATTGCCGTCAATCTCCCGAGCGAATTTTGATTCGCCCTTACCGATCGAATCTGGATGATGGTTCATTCGGCTGCAGGATTCGCTGGTGACTCGGCCGGGGATGGTTCGGGGGCGGGTGGATTATCATTCATGGCGGTTGGATTTTCATTCACCCCCACGGAAGGCTGCTCCGGGACGTGCGGCTTGAACGGGATGCACGGCGTCAAAGGCGGGCAGCCGGCGGCTTCCATCAATTTATCGACCTCGCAGCCGTCCAGGGTCTCGCGATCAAGCAGAGCCCTGGCAACGGCCACCAGGGCCGCCCTGTTCTTAGTAAGTATCTCGATGGCCTTGTCGTGGGCCGCCATCACCAGTTTGGAAACTTCCTGATCCACCTTGCGGGCGGTCTCCTCGCTGACCGGGCGCTGGGTTGAAAGCTCACGGCCCAGAAACACCATCTCCTCGGTGTGATCCATGTGAATCGGCCCGAGGATCGACATTCCCCACTGGGCGACCATTCGACGGGCAATGTCCGATGCCACCTTGATGTCCTGGCCCGCACCGTTGGTCACATCGTTGAACATCACCTTTTCGGCGGCCCGACCACCCATAAGAATGGCCAGGCGATCGACCAGATATCCACGCGACGCCGTATGGCGATCCTCCAGCGGAAGCTGCTGGGTCATTCCAAGCGCCATTCCGTGCGGGATAATCGTTACCTTGTGCAATGGATCCGCCCCCGGCACGGACTTCGCGATAATCGCGTGGCCCGCCTCGTGGTAAGCGGTCAATTCCTTTTCCTTCTCGCTCATCACGAACGACTTGCGGGCGGTCCCCATCATGATCTTGTCCTTCGCCTCGTCGAAGTCCGCCATCATGACCTTGTCCTGGCCCTTGCGGGCCGCCAGCAGAGCCGCCTCGTTAACCACGTTTGCCAGATCCGCACCAACGAAGCCCGGTGTTCCGCGCGAAACGACCGCCAGATCAACATCGGAGCCCATGGGAACCTTTGCCGTATGAACCTTCAGGATTGCCTCGCGACCGTTGATATCCGGGCTGGGAACCACGACACGCCGGTCAAAACGACCTGGCCGCAGCAGCGCCGGATCAAGGACGTCCGGACGGTTCGTCGCCGCCACGATGATGACGCCGCTGTTGGACTCGAAGCCGTCCATCTCGACCAGTAACTGGTTCAACGTCTGCTCGCGCTCGTCGTGGCCGCCACCCAGGCCCGTGCCGCGCTGGCGTCCGACCGCGTCGATTTCATCGATGAAAATGATGCACGGCGCCTTACGCTTTCCCTGCTCGAAAAGGTCACGCACGCGGCTGGCACCGACGCCGACGAACATCTCGACGAAGTCGGAACCGGAAATCGAGAAGAATGGAACGCCCGCCTCGCCCGCAACCGCGCGCGCCAGCAGTGTCTTACCCGTGCCGGGTGGCCCCATCAGCAGGACACCCTTCGGGATGCGACCGCCCAGCTTGGTGAACGTCTCGGGGGCCTTCAGGAACTCCACGATCTCGCTGAGTTCGACCTGCGCCTCCTCAATGCCGGCCACGTCCTTGAAGGTGACCTTGCGGCTGGTGTCGGTCAACTGACGCGCCCTGCTCTTTCCGAACGAAAACAGCTTTCCGCCGCCGGACTGGGACTGACGGATGAAGAACAGGAAGATAAAAAGAAAGAACAGCATCGGCAGCCAGCTTGTCAGCAACTGCAACCAGATCCCACCGGTTTCATCCTTGTATGTAATTGAGATCCCGCGCCCGACCAGATCCTTCTGGTATTCGCTGACATCGCCGAATGTCTTGAATTCCTTGCCGTCCTTCATCCGGCCTTCAATCTTCTGGCCGGTTATCGTGACTTCCTTCACAAGGCTGGAAGGCAATGGGCCGTCCGGCGTGGTCGGATCCGGCAAGGCGGCTGTGATAAACTGCGAGAACACCATCTCGCTGCTGGCCGGCTTGCGATCGACCGTTTCCACGATTGCAACGAATACACCAATCAGAAGAAGCCACACCAGCACGGTCTTAAGGTTCTGTTTCACCAATCCACCATTATTCAGCCTGCGCGGTAATTACGCGGCAAGGCAGGCTACCAGGACGCCATGTCCTCGTGATAAACGACCTCGAAAAGCGGGCGCCGCGGCTTCACAGGCTGCCTTCCCATCGCCAGCGACGGCATCCCCAGGGCAATTATCACGACTGGAACAAAGCGATCCGGAATCTCAAAAGCCCTTCTCAACTGGGGTTCGGAAAACCCGGCGATCGGGCACGATGCGATGCCACGCTCGGTTGCAACAAGCATCAGGTTCATCGCGACCAGGGCCGGATTTCTGTACGCCATGGCAATTCGGGCGCGCTCGTCACGAAGATAAGTATTCTTGATCCGTTCCGCCAGTGCCCTTGCGTCGTTCTGAGCGGACTGAATCGACTGTTGACCCGGCTGCGCCGCCGGACCCGGATCGAAGTACCCTGTTTCAATCAATTCTTCCGCGGCCTTGTCCGCGCGCTCCCACCCGCGGGTATCGCCGCAGACGACGATCAGAGCACTTGCCTGGCGAATCTTTTCCTGCTTGAAACAGCAATCATAAAGGGCCTGCTTGCGCTCGCGATCGCGAACAACCAGGAACCGCCAGGGCTGCAGGTTGAATTCCGAAGGCGCTCGCGTCGCCTCGAAAATCAAATCCTCCAGGACCTCGCGGCCAAGCAGCAGGCCGTCCGGCTCGAACGCCCTGGTTGATCGACGACTCCGCAGGGCCTCTGATACTTCCATCAGGTTATCTCCACATCTTCCGCCAATTTCCCTGTACGGGCGGGTTACATCCGCCCGCCGCGGTTCCGCACGTCCTTCCCTGTACGGGCGGGTTACATCCGCGGGCCGCGGTTCCGCACGTTCCGTACGGGCGAATGAAAATTCGCCCGCCCGCACCCGTCTTACAACAGATTCGCCGCCAGTTCCGCCAGCTTCGACCGCTCGCCCTTGGTCAGGGTAACCGTCGCGGCTATCTCGGAATCCTTAAACTTTTCGGCGATATACACCAGACCGTTATTGACCGAATCGACGTACGGATTGTCGATCTGGTACGGGTCGCCCGTGAGCACGATCTTCGTGCCCTCGCCAACGCGCGTCAGGATTGTCTTCACCTCGTGCGGCGTCAGGTTCTGCGCCTCATCGACGATCATGTACTGGTTCGGAATCGAGCGCCCGCGAATGTACGTCAGCGGCTCGACCTTGATCATATTCATGTCCATCAATTCGCGGGGCGACCTGTTCGAGCGCCGATCCTGCTTGTTGAATCCCATCAGCAGTTCAAGGTTGTCGTGAATCGGCTGCATCCACGGATTCAGTTTCTCCTCGACGTCACCCGGCAGGTACCCGATGTCGCGCCCCATCGGGAAAATCGGCCTGGAAACCAGCATCCTGGTAAAGACCTGTTCATCCGTGACCTTCTGCAGGCCGGCCGCAATCGCCAGCAGCGTCTTGCCGGTGCCGGCCTTCCCGATCAGCGTCACCAGACTGATGTCGTCACGCAGAAGCGCGTCAAATGCGAAATGCTGTTCCTTGTTCCTTGGCTTGATACCCCAGACGGAATCACGCACCTCAACCGTCTTGTGAAAGCGTCCGTCCTTGGTCGATGCCCTGGCTAGCGCGCTCTGGGAAGGATTCGTCGCATTGCGAATCAGGATGTACTGGTTCTGGAACAGGTTCTTCACGCCGGCCGGAATCGCCACATGCCCCACGCGGAAGAACTCGGCGATCATGTCGCCTTCAAGCAGAAGTTCGCCGGTTCCCGTGTAAAGCTCCGATACGTCCTTGTTTTCCTTGTCGTAATCGACAGCCGTCAGGCCCATCGCCTCGGCGCGTATGCGCAGGTTCGTGTCCTTGGTCACGAACACCAGAGGCACGTCCGGCTCGGCCATCTTCAGTTCCAGCGCCGTGCCCATTATCAACCTGTCCATCACGTGGCTCAGGTTGATGTCCCTGTGGATGATTTCGGAATCCATCACGTCGTGACGCGACGAAAACAGAACCCGGACGCTTCCACCAGATTCCAGTTCGACGCCCTGTCCGATGTTTCCAAGCGCACGGTACTTGTCCAGGTTCCTGGAAATCTCTCGTGCGTTACGGCCCAACTCGGACAATTCCTTCTTGAAATTGTCGATTTCCTCGATGACGTAAATCGGCACGCACACATTGTTGTCGGCAAACCCCGTCATGGCCGCCGGATCGTGCAGCAGAACGTTGGTATCAAGCACAAAATTCTTTTTCATCGTGACCCCCGGCAGTGCCAGCCCTTCCGGCGAAAGCTTTTCGCGGTGAAAGATTATATCTGTTGACGGAAAAAGGCTATCGAAGAGAGGCTCAGAACACCATCTCAACCGCGCTGCGGTCGCCCGACTTCATGATTTCGACGCGTGCGGCGACGAAGGGAAGGATCTCCCTGCAATAGAACTCGGCGGCCTTTATCTTACCGAAGTAGTACGCCGCGTCGGGATTGGACTTCACCAGGTTCAGCTTGTCGGCGTCCATCACCAGGCCCTTTTCAGCATACATGGCATCCAGCTTCGCGCTTGCCACGACGGCCTGCTTCAGCAGCATCCAGGCGCCGACCATCTCGCCGAAGGCATCCTGGATCATGTACGCATGCGAAAGCGTGTACGACAGATCGGACATGGCGGCCATCAACAGCTTCATCGCCGCTTCCGCCACCTGGTTTGCAGCGACCTTCAACTTGCCGCACAGATCGCCAAGCACCGGATGGCCGGAATTCTCCGCGACAAACGCGTGGATTTCCTTCATGAATCCCTGAAAGTTCTTCATGTTGTTCATCGGAACCTTGCGGCCGATGAAGTCCATCGCCTGGATGCCGTTGGTGCCTTCGTAAATCGGCCCGATCCTGGCGTCACGCACAAACTGCTCCAGCGGGTATTCATTGGTATAGCCGTATCCGCCCAGGCACTGCAACCCCAGGTCGCACGACTTGAATCCAAGATCCGAGCACCACGACTTGCAGATCGGCGTGAGCAATTCGACCCATCCGCGATACTTCGCCTTTTCCTCGTCGGTCTGCGCCTCGCGCGCAAGATCCTCGTACATCGCGGTCATGTAAAGCAGGCCGCGCATCGCCTCGACGGCCGCCTTCTGGAACATCAGCATGCGCCGGACGTCCGGATGGTTGATGATCGCGACCTTCGGGGCCTTCGGATCCTTCATGTGCTCGATGTCGCTGCCCTGCAGACGTTCCATCGCGTACGCCCTCGACTTCTCATAGGCCGCCGCCGCCAGTCCAAGGCCCTGGCAGCCGATCATGATGCGGGCTTCGTTCATCATGTGAAACATCTGCTTCATGCCGGCGCCCTGCTCGCCAAGCAGGTGGCCGATGCATTCACCCTTTTCACCGAAGTTCATAACGCATGTCGGGGACGCCTTGATGCCCATCTTATGCTCGATGCGCGCGCACCTGACGTCGTTCGGCACAGGACCTGCCAGCATCTTGCCGTCCGCACCGACGCGGAACTTCGGAACCATGAACAGCGACAGCCCCTTCGTTCCGGGGGCGTCGCCTTCAACCCTTGCCAGGACCGCATGGACGATGTTCTTCGACATGTCCTGGTCGCCGCCGGTGATGAATATCTTTGTGCCTTCGATCAGGAAGGTGCCGTCGTCCAGCTTCCGTGCAACGGCACGGCTTGCGCCGACGTCCGAGCCCGCGTTGTCCTCGGTCAGGCACATGGTTCCGGCCCAGCCCTGCTCCAGCAGGCCCGGCAGATACATGTCCTTCAGCGCTTCATTGCCGAAATGGTGGATCAGGTCAATCACGCCCTCGGACAACCCGCCAAGCAGCGCGAAGGAGATGTTCGAACCCAGGAAAAACTCGTGAATGACCTGTCCCATCAGGACGGGCAGTCCCTGGCCACCAACTTCCTGCGGAACAATGGCCCCGATCCAGCCGTCCGCGGAATAGCGCTTCCAGCCATCGATGAAGCCGGTCGGCATCGTGACGCCATCCGGCCCGAATCCCAGTCCTTCCTTGTCGCCGACGTCGTTCAGGGGCGCCAGGACCTCGGACGCGAACGCATACGCCGCATCAATGATGGCCTCGTAGTCATCGACCCCGAAATCCGCGAATTTTTCCAGCTTCTGCAAGTCCCCGGCCTTCAAGACTTCAAACAGCAGAAACTTAATGTCCTTCAGATCAGCGGTGTATTCCATCGGTACCCTCCGTGAATGCCATCAAGGCGACCAGACCAGCCCGGCTTGCCCCGGCGCCATATACCAACACACGAAACGCCGGAAAATTCAGGAACGAAACACAAGCTTCCGACAAACGGCATTCGCGGTCAACCGATTATCTGCGAAGGTGCTTAATATTATTTTGATTTGTTCGGCCACCGGTTGTGGAGACTGTTGACCCGGCAACGCCGATACGATATTCAGGCAACGGTTTGATTCAAAGGTGTTCAGATGTACACATCCGACCAGATGCAAATCGACATAGGCAGGGGTTCCTGGATTCGAAGGATGTTCGAGGAAGGACTTGAACTGAAGAAAATCCACGGAAACGACAAGGTTTTCGACTTCACTCTGGGCAGTCCGTGCGTCGAGCCGCCCCCCCAGTTCCAGGCGGCCCTTGTCGATGTGGTCAACGACCCGACGCCAGGCATGCACACCTACATGCAGAATCCGGGTTATCCGGCCACGCGGGTGGCGATTGCGCGCCGGCTTACGGCCGAATCCGGTATCGAATACACCGCGGAAAATATCATCATGACAGTCGGCGCGGCCGGGGCATCCAACGTATTCCTTCGCAGCGTCCTGAACCCGGGCGACGAAGTTATCGTGATCGCGCCCTTTTTCCCGGAATACAGTTTTTATATCCACAACCAGCGCGGAACCCAGGTTGTTTCAAAGGCGACCCCGGAATGCCTTCCGGACCTGGACGACCTTCGCGGCCGCCTGACCGACCGTACCCGCGTCCTGATGCTGAACTCGCCGTGCAACCCGACCGGTCGGATGATTCCCGCGCCGATCCTGAAGGAAATCGGCGAAATGCTTCGACGGCACTCGGAAAAGATTGGCCGGCCGGTATTTATCCTTTCCGACGAACCTTACCGCAACCTGCTTTTCGACGGGCTTCAGTACGCGGCACCGGCCGATTATTACGACGACACTATCATCGTGACGTCATTTTCGAAGTCCATTTCGCTTGCCGGCGAGCGGATCGGCTACATGGCAATCAGTCCGCGCTGCAAGGGCGCTGCCAAGGTTTTCGAGGCGTGCGCCTTCAACACCAGGACGCTGGGCTTCGTCAACGCCCCGGCGACGATGCAACGCGTGATGGCCAGGATTCAGGACTGGGAGTCGAACGTTCCGGTTTACCAGGCCAAACGCGACCTTATGTACAACGGGCTGACCGAGATCGGTTACAAGATCCCGAAGCCGGAAGGCACATTCTTCATGTTCCCGGAGTCCCCGATCGCGGACGACCCGAAATTCGTGATGATGCTGAAGGATGAGCTTGTGCTGGTCACGCCCGGAACCGGGTTCGCCGCACCCGGATTCTTCAGGATTTCGTTCGCCTGCCCCGACCAGGTCATCCAGAACTCTCTCCCCGGTTTCCGCCGCGCATTCGAACGCGCCATGGCCCTCTAATCAGCAGGCGGGCGGGCGAATTTTCATTCGCCCTTACGGATCGGGGTGCGGATCGGGCCGGACCATAAGTGTCAGGTGAGCCCCTTGAACCGGGCACTTCATGGCCGGCCACAGGCACGACTGCGTTATTCGTCGAGCGTGGAATTACGGATCGTGGGGCGGATCGGGCCGGTGACTAGGCGGCGGCGCGGGCGGAGATAAGGCCGGAAAGGATCTGGCGATCGTTCGGGAAAAGATGCTTGAAGCGCACGGTTATGCTGTCGATGGTTCCATCGCGGCGGATTCCCATGATTTCGCCAAGAACCTTCACCGTCCTGCCGGTATCCGGAAGCGTGAAGCCGATCCAGGCGAACCTGCCGGGCGGAACGTCCTTTGACTGGAGTTCCATCCCATCGAGTCCCAGCCGTGTGGCGATTCCCGAGCCAGACGCCTTTTCACCCCTGATTTCGGTAACCGGGAAACTGATGTTAACCATGTTTTCCATAACCTTGTCGCTCCCGTGAATCGCCAAAAGCATCGACGCCTTCCGATTCCGACGTCGATCCCGAACACACCGTAAATCAGGTTTGCGATCAATGCCAAAAAGACGACAGGATTTTTTTGAAGGTCGTGCCGATCCTGCCGAAAACACCGCGAATCGGCGAATCCGACAACTGGCGATTTACGGATTGACCGGAAAGCATTAAGATCCGCCGTCACCCGGGAATGGCCCGTGGTTGCGACTGTGAAGGAATCGCCCGATGGAAGCCAGCGAACCAATCTTCAAGTGTTACAACTGCGGCGAAGAACTTGTCTTCGACGTAAAGATCGGTCGGCGCGACATGTGCCCGAACTGTTACGCGTACCTGCACTGCTGCTACAACTGCAAGTTCTGGGACAAGAACGTCCACAACCAGTGCACCGAGAACCAGGGCGAGTTCATCCGCGACCGCGCCGAAGGCAACTTCTGCCTTTACTTCACTTTCAAGCCGGTTCCCGGAACCGAAGGCATCACCGAGGAACAGAAGGCAAAGGCAAAGATCGAGTCGTTGTTCGGGGGACCAAAGGTTGAAACCAGCCCGCGCACCGCTGACGACGCAAAGGCCCGCCTGGAAAAGCTGTTCAGCAAGTAATTCCGGGGCGACAATGTCCGCATGAAAGTCGAACCCATCTTCCTTGTCGATCAGGACAGCCCCTTCGCGGAGCTTCTTTTTTCGGGACTCGGCCGCGTCGAGTATTTCGGGGACTCGGATCCGACATCCCGCCCGGATCTGCTTGAGTCCGCCGATGTGCTGTCAGTAAGGTCTTCAACCAGGGTCGATTCGGGATTGCTTTCCCGCTGTAACAACCTGAAGGTTATCGTGACCCCCGTCGTCGGCACCGACCATATCGACACGAACGCGGTTGCCGAACTGTCGGCGCGCCTGGGGCGAGTGATCCCGGTCTTCAACGCGGCCGGTTCAACCGCCGAGGCCGTGGCGGACTGGACCATCGGTGCAATCTTCAAGTCGCTTGAAGGCGCCCCGGCTTCGGTCGGGATCGTCGGCGTGGGCAACATCGGGCGCCAGGTGGCCCGCAGACTGGATTTGCTTGGAATCACTTACCTTACATGCGATCCGGGAAGGATGGACGAACCTGAATTCCGGCACACCCCGATTGAGGAAGTGCTGGGCTGCCAGGTCGTGACGTTCCACGTTCCGATGACACGTTCCGGGCAATCACCATGGCCAACAGCCGGAATGATTTCCGGGCAGCTTTGCGAAGATGCCAGACATTGCGGCTGCCGGCTTTTTGTCAACAGTTCACGTGGCGGAATCGTCGTCCCGGATGTGTTCCTGATGGCCGGCGACAGGCGCCCCGCCCTTGCCTGCGACGTCTTCCTTGACGAACCGGCTCCTGCCCCTGCCGCCATCGCTGCATGCACGGTTGCAACACCGCACCTTGCGGGAAGCGGCCGATATGGACGCGCCAGGGCCGCCATGATGGTCCGCGACAAGGTTCGCGCCGCACTTGACCTGCCGTCCCAACCGCTTGATCCTGGACTTTTCGGGCTTCCCGGGCGGCCCGAAATCCGAGGGTTACCCGGCTGCATTTCAACTGAGTCCGGCATGACGCGATTCCTTGGTGAAATCGACATTCTTTCGGGCACTTCACAGTCAGCATCATTCAGGTCGGAATACATTTCCGCGGCGGCATCCGACAGAGCCCGTGTGTTCACATCTTTCAGGATGGCCGGCACCCGGACGGAGCCACTCTGGATCGGTTCCTGCAATTGACACTGCCCATGATTGCATCTATAAATTGATGGCTTCTTGAAGGGACTGAACCCATGGCTTACAAAATCTGCCCGAATTGCGGAACGCAGCAGCCCGAAGATTATATGTTCTGTGCCGAGTGCGGAACCAAGCTTGGCGATGTTCCCGTGGCGGGGGCCGAGCCTGAAGCCGCCTGGGCCCAGCCACAGGAGCCGGTTCGCGTCGTGCCGCCGGCGCAGCCGGTTGCCCCTTCATGGTCGGCGCCGCGCCCCACCCCGGCACCAGTGCGGCCGGCGCGCGAACCTGCCCCTGTTCAGCAGCCCGCCGCCAGACCGGCCCCGGCACCTGTTCCCGCCGCTGCGCCACGTCCCGCGCCGGTTCCACAGACGCCCGCGGCGCCAATCGCGCGTCCCGGCAGGCGCCTGGCCTGGTCGCTGGTTCACCTTTCCAGGGCTGGCGGAACCAACGTTCCGTACCAGGTTCCGGAAGAAGGAATGTTCGTTGGCCGCCAGGGCTGTGGCATCTGTTTCCCGGATGACAGGACGCTGTCTGAAAGGCATGCGATGGTTTCGATCGGCGACCGCGGACTTGTCGTCGAGGACGCTGGCAGCGTCAACGGCCTTTTCCAGAAGATCACGACCGACCATATTCTGACCGACGGCGATGTTTTCGTATGCGGCGACTCCGTTTTCAGGTTCAGTGCGGAAGCCGCCGGCCTTAACGCCGAAGACTATCGGCTCTATGCGTCCCCCGACGAGACATGCCCGGCCGGCACGGTGACAAAGATTCTGGCCGGCGGCGCCGATGGCCAGGTCTATCCGGTGGGACGGCGCGCGGTCGTCATCGGGCGTGAAGTCGCGGACGTCTCATGTCCGGAGGATCGCTACATGTCCCGCGTTCACGCATCGGTCGAGCCGGTTTCGTCCGGACTTGCGCTGAAGGACAAGCAAAGCCGCAACGGTACCTACATCAAGACTTCGGGCAGCATCACCGTCCGTGACGGCGATGTAATCCTTGTCGGACGACAGCTTCTGAAGGTCGAGGCCAAACCCCAGTGATGACTCAACCGGCGCCGAAAGACGGCATTTCAATCGTTATCCCCAGTTACAACGAGTCATCAAGGATCGGTGCGACCCTGTCGGCAATCCGCGCTTACGCCGAGCGAAACCTTGCGGACTGGGAGATAATCGTCGTCGATGACGGATCTTCCGATAATACCGCCGATGTCGCCAGGTCAACCATCCCCGATTCGCAAAGACTGGTCGTCGTTTCCAACCCCGGCAACCGCGGCAAGGGATTCTCGACGAAGAACGGATGCGCCCACGCCCGTTTTCCGTACGTTCTTATGAGCGACGCTGATCTTTCAACCCCAATCGAGGAACTTGAGAAACTGGCCGTTCACGCGGCGCCCGACACCGTCGTAATCGCCAGCCGGGGCATGGCAGGGTCGAACCTGGAAGTCAGGCAGCCGCTTTATCGGGAACTGATGGGGCGCGTGTTCAACCTGATGGTTCGAATCTTCGTAATCGGCGGCATCAGCGACACCCAGTGCGGCTTCAAGCTCTTCGGGCCCGAAGTGGTGCGAAACCTGATGCCTTTGCTTCAGACCGACCGTTTTGCGTTTGACGTCGAGATCCTTGCCCGCGCAAGACAGATGGGATACCCGATCCACGAGGTTCCGGTTCGTTGGCGCAACGACGATCGGACAAGGGTCAGCGCCCTTTCCGATTCGGCCGGGATGTTCATGGATATGCTCGCGGTTCGACGCATGGTCAACAGGAGTCCCGGCCCTGCGAAGCCGGGATCTGACAACTGATGTCCCGATTCCGGGACCTTGAATGGAATTTGAATTGGCAAGAAAAATCGTTATATCGGCTGACTCGTATGAGGCCCGCGCGGCGCTGCTTGACGGCGACCTGCTTATTAACCTGGAGATCGAATCGGCCGGGTCGAACAGGAAGAAGGGAAACATCTACCGTGGTCGCGTGACCACCATTGAGAAGGGGCTGGACGCAGCCTTCGTCGATTACGGAACGGGCAAGGAAGGCTTTCTTCCGCTGGACGAAGTCAACGAACGGTCGCTGATTGAGTTGACCGGCAAGTCGGTCGCCGCCAACGGCCACGTCAGCCTCGGCGTCGGCGACACCGTCCTGGTTCAGGTCGCCAAGGAAGAGGTCGGCAAGAAGGGAGCCGCCCTGACGATGAACATTTCGTCGCCTGGCCGCTTTCTGGTTCTGATGCCCTTTTCAAGTCGAACCGGCGTTTCCCGACGATTGGCCGGCGACGACCGGACCCGCCTGAAGGACGCGCTCGATCGACTGTCGCTGCCGGAAGGTTTCGGCCTGATCATCAGAACCGCCAGCGATCAGTCGATGGAAAAGGAACTGCAGGCAGACCTTAACCACCTTCTTTCCCAGTGGAAGGACATCCTGTCCAGGTTCAACCAGGCAAAGAAACCGACCGAGGTTCATACGGAATCAAGCCTGGCGCTTCGTTTCATCCGCGATTACATGGATGCCGGCGTCAGCGAGGTCATCGTCGAGGATCAGGGCACGTGGCAGGAGCTTAACGGCTATTTCGCTTCCGTAATGCCCGGCTGGCAGTCGATCCTTTCAAGATACACGGGTGATCTGCCACTTTTCGTGAAGTTCAATGTCGATCGCCAGGTCGAGGCGCTGCTGAAGAACAAGGTTATCCTGCCTTCGGGCGGCAGCATCGTGATCGGCCAGACCGAGGCACTGACGGCGATTGACGTCAACAGCGGGCGGACGAAGAAAGGCGCCATCGAGGACACGGCTTTCAAGACAAACCTGGAAGCCGCGGTTGAAATCGCGCGCCAGGTGATTCTGCGCGACATCGGCGGGATTATCGTCGTCGATTTTATCGATATGGAGTCGGAAGCGCACCGCAAGGGTGTCGAGGACGCTCTTCGCAACGCGCTGGCCCGCGACAAGGCCCATCTGACTGTTGCCAGGATTCGGGACTTCGGGTTGCTGGCCTTTTCACGTCAACGGCTCCGCCACACCGTCGAGGAAGGCATCATGTCGGCCTGCCCCGCGTGCGGCGGCACCGGACGCATCCGGGCACCCGGCCCGCTTGCGATGTCGATTATGCGCCGGCTGCGCGAGCGCCTTGCCAACATGACAAGCGAAGCCGAGCTGGTTGAAGTGACCGTTTCGGTTGATGTCGCCAATTTCCTGAACAACAGGAAGCGTGACGAACTGATTGCGCTTGAAAAGAAGCACGGGCTGGCCATTGAAATCCTTGGAACCACGGACGTGGCGGCCGAGGACATGCAGATAAGGATTCACGAGGACATTCCCGACGACCGCCAGCTTGCGCGTGCAAGGATAGAGGGTCACGAGGAACCGGCGGCGGCGGCGCCGGCAGCGACAAAGGATGCCCAGCAGCCCGCCGTTGCCGCCGGGCAGCCAGCCTCACCGCCAAAACAGAAGCCGTCGCTTCTGAAGGGCCTGATCGCGAAGCTGCTTGATCTTGACGAATTCGACGAAGTGCCGACACGCGGCAAGGGCAAGGGGGAGACCCAGCCGCCCGCGACCGCGAAGCCGACAGTTTCGACAACTTCCGGACGTGACCCGATTTCCACGGCATCGCCATCGGGATCCTCGGCCGGCGCGATCCCGTCCGCGGCGACAGAGGTTAATGCTCCAGCCACGGGCCCGCAGGCGGGGGATCGCCGAAACCAGTCCGAGCGGCGCAAGGATGACTCCACGGCCGGGGCAGACGCGGAAGACAACCAGCAGGCCAAGCCCCGGGAGGGGCGCTCCCACCGATCAAGATCGTCAAGGGGCCGGGGACAGAAGCCGGCACAGCAGCAGGATCAGTCGGCAACGGCGCAGGATCCTTCGACCGCCCCCGCCCGCGATGGCCGAAAGGCCAGCGACGCAAAGCGACAGCCCGCCCCCGCCGCGGACGTCACCAGGGCGACATCGACAACGGCTTCAGGCAACGGCGGTCAGTCGCGACAGGGCCAGGTGACGCCCGACGGTTCAACTGCTCCGGCGGTTGAAGGTGAACAGCCTGCCAGGTCGAAGCGCTCGCGCAGCCGCAGGCGGCGATCAAGTCAGAAGAGCCCGACCGATCAGGGTACGGCGACCACCACGCTGCCGACCGGCTCGTCACAGGCTGGGGCTGCCCCGACCTCTGCCGGCTCGGTCACGGCGCCAGTCGTGAACACGGTTGCCACGGTCGGCGAGGGTTCACGTTCGCCCGCTGAACGCAGGGAATCCGACGGCGGGGACGCCCAGGGCGCCCCGGACAAGCCGAAGGCCCCAAGGAAGAGGTACCGTTCCCGCAAACCGAAAACCGGCAACGCTGAAGGTCGCGGACCGAATCCGCCGGACGGTGGGCAGGGTCAGAAGTAGTAAGTATCCGCCGGAAATTCCCGACGAACGGTAAAAGGAGTCAATCATGCACGATGTCAAATACCTTCTTGAAAATTACGACCTGGCCGCGGCGCGGCTGGAATCACGCGGATACACGGATCTTGGATGGCTGGCTGAACTTGCCGAAAAGCGTCGCGTGATGGTCGGCCAGCGCGACGGACTTCGCGGCGACCAGAAGAAGGTCTCGGATTCATTCAAACTGCCCGGCACCACGCCGGAGATGCGGGAGGAACTGCGGGAAAGAAGCAAGGCCATCGGCTTGCAGATTGACGCCATGACGGCCGAACTTGAGGCGATCGAGGCCGACCTTGAAAACCGGCTGATGTACGTTCCAAACCTGCCGGACGAGCTTACTCCCGTTGGGCCGGACGAGTCCGGAAACGTCGTTGCCCGCGCATGGGGAACGCCGCGCCAGCTTCCATTCAAGGCGCTTGAGCACTGGGAACTGGGTGAAAAGCTGAACATCCTGGACTTCGAGCGCGCCCGGAAGATCTCGGGTGCCAGATATGTGATTTATCGCGGCGCCGGAGCCCGCCTGGAGCGTGCCCTGGCGGCTTTCATGCTGGACATCCACACGACGGAACACGGCTATACCGAAATTCTGCCGCCGTTCCTTGTCCTTGAACAGTGCATGCGGGGGACCGGACAGCTTCCCAAGTTCCGGGAGGAAGCGTATGTCGCCACCGACGAGATGTTCCTGATCCCGACCGCCGAGGTTCCAGTCACCAACATGCACCGCGAGGAAATCCTGGACGCAAAGGATCTTCCGCTGAAGTACGCCGCGTATTCGGCCTGCTTCCGTCGCGAGGCCGGCAGCTATGGCCGGGATGTAAAGGGAATGACCCGCGTGCATCAGTTCCAGAAGGTCGAACTGGTCAAGTTCACCACACCGGAAACATCCGAGGAAGAGCACCAGAAGCTGACAGCGGACGCCGAACGCATCCTTCAGCGCCTGGAACTGCCCTATCGAGTGATGGAACTGTGCAGCGGCGACATCGGGTTCTCGGCCGCGCGCTGCTTCGATCTGGAAGTCTGGCTTCCCGGTCAGCAGGCGTTCCGCGAGATTTCTTCATGCAGCAACTTCAAGGACTTCCAGGCGCGAAGGGCCGGCATCCGCTATCGCCCCGCCCCCGGTGAAAAGCCGCGGTTCGTCCATACCATCAACGGCAGCGGCCTGGCCGTGGGCCGCACCGTGATCGCAATCCTTGAAAACTACCAGCAGGAAGACGGCAGCATCGTCGTTCCAACCGCCCTTCGCCCATACATGGGCGGCCTGGAAGTCATCCGCTGATCGCCGCCGGGCGGAATATCCTTGCAACGGGCGAATTTTCATTCGCCCCTACGGATTTTCTGGCTGAAAAATGAATGGATAAGACACCCTTGCGGCAGAGCCGTGATGGGAAGGGAACCGCCAGGACTCGATACGCCCGACAATGCACTTTTCCAGATCAGTCGAGTCTGGAATCGATTTTTCGATGGTGACTGCCGCGGTTCGCCCATTCGGCATTATGGTCCATTTAACGCGCAGGACGCCGGCAAGATCCGGCCTGTTGACCAATGCCGCCTGATAGCACTCCAAGGCGTCAGGTGCCAATTTTCGAATACGGGCGCCGACAATCTCCTTTGTGAACTTCCCGGGAACCTGAACCGGCATCGACAGAATCTTCAGCTTCGGCTTCGCCGCGGCCGCCTGCTTCGTGTTTTTCGCGCACCCGGCGCCCCCGGCCAGCGCCAGCAAAAGTGCCATGAACCAAAGCACCCACAAACGTCCGCGATAGTTCATAATCAGAAACCTTCGTGGCTTACCCGGCGGATTATATCGCCAATCCCCCGGCGAACAAACGCCTTCGGCCATGACACCGACGCATAGGCCGCCATCGCTTCCGATTTGATTCGCATTTGCTAAAGTTATAACATCAAATCCTTAACCATTGAGACCGGGTTATAACCGTCGTTTCAGCCTTACGGGAGTGCGCTGCATGAAATACCAACCGATCGTCCCGATACTTGCCTGCCTGGTCTGCTTTGGATGTTCCGGGACATCAACGCCGACTCCCGGCGACACGGGCGCGACCGACACACTGCGTGCCGACGCGGTCGATATCGCGGTACCGGACGCTGTGGACGATGTCGCCGAATCCCTGGATGTTGCGGATGCCGATGATGCCGGTGATGCCACCGACGCCGATGATGCCACCGACCCCGCTGATGCCGATGATGCCACCGACACGACCGTGTGCAATGAATTCTGCCTTGGCGCGTGCGCTTCCCGGCGTTTCGACGCACCCACCGGCGAGTGTCCAGGATTTGTCTGCGATCTTGATCCCGCGATCTCGGGCACGCCGCACCCAATCCCCGGCGGGGGCTGGCTGCTTGAATCCAGCCCGAACCTTTGTGTCACCGACACGGCGTCATGGCGACTTGCGATGCTTTCGACCGATGGAACCTTCAGCGTCCTTCAGCAGCGCGAAATCAACATCATGAACGCCGACCAGACTCTTCCATCGCTGGTCGCGGTTCAAAAAGACAAGTACCTGCTGCTGAAGACTGGCTGCCCGTACGACGAGTGCCGGGAAGAACTGGCCGGACAATATGCAACCCTGTCCGCGTACTCATTCGACAGCGCGGCGGCTCTGTGGCAAATCGGTGGTCCGGAATTGCAGAACGGGAATCTTGCGTCGGCCGTGGCCGTCGATTCCGATCGCATCTGGATCGCATCAACACAGTGGAACCCTGGCAACGTCGGCAGCACCCACCTGGTGTCCGTCAAATTTGACGGAACGGTTGCAGATACAATTGAAATCCCCGGTGACGGATGGCTTAAGGCCTTCATGGCCGACGATGACAGAATCCTTCTGGTATTCAGGTCAACGACGACAAGCGAAAGTGCACAGACGACTTCCGTCTATTCAATCAGTATCGACAGACTGGGCAATGTAGGCGGCCCGACTGAACTTAAGACAATCACGTTTTCATCGTCGGGCTCCGTGGTTACGCGATTCCTTCCAATGACTTCCGGAATGATCGGCTATTACAGGATTTTCGATTCAGCGACTCCGCCCATATCCCCCGGCACCTTCGTCATTAACCTTGATGGAGGGCGAAGATGGATTCACGAAGGCGAGTGGGAAAACGGTCAGTTCGAGTTTTCGTGGGTCGTTCATGAATTCGATGATTCGACGATCGGATATATCACGCCCAGCGGGACGGAGTACCGTAAGATTTCGGCGGACGGCCAGTCATCGACGACCATTCAACCGGCAATCCCGCCGCCGGTCGATGGATTGAACTGGGGCATCATGGGAATGTATTTCCTGGATGACGGAATTCTGGCAGTTGGGGCGGCGTCCAGGAACAGCCCCGACAATGAATACTTCATTGCACGATACACCGGCGATTTTGGCACGCTTAAGTGGGTGCGTAATTACGGTTCGTCCAGCCACGGTGGCGGGTTGCGGCCCGACGGCGACGGATGGCTGCTCTGGTACGATCGGTGCAGCCCCTGGATTGGCCATGATGGCGGGGAATTCAGTTGCGGCGAAACCTGTGCCGGCACGTATCTCGGCTTTGACTCAATCTGCGGGTAACAGCCCGCCACGACATCTTTCATCATTTGACATGAACTCAGGATGCATCCGCAAGTAATCCAAACCTGTGCATAACTTCCCCGGTTTGCATTGCCAATGACAGGGTGGTGTGCTAATCTCCAGCCGTTTGTTCGGGCGATTAGCTCAGCTGGATAGAGCGTTGGTCTCCGGAATCAAAGGCCGTGGGTTCGAATCCCGCATCGCCCACCGACGAACCTTGGGTTTCCCCGACGCCCGTTGGGGGAAGGACGTGTTCGCCCATCGGTTCGCAATCAATTTTCCGCATTGGAGGATGTCATGTCTTTTCGCGTTCTGATCGCAGACAAGTTGGACAAGCAGGCAGTTCCGATTCTGGTTGACGCTGGATTCGAAGTCGTCAACAAGCCCGGGATGAACGAAGATGAAATCGCCGCGGCGATTCCAGGTTTCGACGCAGTCATCGTCCGCAGCGCAGCAAAGATCACCGCGAAAATCATCCAGGCCGCCGACTGCCTGAAGTGCATCGGCCGCGCAGGCACCGGCGTTGACAACATCGACGTCAAGGCCGCGACGGCAAAGGGAATCCTGGTCATGAACGTCCCGGGCGGCAATACCGTTACAGCCGCCGAACACGCTCTTGCGATGATGCTTTCGATGTCCCGCATGGTTCCCCAGGCCGACGCAAGCATGAAGGCCGGCAAATGGGAAAAGTCGGCCTTTACCGGCTTTGAGATCACCGGAAAGACCCTTGGCGTCGTGGGATTCGGCAAGATCGGACAGATTGTCGCCGACCGCGCGCTTGGACTGCGCATGAAGGTTGTCGCTTACGATCCGATCGTCCCCCCGTTCGTGATCGAAGCCGCCGGCGTTACTCCGGTGACAACGGTTGCGGATCTGATGAAGGTTGCCGATATCGTGTCAGTGCATACGCCGCTGAACGACAAGACTCGTGGACTGATTGGCGCGGACATGCTGGCGTGCGCGAAGGACGGAGTGATGCTGGTCAACTGCGCGCGCGGCAACATCGTTGACGAGGCTGCCCTGATTGAAGCGCTGAAGTCCGGCAAGGTTCGATCCGCCGCCATCGACGTCTGGTCTGCCGAACCGTTCGCGGAAGGAAGCGTCGCGGCGACCCTTGCAGCCATGCCGAACGTCGTGGCAACGCCCCACCTGGGCGCCAGCACGCATGAGGCGCAGAATCGCGTCGCCCTGTCGATTGCGCGGCAGATTCGCGACTTCCTGAACACCGGCGCCCGTTTTGGCGCGGTTAACTGAGCCGGCCCTTTTCTCCCATACGAAATGCGTGAGTTCATGATGACGGATTGCCTGACGATTGTTGGTGTTCAGTGGGGTGACGAAGGCAAGGGAAAAATTACCGACCTGCTGGCGGATCGGGCAGACATCGTTGCCCGATACCAGGGCGGCGCGAACGCCGGCCACACGGTGGTCGTCGAGGGTCGCAAGATCGTCCTTCACCAGATTCCCTCCGGTATCCTCAATCCACGGTCGCTCTGCCTGATTGGACCTGCCGTGGTCATCGACCCGCAGACCATCATCAATGAATTCCAGGAACTGATCGACGCGGGCTGGATCGTCAACCCGGAACGCCTTCGCATCAGCAGCCAGGCCCATGTGGTCATGCCATACCACAAGACGCTGGACAAACTGCGCGAAGCCGCAAGGACAAAGGGCAAAATCGGCACCACGGGACGCGGTATCGGGCCGGCGTACGAGGACATGGTGTCACGCGCGGGCATCAGGGTTCGCGATTTCTGCAATGAAGAAAGGCTCGCTGAACGGCTTCATGCCCTGCTTCCGGAACGCAACGCCGTGATGCAGTTCCTTGGCGGCGAGCCGGTTCAGGTCGAGTCAGTTCTTGAATGGGCAAGGCCTCTGGCGGCCAGAATTTCCGACTACCAGGCCGACACCGGGAAACTGCTTGCCGACTGCATCGGGCGTGGCGGAAAGGTTCTGTTCGAATCGGCCCAGGGCACGCTGCTTGATGTCATCCACGGCACGTACCCGTTCGTTACATCTTCATTCACCTCCGCACCGGCGGCATTCAGTCTTTCGGGCATCGGAATCGCACGCACAGGCGTGGTTCTTGCGGTCGTCAAGGCGTACACCACACGCGTGGGCGAAGGGCCGTTCCCAACCGAGGACTTCGGCGCGTTCGGAGCCAGGCTGCGCGAAAACGGACATGAATTTGGCGCCACGACCGGCCGTCCGCGACGATGCGGCGCGCTTGATCTTCCGGCGCTTCGTTACACGTTCCGCGTCAACGGCGTGACCTCGATTGCGCTGACCAAGATGGATGTGCTTTCCGGGTTCGACTCGTTCCCGGTTTGTATTGCCTACGACGTGCCTGGGCGCGGCCGCGTTAACGAACTTGTTGCCGACGACTTCACGACGCCCGGCATCCAGCCAATCTATGAGAGTTGGCCCGGTTGGTCGGAAGACATCGGCGGGGTATTGTCCATCGAAAGCCTGCCTGCGAACTGCCGGGCATTTATCGGGCGCCTGGAACGCGAACTCGGGGTTCCAATCGACATCGTATCGACAGCCCCGGATCGTGAGTCCACAATTGTTGTAAACCCAGTCTGGTAACCCCGGCGCCACGCACCCAAAAGTTTTACCAATGTCTTTACGTTTGATACACTAACTGCCGTGTCGCTTCGGCGGTGACCTGTGTCCGACAACGGCGAACAAGACAGAAGACAGACGCCCTCGCCGGGCCATATCCTTTCGACCTTCAGGCTGCTCATTGTGGCCGAAAGGCATCTTGGCACCAAACTTACCGGAATTCTTTCCCCTTTCGGTTACCATGTGACCTGCATAGACGACCCTAACGTTGCCAGGCAGACCATTGGCCTTATGCCACCCGACCTGTTGATTCTCTCGGGAAACTTCCCAAAGGAGGAAAGCTGGAACATCCTCCGGGCGGTCAGGACCGACAGGATTACCCAGCAGTTGCCGGTACTGATGTTCTTCCACTCAATCGATTCAGAAAAC
Source organism: Deltaproteobacteria bacterium (assembly GCA_029555025.1). Classification (GTDB taxonomy): domain Bacteria; phylum Myxococcota_A; class UBA9042; order DTJE01; family DTJE01; genus JAGOFO01. The sequence continues at coordinate 21,409 of JAKPTZ010000058.1, forward strand.
GAAGTGCGCGCCTTCCAGTACGGCGTTGACGAAATCGTGGATTCCAGTTCCCAGGATATCGCGATTCGCGCCCGTGTTCGCGTGCTGCTTCGCATTTCCGCGTACAGGCGCCGGATTGAGAACGAGAAGCGGCGTCTTGAGCTTCGAGTTCAGGAACGAACAAAGGAACTGATGGAAATCACGTTTTCCACGGTTGCAGCCCTGGAAAAGGCCGCTGAATTTTCCGACCACGAGACTGGCCAGCATATGAACCGCGTGGCGGAATACTCATGCGTGCTGGCCCGCGAGCTGGATCTTGGAAGCGAACTAATTGAAAAGATACGGGTTTACGCGCCTTTGCACGACGTTGGAAAGGTTGGGATCAGCCATGACATCCTTAAGAAGGAAGGCATCCTGTCCGCCGACGAGTTCGAGGAGATGAAGCGCCACACAGTCCTCGGATACGAGCTCCTCAAGGCGGCCCGAGCGGATCCCGTGGCCTGCAATATCGCCCTGTGCCACCACGAGCGTTTCGATGGCAGCGGCTATCCCAACCACCTGCAGGCGAACGAAATCCCGATCGAGGCTCGAATCGTGTCGGTTGCGGACGTTTTCGACGCGCTGATCACCAAAAGACATTACAAACAGGCCATGAGACCGGACATGGCATTCCTGTGCATCACATCCGAAATGAAGAATCACTTTGATGCAAACGTCCTGCGCGCCTTCGCGGTTCGTTTCGACGAGATCCGCGATATCTGGGCACGCCTTGACGGTACGCTTGGCGGTTGACGGCCCGAAGCATTTTCGTGCCGTGAATTTATTGATTGCGGCTTTTCGGTGATACGATTTCGAGCATGAAGAACCTTGACCAGATATCTGCGGAAGAATTGATTTCGGCGCTGCTGATGCGATTTCCCGATTCATTTGCCGAGGCGGGCGTGAAGCGGGGCGAGATTCGGCAGGCACTTGCCGATTTCGACCCCGAAAGCAACGAATTGGCGTCGTCCATCCTGGAGACGATGCGACTCCTGCGATTGCGGGCCGGCCAGTTGAAAGTTTCCGACCTTCCCACCGAAGTTCAGGAAGTTAACGGTGACGCATCCCAGGCCCCCACCGAGCAGCTTCCGCCGGCCGATGTCCCGGAGGAAATGCCCCAGGCCGCGGATGAAGTTGCCAGCGAGGTAACCCAGCCACTGCCACACAAGATTCCCGGGCGGTGGACCGATCGCGAGCGACTTCTTTACCGTGACATCATCCACCTGTTCGAGCTTGGCGACCACGGCGGCGCTATGGCCTCGCTCGAGCGGCTTTTCATGCTGTGTCCGGACGCCACCGAGTTGTCGACTTTCCTTGGAAAGAACGAGGCGACTCTGCTGCGGCTTTATCGTGACCAGATGGGAACAATGGATCGCGTAACGATTCCAAGCCGTTCAAGGAAGCCGATCCGCATCCCCACCCCGGACGCCGACCTGATGCTTAAATTGATTCGAATGTCGGACGGCCACCGGCCCATCCGCGACTTCGTGAAGAAGGCCGAGTCCCCCGAGCTTCACGTGCTTCTTACCCTTTCCCATCTTGTGCGTTCCGGCTACCTTGAACTTGCCTGACGCAATCCCGTAAGGGCGAATGAAAATTCGGCCGCATGCCTGCCTTCCTTGTACGGGCGGATTACATCCGCCCGCTGCGATTCTGCAAAATCCGTAAGGGCGAATGAAAATTCGCCCGCCATGACGAACCTTAAATTTGCAATGACTACCGACCAGTGCGGAAGCGGACGATGCCGGTTTCAAGAAGCAGGTAAACGACACGGTTCACGACGAACGGCCAGTCCCCGCCCTGGGGAAGTCCGTCCAGCAGGGCCCGGATGGTATCGCGCGCGCCAATCAGGTTAACGACGCGAAGTTCACGCGGAATCAATTTCAGTTCCTCGACGGTCACCTTGGCATCGGATGCGAACACCATTCTCTGCTGGGCGTACTCGGACATCCATGCGTTGATCATCTGGGGCGGTATCATCGTCCGCACGCCCTGGGAGATCAGTTCCATCGGATCCATGTCGTGCTGGACGACGCCCTGGGGAACCTTGACCCCTTCGAAGAACCCGCACCAGCCCTCTTCCCACGTGAAGATGTCCAGGAAGCGATCCTTGAACTGGTCGGCCAGGAAAAGGGCAAGTTCATGTGAACCGACCGCGCCGTGGTTAATCAGGCTGTCGCCAAGACGTCCCCCGCCGCTTGCCATGTCCTTCAGAGCATCGGCCAGCTTCTCGCGGGCCACAAGCTGCCGCCTGACAAGATATTCGCCAAGAAGCTCGGATTTCAGGTTCGAGAAGACGACCTTGGGCCGCCCCTTCACGAAGTAAATTTCCTTCTGGTGAACGCCCTTCTTGAACACCAGCAGACCGCTCAAGACCTGGCGACGACAGACCCTGGTCAACATTCGCACGTTGAACCTGCGGTCGATCTGTGCATCGAAAAGCATGCTGTTGCGGTCGATAACCGGCCGAATCTGACCAAGGTGACTCTGGACGATGGAAACATCGCCAAGCCGCTGCCAGTCACCGTTATCGACCGACACGAGTTCGTCTTCGGTAAGCGCGCGGCTTCGAAGCAACGAAAGGACATTCTCAAACGAAACCGGGCCGAAAATGTTGCCGGCGGCGTCCCGAATCCGGAAAGTCGCCACCTCGGGCTTGACCTTGGTATTCCGGGTTGACTCGCGGGAAGGCTCTGGCGACTTGTCATCAATTGGAAGATCGCCGCTTTCATCGGACCCGGCTGACATTCCGATCGTCGGTTGAGACTGCTCGTGTTCCGGGGCATCCTCGGGCGGCGGCACGGCCACGGCCTTCCTGCGCCCGCCTGCCCTTGACGGCGGCTCGACCACCGGCTCTGGTTCGGGCTCCGGCTGGTCGCGATCCTCATCATCGCGCGAATCGTCATCCTCGTCGGCGTACTCGTCTTCGGAAATCGATGGCGCATTGCGAATCGCGGTTGTTGAAACCCGACCGCTGACGCCTGTCGTTGACTCCTCGCTTCCAAGCGGCAGCAGTTCCCGCTCGACCTTTTCCGCGAAAAGTTCCTTCATCAGGTTGGCAACGTCGAGCTGACTGACCCGCAACCTTCGCCCGAAAAGATAGTCCTGGATGTCATCAAGGAATTCCTGGGCGCCTGGATACCTGTCATCCGGTTCCCTGGCCAGCGATTTACGGATAATCGAGGCGACGCCGTCATCGATCTCCGGGTGCTTGGACAGGCGCTTGTCGGCGTCCGCGTCCCTGATATTTATCAACGTCTGCAGATCCGTCTTGCCAAGGAACATCCGCTTCAGGGTCAAAATCTCAAACAGGATGATGCCAAGCGAAAACAAATCCGATCGGTTGTCGATTTCACGCCCAAGAACGGTTTCCGGGGACATGTACCCAAGCTTGCCCTTCAGGACGCCGGTCTGCCCCTCGTTCTTTGAATTGGCGGCCTTCGCGACACCGAAATCGGTGACCTTAACCTCGCCATCGAACGAGATCAGGATATTGCTGGGGGATACGTCGCGGTGAATTATCTTCAGCGGCTTCCCGTAAGCATCGCGGGCGTTGTATGCGTACCACAGGGCCTTGCACACCTCGCCGATGATGAAAAGGGCAACCCCGGGCGGAATCGTCGCGCCAATCTTGTTGGCCCTTGCCATCACTGCCTGCAGATCGACGCCATTGACCAGATCCATCGCCAGGTAATACTGGCCGTCAACCTGGTCGAACTCGTAAATCGAAACGATGTTGGCGTGCTGAAGCGGCGCGGTGATCAAGGCTTCGTCCTTGAACATCTTGACGAAAGCCGGATCCCGCGAATATCTGACAAGAATCCTTTTGATTACAAGAACTTTCTGAAAATCGCCCGCACCGCGGGAAACGGCCTTGAATATCTCGGCCATCCCGCCCGTTCCGATCTTCTCAAGCAGGGTATATTTCCCGAACTGCCGCGGACGCATCCTGGCCTGTTCCGGATTTTGAACGACTGCGCTGTCCTGAACGTCCGCCACAAACAACCCCCGGGGTTCGACGCATCGGCCGGGTCAGTCCCGACCGCCTTGAACGCCGCTTCCCAACGATTTAATAACCGCCAGCGCGCTTTGGCAATAGTGTCTTTCAGCAAGTCCGGCCTGATCAGCAAATTCCTTCATTTCCTGGCACTGGGTCGAGCCCCCGCCACGCTTCAGGCAGACTTGATCGGCCAGCCTGGAACAAGGTTCGGTGCATGAAACGCTGACAAGGGGAAGAATTGCGCACGCAAGCAACAAAAGCCGTTTTTTCATACGACTCCGGAGTCCGACACAAAAACCAGAAGACACCACGGACGATAGCAACTCAGACCGGAACGCCGCGAGAGCAACTTACTTGATGCCGCCCAGATTGATCAGCACGCTGCCGTTCCCGGTTCCGCCGCCCTGCTCGCCGCCAGCCGTCACGCCCCAGTACGTAAGCCCGCCGATTGCGCCAAGCCCAAGCACCAGCGCGGTCCAGAACCACCACTTCTTCTCGATCCCGTCCTTCTTCTTGGCGTTTGGATCCTTGAACAGCGGACTGTTGGGATCGATCAGAAGCGAACCGTCCGGGGCAAACTCCTCTTCCTCGGAGGCAACTTCCTTGACGGCCTGAACCATGTCCGGCTCCAGCGGCGCCAGCACGGCAACCTTTGGGGGCATCTGGTTCATCGTCTTGCCGAAAATGGACTCGACTTCAGCCATGACGTCGGAATCGCGCGGGATTGTCAGATCGACCTTGCCGGAGACCTGGCCATTGGACATATAGACGCCGTTGACCAGGAAATTGTCGCCGGAAGCGCCGAAAGACACTGCCAGCAGATCGGTCGCGCCAACGAGCGTCGCGTACTGGCCCGCCTTCGGTCCGACCGACTGCGTGCCGATTGCCGCGCCGAGCTCATCGGAAGCCTTCTGAACCGCACCGGCATTATCCAGTTCAATCAGTTCGCCCATCGCATACTCGGCCGGTCCGCCGGTGATATCGACAAGCTGCGAAAGCGGCTCGTATCCATCGGCCATGAAGGTAACGATATGCTCGCCAACGACCAGGTTCTGAACCGTCACCGGCGAATAGCCCTTGAACTCGAAGTCAACATACACTTCGGCGCCCTCGGGCGAGGTCTCAACTTCCATCATGCCCTTCGGGGAGTCCATGATCTCGCGCTGGGCCGAAAGGATGAAATTTTCAAATTCCTTCGAGTACGAGTACTCGGACTTGGTCTGGTTAGGATACGCGAACAGGGACAGTTTGATAGCCCTCTTTGCCTGGGCGGGCTTCGATGCCGCGATAAATCCGATACCAAGGCCCTTGTAGATGTGTCCGACCAGGGCGCGATCCGCGTATCCCATGTACGCACGTGCCGAGTTCTCGGCCTCGGTAAAGGCCGCGAATGCGTCGGCGATCTTGTTTTCCTTCAGTAGTGCCCGCCCCTTGTCAACATTCTGCCACGCCCTGGCAAGAGCCTGTGCCGCGGCCGGAGGCATGCCCGTCGCCCTCTGGAAGCCCTGCTGGGCAAGCCGATCGGCGCCACCGCGCAGGACGACATAAACTGCCTTTGCCAGCGCCTCGTCACCGGCCGTCTTGGGATAAACCTTGACAGCAAGCTTGCGCGCCCCGGCACCCTCGGCAGCCGACGCCGAACCGACTGCAAACCCAATCAGGCCACCCGCCTGCAAATTCAGGAACGCCGTCGCGACCAAGACAGATACAACCCGAAGAAGCCGTTTTGACCGGCACATCGGCGAAATCAACGATACCCTTCTGAATGGGCTGGTATTCATCAATCAATCCCTCCAGCATTCTTTCAGTTCACTGAGCAGATCATTACGCATTCCCTCTGTCAGGGTCTCGGGCGCCCCGCCGGTCATGCATTCGGGGTACATCTCGGGCGTCCACAGCATCTCGGGGGTATACACCTCGATCATGCCGGCCCCAGCCCCGTCAAGGGTATCCAGGGAAATCATGCCGCCCGCCAGGAAAATGGTATCGTCGGGAAGCGAAACGGCCGCGAAACCGGCGCGGGACAGGAACGACCGGTCACCCGCCGGCAACTTCTCAAACGCGTCGGTCTTGTCGAAGGTCGTCCTGGTTGCGTCAAACTTGCACGTGCCAAGGTTAGACACACCGGAATTACCGGCGACGCCGCCGAACATCACAACGGACTTGCGATCGTGGCTGACGAACATGGCGCCCATCGCCCGCCGCGCACAATCCCCGACAATAGGAACCATGCGCACGCCGTCCTTCTGATCCACCTTGCTGACGTTGGATGTGTCCTCGTAAAGCCGAAGCTCGTACGCCATCTGCGTCGATGAACCGATCTTGTAGGCATCCGCCTTGACCTGCTTCGAAGACTCGAACGCGCCGTAAGTAATCAGGAAACGCTCGTGCGCGATATCGGCCGGATCGGGCATGATCTGCACGACCGAAGGGAAGAACATCTTCGGCAGGGTCTTGTCGTAGTTCAGGCTGGCAAATTCAGCGTCCGAGCGAATCTTGAACACTCCGGGGACGCCCTCTTCCTGCTTTGACGACTGGGTGAAAACTTCGATGACGCTCTCACGGTTCGTGCTTCCACCGACGATCAGGAAGCGGGAAAGGCCGCGTCCGGTATCGGGAAGACGAATCATCGTCCCGCCATTGTGCTGGGAACTCATCGCCAGCGAACCGCTTACCGCCAGCATTCCACCCTTTCCGCCATCGGCGTAGGGTGCCCAGATTTCGGCCTTGCGGTAATCAATCGTCTGTTGACCGTCGGGAGTCGGGGTTTCATCGACCGGCCATTCACCGCCGCCTACAATCAGAACCGAGTTGTCGCCCATCCGGCCCACATTCAGGAACGCCCTTCGAAGCTCCATCGTCTTGGGCTGACCGTTCAGTTCGCCACCCTCATGAAGCGGAATCGTGAAGGTTCCGTCCTTCACGTCAAAAATCTCGATTGAGTTAAACGCGGATTCCGAGTCGAAGGAAAACGGGAAATTCCCGCCAGTCCGCATGATTACCTTGTCGGTGCCGCCGAAAATCACCACGGAATCGCGACCGCCGATGGCGACGTATGCCATGGCGTGTCCTGCGCGGGCCACCTTCATGTTGCCGACGAACTCGAAAACACCGGAAGCCGGGTCATAGATGAACGCCTTGTCAGTCGGGCTGTTCAGCTCATATTCCTGGGCACCGTCCACTTCCCCGCGGGAGACCTTGCCGGTCAGGCCGCCGGAAACAAACACGCGCCCATCGCCAAGCCGAACGGCCGCCGGGAACGCCGCGTGAACAAACTTCTGGGCGCCCTTGTCCGCTTCAGTCACGCCATCGGCATACTGCTGGGAAATGCAGGTGAACGAGTCGTAACGCGAAAGAACCATGTCGATATCGGAAGCGCGATCCTCGACGATATTGACGTTGCGGGCGCGACCGAACCATGAAGGATTCGAATTGCCGCCGGAATATCCCAGCACGGTGACCACTCGCCCCTGGCCCTCGCGGATGCCGTCGATTTCGGCGACGCCTTCCTCGACGTCAACCTTACTGCACTTGCAGATCGGGACATCGACGCCGTTTCTGTCCTTGACGGTGAGATTGTTCACCAGGACTCTGATCCTGTCGATCTGATCAAGCGGTGTTGGCGCCGGCGCCCCGGAGCAACTGTTGGTCGCAGCCGACACGTTCATACCGAGGAATCCCACCCCGGTTCCTTCCTCTGCGCCGTCAACAGGCCCGCAGGCCGTCAGCGCCAGGACTGGAATCATCGCGAAACACAGCAAAATTGATTTTTTCATGACCCAAGGTCTCCCGGTCTGTGTTATCCCCTTAGGAAACAAGGATAGATATTGCACACAAGGTTAGATTAGTCGATTGCGAAAGGCAAGTAATTATCGCCTTGATCCGTTGATTTCACAGGGGCCGGACGGTGGCTTCCGGGGCCTCGCCGGGACTGATCCCGGCATGTCCCGACAGGCTGGGCGGGCAAGGCTTCAGTCACACGCCCTGACGACGCGGATCGAATCGACGAAGATGCCTTCGCCGGTGTTTTCCAGCGCATCCACCGAATCGAAGCTGAAGCGCAGCCGAATGTTCTTGCCCTTGAAGGTGTTCAGGTTGATTCCGGTGACCTCGAACCAGTTGCGATAAACGGCCGATGGTACCGCGGCCTTTGAGAACACCGTGGTCGGCGTCAGCCCGTCCATCACGTCAACAACGAACTTGTCCTTGGCCGAATCGGTCTGCACGTCAACGAATACCGCGAATGAAAGCTCGTAATCACCCGTGGCGGGCACGCGGAATTCCGGCGACGTGGCCTTGCCCCTGGCGATGCCACCGTTGTCGAAGTTGGCGTTGTCGCCGTTGCCGAAGTACATCGCGCGGGTGCCGCCGTGGAAGCGACGGTCGCTCAGATGCCAGCGAACGTCGGCCCCACCCGACCCGGGAACCGAGTCGTTGACCACGGCGAATCCGTCAAGATCGCCAAAGATGTCGAATGTGTAGTCCGCACGGACATCCTCGAAGCAGCATCCCGGCTTCTCGATGAATTCATGCATGCACTGGTTTGCCACGCAGCCATCGGACGTGCAGTCGTCATTGTCGTTGCAGTCCTGCTGGACGGCGCAGCAACCTGTGGCCCCGACAAGCTGGACGTCGCAGACGTTATCGACGCAACCGCCAACCCGGCAGACGCCGTCAACGCCACAGTCCGTATTGGCCATGCATTCCCTTGCCTTGCACTTGTCGTCGATGACCTTCACGTTATCGATATAGACGCCCTCGAAATTATTGAATTCCTCGTTGCCGGTCTCGAACCTGAACCTGACACGGACGACCTTTCCCGCCCAGGGCGACAGATCGACACCGACCGGAATGAACACGCCGCCGGTGGTTCCGTGAATGTTGTGCGACGACCACACGTCGGTGACCGCCTCGGTCGGCTGGCCCATCCTTTCCACGACCTGAACCGTGAACAAATCCCACTGGGCCGGGTTGTAGTAATTGGCCGGGGTCACGTTATCCCATTCGGTCGAAAGCATCAGGTCGAATGACAGGAATCCGTTATATCCGGCGCGAAGCTCAAGCTCCTGGGACGATGCCTCGCCATTGTTCATGAACGCGCCGCTGTCATAGGTGCGCGTGACCGTATTTCCATAATAAAGGGCCCAGGCGCCGGTCGCGGACTTGAAACTGCTGGGCTGCCACTTGACCGTCTGGTTATCCATGTATGCCCACAGTTCAAAACCGCCGGCGGTTCCGTCCTCGAACCCGGTCGAAAGCAGTTCGAACTGCCTGCAGCACTGATCCTCGGGAAGCTCGGTATAGACGCATGCGCCTGCCGGGCACGAAACGGACACGCAGGGATCGCTGCTGGGGCATTTGGTCGCAACGTTCTGCGGAGTACAGACCGGCTCGACACACGCCGGCATGATCGGATGCGTGCACGCGCCCTTCTGTTCACGATTGCCGAAGACCTGGCACTTATCGTCGGTGCAGGCCTCCTCGTCGGCCGTGCACTCGGTTCCCGAATCGCACTGCGGGGAACAAATCGAGAACACCTTCACTTCATCGACATAAACGCCCTCGAACAGGTTGTTTGAACCTTCAAGCGAATCGAACGAAAGACGCAGAGCCGCCTCCTTCCCGACGGCGCTGGACACGTTGCCGCTGATATAGACGAAGACGCCGTTTGAATTCTTGTCAACGATCGTCGAACTGACAACCAGTTCGGTGACATCGGTTTCGCCGGCCGTCGTGACGATGGACATCCGGAACTGATCCGGCTGGACTTCCTTGGGAATGCCGCCAATCATCGGTTCGGACTCGACCCAGATATACGCCGACGCGATGAAGGTCGCTTCCGCGGAACTGATGGGCGGAAGGAAGAACTTCGTGGAAGTCATCGAAGCGCGGACGGCCTCGGAATCCTTCTGCTCGGGATCAACGGGCTCGCAGTTGGCGTCAAGGGCGCCGGAGTAGTAAGTGAGGCAGGTCGGATTCCCGAAATAGGCCGACTTTGAGCCAAAGGCCCGGCGGTTGGCGGCAATCTGCCAGCCGACAAAATCGTTCGGCCTGGGATCGTTGATGGTCCATCCGGACAGATCGCCCTCGAAGTCCTCGTGGAAGTAAACCGTTTCCATGCAGCAGGCTGAATCCCAGCCGGCAACGCAGAAATTTTCTTCCCCGCAGACCTTTTTCTGGCACTGCCCAAGCTCGACCGGCGCATCGACGCAGTCCGAATTCTTCTGGCACGGCACGGGACCGGTATCCTCGGAAACCTCTTTCGTGTCCCCGGGATTAAGATCCGGCCCGACTTCCGGCACATCGGCAACAACGTCCTCCTGGCCCTGATCCCCGCCGTTATCGGGGTAATTGACATCCTCGCCGCCACCGAAATCGGGCGTGGTATTGCCGCCGCCGCACCCGATGACCACAACAGCAATAAGCGCCGCGAAAATCCAGGAAAGCCTGTGCATCGCCATTCCTCCGGAAAACAGACAAAAAGAAAGACGCCAAATGTTATCACATCTGCGATTGCTAGATCATAATTTGAATGCCGGCGGGTCAACAGCCCGGGTGCGGACGGAGCCAGTCCCCTTGCAGCCCAGCACTTTTCTTGACACCCACCGGAAAGCAAAAGATTATTGGACAGGTCGTAACTGGACATTAAGTATGGGCTTGTTTGGCCAGCATGGCGGACTTGTTGGACTCGACATCGGATCGAGCTCAATCAAACTTGTACGACTGAAGCAATCGGCCGGTTCCTGGGCGCTGCAGGCTTTCAGCCTTGGGCACCTGCCCCCGGACGCCATTATCGACGGAAGAATAATGAATTTTTCCGTGGTGATCGAGCGTCTGCGCGAGCTGATGCGCGAGGCCGGGATCAAGGGCGGATCGTGTGCAATCGCGATTTCCGGCGCGTCCCTGATCGTCAAGCGCCTTTCGCTTCCCGAGATGACCCGGGAGGAACTGGCCGAGTCAATCACGTGGGAAGCCGAGCAGTACATCCCGTTCGACATCAAGGACGTGAACGTCGATGCCCAGATCATTAATTCGCGCGCCGGCCAGGGCCAGATGGACGTGATGATGGTCGCGGCAAAGAAGGACGTCGTGAACGAATACGTTTCGGTCGCGACCGAAGCCGGCCTTGTAACCGAAGTCGTCGATGTCGCCATCTTCGCGGCTTTGAACATGTTCGAGACGAACTACACGGTTCCGGCGGACCAGACGATCGCCCTGCTGAACATCGGCGCCAATACTATTAATGTTGGCGTGCTTTCCGGCGCCAGCATCGCCTTCACCCGGGATATCAGCATCGGTGGCAGCCGGCTCACGACCGAAATCCAACGACAGTTCAATGTGTCGTGGGAGGAAGCCGAAGCATTCAAGACCGGCGCCGAATCCTCGCTTTCGTCATCGACAATCGCCCGCGACGTCAACAAGCTGGCGGACAAGGTGTGCGACTCGATCGTAACGGAAATCCAGCGATCGCTTGATTTCTATGTCGCGACGTCCGTAAACAGCGACATCAGCAAAGTGTATCTGACCGGGGGCTCGGCGCAGCTCCCGGCCCTGATCCGAACGCTTGAACGCAGGATGGAAGTGCCGGTTGAACTGGTCAATCCCTTCAGGAACATCGCGGTTGACGCCAGGAAGTTCGACATCGACCTTCTCCAGAGGGCTGCGCCGGTTGCCGGTGTCAGCGTTGGTCTTGCTTTAAGGCGAGCCGGGGATTCGGAATGATTCGCATAAACCTTATTGGCCGCAAGGTTAAACAGAAGAAGTCCCATGGCAGCTACCAGGTGCTGATTTACCTGGCCCTGCTCGGGGTCGCCTGCGTCGTGCTGTTCCTGTGGCACCAGAGCGTGAACGACGAACTGGAAGGTTCGAAGAAGCGCGCCCGGGAAGCTGCGGAAAAGGTGGAAAACCTTATGCGCGTCAAGCAGATGTGGGAAGCATGGCAGGCCGAGAAGGCCGACCTGGATCGCCAGACGGCGGTTTTCAACGCGCTTCAGGCGGACCAGATCGGCCCGGCGATGGCGTTGCAGTACCTTAGCTATGCATTGACCCGACTGACCGACGAGGCAGCCCAGGGTGAGGAGGCCAGGGAGCAGGAGCTTGCAGGATGGAATCCGAAGTGGGATCCCAGTCGAATCTGGATTCGATCGATTGAAATCAAGAACGGTGTCGCGGAGTTCAAGGGCGAGGCAATCGATCATGAGGACGTTGCCGAGTTTTACCGCCGGCTCGAGAGTTCCAACCTTTTCAGGAACATCGCGCCGGGAACTCAGCGCAGGCGCATCCACGAGGAACTCCAGATAAAGTTCGTCGAATTCCAGGTCAGGGCCGAGGTTTCCTTCGTCGAAAGCGCGCTTGCATGGCGTGATGCCGAGGATCGGGCGGCACGTCAGGCGGCAGAGCAGCAGTTGGCGGCACAGGCGGCGGTTGATCGCGAGGCGGCGGATGACGGCGCAGGGCCTGCCGGCGAGCCTGCGGGTGAACCGGGATCTGAACCTGAAGGTCCGGCACCGACGGAACCCCAGGCCGCACCGGCCACCCCCGAGGGTGGCACCGCACCGGCCGAAGGCGCACAGCAACCCGCGGAAAAGGGAATATCAGAATGAACAAGTTTTTTGATCTTCCGCTGATTCAGCGAATTCTGATCGTTGCGATTGCGCTTGCGGTCGTCACGGGCGGCGGCTTTTATCTGCTGGTTCTTCCGACCAGCCAGGCAATCAGCCGCGAACAGATCAAGCTGAAGAACACGATGAATGAATACTCGAAGCTGCGTGAATACGACGCGCCCGAGTTCAAGCAGGAAATGGATCGACAGAAGGCCGAGGCCGTCAAGCAGCGCGAGGCTTACGCGAAGATGCTGCCGCGCGAGGACGAGCTTCCCGACCTGATTGATGCCCTGAAGCGCGAGGCCGACAACTCCGGCCTTGCCCTGACCAGGTTTGAGCCGAACAAGGAAGGCGAGGTCGGCGACGGATACCGCGGACTGGCGTTCGATGTCGAGATGATTGGGTCGTATCACCAGATTGTGACTTTCATGAACAACCTGGCAGCGCCGTCCAAGCGCATCATCAACGCGAAAAATCTGAACATTCAGCTTGTCCCGTCCGACCAGCTTCAGAAGAGCGCCGGCGACGTGGGCATGCTTCGCGTGATCATGGAACGCGAGACGGCACGCGGACTTACGCCAACGGAAAAGTACGCGAAGGCCGTGCTGCTGTTTGACGACATTGCCAAGCGCCGGCTTCTGAAAGTGACCTTCACCGCGATGGCCTATGTATATACCGGTGAACGCGCCCCGACGGCGCCGTGATTGGGGGTAAACGTGAAGCGTAACCTGTTGATGCTTTTTGTGGTTGCCGTCGCGTTCACTGCTTGTGGAAGCGACAGCCCGATGCTTGCGGCGATCACTCCGACCCAGGAAGACCTGAACAAGGCCGCAAACAAGGTTCTTGGCGGGGTTCCCCAGGCAGCGCAGGCCGCCGAGGCCGTTCCTGCCGCGGTTACCGGCCCAGTCGGGATCCGTAAGTACTACTTCGATTACCTGCACACGCCGGTCGAGGCCAAGATCAATCCGTTCCAGTCGAACATGGCAGCGTTCACGCCCACGGTCGAGATCGAAGCGGATGTCGTTGCCGAGGAGACTGGCCCGGTAACCCCCCTTCAGTACTACGATACCGATTCGTACAAGCTGGTTCTGATCATGTCGGGCACCGCGATTCCAAAGGCGCTGGTCAGCGATCCGCAGGGTAAATCGTACGTCATCATGGTGGATACGGCGATTGGCAACCGTCAGGGCCGGGTTGTTTCGATTACCGCCAACGAAGTCCGAATTGATGAACCTGGATTCCCGCCGGTCGTCAAGACGCTTGGCACCGATCGCGAAGACATGATCAAGGAACTTCAGTCCGTCCAGGAATTCTGATCCAGCGAGTCCCATTTCCAGATATCATCAAGCCGGTTTCCAGTTTTGGTGTCGAGTCGTTCACGGGCCCGCCGTCCGGCGCGGCCGGGCGACTGCCTGCCGCGGGGGTACCATTGGATTCGGTTGCCTGCCTTATCAAGTTCAGGGTTGTCGGCGGCCCCGACGCGGGACTTGAAGTCCGCATGGATTCGGAACCGGTTTCGATTGGACGCGATTCCGGGTGCGACGTCGTTCTTACGGACCCAACCGTTTCGCGCAGCCACATGAAGCTGGAACGCATCGACGGGCGCTGGTACCTGCAGCACCTTGCGCCGGGCAACCAGACCCACGTCAACGGCCGGCCGGTGATCGTCACAGATCCCCCCACGGCGCTGAAGTGCGGCGACCGGATATCGTTCGGCGCGAGCGTCATGGTGGTCGAGTTCCGGCACACCGGCCTGACCGACGCCAGTCGAGACCCTGGCATTGCGGCCGACGCGGTCGATGGAATTCCGCTTGATGCATCGATCAAGCTGGGTGCGCCGCCGGCGCTTCGCCCGCCCGAGATCGAGCCCGCCACCCGGTTGCCATCGGCCACACTTCGCAGGCTTGCCGCACCCGTTGCGGCGTTGACCCTTGCCCTGCTCTTCCTTGCGGCAATCCTTCTGCGTTCGTGCGAGTGACGGCCCCGGCGCCGCTGGCGCCATTCTGGTCTGGCGGTTCGCGGCGGCGGCCATGCCTTGCCTGTCCAGGCAGATCGTGCCAACATTCGGTTACCAACTTTCATTGCCTTCATGCGAGGTCAGCCATGCAAATCAAAAGGAACAAGCGAACCTTCTGGCAGCGGCTTCTGGGACGTCCCGTCACGCAGCTTCCAGCCACCAATGACTTCTGGTCGGTCTCGGGCGGGCGGATCGTTGTGGATCTTGCCACGGCACCGGGGCTCTCGACGCCGGGCGGCGCGGTCAGGCTGGAAGGGAAGATTCCAGGTCGCATCCTGGTCGTCCACTGCCAGGACGGAACCTTCCACGCGTACGAAAACAAGTGCACGCACGGCGGCCGCTGCGTCGATCCGGTGCCCGGGACGAACACGGTCCAGTGCTGCAGC
>JAKPTZ010000070.1 GCA_029555025.1 Deltaproteobacteria bacterium
GGTCCACTGGCGCCACAGGAGGCTAAGCAGGCGATCCAGAACCATGCCCCTGAATTCTTTCAACGATGTGTCCATAGCCAAACTCCGTCAGGAACCATACAAGTGCCTGCAAAAAGCCCTCCGAGGGATCATGGGACAGCGCCCAGGCTGCCGCCGCCACCATTTCGTCATCATTCGGTGCCAGCGCACGCAGGTCGTCTGCATGGTACCCGCCCGACCTGTCGACCCCGGCGTACAACTTGAAATGAATCTGGTCGTAACGACTGACCAGCCCCACCCAAAGCCGGTCACCGATTTTCTGCCACATAACACGCCCAGCGAATCCCGCTGGGAGCCCAAGCCTGAATATCCCGCCATCCCCACTGCTCGGGCCGTTGTTCAACCAGTCTTTCGGCAGACCGAGGTCAACGGCGACTTCGCCGACTGCCTGAACCAGCATCGACGGGAACGGCTCCGGATCAATCAGGACGCCGGCGTCATCAGCAAGAGCCACCACGTCAATGTCCTTGGTCGCCCGGTCCAGGTATCCCGCTGCCACCAGGGCTGAACCGCCGCAGACCACGAGGTTGAAACGGGGTGAACCCGCAAGTACAAGACGGCCGTTCAGCAACGTCAGCGCCCGCGTGAATCTGTCGAACCCACCTAACATTGATACCTATATCACGCATAAGCCGCACTATAAATAGCATTTTGCAATACCGAAGTCAAACGCAGAACCAGTAAGCCCGAAATCAGATCACGATTTTCGCTGGTCCGGCGACAGACCGGGGACAACACCCGTCAGCCCCAGTCCTGACGCGGGTGCTTAACTTCCGGTTTAAGTGTGAATCTTTCGCCGGCGATCAGCCTAGTGTGGAAAGCCGCTGCAGGTAGTCCTGCCAGGGAAGTACTTCGATCCCGCCACGCAGTTTGCGGGGCAGTTCCTCACGCGAAACAATCCACCTGTTCTTCAGCGTGATTTCTTCACCCAGGGCCATGATGCCGCGGCCGTCCGACTCATGAACACGTCCGGACTTGAATTCGACGGCAGTATGCTCGTTTATCAGCAGGTCCACCTCCAGGCCGCTCGATGACCGCCAGAACTGGACGCGATCGACTGCCCTGTCATAGAACGATGCATAAATGGTTTCCAGCACCAGGAACTGTTCGAATACCTTGCCGAATTCAGGTGTCTTCGGCGCCAGCTTCCGCCCCAGAAGGGCATTGCTGACGCCGCAGTCGAAGTAATAGAACTTGCGTGTCTGGGTCGCCCGACGTTTGCTGGTCCTGGTGAACGGTTCCAGGTGAAATCCAAGCAGCGTGTCATCAAGTATCTGATAGTACTCGGCCACCGTCTTGGCGCTGACGCCGCAGTCCCTGGCAACCGTCGAATAATTCAGAAGTTCGGCGTTGTTGAAAGCCGCCATTTCCAGGAATTTCGCAAACGACGGGAGGTTGCGGACAAGCCCTTCCGCCTGGACCTCTTCCCGCAGGTACTCGCCGCAATAATCGCGCAGGTCAAGGGTCGGGTCGTCCGAAAAGACTATCGGCGGCAACATTCCGTACTGCAGACGATCTTCCAGCACAAAGCGGTCACGACATTCCTGCCAGGTCAGCGGAGCCATCCGCTGCGTTCGCAGGCGACCGGCCAGATTGGTGACTCCCTCCCTGCGAAGCCTGCGGGCGCTGGAACCGGACAGAACGAAACGGATGTTCGTGTTTTCGAGCATCCAGTGAACTTCCGAAACGAGTTCCGGAATGCGCTGGACCTCATCGATGACGATCGTGCCGGACATTTCCGAAAAACGTTCCCGTATCAATGACGGGCGACTGCGGTAGTCGAAGTAAACGTCACTCATCAGGAGATCGATGAGGACGTCAGGCTTGAGTTCGGTCTTCAGAAAAGTACTCTTGCCCACCCGTCTGGGGCCGAGCAGGAGATAACTTCGTCGGGAATCCAGGGAGAGTCGTCTTTTAAGAACCATAACTTCCTTTTGTCAGGACAATCCGAAGTGACTGTTCGAAATTACGGCACAGAATCCCCAATGTCAACATTACGAACTTGAATGCTCCATAAACCCTGCCCTGTCTCAATCCGGTGACAAAACGCCCCCCCCCTCAACCCCAGTCCTGATACGGGTTCTTAACTTCCGGTTTAATGTGTGATTCTGTGTGCCTCGTCCTCGTAGGGGCGAATGACAATTCGCCCGTCTGCAGCAATGACTCCCTCGCCCGGCGACTTGACATCACTGCATCCGCCAGCTAACATTGCACGAAGTAGTCAGATTTTGACAGTTTCACGCACGGAACCAGATGAACCGACTGACTGAACACTTTCTGTCCGCCCCTGGTGGAATCTTCACCATCACCGACGTCCACAACGCCTTCGACGGCAGTGACTTCAGCCGGCACGCACTGATCAAACGCGCGCTGGCCGACGGCGAAATCCTGGGCATCCGGCGCGGACTGTACTGTCTGGCCCCCAGGTACAACAGGTCCCCGGTCAATCCGTATGCCCTGTCACAACGCATCTACGGTCCCAGTTACGTGAGCCTGGAATCGGCACTGTCATTTCATGGATGGATCCCCGAAGCGGTTTACACGTGCACCTGCGTCAGTTTCAACAGGTCGAAGCGCTTCGAAACGCCGCTCGGCCAGTTCAGCTTCGAACGCGTTTTGCAAAAAGCCCTGTTCTGCCAGGTCGAACGCGTGGCCGAACCCGGATCAGTCGTTTACTTCATGGCAACCCCGGCCAAAGCGCTGGCCGACATGGTTTATACACGCAAGGCCCCCTGGGGAACAATTGATGACGCAGCCGGGGACCTGAGGATCGAACATGACGACACCCGCGGAGTCACGATCGACGAACTGGACGTCCTGATGGACAACTACGACAACCGGCGTGTCAGGAGGTTCCTTGCAACCTGGAAGGGGGCGCTGAAACCGTGAACATCCAATCGATCCAGCAACGTCTTGAAGGTTATGGAAACCTGACGTCCCTTGACGAACACCAGGCGATCCGTGAAATCACACAGGAAGTCGTGCTGGCCGCGCTGGGACGCGGGGACTTTTTCAGGCATGCCCTGTTTCAGGGTGGCACGTGCCTGCGTGTGTTTCATGGCTTGAACCGTTTTTCCGAAGATCTCGACTTTGTCCTGCGGGAGTCCAGGCCCGACTTCAGGTTGCTTGACCACTTGTCGCCCCTTGCCGACGAAATGGCAAGCTTCGGCTACAGGCTTGAAATCACCCAGCGCGACAAGGTTGACAGGGCGGTACAGAAGGCATTCCTGAAGGACGATTCGCTTGGCGGCCTCCTGACAATGCGACATACAAACCAGTCAGGGCGGGCACCAGCGATCAAAGTCAAACTTGAAGTTGACACGAACCCGCCCGAAGGCGGGACACAGGAAAGCCGATACCTGGACTTCCCATTCGTTTCCAGCGTGGCCACCCAGGATCTGTCAACGATGTTCGCGGGGAAGATCCACGCTCTGCTCTGCCGTGACTACATCAAGGGCCGCGACTGGTACGACCTGCTGTGGTTCACCGGGCGCCACGCAGCCATCAACTGCAGTTATCTGGCGTCCGCCCTGAACCAGTACGGCCCCTGGAAGGGGCAGCGGATCCAGGTTGATCCGTCGTGGGTATCAATCATGCTGGACAGGAAAATCAGGACGCTGGACTTCAAGGCCGCCATCGCCGATGTCCGCCGTTTTGTGCGCCCGAACGAACTGGCATCGCTGGAATTGTGGTCCCCCGAACTTTTTCTTTCCCGCCTGGACAGACTGTCCTGAAAGAGGGTAATCCCTTTAAAAGGGGGCAATAATAAGGGTAATAAATTCTTACTACCCGCTTCCGCAATTCCGGCGACAGACCGGGGACAACGCCCATCAAACCCAGTCCTGATACGGGCGCTTAACTTCCGGTTTAATGTGTAGAAACCTCGACAGATTATCCTAATAATTGTCAGCACTTAGATTCACCACAGCACGATACCTTGCAAATCCGCAAAATTTTCGTTAAATTACACGCAAGCCATCTCATGGGAGAAAAAACCATGATTCCACGGGCACTTACATCGACAATCCAGAGGCTGGCAAAAGGATTCCCGGTGGTCGTGCTGACCGGCCCGCGTCAGTCCGGCAAGACGACTCTGGTGCGGCACGTCTTCCCGGAAAAGCCTTATGTGTCGCTGGAATCGCCCGACACCAGGCTGTTTGCCACTACCGACCCGAATGGCTTCCTGGCCGCCCATCCTGATGGCGCCATCCTGGACGAAGTTCAGCGCGCGCCGGAGCTGCTTTCATACATTCAGGTTCTTGTTGATGAAAAACGCGAGCCCGGCAGGTACATCCTGACCGGATCGCAGAACTTCGCCCTGAACAGGCAGATCAGCCAGAGTCTTGCCGGTCGCGCCGGCATCGCAAGGCTTCTGCCCCTTTCCGGGGCCGAAATTGCCGACGCCGGACTTGGCCCCGCCGAAATCGACCGGTGGCTGTTCACGGGTGGCTATCCCGCGCTGTACAGTACCCCGGCAACCAGGCTTGACTGGTTTTCCAGCTATGTTTCGACGTATCTGGAGCGCGATGTCCGGGATCTGACGGCGGTACATGACCTGGTCACGTTCCAGCGTTTCCTGCGCCTGTGCGCAGCCCGCACCGGCCAGTTGCTGAACCTTACGTCACTGGCAGCCGACTGCGGCATCGCGCAAAGCACCGCCACCGCCTGGCTCGGCATCCTGGAAGCCGGCTATATCGTCTTCAGGCTTGCGCCGCACTTCGCGAACTTCGGCAAGCGGCTGATCAAATCCCCGAAACTGTACTTTCACGACACCGGTTTGGCCGCTTTCCTGATGGGAATCCAGACGCCCGACCAGCTTTCGACGCACCCAGCCCGGGGGGCCCTGTTTGAAACGATGGTCGTGTCCGAATACCTGCGCGCCCGATTCAACCGCGGCGAAGACAGCAACCTGTACTTCTGGCGCGACAGCAGCGGTAACGAGGTGGACCTGATGCTGGACCAGGCTGGAATTCTTCACCCGATCGAGATCAAGTCCGGACAGACCGTGGTTCCGGACATGTTCAGGACATTAAAGAAGTGGCAGGCCATTTCAAAATCCACAGCCCAACCGGCCCTTGTTTTCGGCGGTCAGGGACGGTATGTCCGCGAGGGAATCCAGGTCACCGGCTGGCGTGAAATGCTGGAAGACCATAACGGCGACAAAGCGGGGACAATACCCTTCATCCCCAGTCCCGGCACGGGGTCTTAACTTCCGGTTAAATATGTAAATCTTCCGTTGGAGATCAGGCGAGTTCGGAAAGTCGCTGCAGATATTCCTGCCAAGGAAGGACTTCGATCCCGCCAGGCAGCTTGCGGGGCAGTTCCTCGCGCGAAACAATCCACTTGTTCTTCAGTGGAATTTCTTCGCCCAGGGCTACGATGCCACGGCCGTCCGATTCATGAACCCGTCTCGACTTGAATTCGACGGCAGTGTGCTCGTTTATCAGCAGATCAACTTCCAGGCCGCTCGAGGATCGCCAGAACTGGACGCGCTCGACAGCCCGGTCATAAAACGAGGCATAAATCGTTTCCAGCACCAGGAACTGTTCGAACACCTTGCCGAATTCCGGCGTCCTGGGCGCAAGCTTCCGGCCCAGCAGGGCATTGCTTACGCCACAGTCGAAGTAATAGAACTTGCGTGTCTGGGTCGCCCGGCGCTTGCTTGTCCTGGTGAATGGTTCCAGGTGAAATCCCAGCAGCGTGTCATCAAGTATCTGATAGTACTCGGCCACCGTCTTGGCGCTGACGCCGCAGTCCCGGGCAACCGTCGAATAATTCAGCAGCTCGGCGTTGTTGAAGGCCGCCATTTCCAAAAATTTCGCGAACGACGGGAGGTTGCGGACAAGCCCTTCCGCCTGGACCTCTTCCCGCAGATACTCGCCGCAATAATCGCGCAGGTCCAACCCAGGGTCGTCCGAAAAGACAATCGGCGGCAACATTCCGTACTGCAGGCGATCTTCCAGCACAAAGTGGTCACGACACTCCTGCCAGGTCAACGGGGCCATCCGCTGTGTACGCAGGCGACCGGCAAGATTGGTGACGCCCTCCCTGCGAAGCCTGCGGGCGCTGGAACCGGACAGAACGAAGCGGACGTCAGTGTTCTCGAGCATCCAGTGAACTTCCGAAACCAGTTCCGGAATGCGCTGAACCTCATCGATGACTATGGTGCCGGAAATGTCCGAAAACCTTTCCCGCAAAAGCGACGGCCGACTTCGGTAGTCGAAATAGACGTCACTCATCAAGAGATCTATCAGGACGTCAGGCTTGAGTTCGGTCTTCAGGTAAGTACTCTTGCCCACCCGCCTGGGGCCGAGCAGGAGGTAGCTTCGTCGGGAATCCAGTGCGAGTCGTCTTTTGAGAACCATAACTTCCTTTTGTCAGGATAATCCGAAGTAACGGTCTCAAAATACAGCCCGGGCTTCCCGCTGTCAACATCGCGTGTCTGGATGCAGTAAAAACCAGCCCCCTGTCTCAACCCGACGACAAACCGGATACAACACCCGCCATCCCCAGTCCCGGCGCGGGTTCCTGACTTCCGGTATTATGTGTTACCCCGCGTCCCGTTGCGGCGAATGACTGACCCTTCGACCCACTATGCTGGTTCGACAGGCTCACCACAGGTCGCTCGGTGCAGGACATTCGCCCGCACGGGAAAAATCAACCGGCGAAATCCGCCAGTCCACCGCAAGCACTCCCTGGCCCGGCGACTTGACATCACTGAACCCGGCGACTATTATTGCGCGAAGTAGTCAGATTTTGACAGTTTCACGCACGGCACCTGATGAACCGCTTGACTGAACACTTTCTGTCCGTCCCGGGTGGGATCTTCACCATCACTGAAGTCCACAACGCCATCGGCGGCAGCGACTTCAGCCGGCACGCCCTGATAAAACGCGCGCTGGCCGACGGCGAAATCCTGGGCATCCGGCGTGGACTGTACTGTCTGGCCCCGAAGTACAACAGGTCCCCGGTCAATCCGTATGCCCTGTCACAACGCATCTACGGCCCCAGTTACGTGAGCCTGGAATCGGCACTGTCATTTCACGGATGGATCCCCGAAGCGGTTTTCACGTGCACGTGCGTCAGCTTCAACAGGTCGAAGCGCTTCGAAACGCCGGTCGGCATGTTCAGCTTCGAGCGCGTTCCACAAAAAACCCTGTTCTGTCAGGTCGAACGGGTGGCCGACCCCGGATCGGTCGTGTTCTTCATGGCAACCCCGGCCAAGGCCCTGGCCGACCTGGTGCATACCCGCAAGGCCACATGGGAAACGATCGATGACGCGGCCGGGGACCTTCGTATCGACACGGACGACATTCGCGGCGTCAAAGCCGATGAACTTGACCTGCTGATTGACAACTATGACAGCCGGCGCGTCTGCAAGTTCCTGACGGCCTGGAAGGGGGTGCTGAAGGCATGAACATCCAATCCATCCAGCAACGGCTTGAAAGTTATGGACGCCTGACATCGCTTGACGAACACCAGGCGCTGCGCGAAATCACCCAGGAGGTCGTGTTGGCTGCGCTGGGACGCGGCGACTTTTTCAGGTACGCCCTGTTTCATGGCGGCACATGCCTGCGTGTGTTTCATGGCTTGAACCGATTCTCCGAAGACCTGGATTTTGCCATGAAGGAACCCAGTCCTGACTTCAGGTTGCTTGACCACCTGTCCCCCCTGGCCGACGAAATGGCCAGTTTCGGTTACAGGCTGGAAATCACCCAGCGCGACAAGGTCGACAGAGCCGTACAGAAGGCTTTTCTGAAGGATGACTCGCTTGGCGGCCTCCTGACAATGCGACATACTAACCAGTCAGGGCGTGCACCGGCGATCAAAGTCAAACTGGAAGTTGACACGAACCCGCCCGAAGGCGGGACACAGGAAAGCCGATACCTGAACTTCCCGTTCGTTTCCAGCGTGGCCACCCAGGATCTGTCAACAATGTTCGCGGGGAAGATCCACGCCCTGCTCTGCCGTGACTACATCAAGGGCCGCGACTGGTACGACCTGCTATGGTTCACCGCGCGCCACGCAGCCATCAACTGCAATTATCTGACGTCCGCCCTGAACCAGTACGGTCCCTGGAAGGGGCAGCGCATCAAGGTCGATCCGACGTGGGTGTCAACGATGCTGGACAAGAAAATCAGGTCGCTGGACTTCAAGACGGTTGCCGCCGATGTCCGCCGTTTCGTGCGCCCGAATGAACTGCCGTCGCTTGAATTATGGTCCGCCGAGCTTTTCCTTTCCCGCCTGGACAGGCTGTCCTGAAAAACGGTAGTACCCTTAAAAGGGGGTAGCAATAAGGGTAATATCCCGGCGCTTGCGGCAATACCCATCAACCGGCAACACACCGGGGACACCTGGAAAAATGGAAGGCGGCGGCAGGATGAATGCTACGAAACTGACCCCTTATCTCGGATGTCCACTTCCTGGAGCAGGCTCAGTCCTTTCTGGCGCTGTTGTGGCAGCATGTCTAAGGTGTCCACTTATCACGGACAAGGCCGTGGAGCAGATGCCCGTCGCCAAGGACTTTCTGTTCAGGTAATCGTCAATCTATTATCTGGCATAGTCCAGCACGCACCGGACCCAGCCGTTTCTTTTTTCGTAGCCGACGTAGGCGTTTCTGAAATGCAGCCACCAGGGGTTTTTGGTAATCTGGGAGGAAAGCGTGGACGACAGATACGGGTGGACACAACTTCCTCCCATCTTTCCGAACCAGTAACAGTCCTTTGTGGTGGCGCATCCATCGCAGGCCGGAGCCCGGCAGTTGTTCGGGACGGCGCATGATTCGGACACCCCGCAGCCACCGTCAGTGACAGTGTACGGGCAGTCTTCAACCAAGGTTCGCAGTTCGTCGATTGTCGGCAGCCGCCATTTCAGTCCCCTTGGCGCTGTCAGCCCGGCGCAGAAATCACTGCCCTGATCGAACGACATCTTCCGGGCAGGAGGAATTTTCTGCCACATCTGGCCGGTTACCCCGTGGCGTGTGACGTCTGTTTCCCCGATTTTCGCGAACACGATGTTATCGATCATGAATGTTCCACCGGTATAGACGGTTTCCGAGCCGTTATTGGTCTTGTTGACGGTGGACACCTTGAAGTTGGTCGGAAACTGCGTTCCCTTTTCAACTTCCATGTCAACATCCATGCAGTCGGTCGGAATACCGTCAATCAGAAGGTCCGCCGATGAGTTCGGCCAGTCGGTCCTGAGAGAAACATTCACCCATGTATCCAGGGGGAGTTCGTCGGTGCATCTGGTTGATGAGCTGTCTCCACTGAGGTAAACCCTGAAAAAACCGGTTTCGTCAATACGCATGAACGAAATCGTCATGTTCCCCACCAGAACGTAAGCATAAGCGGCTTCGCCGTTACCCGATATGTCGAAAGAAACCGATCCGGCGGTGTCGGTAAGATTGTCCCGGAGTTCATTGAATGGCCGGGTTATCGATGGCGAAACTCCCGGCTGCGTCGTATCTATCAGTCGAAGTACTTTTGAGCCGGGAGCGTAGTCCTGGGTTTCGAAAATATCGATTACTCCCGAGTTGGGATAAAGGAACCATGGATCCTCGAGTGTAGCGGTTTCCGAGTTTTCGAAATCGTCTGAAAACAATTCGACCAGAATTGCGGATGGTGCGGGTTCGACCCAGAGATCCGTGCCATGGACATCGGTCGGGCCTGTGTCCTGCCGGATATCGAATCCATGTGTCTCCGTGTCGAATGACCCGTTGTCCAGCGTATCCTCATCAATTTCGTCATGTGGGACGTCCGCGGTAACTTCTTCGGATTCGGCGTCCGCGGAATCGATTCCATTATCGGTCGTCATGTTGTCCGAACCTGGGTCAGTCGGGTTGATGTCGTGAATCGTATTGTCGCCGATGACGTCCGAGTAACCGTTGTCGCTTATCGCGTCAATCGGTTGCGTCGAGTCCAGACCGACGGTGTCTGAAGGCGAGGAGCCCGTGCCGCATCCGGCAATTGCGAAAAGCAGAACAACCAGCGCGGCGCTATTCAGTCCGTTGAAGGTTCGCTGAAAATTAGTCATGAAATCCTCTCTTTCTGAAATTACCGATAGACAATCTTTCCGATCGGGAAAAAATCCGTCAAAATGCGCTTATCGAAACAATATTGCCCTAGATTGACGACGTTTAGTATTAACGTAAGCTTTACGCGTTTCAAGCGAAAATCCAGCGTCGTCTGCATCGGCCCTCTGACCGGCAACAAACCGGGGACAACACCCGCAGCCCCCGCCCGGGCCACCACCAATTGCCACAATTTGACGAAAAAGCGCCTTGAAGTAGGATAGGGGCGGTCTTTGCATGGAGCATCCGACAATGCGGAAGTTCGAGTCGATTGGCATCGCGGTTCCGGACGTGCTGATACCTGCGGAAGGCAGCGCCTTTGACCGATGGGCGGTGGTCGCGTGCGACCAGTACACGTCGCAGCCCGATTACTGGGCGGCCGTCAGGGACAAGGTCGGTGACGCGCCGTCCACCCTGAACATCATCTATCCGGAGGTTTTTCTGAACGAGCCGGAATCGGACAAGGAAGCGCGAATTGCCGCGATTCACGACTCGATGGGCCGGTACATCGAAAGCGGCCTGCTGGCCCGGCACGAAGGCTTGGTTTATGTTGAAAGAACGGTCGATTCAAGGACGCGCAGGGGAATAGTCGCGTGCATCGATCTTGAAAAGTACGACTTCAACCGTGGCTCCACCACGCTGGTGCGCGCAACGGAAGGAACCATCCTGGAACGCATCCCGCCGCGTGTCAGGATCCGCAAGGGCGCGCCGCTTGAACTGCCACACATCCTGATCCTGGTCGATGACCCGGACGACGCCATGATCGGACCGATCGAGGCCGCCCGCGACCGGCTTGAAAAACTGTATGATTTCGAGCTTATGCAGGAAGGCGGACACCTTGCGGGATACCTGGTTGATCAGCCTGACCTGGAAGCCGGAATCGTTGACGCGTTAAAGGCACTTGCCGATCCCGGGGAATTCGCGAACAAGTATGCACTGAAGCACCAGATGCCGGTTCTTCTTTTCGCGGTCGGGGACGGCAACCACTCGCTGGCCACGGCGAAGGCAATCTGGGAAGACGCGAAAGCGGCGGGCGCCGGACTGGACAGCCCCCTGCGGTGGGCCCTGGTCGAGTTCGAAAACCTGCACGACAAGGCACTGGTGTTCGAGCCGATTCACCGCGTTCTTTTCGAACTGAATCCGGATCGCGACATCCTGACGGAATTCGAGACCCATTATGCCGGGCGGATCAGGCGGGTTCCGGTCAAGGACATCGATGCATTGAAGTCGATGGTTGCCGAATCGGACAGGAACACGCACCGAATCGGAGTGGCATGCCCGGACGGCTATCTGGTTCTTGAAGTCACTGCACCGGACGCGGGACTGCCCGTTGGAACCCTGCAAGTCTTTCTTGACCGCTTCATGAAGGACGGCGGGGCAAGGGAAATCGACTACGTGCACGGCGCGGACGTCGTGAACCGCCTTGGGCGTTCCCCCGGCAACATCGGGTTCTTCCTTCCCGCCATGGACAAGCACGACCTTTTCCGCACGGTAATTCTTGACGGGGTTCTGCCGCGCAAAACCTTCTCGATGGGCGAGGCCCACGAAAAGCGCTTCTACATGGAATGCCGCCGCCTTGGATGATGCCGGCCCGCCGCAACCAACGCAGATTTCAATACGTGGACTACCAGGAAGAAGGATCGGCAAGGACGGCGCAATCGACGAAGGCGGCGCCGGCCGGATTCTTGAACGGGCTGTTGCAGTATTCGAAAAGGATCGCGAACGCCTCGGAATCGACGGCCTGGTCGTTGTCGGGCGGACGAACGCCGTACTGACCATCCTCCAGCGCCCACAGATCCCAGTTGGTCCACGACTTGAAGTAGTCGGCGGCCGCGCTGAAGTGCTTCTGGACGTGGCGCGCTTCCATGTCGGTCAGCGGCAGGCCCATCGAGGCGGCCTGGACCAGAAGCACGGCCATGTCGCTGTCCCAGTTGTGATTGTCGGTGTTCGGGACGTCCTCGGTCGGATGCATATAACTGTCGATTCGTTCGGCAAGCCCGCGCAGCGCGTGCCATGCGTCGCGATACTGCCTTTTCAGCAGGCTGGTCCCGACACCGGCCATGTGATAATCCCAGATGATCGGCATATTGTAGTAATGGGCAACCGACGCGAACTGGTCGTAAATACTGCCGGTACACGTTCCGCAGTCATTCGTCCTGCGCTCGCCGTATGCAATCATGTCGGCCGAAAGGCGCGCGCAGCATTCGTTGCGTTCGTCCATCTCGATGTAACAGGAATAGCTGCCAAGATCCTGATCGTCACATGGAATCCGGTAAGCGACGCCATCGACGCCCTTGGTTCGGATGAAGTAATCGTTATCAACGATATCCGCGTGGAATGCGACCATCGTGTCCAGGGTTTCCTGGCACGCGGTCCTGACCCACTCGTCGGCGGCGTCCGTCACGACATAAGGCAACCACGTCACGGTGCGGGAAATGGCCCTGACGTCGTCCTTGCTGCGCATGTTGGTGACCCAGATGTCGCCCCACGTCGGATTCGTCGGCCAGTTGAAGGTGTGAGCGTTCCACCCATCCTCGATCTTCTGGGCCTCGTGGAACTCGACTACCTTCTTGCGGCCATCGTCCTTCCAGAAATCGGCATCAAGCGTGAACGAATGGTCAAACGGCAGGATGGCGCGGGCCATCAGGGCGGTTTCCGTGTCGTTCTCGTCGAACACGAATCCCTTGACCACGGCGGTAAGCCCCTTGCAATACTGCTCGGTGAGCCTGGCCATTTCCCAGTCGCCAGTCAGCAGGTACGCGTTCATGACTGATGCCAGCACGATCGAGCCGGGAATCCACATGTTGTGCTCGCCGCCGCGATGGCTGAAAGTCACCGTGTCGCCGGACTTTACCGCGACAACGTCGTTGTACCAGGACAGGTACCCTTCCCTGCCGGAAGTCGCATCGACCCCGGTACTTGTGCGCAGCAGCCACCTGAAGAACCCGACATCCTTGTACGCGCCGGCAACTTTCTTCGTGAAATCGGTCACTTCCTGGGCCGAGAGGGGCTCGCCTTCCGCAGGACGCGTGAACGTGAAAGGCAGTTCGCGTGGCGGATATGGCTGGACAATCTCGTCAAAATTCGGGGTCGCGTCCGCGACGGTGTCGGAACCGGCGTCCTGCAGGACGTCCTCGACAACCTCGGCCTGGACTTCTTCCGTCATGTCGGGATCGCTTTCATCGGTCCCCTGATCGGGAACCGCGACGTCTGTTCCCTGATCCGCAACCACCGTGTCGCCCACGGCGTCGTAGGTAACGTCCCCAATCCCGTCGGGCATGACGTCCTGCCCCGGATCGGAACCGCCACAGGCCACAAGAAGTAACGGAAGAGCAAGAAGAATTCCCAAATGACGCATCGACAGACCTCCTTCGGCGGGACCGCCCCGCCGGGCGATTTTATACGTTTTGGAAGAACAAGACCATCATGGGAACCACAACGTCCGCGGCTTGACAATTTTGAACATTTGTTCATAATCCCGCAGGAGGTGACGAATGCCAAGACCACAAAACTGCCGCAGGATCGGCCACGTAACGCGGGAAATGCGGTTCAAGCCGGCCGGCGTTCCGTGTACGGAAATCGACGCGGTATCCATGGGTTTTGACGAACTCGAGGCCATCAGGCTGACGGATCTCGAAGGGATGTACCAGGAGGCGGCCGCGGAACGGATGGGGGTATCCAGGCCGACACTCAGCCGCATCATCGAATCCGCCCGAAGGAAGGTCGCGCTCGCCCTGGTGAACGGTCTTGAACTCCGTATCCAGGGTGGAACGGTCACCACCGACAACGGCTCGGGCAACGATTGCCCGAAGTGCATGCGCATCGAAGGCAACGGCAGGCGTTGTCCCCGGTGCAGGAATGCGGCTGACGGGCCTGCGGGCGCCGTCCAGACTCGCAGGTGCGATGGAGGAATCAAATGAATATCTGCGTCCCGGTTACTGAAGACATCGGCATTGACAGCCCCGTTTGCGGACATTTCGGCTCCGCCCCAGGATTCATCGTCGTTGATACGGAATCCGGTGCGTGCAAAAGCATCCGGAACATGAACCTGCACCACCAGCACGGGATGTGCCAGCCGCTGTTGTCGCTGGCTGGCCACCAGATTGACGGCATCGTGGTCGGCGGAATCGGCGCCGGGGCCTTGAACAAGCTGCTTGCCGGCGGGATCCGGGTGTATCTGGCCCAGCAGCCCACCGTGCGCGATGCAATCGATGCGTTCAAAGCCGGTACCCTGAGGGAGGTCGATCCGTCGATGGCGTGTGGCGGCCACGGACACGGCCACGGCAACGGCCACTCCTGCCACTGACCGTCTTTCAATGGCATCCGTATGGGCATATAATGATGCGGCTGCCGCTTTGGGCGTTTCTGGGGGGCGGATTTGTTCCAGTCCGGTCAGGCCGAAAACAAGCGAATCCTGCTGGTCAACGTTGAAAGAACCGCGACCCGTTCACCCAATCTGGGACTGGGATATCTCGCTTCGGTGATCCGGCGCCAGGGCTGGGATGTTCGCCTTTTTGACGCGGCGCAGAAAGGGGCGGGAACCACGGCCCTGCTTTCGGCGCTTCGCGAGGGACCGTGGGACATCATCGGCTTCCAGGCTTATTCGTCAGGTTACCCGATCACCAGGGCCGCCGCCAGAATCGCCAGGAAGCTTAATCCCGACACTCCGATTCTTCTTGGCGGCAGACACGCAAGTCCGCTGGCGGAAGAAGCCCTTGGCGAAGAGGAAGCATTCACCTGGGCAGTCGTCTCGGAAGGCGAACTGTCGCTTCAGGAACTGGCCGCGCACGCCGGCGCGGGAAGCATTCCCGATGAAATCCTGGCGACGATCCCGAATCTTGTCCGGCGGACGCCGGCCGGTTTCATGCGCGGACCGTCGCGAAACCCGGAAAACCTTGACGATCTGCCGTTGCCGGCCTGGGATTTGATCGGTCCGGAACATTATCCGGACAGCCCGATCGGGGCTTTCGTCGATGCCCTTCCGGTCGTCCCGATCATCACCAGCCGCGGATGTCCCTGCCGCTGCGGTTTCTGCGGCGCCCACCTGGCCGGGACGAAGATACGTCTTCGGTCGCCGGAAGCCGTGGTTGACGAAATGGAGTACCTGCACAAACGCCATGGCGTCAGGGAAATCCAGATTCTGGACGACAACTTCAACTGGCACCGAAGCCACGCCGAAGGCGTCTGCGAACAGATACTGAAGCGCGACCTGAAGATTTTCATTTCCTTCCCGAACGGATTGCGCCTGGATCACCTGGATGCGGATCTGGTGCGCCTTTTCGAACGCACCGGTTGCAGATCGGCGACAATCGGAATCGAATCGGGAAGCCAGAAAACGCTTGACCGCATGAACCGCCGGATCACGAAGGAAAAAATGGAACACCTCCTTCGCGAAATCAAGGCAAACTCGAGTATCCGGCTGACTGGTAACTTCATCATAGGTGTCCCGGGCGAAACGGCCGCGGATATCGAGCAGACCATCGAGTATGCGGCATCGCTGCCGATCGACAGGGCTTCCTTCATGGTCTATCTTCCGCTTCCGGGAACCGACTTCTTCAATGAACTGAAGGCCGCCGGGAAACTCTCGTCGATGGATTACGGTCATCTTTCCCCGAACGAAGGCGTTGTGCCGTTCGTTCCCGATGGCATGACCCCATCCGACATCAGGCGCTTCCTTTTCCGTTGCTACGCCAGGTTCTATGGCAGGCCGGCCATCCTGAAGGGACTTCTTCATGAAGTTCACAGCCCGGGCCAGCTCGGATTCCTGCTTGGAAAAACTCTGGGGCGCCTGTCCGGGCCGCGCATCGGCGGGCCGTCGCTGAAGGCTCTCCAGGCAATCGAGCGCGGACTTGCGTGACCTGCATCAACGCTGCTGGAAACTTACGACGCCATTCATCGTCTGCCAGCGAAGCTCAATCGCGCCCATCAGGCGATCAAGCTCTGCCTGAAAGTCCATGCCGCGATCCCACTGAAGCAAATCCCTTATTGCCACGGGACGGATGACTTCGGCCACGCGGGTCACGCGGTTCTTCAGGATGACCGGAAGAAAGGCGGTGCGCAGTGATGTGGCAAACCGTCCCAGATAAGCCGCGCGCATTTCGGGAACCGCAATCATCCTTGGCACGAACGAGTCCCTTCCATACCAGGCCGCGTCGTCCGCGGCGATGGGCACGCCGTCCCAGTTGTTGCCGAAAACGGCGTCGCCGTCCCAGTTGATCACGCGGGCCTTCGACCAGCCGCCGCCTTCCGGCGCGAAGTGCAGATAGTAGTTCTTGGTAAAGGCGTCGCGATCACCGCAGAAGATGCGGACGTACTCAAACGCCATGAAGTCATCCATGCTCAGCACGGGCCAAACATCGACATCAAATGCGGCCGCGTTGGTCGGGGTAAGCGAGCATGCGCGAAGCAGGGCATCGATTGCCGACGAACAGTCGTCAGTCCCCTGTTGAAGGTCATACCCGTCCATCGGATTGTCTTTCTGCTTCCAGTTCGCCTGATGATTCTCGGCCTTCAGCAGGCAGACATCCTCTGATGCAAGCCCCTGACTTTTCAGATATATCTTGTCGATACGCTCGACCAGCAGGTAAAGGCCCTGCCATTCCTCATTGACGAACAGTTCCACGAACGAAACCCGCGGCGCCAGACCGCCGACGCGCCTGATCAAATCCAATGCAATGTACTCGCGAATCCAGGTACCATCGATCCACCCGGCCTTCAGGACGAAACGGCGCTGCTTCTGCGGCCCGTCCCCGAAGAGATCCAGTTCCACGGCCTGTGCATCCGGAATCTCGAAGCGAAATGAAAGTTTCGGAACCGTCCTGGCAAAGCCGCCATGAACCTGCATTATTACGTCGGAAAACCGAACTCCACCAACCTTCAGGCCGGCCTTGAATTCCTTTTCGGTCTGGGGATTGTCGTGCATCGACTTCCAGTCCGACTCAGGGATCGTGACCGAAACCGAAAAGACCGGCGGCGGACTGTCGCACACCTGGGGTCCCAGCGGCCCGCAACCTTCCGGACGGTCGCGATAGGAATCCGTCACGCATCCCGACCCGTTCCACAAGGGCATCCCTTCAAGATTGCCGTCATTGCCATTGAACGCGGCGTCATCGACCATGCTGCACATGACGGTCGCCGAGCCTTCGGGCGGGGCGCCCTGCTGGTCATCGTTGAAATACACATTGTGACGTGAATTGCCGACTGAAACCGTGTTACGGACGGTCAGCGTTCCGGTCGATGGCCATTCGTATGAATCGCCCCATCGCAAGCCGACGCCGTTCCCGGTCAGGAGACAGTTGTTAACGAATACCTGTGGCCCCTCGTATCCGGCCTCGATGCCCTGGTCGCAGTTCATGATCACCGAATCGACAACGATCACATCGCGCCCCTTGGACGCCGCGATCCCTTCGTGCGCGAACTGCCTGATCCACGTGCGATCGATCACGACCGATGCCCCATTGTGGTCAATCGCGTCGTCCTCGCCCTGAAAGAAAACGCAATCCTGAACCAGGCACGAAGGGCCGACCCCTTCGGTATCACTCAGATAGATGCCGTCGTTGTCATCGTCGTCGGCGCGGCCGTCATCATCGGGAATGTGCATGAAATGAGAGTGCGTAACCTGAACCTTCGATGCCTTGTGTTCCCCGCCCTGATCAACGCGCGTAATCAGCAGGCCCTGAAGGATCACCGTCGCGCTCTGCGATGCGAACGCCTTGCCTGGACAATCGGTGACGCCACCGCCGGACATGTTGACCGACGCTCCGGCGGCGACGCGGATGACCGGCTGGGAATCCGAATGCCCGAAGGCCCGGGTTGCATCGGCACCACCGCCGACGAACCACGCATTTTCGATTCGGGCGGCACCCTTCACGTTAATCTCGCCCCATCCGTGACCGCCCGACTCCACATCGGGAAGAAACAGAACCGGGCTGGACGCCGAACCGGAAACTTCCAACTCACCCTCGACCCGGATCTGGGCATTTTCGACCAGGCGAATCCTTGTGCCGGCCCCGATGCGAAGGGTCGAGCCTGAAGGCACCGTGACGTCGGCACTGACCACGACATCTTCATCATCATTCCAGTCAAGTTGATCACCGGAAAGGGTCCCCGAGACATCGACCACCGACCGCTCCTCGACATTCAGGACGAACTCCCCGGAATACCCGGCCTGGACGACAGCGAACCGCACCTGCCCGGGTGCTGCGGGGGCCTGGAAAGGAATCGATCCGCGACCGCGAACGACCATCGGTTGAAGCCGCTGCCCATCCGCCGTGATAGCCATGCGGCCAAAAAAGGAAACATCATCGACACCGACGACGACCGGAACGATTGATCCCGGCGGTACGCTTGCAGGGCCGGAAAAACGCACTATCTCAAGGTTCTGGGGCGTATCGCCGTCATCGGCTGTCGCACCGTCGTCAAGGTCGTCGCCGTCAGGTTCATCCGGCAAGTCGAAAGGCGGCGCGTCAAACACCGAATCGGCCGCGACGTCGGCGGATAAATCATCCGGATTCAAGACGTCACCGGGCGACGACTGGCCGCAGCCCAGGATCCCGGAAAGCGCCAGGAGCACCGCAAGCAACAGCGGATACTGTGCCGAAAACCTGACAACACGTTGAATCGACAGGTTCAATTGGCAACGCCCTCCCTGTATGCCTGAATTTTTCCCCCCAGCGTCGCCCGGCTTGATTCAATCGCCGAAAGCATCTGGTTCATCAATCCCTGGATGGCGGTCCTGGCCCCCACCGACGTCACCGCTTCCGGGAACGATGCGTGGAATTCAACCAGTGCGGCCGCGGTCTCGTCGTCAAGCAGCGCAAAAAGGTCGTCCCTGACGCCGTTCATGATTTCGGTCGCGGTCGCCGCATCAAGCGATTCCATCACCGACGAAAGGATGTCAACCCATTCTTCATAGACTTCCGGCGATTCGACAATGGCCTGG
Organism: Deltaproteobacteria bacterium; assembly: GCA_029555025.1. Classification (GTDB taxonomy): domain Bacteria; phylum Myxococcota_A; class UBA9042; order DTJE01; family DTJE01; genus JAGOFO01. The sequence continues at coordinate 19,053 of JAKPTZ010000070.1, forward strand.
TCAATGAAACCTTCCGCGCAATACAACATGCCCCAGTCATCGGGCAGCGCCTTGACGCCGCCGTGGTGACACTGGCTGAACAGGTCGTCGGCATCCCAGTTCATCGGGCGCCAGAACACCTTGCCGCCCGCCTCGAAACTTCCATAAAAGAATACTTCGTCAACGTAGTCGCCGTTGTGCAGGAAGGTCATCACCGCCATCCACCGAAGGTACGACGGCAGATCAAGCCTGTCACGAAGGTCGGCCAGGGCAGCCGGGCTGTCAACGTTCTGGGCGACCTGCACCAGGTCAAGGTATCGCTGCAGAACCGCCGCGATGTCACCAGATGCGGAATGCTTTACTTCATACTGTTCGCGCGGATCGGGCTCGAACGGTCGCCGCACGATGCCGTCAAGCGCCACGTGCGCCTTCACCAGCGTGTCTGACGGTTCCTGCATCATCAGGTAAAGCCCGTGGTTGGCGCCGTTTACACGAAGCCTGACCAGGCGCGACTTCAAGGGGAACAGATCCCACGCGGCCATCAAGCGGTTGGCGAACACCTGGTTGAAAAAGCCCTCATCCTTGCACATGCTGATCAAAAAGAATTCGTCGCCGCCACCACCTGGCATAAGGCGCCTTGACTGGCCGCCTTCAAGATTGACATCGTAATTCTTGCGCTGGCAGTCCATGGACGTCTGGCCACGGAAGTGCGCCATGGCCGGAATCGGTTCGCCCGCGCCCAGTATCACGGACAATTCGAAGTCATCCTTGCTCTTCTGTTCGTGGCGCTGCTGCCACACCGACTCCTGTTCCGGCGTCATGACCAGTTCAATCGTGTCGCCGAACGGGAACAAATCGGCCGCCGCCTGGTCGGGACGGCACTCGAGACCGGCCAGATGCATCGTCGGTTTCGGCGCCGTAACGACACAAGTTGCCGCGCCGACGGTCAGAGTAAACGAGTCGCCTTCCGCAGCGCCCGGACAGGCCCCGACACGCCGGATCAATGCGGTGTCGCTCAACAGGCCGGCAACCGGCTGATCGCCCAGAAATACGGCACCGACCTTCGGGGCTGGGTCAAGACTGCCGCCGACCGAAAGCCCATCTGGAACAGAACCATCCGAAATCACGACAACATCCCTTACAAGGGCTCCCCAGCGTCCTTCCGCCCCGGCAAGCAGACCGCGTACGAAGTTGACGTCGAAGGCGGTCAGGCCGACATCGGACGATGCAATTCGCCCGATCTTTTCACTGGCCAGCGACCTGGCCGCGGACAGATCGAACAGAAGCTGCGGCTGGGCCTTGTCGCGCACCTGCCATGCGGCGACCCGATAAGACGGATTCAAGGATTCGACAAGTTGCGCAGCGACGTCGAGCCTGGCCTGGTGGATCGCCGCATCGGCCGACGGCTGTACAAGGATTCCGACGATGCCGCCTTCCTGCGGCGCGGGGGCTGCTTCGACCGGCACCGCCAAGCCGGTTGGGCCCATCATTGAAAACGGGGATTCGGAATCACCGCCATGAACGTAAACCTGGATACCGCCACCGGGCCACGGATTAACGCCGACGATCCTTACCGAAGGGTCGTCGCACCAGCCGGCGCCGACAGGCCCCGAGTCCGAAACGTCGCCGCCCGAAACGTCGCCGCCCGAGGTGTCGCCACCCACGTCGGTCGCGGTGGAATCGAAGGGATCTGTAACGTCGCCGGCCGCCGGGGAACCGGCACAACCCGGGAAGAACGCAAGGGGCACCGCGACCAAAGCAATCCGGAAACGGATGGAATTCAACATCCTTGTCCTGCAGGAAAACCGCCACGGGATCTTATCAAATGGGCCTGATGCGGGCAAACGGCGGTCAACTGAAGCTGCGGACTGCCGCGGCGGCCCGTTCCATCATGTCTGAACGGATGATTTCAAGGTTTTCGGGGGTGTCCGCCTCGAAACGCAACACCAGGACAGGCTGGGTATTGGACGCTCGAACAAGCCCCCATCCGCCTTGGAACAACACGCGGGCGCCGTCGATTGTCACAACATCGTGACCGGCGCCCTGGTAATGATCTTTCAGGTGCTCGACGACATCGACCTTGATCTGATCCGGGCAATCGACCCGAAGTTCCGGCGTGCTGAAGGTCTTCGGAATCGATGCCAGCATCGCCGAAGCCGGACCGGAAAAGGCGTCAAGGACTTCCAGGTACCTGGTTGCCGCATACACCGCATCGTCGAAACCGTACCAGCGGTAATTGAAGAACATGTGCCCGGAGATCTCTCCGCCCAGCGGTACATCCGTTTCGGCCATGCGCGCCTTGATCAGGCTGTGGCCGACCTTCCACATCACCGGACGGCCACCGGCCAGCTTCACCTGCTCGAACAGAACCTGACTCCCCTTGACCTCGGAAACGATTTCCGCACCGGGCAGTTCCTTCAGAAGATCAAGCGCCAGCGTCAGAAGAATCATGTCGCCCATCACCACGGAACCGTCTTCGGCCACGACTCCAATCCGATCCGCGTCGCCGTCAAAGCCGAACCCGACGTCCGCACCGTTCGAAACCACCGCCTCCTGAAGATGCACAAGGTTTTCCATGACGGTCGGATCCGGGTGGTGGTTGGGAAAATTTCCGTCGGGACTACAGAATATCTCGATGACTTCACAGCCAAGACGACGCAGCAATGGAACTGCCGTTATTCCGCCCGTTCCGTTGCCGGCATCGACCACGACCTTGAACCTGCGTTCCGGCCTGATTCGACAGTCCGAGACGATTCTTTCCATATAGTCGGGAACGATGTCAAAAGTACGGCGCCCGCCGCGTCCATGCAGGAACTGTCCGGACTCCGCGATCCGCCGGATTTCCTGAATCTGGGCGCCAAAGACGGACTTCTTGCCCGCACACATCTTCAACCCGTTGAATTCCTTTGGGTTGTGGCTTCCCGTAATCATGATGCCGGCGCCGATATCGAGATGGTGAAGCGCAAAATACGTCAGCGGCGTGGTCACCATGCCAAGGTCAATCACGTCGATTCCCGTGTCGTTCAGCCCGGCAATCACCACTTCACGGAACCCGGGCGAAGAAAGACGGCAGTCCGCGCCCACAACCGCCCTGGTCGCTCCGTGTCCGCGAAGCCAGGTTCCAAACGCCCGCGCGATGGTTCCAACCGTATCGTCGTCAAGATCGGGCCCGACAAGGCCCCTTATGTCGTATTCCCTGAAGATGAGTGGATTCAAACGGCCCATTGACAGCCTCCGTTCGGCAGACAGGCGATCTTATGCCACCAGCGCCGTTATTGTAAGCTCCGGGGCCTTTCATGGCGGCCGAGCGAAAAGGACGCAGACTTGCCGTCCTTATCCGACGACTGGATTGACGACTGAATTGATAATAGAATCGTCAGTCGATAATTCGAACGACAGGTGACAAAGATGACATTTTCCAACCTGCGTTGTTTCAATCCGCTTAAGGCCTTGCGGCGCGGCGCATTCACGCTTGCGGTGATGGCCGCCGTGCTGGCAGCTTCCTGCGACGAGGAATCCGGCAAATGCGTGGATTCGACCGACTGCGCCAGGTCGATGGCATGCCGTCAGGACGCCTGCATCGTCGTCGATTGCTCGAATCCCGGGGACTGCCTTGACGATGAAAGATGCGTGCCGCCGCAGTACGGTGGAATCGACCACGCCGGCAACACCTGCACAGCGGCGTGCAACGTATTTTTCAAGTGCCGGGACAACGAAGTTTGCAACGATGGCATCTGCATCGCTCGGAACTCGCCTTCCGATGTGATGGATGTCCCGGATGAAGACGACGACACGGGCGACATGCCGGATGACGGCCGGAGTGATGCAACCGATGAAGGCATTGCTGCCGATACGGCCGATGCCGGATCCCATCCACAATTCCCGGACTGCAAGACATGCTCGACCAACGCCGAATGCGGTGAAGGATACTCCTGCCTTCCGGTGGGCCCCGAGAAGCACTGCCTGCGGGACTGCGAACGGGATGCGGACTGCATGGCCGGATACACCTGCTATCAGGCGTCCGCCGAAAAAAGCTGTCTGCCGGTTTCGTTCGCCTGCGCTCCGTGCGCCTTCGATTCGCCGTGCGATGAAGGCAAATGCTGCGACTTCGGCACCGGCCAGTGCAGAATTTGCCAGGACGAGTGCCACGGATGCACCTATGACTACGAATGCCGGGATGGCATGCGCTGTTTCAAGAACACTGGATTCGCCCAGGGCATCTGCGTGCCCGGATGCGCGGACGTGGGGTGCGCCGACACGACGAACTTTGAGTGCGCAGACAACGACCGGGGCGTGCCGGTGTGCAAGCCGCTTGGCGACGGCTGCCGTGGCTGCACCGAACCGAACCCGTACCCTTACGATGGCGGTTGCGTCGAATGCACACGCGACCTGGACTGCGACGACGGCGACATCTGCAGGATGCCAAACCACACTTGCGTGCCCGACACGTGCGGCGACGGGCACGTTCTGTGCGAATCGGACATGGAATGCCACCAGTGCTGCTCGGACGACGACTGCCTGCGCTTTCCGGAATCGACCGGCGTCTGTCTTGAAGACCTGACCTGCGAGGGAGCGGTTCCATGCGGTGGGCTCTGCACCGATGATTTTCCGGCCTGCGTTGTGATTGATGGTCAGGAACAATGCGTCCAGTGCGCAAGCGACGAGGACTGCAAGGTGATCAACAGCGACTGTACATGCAACCAGAATTATTATGCCTGCACCGACACCGACGGCGCTATCTGCCAGCTTGCCGATCGGGAATGCGGGGCGACCTGCGAGGATTCTTCCGACTGTCCACCGACAACGACCGGCGCCGAGCAACAGTGCGCCCTTATCGACGGGGGACCGACGGGATACTGCTATGACCCGGCAGGTTATTGCGACGGCTCGATTTCCTGCTGCGGACCGGGTCACAAGTGTTATGACATCATGAGTATCCTGCTGGGAAGCGGTGGGATGCCCATGCCGGGCGCGACGGCCATGTATTGTGACTGCGAAGTCGCCGAAGACTGCATCAGCGGGATTGACTGCATGGACATGTCAATTCTGTGCATTGCCGGCATGGGAATGGAAATGTTCTGCCCTGGCGGTCAGCTTCCCGCCGCCATGCCGCCCAAAATGTGTCTTAACTTTGCCGATCTTCTTGGCGGCATTATGTGACCGAGACTCCGACCAAGCGTCAATATCCACCGGCCCCGACAGCATCACCGGCCCCGACAGCATCAAGTTTTTTTTGAAAAATGATCGGCAGGCTCGGACATAAAACTATGGCACATACAGAGCCGCTTCGGCAGGAACGTCGTCACCCGAGAAGCCGCCCATGATAAGCACCCTTCCGGTCAGATCCTCGATTGCGGAAAGGCCGACACGCCCGGTGACAAATGACGGCAATTCCGTCTGGAACGAAATCCTTACGGTCGTCTTTCCGTCCTGAACAATCCGCTCGTTCGGATTCAAAAGGCCAAGGCTGGAAACGGGAGCATCCCATCCATATCCGCCGGCCATCAGGAACGTGCCGTTGGAAAGCGGCACCGACGTCATCCCGCCGACCGACCTCCCCATGTTGATGAAGCCGTCCTTGAAGGCGGCCCTGGCCACGCCGAAAACATCGATTCTCCAGAACGGCTCGTCCGCGCCGGGAGTTCTGAATCCACCGACAAGAAAAACCAGGTTGTGAGTCTGGTCATAGGCAACCGCCGTCATTGTCCGACCGCCACCGGGCAGCGAGACGACCATGTCGTCATAACGCGTCAGCTTGCAGTTGCTTACATTCGGGCAATCGACGATGTACGGTTCAAGTACGTCGATGACGCCGGACGGGTTTTCCCCGCCGATCAGAAGGAACGCCTCGAGCCCCTGATTCGCGTTCCAGTCGTCTGCAAAGCCGCTTACCCGAATCATCGAGTGGTTGTAACGGACAATCCCGTGAGCCGGATCTGCCTCGTTAAACAACTGTTCGTGCTTAACCGTGGTCATCGTTGAACCGTCGAAGTAAAGCAGCTCCCATGTACCACCGGCGGCCGAATAGTTTGAAAGCCCGCCGAAGATCGCAACGAGGTTGAGATCCGGATTCACAAGGGCCGCCGTGAACAGGGCACGCCCCGCGCCGCCGGCAAGGCCGGCACTTCCACCCTTGTCACGCGCTTCGACGAAGTCGCCGGTCACCGGGTCAAAAATTGCCACCGAATCCGATATCGAAACGGTGCCGGGCACCTTCTCGGTGAAACCGCCAATCAAGACCACCCTGCCATCGGGATTATTCGGACCGCCAAGCTTGACCGCCTGATGAAATGCCCTCTTGATGGCCATCCGCTTTGCAACGACCTTGAACTCGCCCGTCCGCGGATCGTAGGTCTGGCATGCATCGGTAATATTGGTGACGTCTTCGGGCATGAACCAGGTACCTCTGCCCGCTTTGACATCCGCCCCGCCGCAAATCAGGATTCGACCATCGTCAAGCTGGGTCATGGACGCCCCGACCGTCTTCATGAATGGTGGCGAAGACACGACCGCGCCCCCGGACTCGGGATCCATTGCCGTCACAGGGGTAATCGAATTAAGGGGTGAAACGAACACCTGTGTCCTTACACGTTCCCCCCCTTCAACAACGTCAAGCGGAACGGAGCGTCCCCGGGCGACAACCTGCTGGCCGTTAAGATACTCAACCATGAACTGACGTTCGAGTCCCTGGGGAAACTCCGGGATATCGAAAGTCGACTGACTGAAGTCCATCGGATCGGAAGCCACGGTCTCCATGTCCGGCCCGGAAACAGTGACCATCAGTTGTGCCGCCATCGACTCGGGATTCTGCGGCGCGCCATCAAACGTGCGGGTCGCGCTGACGTTGACAAGATGCAGTTGCAGATGATCCGAACCAAGATCCGGGTTCCCACAGGACACTGCGGCAACAGTCGTCATCAGAAGCACAAACTGCGGCGCCAGCCCTTTCCGACGGGAAGCCGCAACTTCAAACATCTCAGCCTGTAACATCGCCAGACTCCATTATCATTCAACGGGTTATGGTTCCGGAAGCCATCGGCGTCCCGGTATCGTAAAGAAGCACCCCGGCTGCCACGCCGCCGGCAACACCGGCCGCGGCGACACCGATCAGGGTCCAGAACCACCATTTCTTGTAAACGGGCTTACTGGTTTTCAGAAAACTGTCGCCTTCTTCCGCAATGACTTCCGGCTCTTCGGCCAGAACCTCGGGCTCAGGTTCCGAAACCGCGGCCGGAACGGCTGCCTCGACCGGAGCCGCGGCGACCGTCGCCTTCGCCGAATCGACCTTCGCCGTCGGGGCCGTGACCGCTTCAGGAATTGCTGCCGGAGTGGACGGGGTCGGCTTCACGGGTGCCTGGGGTGCCACCGTTCCTGGCGCAGCAGATGCGGGCACCGCGGCGGCAACGGCGGCCGACGGCTTGTCTCCCATACGCAGAACGACGCTCAGTCGCGACTCGACCGGAACATCCACGACGGAACTTGCCGAACTATCGCCACATATTGCCTTCAACACATGATTGCCGGCCGCTACCGTATCCTTGAACGGAGTGGTTCCAACCGCCCGGTTGTCGATAAAAAGCTTTCCGGAACACGGCGTATCATCGGTATTGCGTGTAAGAACCGACAGAACACCCATAAGGACGTCAAGGTCGAACGTCTCGCTGGTCGTTCGTCCATCGGAAACGACAACCTGGCGCCGCAGCGGCCGACGACCGGGATTGGAGACTTCCACCGCATATGTGCCCGAAAGAAAGCGCTCGCTGACGAATGGAGTGGTACCGACACGATTTCCATTTATCGTTACGGTCGCACCTGGCTCCCTGCTCTTGATCTCAAGCTTTCCGAACGCCGGAGCAAGCTGAAGCGTCAGACTTTTTCCATCGGGTTCCAGATCAACTTCCGCCGTGGCATCGCGATAATACTCGTCCAGATGAACCCTGATCCGATGGCGGCCGACGTCCACTTCATCCTGGAATGGCGACTTTCCCACCGGCCGGCCGTCAATTTCGATGCTCGCGCCGACAGGCTTTGTTTCAATCGTCAAAAAACCTGTCTTCTGGACAAGCATCTGGATCTTGTTGACCGGCTCGACAGCAACCTGTGCCGGCGGGGCAACTGGCGCCGGGGTTGACCCATCCGAACCGGCGGCCGGGACAACGGCACCCCCGCCGGAAGCTCCGATGGCTGCCTGCCCGGGCTCCTTTTCGCACAGAAGGGCCGCCACGACGGCGGCCGATGCCGCAACCTGGCTTCCAGAACATCCCCCCTCATGACTGGCCGATTTGTCACCCTTGTCCGACCAGGCCGGACTCAGGAAGCCCTCGACCACGCAGCGGCCGCCACGACCGGAAATCTTCAACCAGGCACTGACATCGGCCGAACCAAGCCTGGAAATCCTGACCCTGCATTCCGAATCCGAACACGACCGAAAATCACGGACGTCAGAAGGTGCGAGTCTTTCCGGAATCTCACCTTCACTTACAACCCGATAAAGGCCGAAGGATCCAAGAACACTTGCGAACTGATCCCGCATCTGACCAAGGTCCGCAGCCGACAGCCTGACGCCGGAAGCTGTGGGGGCGTAATAAAGGACTATCTTCTGCCTGGCTGCGGCAATTCCTGGAGCCAGGTTGATAACTGTCGAAAGCAACATCACCAGAAAAAAAGACGGCAACCCTGGCATGCCAAGGATCCGGCCGGATTCCCCGAAAAGTCCATCTTCATTCAATCTCATGCTGCGTACCCCATGCCTTCCTGAAATGACCGAACCGACCTCTGTCGCCACGGAAACGTTGAACATCGGACTGTTTATCGCGGATTGTACATCAACGGAGCATGGCTGTCCCTGTCATTATCGACGCCGCCAAAAATCAGAACGCGGCCGGTCTGGTCCGTGATCATGGAATGACCGACGCGCGCTGCGTCCATTGCCGGCACATCCGACTTGACGTCAGGGCTTACAACTTCCAGGCCGTTGAATATTACGGGACCATCCGGGGAAAGAATCTTGACGGTATCGACCGGGGCGGTGCCGTTCCAGCCGCCGGCAAGAAGGAACCTGCCGTCGGCCATCTCCGCGATCGACATGCCTCCAAGATCGATTCCAAGGCTCAGGTATTCCCTTTCACGGAAGCCGGCCTCGGGCACACGGAAGACGTCAACGCTGTCGGTCGGATTCTTGCCGCCCGTCGCACCGAATCCGCCGACGATGAACAAGAAATTGTGCGCCACGTCATACGCTACGGCAGGCATCGACCGGCCGCCGCCCGGAATTTTCACGACAAGCTGATCCTGGCGCTGCAGTTTGCACGACTCGACGCCAGCACATGTAATGATATACGGCTCGACGGTGTCGATGGCGCCCGACTCGTTTTCACCGCCGACCAGCAGATATGCCTCGTATTCCTTGCCGCCCGTCAATTCGCTTCCGTACCTCCAGACCCTGGCAAGCGCATGGTTGTAACGGACGATTCCCTTCGCCGGGTCGTCCTTGTTGTAAAGCTGTCCATGGGCGATCGTCATTACCGAGCCCTCGGTGACCCAGATGATGTCATAGGTTCCACCGACGGCGCTGACATTGGAATAGCCGCCGAAAAGCACAATCAGGTTCTTGTCGGCGTTGACCAGGTCGGCCGTGAAAAGTGCCCTGCCCTGGCCACCGTAAAGCCCGGGCTGACCCTCGTTGCTTGTCGCTGAAGTGAACAGGCCGGTCCTCGGATCATAGATATCGACCAGATGGGAGACCGTTATCGCACCGCCATCCGGAACCGTGTATCCACCGATAAGGACCACACGGCCATCCGGATTGTCCGGACTGCCAAGCTTGACCGCCTGGTGATAGGCGCGCTTGACGGTCATCCTGTTGGGTACTTCCTCAAAAATGCCTGTTTCGGGGTCGTACGTCTCGCAGGAACTGGTCAGAGTGAAAAGATCATCGGGCATGTACCACGTGACCGCCGGGCCGCGAACCTTGGCGCCGCCGCAAATAAGGATGCGACCGTCGTCAAGTTCGGTCATCGACGCCCCGACACGGTTCGCGTTGATCGGATACGATATGACGGGTTCACCGGAAATATCATCCATCCCGACGACACTGGAAAATGAATTGACCGGTGAGACAAAAATCTGGGAACGAATCCTGGTTTGCCTTTCGGTGACATCAATCGGAACCGACCGTCCGCGGGAGACAACCGGTCGCTCGTCATTCTTCAATGGATCCGCGGGCCCAAGGAATTCGGCGCTGAACTGTCGCCGCATGCCAAGCATGTATTCCGGGATCTGAAAGGCATCCAGGCTGAAATCAAATTCGGATGAAACGTCACTCATGTCCGGACCTGAAACCGACACCCTGGCCGCGACCACATTGTTCTCGGGATCTGGATTGGCGTCGGCGTAGGTTATCTTTGCAGACACGCTGACAAGACGGAGATTGACGTTGTCTGCCGCCATCTCGCTGCCGCCGCAGGAAGCCAGCCAGCAAGCCGCCACCCAAGCCAGAAGTGCAGGGCGCAACAGGTCGGACGCACGAAACATGACACCGCAGGAGCCACGATCCAGCATCAGAACCCCCGTTCGAATCAATGCGTCATGATTCCCGACGCCGTCGAAGACCCGCCCCCGGCCGACATGACGCCGGCCGCCACCCCGCCGGCGACCCCGGCGGCCGCAATACCGATTACCGTCCAGAACCACCACTTCTTGTAAAGAGGCTTTGACACGGTTTTCGGCCGTTCATCCTCGATATTCATCACGTCTGCCGCCCGCGATTGCACCATCCCGTCATCCGGCTTCACGTTGACAACCGGTGCGGGCGCGTCCTGAACCACCGGCGGACGCGCGGGCTCCGATCGAACGACCGGATCCATTCCGCTTGGCCGCGCGGCAGCCGCCGGAACAATGGAGGCCGGCATTCGAAGAACGACACTCAGCCGCAAATCGACCGGCACATCAACCACCGATTTCGCGGATACACCTTCACACGTCGCCTCGAGGGCGTGACGGCCGGACGGAACCGTTCCCTTGAAAGGCGTTGTCCCCACGGACTTTCCGTCGATTGACAGATGTCCGCTGCACGGCGTGTCGTCATGATTCCTGGTCAGGACGGAAAGAACGCCAACCAGTTGTTCCAGTTGGAACGATTCGATGACAGTCCGGCCATCAGAAACGACGACCTTGCGCTGCGACGGCCGGCGGCTGGGGTTTGAGACTTCGATGACGTAAGTGCCTGAAATGGCGCGTTCCACGACATACGGCGTGGTTCCGACGCGTCTGCCGTCAATGGTCACAAGGGAGCCCGGGACATCCGAGGTCACCTCCAGCCTGCCGAACGCGGGTGCAAGTTGCACATCCACCCTTCGTCCATCGGGTCCGACGTCAACTTCCAGGGTCTTTTCATGAAAGAACTTGTCCAGCATCACCCGGATACGACGTCTGCCGACCTGGACTTCTGCCTGGAACGGCGACTTGCCGACCAGCTTTCCATCGATCTCGATCGATGCATTCGACGGCGTCGTTTCGACTGTAAGAAAGCCGATCCTGCCGACCAGTTCATGAGCCTTGAACGCCCTTGGTGGCTGCGGCTGGGCGACCACGCCGGTTGGGGGCGCATTCGTGGACTCAAGGGGCTGAAGCCTGGGCGTCGGGCCCGGCGCAACAACGGCCTCCGGGTTTGCCGGCGCCGCCGTCGCGCGGGGATCCCTGCCGCACATCATGGCTGCCACCACGCCCACGGCATCAACAATTTCGACCACATCGCAACCGCCCTCGAACCTGGCCTTGATATCCTTGCGTTCAGACCATGCCGGGCTCAAAACGCCTTCAACCACACAGGCACCGCGCCGGCCGGAAATGCTCAACCAGGCACTCAAATCGGCGCCCGCAAGCCTTGTAAGCCTTGTGCGACAAGATGCGTCCCGACAGGATCCGAACTCCCCGGCATCGGCCGCGCCAATCCGATCAAGCGCGTCTTCGTCGGGCACCACGCCATACATGCCGTACGAACCAAGCACTTTCTCGAACCTTTCCCTGGCCAGTTGAAGAACCGCCGTCGAAAGCGCCGGGCCCGAAACCGCGGGTGGAAAATAAAGAACCTGCTTGGGTCTGGCCGAAGACGGGAAGGGGGCAAGTATAAGACTCAAGAAGACCAGTGTGGCCAAGACGGCCGCATTCTGCCGGTTGAAAAGTGCTTTGAGGGGTGCGGATAAATGTGCGGCGGCGGAACAAATCATAGGCATGCGCCCAACACCGAGGCCGGTTCATCGCAGGACAGAACCAGGCCGCCGGCCACTGGTTCCGAATCAATCGCCCGGGTTGTAGAAAATCGGCTCGGGACTGTCCTTATCGGCATCAATGCCGCCAAAAATCAGGACGCGGCCGGTCTGATCCGTCAGCATCGAATGGCCGGCACGCGCCGCGTCCATGGTCGGGACGTCGGACTTGACGGCCGGTGTCTCGATTTCCTTTCCGTCTTGAATGACCGGGCCCTTCGGGGAAATGATCTTGACCGCATCGACCGGGGCTGTGCCGTTCGAGCCGCCGGCGAGCAGGAACCGGCCGTCGTCCATCTCGGCAATCGACATGCCGCCCATCTTCGAGCCCAGGCCAAGTACCTCCCCGTCCTTGAAGACGGCATTCGACACACGGAAGATGTCAACCCGATCCGACGGGCTCTTGCCGCCCTTTGCACCAAATCCGCCGGCGA
>JAKPTZ010000072.1 GCA_029555025.1 Deltaproteobacteria bacterium
AAATCGACGACTTCCCAGGGGTAGCCGTCCATCGTGATTTTGAGTCCCTTACGGATATCGGAAGTCTCGTACATGCTCGCCTCGATCGTTTGAGTTCGGAAAAAGCGGGCGATTTATACATTAAATTTTGGACTTGCGCAACCCCAAGACTCGTTTCACTGGTTCAAAAGGCTGACCACGGATCGCTCGGGGCAGGCCCCTTTTTCGCCGGGGGATGCGCGCGTCAGAAACTTGCGGGATCCACGCCCATTTCCTTGGGCAGGCAGCATTTCTTGTACTTCTTGCCGCTGCCGCAGGGGCAGGGGTCGTTGCGGCCGGCCCGCGGGACGAAACCGGCATTCGGTGAAGACGCGACCGGTCCGGCCTCGTCCATCTGGTTCGTTCTCTGGCTGGAATTGACCCCGGTCGCCTCGGGCGGCAGCGCGCCGCGTCCGTAATGCATGGCGACGCTGCGGCGCAGGCGCCGAATGGATTCAACATCGGTCGGACCGCTGATATCGACCCGGAACATCGTTTCGGCGATCGACTGGTCGATGCGATCCAGCAATTGCTTGAACAGCTCGAAACCCTCTTTCTTATAGATGACCTTTGGGTCCTTCTGGGCGTAAGCCTCCAGGTGCACGCCTTCCTTCAGGTGGTCCATCGCGTACAGGTGGTTTTTCCAGTGGCTGTCGATGGCATGAAGGTAACGTTCGCGTTCGTACAGACGGAATCCTTCGATCATGCGGCGTTCCAGTTCGGCGCGGTCGGCCAGCCAGGCCTCTCGATCGAAGTCCGGCGTGACGAATTCCGGCTCGGGCAGCCTGATGTCAAGCGCCTTCTTGACGGAAAGTTCGGTCTTCCTGTCGTACGCCTCGCGCAGAAGCTTGACCAGCAGGTCGCCGGCACGTTCACCTTCGGCCGCCAGATCTTCTTCGCTGACCTTGACACGCAGGCTTCCAAGAACTTCCCGGGCCAGGCTTTCGAAGTCCCATTCTTCGGGATTGACGCCTTCGGGGCAGAACTGGTTGAAAAGGTTCCATGCGGTCTGCTCGACGGCGTCCAGGATCATCGAATGGACTTCACTGCCTTCCAGAACCCTGTTGCGCAAACGGTAAATGGTCTGGCGCTGCTGGTTCATGACGTCGTCGTATTCCAGCAGATTCTTGCGGATGTCGAAGTTTCGTCCCTCAACCCGTTTCTGCGCGCTTTCGATTGCCCTTGTGACCCATTTGTGAACGATTGGTTCGTTGTCCGGGACATTCAGGCGATCCATGATGTTCTTGATCTGGTCGCCGCCGAAGATGCGCATCAGATCGTCGTCCAGCGACAGGAAGAACTGCGACGCACCCGGGTCGCCCTGACGTCCGGCGCGGCCGCGCAACTGGTTATCGACTCGCCGGGATTCGTGACGTTCGGTACCGATGATGAAAAGACCGCCGGCGGCCAGGACTTCCTGGCGCTCGTTCGCGCAGATTGGCTTGTACTCCTGCACCAGTTCCTGGAATTTGTCGCTTTCAATCGAATCGACCTGGGTACGGGCAAGCGCTTCCGGATTGCCGCCAAGGACGATGTCGGTACCACGGCCGGCCATGTTGGTCGAAATCGTGACCGCGAACTTGCGGCCTGCCTGAGCGATAATCTGCGCTTCCAGCATGTGGTTCTTGGCATTCAGGACGTGGTGCGGAATCTTGCTGTTCTTCAGAAGCCGGCTGACAAGTTCGGACTTCTCGACGGATGTCGTGCCGACCAGAACCGGCTGGCCGCGACCGTAACATTCCTTGATCTGATCCAGAACCGCCATGAACTTCGCGCGGTCGTTCTTGTAAACAAGATCCTCGCTGTCCTTCCTGCCAATCGGCCTGTTGGTCGGAATGACCAGTACGTCCAGGTCGTAAATGCGCGCGAATTCCTCGGCTTCCGTATCGGCGGTACCGGTCATGCCGGCCAGTTTGTTGTACATGCGGAACAGGTTCTGGAAAGTGATCGTCGCCAGCGTCTGGTTTTCGTTTTCGATCTTCAGGCCTTCCTTGGCCTCGACCGCCTGGTGCAGACCGTCGCTCCAGCGCCGACCCGGCATCTTTCGACCAGTGAACTCGTCAACGATGACAATCTTGTTGTCCTCGATGACGTAATTGACATCGCGCTTGAACAGCGTGTGGGCCTTCAATGCCTGATAGACGTGGTGGACCAGTTCGACGTTGTCGCCGTCGTACAGGTTCTTCACCTGAAGCCGCCTTTCAATCTTGTCGACGCCCGATTCGGTCAGAGTCACCGCCGAGGCCTTTTCATCGACGATGTAGTCTTCATCGCGGCGCAGCATCGGGACGATGGCGTTCACGGTGTAATAAACTTCGGAAGATTCCTCGGCAGGACCGGAAATGATCAGTGGCGTGCGCGCTTCGTCGATAAGAATCGAGTCGACTTCGTCAACGATGGCGTAATGCAGTGTCTTGACCTGCTCGCCTTTCTTCGGGAAGTCGTAGTACCTGTGGACCATGTCCCCCAGGTTGAACTTCATATTGTCGCGCAGGTAATCGAAACCGAATTCGTTGTTTGTTCCGTAAGTTATGTCACAGGCATAGGCAGCCTGACGTTCGCGATCGGTCAGCCCGTGGACGATTACGCCCACCGACATGCCCAGTGCGTTGTAGATGCGCCCCATCCATTCGGAGTCGCGCTTTGCCAGGTAATCGTTGACGGTTACAAGGTGGGCGCCCATCCCGCGCTCGGGGTTTTTCGGATCCGGTTCAAGCGCGTTCAGGAACAGGGCGGATGTGGCGACCAGGGTCTTGCCTTCGCCGGTTTTCATTTCGGAAATCGTTCCGCGATGCAGTGCGATACCGCCGATCATCTGAACGTCGTAATGGCGCATGCCGGTCGAACGGACCGACGCCTCGCGAACCGCCGCGAACGCTTCCGGAAGGATGTCGTCAAGCGTCTCGCCTTCTGTCAGCCGCTTGCGGAACTTAGCCGTCAGCCCACGCAGGTCGTCGTCGGTCAGCTTCTGGAATTCCGGTTCCAGGCTGTTGATGCGCTCGATTATCGGCCGCATCCGCTTCAGTTCACGTTCGTTCTTCGTACCGAAAAGTTTTCGAAAAAAAGCCTTCATCGGGTCTCCCATCGAACCGCTAATTATTACGCGCAGGCAGCGACGGGCGAATTTTCATTCGCCCATACGGGCCGGCAATGTTTTCAAATCACGGGCGAATTCTCATTCGCCCGTACGGGGCCGTCGGCGCAGAGCCAGGATCGCCGGCGCCGGAAAATGGCGCGCGGATTTTAGCACAGATCAACTGCCGCCGCGCCCTGTAATGTGGCAACGAACGGCGCATGCGCAACCCCCGGCAGTGTCGGGATTTCGCGTCGCGCCCGTTGGTGCTAGAATCCACGGGTCGATAAGACGACGCGCCTGTGATTTTATTGTGGCATGGGCGCACGTATCCACGCGCTATGGCGGGGGGCTTATGGAACGGGACATGCACGGTGAAACTTCCGATGTCGGTCACATTGGCGAGACGGTTGCCGATGGCGGGGAACGCAGGGATGGCATGCTGTCCGAACTGGCCCGAAAGGCCGTGGCGTCGTCGGTTTCAAAGTTGGTCGAAACGGAAGGCTTTGTCCGCGAGATCGTGAAGGCCATGAGCCGGGAGGTCGCCGCATACATCGGCCGCGAGCTGGCAAGCGTGCGGCAGGAAGTCGTCGATCAGGCCACCGACAAGATTGTCGGCTGGCTGGACAAGGTCGATATCGCCGGTGAGATTCGCAAGTCCCTGGACGGAATGACTTTCGACATCAACGTCAAAGTGCACGTCACGGACGAGGGTCTTAAAACCGGCCCGGCCCCCGTTCGCAAGCCTTCCGCCGCAGGAAAGCCTTCGAACGCCCGGAAGTCCTCCGGCGCCTTGAAGTCGGCCCACGCCGGAAAGCCGGTCGCCGCCCGCAAGGTCGCCACGAGGAAGTGAGGGCAGGCCGAAACCTCAAGCAGCCTTCCGCTGGTCAAGCGAAGGTCGACTGTCAATCCGTGTCGTGGAACCTTGACAGACAGGCCACTTTTATCGATGATGCGGCCCGTGGGAAGGACAGCCTTCCCGATTTGACAAGTTTTTTGAATCCGGGAGGTTTCCCATGTCCATGAAGATCACTGATGACTGCGTGTGCTGCGGCTCGTGCATTGACGAGTGCGACATCAACCATGCCATTTCCGAAGGCGATCCCATTTACGTGATCGACCCCGCGAAGTGCACGGAATGTGCCGAAGCCGGTGGCGAGCCGAAGTGCGCCCCGGTCTGCGCGACCGAAGCCATCGTCAAGGCCTGATATCAGACCGCGATCGAACAGGGAACCCCGTCCGGCGCTTGCTTGACGGGGTTTTTTGTATCCGCAATTTCAGTGTTCATGCGTGCGTTTTTCGGATATCTTCCGTGCGAACTTCCTTTTTCCGGGAGAGTTGAATGAGCATTACCCAGGAATTCGGCGCCCAGGACGGTCAGGACGCGGCCAGGGAACCGGGGCAGGGCCGCATGATTGCGTACTCGATGGGCAGCTTCCCCGTCGGAATGCTTCTGCTGGCGGCCGCCGTGTGGCTGATGAGGCTGTATTGCCCGACCGCCGAGGAAATCGAGCAGGGCCGCGTGCTGCTGATCGATCCCGCGGTGTTCGGCATCATCTCGGCCATAGTCATGTTCTTCGGCGCGCTTGCCGACCCGCTGGTCGGGTTTTATTCGGATCGCATGACCGGTCGTCGCGGCCGCCGCATGCCTTTCATCCGGATCGGCCTGCCTTTCCTGCTGGCCGGGTTCCTTCTGATGTGGTTTCCCCCGCTTGCAGGCGTCGGCGGCCATGAAACCGGCTGGCTGAACACCCTGAAGGATTTCCTGTCCCTTGATTTCAACGTGGGTTCCCCGACCATCGTCAACGCGGCCTGGCTTGGGCTGATGCTGCTGGTGCTGCACGTTTCCTTCACCGTCGTCGTCAACCCTTACCTGGCGCTTATGCCAGAAGTCTGGTTGTCCGAAGGCGGCCGTGTCCGCGTTTCGGTGTGGATGTCGATTCTGAATGTCGTTGCCCAGATTTTCGTGTTCGTCGTTTTCGGCCCGATGATCAGCTATTTCATGGATGGACGTGGCATGTTCCTTGGTTACGACATCCAGGACGGATTCAAACTGGCCGCCACCTTCGGGACCGTCCTGACTTTCGTGACTTTCATCCCCGTGCTGATGTTCATCCGCGAGCGCCCGCACAGCGCGGCGAAGGATGTTCCGTACGGACTGGTGAAGGCGGGATGGGAAACCCTGAAGAACCCGGCGTTTATTCCGTACATCGTGGCCGGATCCATGATGTATGCCGGCATGTTCCTGGTCGAGGCCGCGCTTCCGTACGTCGTGGCCACCCAGGTTGTCGGCGAGACGTCTTCGTTCGCGCCGATGGCGTGGCTGCTTTCCCAGGGCGCCGACACCATTTCAGGCCTGATGCTGCTGGGCCTGATAATCTTTTCAATCATCTTCTATCCGGTTGTTGACAGGATGGCCGGCAAGTTCCGCAAGAAGACATTGTTCTTTGTCAGTCTGGGATCTTTCCTGGTGGTAATCCCCCTGGTGACTCTGGCGGGCCTTCTGGGAATTCCCGCGTGGCTTCAGCTTGCGGTCTGCCTGCTGCTGATCGCCCCCGGCCTGGCGATTGGCCTGGTTATTCCCCGCGCGCTGCTGGCGGACATCATGGATCTGGACACCGAGCGAACCGGCTATAAGCGTGAAGCCATGTACAACGGGATGGAAGGCCTGTTGCAGAAGATCGCCGGCGGACTGGCCATGCTGGTCCAGGGCGCGCTGTTTTCCCGGTTCGGTTTCAGC
>JAKPTZ010000075.1 GCA_029555025.1 Deltaproteobacteria bacterium
AGGCCGGCGGTCAGTGGTTCAAGAAGCATCGCTGCCGAGATGCGGCCGGCCTGGATGTATCGAAGCCCGTGGTTTAACGCCGTGTGGCCGATCATGGTCGGAATCAGTGCCATCAACGCGAAGCACGTCCAGTTGCGCGCCGAATAATCGAACACCGGCTGGCCCAACAGTATCACGACAAGAAGCCCGGTCAGCGCCGCGACCCCATATACCCCGGTCACGTATGCACGGCTGTCAACAGTCTGCCGCACGCGCTTCCCAAGCAGGAAATACAAGGTGAAAAGCAGCGATGAAAGCACTGACAGGGCGTTCCCGGAAAACCTTTCCGGCGCGAAATCCAGGTCGGAAATTCCGATGAAAAGGACGCCGCCCAGTCCGAGCGCGATTGACAGGGCAAGACGGCGCGAAGGCATTTCCCGGTAAAACAGCCACCCGGCAAGCGCGGTGATTACCGGGTTAATCGAAAAGAAGATCGATGCGTTGGCAACGGTCGTGTGCTGAACCGCCGCGATCCATGAAAAGAAGTGCAGTGCCAGCGCGATTCCGGCCCCAAGCAGCAGGATCATGTCGCGCCGGCCAAGGCGGGCCAGTTCGACCAGGTGTCGCCCCGCCAATGGCGCCAGCATCAGCGAGGCAAGTGCAAGCCGCCAGGTCGTGATGGCAAACGGCGATGCGTCGCCGATGCGGACCAGGTTGCCGGACTGGCTTGCCGCCACGATGCCGACAAACAGAAACAACCATGCTTTGCGGGTCGCGTCCATGGGTGCGGAAGATAGCACCGAGTGTGGGAACGTTCCAGAGCAGGCCGCAAAGGAAGTGGCGGGACTCGGGGCACCGTGCTGGACCGCAGCGGGCGGATGTAATCCGCCCGTACAAGGGCAGAGGGCGGGGCATGGCGGGGTGCTGGTTCGCGGCGGGCGGATGTAATCCGCCCGTACAAGGGCAGAGGGCGGGGCATGGCGGCTTGCTGGTTCGCGGCGGGCGGATGTAATCCGCCCGTACAAGGGCAGAGGGCAAGGGCAGAGGGCAAGGGCAGATCACAAAAACAGAAGCAGAGGGCAAGGGCAGAGGGCAAGGGCAGATCACAAAAACAGAAGCAGATGACAAGGGCAGAGGGCAAGGGCAGATCACAAAAACAGAAGCAGATGACAAGGGCAGGGGCGGATTACTTCTTGTCGTCTTCCTTGGGGGCTTCGACGATGCCGGCTTCGGTGGTGATCATCAGCCCGGCAATGGACGCGGCGTTGGTCAGGGCAAGCCGGGTGACTTTCTTCGGATCCAGGATGCCTGCCGCGACCATGTCCTCATAGACGCCGGTCTGGGCGTTGTAACCGAAGTTTCCGGTGCCCTCGATGACCTTCTGCAGAACCACGCCGCCATCAACGCCGGCGTTGCCCGCGATCCTCTTCAACGGCTCGGCGATCGCCTTGCGAAGGATGTCGATTCCGAACCTGCGGTCGTCGTCGAAATTCACGGTGTCAAGAACCGGCATCGCGCGAACCAGGGCGACGCCGCCGCCCGGGACAACGCCTTCCTCGACCGCGGCGCGGGTCGCGTGAAGGGCGTCCTCGACGCGGGCCTTCTTTTCCTTCATTTCGGCCTCGGTCTGGGCCCCGACGTGAATCACCGCGACACCGCCGGTCATCTTCGCCAGACGTTCCTGCAGCTTCTCGCGATCCCAGTCGCTGGTCGATTCCTCGATCTGGCGGCGGATCTGGCCAATCCTGGCCTGGATGTTTTCCGGCTTGCCGGCGCCGTCAACGATCGTGGTGTTGTCCTTGTTCGCAATCACGCGGGCGCAGCGGCCAAGGTCGCCAATCCGCACGTTTTCCAGCTTCATTCCCAGTTCTTCGGAAATCACCTTGCCGCCGGTCAGGATGGCCAGGTCGTCCAGCATCGCCTTGCGACGGTCGCCGAATCCGGGCGCCTTGACGGCCAGGACCTTCAGGACCCCCTTCAACTTGTTGACGACCAGGGCGGCCAGGGCCTCGCCCTCGACGTCCTCGGACACGATCACAAGCTGGCGTCCCTCGCGGGCAACCGTTTCCAGCAGCGGAAGCACGTCGTGCAGCCCGCTGACCTTCTTGTCGTAAAGAAGGATGTACGGGTCGTCCATGACCGTTTCCATCTTTTCCGCGTTCGTCACGAAGTACGGGCTGATGTATCCGCGGTCGAACTGCATGCCTTCGACCAGATCCAGCGTCGTGTCGGTGCCCTTGGCTTCCTCGACCGTGATGACTCCGTCCTTGCCGACCTTGTCCATCGCGTCCGCGATGATGTCGCCGATTTCGGTGTCATGGTTTGCGGAAATCGTGCCGACCTGGGCGATTTCGGTGCGGCCCCTGGTCGGGATGGCCATCTTGTTCAGTTCGCCGCAGACGGCCTCGACGCCGGCGTCGATGCCGCGCTTCAGGTGCATCGGGTTGATGCCGGCGGTCACCAGCTTGATTCCTTCCTGGTAAATCGCGCGGGCAAGCACCGTGGCGGTCGTCGTGCCGTCGCCGGCCTTGTCCGAAGTCTTGGAAGCGACTTCCTTGACCATCTGGGCGCCCATGTTTTCGAACCTGTCTTCAAGCTCGATTTCCTTCGCGACGGTGACGCCGTCCTTGGTCACGAGCGGGCTTCCCCAGGACTTTTCAAGGATTACGTTGCGTCCCCGCGGCCCCAGGGTGACGGTGACGGCGTCCGCCAGAATGTTGACGCCGTTCAGGATGCGCTTGCGCGCGTCAGCCGAAAATGCAAGATCCTTCGCTGCCATTTCATATCTCCGTGGTTTGTACCTTGACCTTCATCCGTGGGAATCAATCCCCGGTCACCTTTCAAACAGGCGGTTCGACCGCCCCGCAATATAAATACGCCCGGGCGCAGGTCAAGGGGTTCCGGTGCGACAGGCATCACGAAAATGTTGACGACGAACATCATCTCGTGTTCGATATGCTTGACATTACGTCCGTGATTGTTTACCTAGCGCGTCCGCCGGATTTTGTCCGGCGTATCTTCGAAACTTTTGAGGTTTGGGATGGTCGATAGAGACAAATTCGGCGAACGACATGCTTGTTTCGAGTGCGGATGCAAGTTTTACGACATGAAGCGCAACCCGCCCACCTGTCCCCGATGCGGCACCGACGTGTCCAAGCCGCCCGAGGTTGCTGTGTCCGTGGTCGTCCCGACCGATGACGACATCATCGAGGACGACGACGATGCAACCGCGACCCTCGAGGACGAAGAACTCCCGATCGAGGATCTCGACTCGACCGAGGAGATGTCCGAAGAGGAAATGGGCGACGAGTAACCGGCGGGGGTTCCGATGATCGGCATAATCGGCGGAACGGGCCTTTATTTCCTTGATTCGCTTGAAGACGTCAGGGAAATCGATGTCGCCACGCCCTTTGGCAAGCCAAGCGACCTTATCACCGTCGGCAGGTTCCACGGAAACGATATCGCGTTCCTTCCAAGGCACGGCGTCGGCCACCGCTTCCTTCCGACCGAGGTCCCGTATCGCGCCAACATCTGGGCGTTCAAGTACCTTGGCGTGAACCGGATCTTTTCGGTCAGCGCCGTTGGAAGCATGCGCAACGATGTGCGACTTTCGGTGCCGGTAATCGTCGATCAGATGATTGATCGCACCATCCACCGCCAGTCAACGTTCTTTGGAAACGGCCTGGTCGCGCACGTCAGCATGGCGGATCCGTTCTGTCCGTCGATGCGCCGGCTTCTGCTGGAATCGGCCGCCCAAATCGGCATGGAAGTCGTCGATGGCGGCGCTTACGTGTGCATCGAGGGCCCGCAGTTTTCGTCGCGCGCGGAATCCCAGTGGTACCGCGACATCGGAAGCGGATCAAATCATCGCGACGTCCGCGTCAACGTCATCGGCATGACGAACGCGACCGAGGCGAAACTGGCCCGCGAGGCCGAAATCTGCTACGCCACCATCGCGTTGCCGACCGATTACGACTGCTGGCACGAGGAAGAGGACGACGTGAACTGCGCCAGTGTCGTCGAGCGGCTTCAGGCCGGCACGACCAGGGCCAGGGAACAGATCCTTGCGGCATTGCGGCACATCGACGCGGCCGGACCTTGCGGATGCGGCGATTCGCTTTGTCACGCCTTCCTGACCAGGCGCAGCCTTGTTCCGTCCCGGACGCTTGAGATGCTTGCGCCCATTACGGACAGGTACTTCCCGAAGGATTAGGCCGCCGGCGCCTTTCGGTTGACGGTCGGATAACAGCCATGACGTCCAGTTAAAAGGCAATGAGGTTCGCATGAGTCTTCTTGTTGTCGGTTCAGTTGCGTACGACGTGATCGAACTGCCCGGAAGGGAAGCGGTGGAAGTCCTTGGCGGTTCCGCGACTTGGTTTTCGACCGCGGCCGCCTTTCTTGCGCGTCCGGTAATCGTCGCGGTGGTCGGATCCGATTTCCTTGAAGACGACCTGGCCTTCCTTCGCGGGCGCGGCATCGACACGTCCAGGATCGAGCGTGCCGATGGGGTGACTTTCCGCTGGCACGGCCGTTACCATTCCGACATGATCGGCCGGGATTCCTTAAGGACCGAACTCGGGGTCTTTGCCGATTTCTGTCCGGTGGTGCCGGAAGACCTGCGCGATTCGGACGTCCTGTGTCTGGGCAACATCAAGCCCGAGCTTCAGAAGTACGTCCTGATGCAGACCAGGAACGCCAGGTTCGTGGCTCTGGACACGATCGAGTGCTGGATCTCCCAGTATCGCGACCAGCTTGTGTCGATGATGCCAAGGACCGACCTGCTGTTTTTGAACGACGATGAGGTCCGCCAGCTTTCGGGCCAGCGCAACATCTTTTCGGCGGCGAAATCGATCCTTTCGATGGGCGCGAAGGCCCTGGTCATAAAGAAGGGCGAGCACGGCGCGATCCTTTTCGACAGCCGCGGAATCAAGCTGTATCCCGCCTATCCGGTCGAATCGGTCGTCGATCCGACCGGTGCCGGCGATTCCTTTGCCGGCGGAACGCTTGCGTACCTGGATCGCGTCGGCAGCTTCGATGTCGATGACGTCCGGCGCGCACTCGCGGTCGGCACGGTCATGGCGTCTTTCTGCGTTGAAGGTTTCGGTCCAAGGGCATTTGCCCGGATACGGCCGTCCGACCTGGTTTCGCGCATGACTGAATACGTGAAAATGACGTCGCTTGAAGGCGAACGTATAATCTCCGACATATCCCTGTGACCGGGAGGCGTCCTTGTCCGATACAGTAAGAAGGCTCCTTTACAGGGCCGTTTCATCGAAGGTTCAATCAAGGATTGCCGGCCGCATCAGCGATGCGAAACTGCCGACGCCCGTCCTTGAACGTCTTATCGATCTGTGGGTCGCGCATTTCGGGGTCAATCTCGACGAAGCGATTATTCCGCCCTGCGGGTTCCAGTCGTTCAACGATTTTTTCACCAGGCGCCTGAAGACCGATGCAAGGGATTTTCCCGCCGATACCTGTGTGATGGCGTCGCCATGCGACGGCATGGTGCAGACTGCCGGGGCGATTTCGGGCGGGATGGTATTCCAGGCAAAGGGGATCGAATATCGGCTGGCCGACCTGCTTGCCGATTCGGGGGAAGCCGCCAGGTTCGAACAAGGCCACTTCCTTACCATTTACCTGAATCCCGGGGACTATCACCGGGTTCATTTCCCGATTGCGGCCGAAGTGCGGAAGGTCCGGCACATCCCGGGCGGGCTGCTTTCGGTCGCCCCGCGGGTCGTCGAACTCTTCAACGAAGTCTTCGGCACCAACGAACGCGTCACCGGCCTGCTTGAAAGCGACAACGGAATGGTCGGGATGGTAATGGTCGGCGCAACGACGGTCGGAAGGATTTCCCTGTCATTTTCGGACGTTGTCACGAACAAGGGAAAGGCCCACGGAATCTGCGTTTTCGGGCCCCCGCTGCGGCGCCTTCGCGGCGACGATTACGGCGCGTTCAATCTTGGATCGACGGTAATCGTTCTGGTCGAAAAGGATCGCTGGGTTCCCGTCCACCCGGGTGTCGGCCAGAAGATCAGGCTTGGTCAGGCCATATTTGAACCGAAATAATTCGAGATGATCTATTTCGACTTGGCGGCTTCGGCGGTCTTGGCAGCTTCGGCGGCCTTGCGGCACTCGTCGCCTTCCGGACCTTCCGCGCATTCCGGGGCCTTGGGCTTGTCAAGCAGCAGGATGCCGTCCATGTTGATGGTGCGGCCGGTCGGCGACCAGGTCGAAAGCTTGCCTTCAACCGTCACAAGCGCGCCGACCTGAAATTCCTTGGCAAGGTCGTGGTACAGCCCTTCACTCGGATCCATCACCGCAAGCGTCCTGGTTGACTTCGGATCATCGTCGGTCAGGGTCACGGCGGCCTCGCCGGTGCACACTTCACCGACCGCGCACGTTTCAATCTTGACGACCTTGCCGCGAACCTTGACCTGGTTGTTGTTCAACTGTGCCGCGTTCTTGACGACGCCCGTTACCGTCAGCGTGCCGTCGTCGTACTTTTCCGGGATCTGCTTCGCGTGAAGATCCGGCTTCGGCGGCAGGTTCAGTTCCACCACCGGTCCCGCACTCTCCTGCTTCGAGCATCCGGCCAGCAGGACAACCACTCCGACACAAGCAAACGACCTGAGCATGGACTGGATGGACATCTTTGATACTCCTTCGGTAAGTACGGACCCACGTGGGCCCAATTATTATCAGTTAAGTGCGCGCCGGTCAAACGAAACTGGCCCGGTGCCGCGCCGGCGGCCTGTCGGCCACATCCGCCGTCCACGCCACGCGTTGTTCCCGGCGCCGCTTTGGAATAATGGTCCGGGCGAATGCCGTGGCCGCGTCGGCCTTCGCAGATTACCTTTTGATCATTCGACGATCCCGTGATACACTGCACGCCCTTTCTGCGGCGCGGGGTTGGGCACAGGTCTGTCCCGCGGGGGAACCGGATGCTGCTTGACGGGCTGTACGGGCTGTTTTCCAACGATCTGGCGATCGACCTGGGAACGGCTACAACTCTGGTTTATGTTCGGGGCAAGGGCATTGTCTCGTGCGAGCCGTCCGTCGTGGCGGTCATGAAGGATCACCGCAATTCCCGCAAGGTTCTGGCGGTCGGCCGCGAAGCCAAGGAAATGCTTGGCCGAACGCCCGGCGGCATCGAGGCCATCCGACCGATGAAGGACGGCGTCATCGCCGACTTCGAAGTCACCGAGGCCATGCTCCGGTACTTCATCACGCGTGCCCACAACCGTCGCACCCTGGTTCGTCCACGCATCGTCATCTGCGTGCCGCACGGCATCACCGAAGTCGAGCGCCGCGCGGTTCGCGAATCGGCCGAATCGGCGGGCGCCCGCGAAGTATTCCTGATGGAAGAACCGATGGCGGCCGCGATCGGGGCCGGCCTGCCGATCACCGAGCCGTGCGGCAACATGATCGTCGATATTGGCGGCGGCACCACCGAAGTCGCCGTCATTTCCCTTTCCGGCGTCGTCTATAGCCGTTCGGTCAAGGTCGGCGGCGACAAGATGGACGACGCCATCCGCGAACACCTGAAGCGCAAGTACAACCTCCTGGTCGGCGACCGGACGGCCGAACGCGTCAAGATTGAAATCGGCAACGCGTATCCGCTTCCTGAAGTCCTGTACCTGGACGTGAAGGGTCGCGATCAGGTTGCCGGCATTCCGAAGCAGGTCACCCTGAATTCGGATGAAATACGCGAGGCGCTTTACGAGCCGGTTTCCGCAATCGCGAACGCCGTCAGGCAGGCGCTTGAAGGCACTCCGCCCGAACTTTCGGCCGACATTGTCGATAAGGGCATCATGCTGGCCGGCGGCGGCGCCCTGCTGAAGAACATTGACGTCCTGATCCGCGAGGAAACCGGGCTGCCCGTGATGATCGCGGAAGACCCGGTCGCGTCCGTCGTGCTTGGCGCCGGACGCATCCTTGACGACATGGACCTGCTGCGTCGCAGTGCAATCTGACATCTGCGGGCCCGTGGTGGC
>JAKPTZ010000077.1 GCA_029555025.1 Deltaproteobacteria bacterium
TGACGTTCCGAAGGAAGCCGACGGACAGGCCCTTCACATGGCCAGGTGGGTGATCAAGGCAGCCCGTGACGGCGAGCCGCAGAAGTTGTGGAATGCGATGGCCGATTCGTGGCGCGGTACCTTCATCGCGGCTTTTGACCCGATTCGCAAGGGCAGCGTGTCGGCGGAATGGCTGAAGGCCGCTTCGGATGCCGGTCTTGCCGACGATGCAGCGGAATTCGCGAAGCTGTCCGACGCCAAAATGTTCGTTGCCTGGTGGCATCTTGCCGACCGGAAGATCATCGGTTTCCGGCTTCCGGCGCTTTTCCGCGAGCCCATGGACGGCAAGTCGGAAATCGAACTGGTCAAGGTGTTCTGGGAAACGGAACCGTTGAAGTCGAACGAATGCCACCTGCTGTACAAAATCGGCGATTCGACGGATCTGCTTCGTTTCGTGCGCCAGGAAGGCGCATGGAGGCTTGACGACCTGAAGGAAGTCCCGGCGGGCATGTGACCCGCGGGGAGGAGGTGCCCAATTGAATCCGGTTACCGGCAGAAAGGTCAAGGTTGCGGGCCTGGTACTTGCCATCGCCTTTGTGTGCGTCGCGATGTACCTGGGAATTCCGCATCTTACCGGCGGTGTCCACAATCTGCCGGCCAACGCCGCCAGCAGTCCGATGGCCTTGATGGAATGGACCCTGCGCGGGGTCGGCAACGACGAACCGCAGAAGCTGTATAACGCACTCGGGGATGACTACCGGGCCGTCTTCGGCAGGTTTTTCGACCGCGTCAGGGCCGGGCACGATCAGGAAAGGTGGCTTGCGGCCGCGGTGAAGGCCGGCGTGGCCGAGGATATGGCGGGACTGAAGGAGCTTCCGGACAACAGGATGTTCATGGTCTGGTGGAACCTGCCCGATCGGTCAGTGGTCGATTTTGAACTTCCATTGTTCTTCAGGCAGTCGGCCGAGGCAGCCGAGTCGGCCATCATCCTGAAGGTTTTTTACGAAACCAGGGATGTCGCGAACGCAAAGACCGGTTTCGTGCTTTACCAGATGGACAAGGGTTCCGACATCGTGCGCACGGTACGGGTCGGCGATGGCTGGCGCATCGACATTCCCGGCGATATCCCCCCCGGCCTGTAGATGCGAATGAAAATTCGCCCGCCTGCGTGAAAATTCGCCCGTTCAGGTATTTGTTGACAAACCATCTTCATTCCTGCACACTACCCGTGCTTTTCTGCTGCGGGGTGGAGCAGTCCGGTAGCTCGTCGGGCTCATAACCCGAAGGCCACAGGTTCAAATCCTGTCCCCGCTACCATTTCAACAGATCAGGCGCCTTTGGGCGCCTTTTTT
>JAKPTZ010000099.1 GCA_029555025.1 Deltaproteobacteria bacterium
GATATAACATACGCTATTAAATTCGGGCAGGGGCCGTGGTCTGTCATTCAGACGAGAGGTGCAGCGAATGGACACAGAAGGTCGAAGTCTTTCGGCATTGGTAAAAGAGATACGACGTCAGCTTTCCTTGAGCCAGGAAGACCTGGCCCGGCAGCTCGGCGTCAGCTATGCGACCGTCAACCGATGGGAGAACGGTCTATCCAAGCCTTCCAAGCTCGCAAAGGCCCAACTGGAGAGCTTTTGTAAAAAAATGACCGGTCAGGGCAAGTTGACGTTTCCGGAGGGTGACCGCAGATGACGACCGAAAACGAAACGCACAAACAGCCGCTGCACCTTCTAATCCCCCGTCTGCGTGCCGTTGTCCTCGCCCTCGGCGAGTCGGCCTCTCCCGCATGGTGGAAAACCGAATTCATGAATGAGACCGGGCTGAGGTTCTTGGAACGTCTGTATCCGCGGACGACCTTTCAAGCAGCGGTCCACGCAGCAGGGAAGGCTGCAGGTGACGCTCATGACCGCGCCGTCGGACGCGTCGGTGTGTACCACCTCTTCAGACTGCCCGAATCCTTGGAAACCGAACTCCATCGAATGCCTCCGGACCCGGCCGACGATTTCTTCCCGTCATTGCGCAACGCCATGGGGCGGCCTGAGGAGTTGATGAAATTGCTCGCACCGATGTGCGGCGGCGAGAGAGCGGACGCCGCTCCGGGAGCAAGAAAGATCGGCACCGACAAGGACATTATGACAACGGCGGGAATCAGGAAAACCGCCGCTGTTTACCATGCGGCGTTTGCTCGGAATAAACCCGGCTTCCCCTATTTCACGGCCGTTACGGACGGAGGCCGTGGATGACCATGACCATGGATAAAGAAGTACAGCGGAAATACTCGACCGCGATCAGCAAGGGTGCCGGAATGATTGAAGAGACCCGGCGTCTCCTCGAACAATGGCGTCCGGATGAACCGCTCGATGACTTCACGCGCAGGGTCCAGGCTGAAGGGCTTCTCGGCAACTCCACCGCCTACAGAACCCGCGACGTCGTCAGGAGGGTGTTTGCACCGCGGTTCTTGAGACCGAGCGACAAGCCCGCACGGATTCTTCAAAGAGTGCTTGCATCAGGCCTGCCGGGGCGTGTTTTCACCGAACTCCTGTTCGTGTTTGCGGCGCGTCAGGACCCCCTGGTCTATGACTTCACGATACGTGAATACTGGCCCGCCGCCCGCAGGGGAAGACCCGTCATGGACACGGACCCGATGCTCTCCTTCCTGTCGGAAGCACATTACGACGGCCGTTTGGACAACCAGTGGTCGGAGAAGGTGTCGGTGCGCATCGCCCGGTGCGTTCTCGGTCTCCTGCGGGATGTCGGATTCCTCCGCGAAGTCGTCCGGGGCCGCAGGGAGATCGTCAATTACCGCATGTCGGATGAAGGGGTCGCGATCTTGGCCAAGGAACTCAATGAAGCCGGCGTGACGGACTCCTCCCTTTGCAGCCATCCCGACTGGGGGCTGTTCGGAATGACTCCTTCGGAGGTGGCGGAGCGTCTGGACGGCATCGGGGAACACCGCGGGGTGATCGTTCAGCGCGCCGGTTCGGTCGTGCATTTCACCTGGGTCGTCAAATCCATTGAGGAGCTGATCGATGTACTCGCTCGATAACGCATTCAACGAA
>JAKPTZ010000106.1 GCA_029555025.1 Deltaproteobacteria bacterium
TGTCGGCGGGATGGGGGGATACGTCGATTACCGGTACATCGGACATCTGCTGAAGGACATGATGGGCGGCGGTTTCTGCCCGATGGAAGACATCCTTTCCGTCGTCGAGCAGGATGCCCTGAACGGCACCGACGAAATCAACAATCGGGACAATCCGATGGTTGACTGCTATCTGCCGGTCGAGGAACGTCACCTGCGTCCGTACGAAATCTATATGACGTACAACAGGATGAATTACTCGAAGCAGGCGGGAACGACCTTCCATCGCGGCTTCTACATCGACGTCATCGGCGCCATCATTTACGCATTCGGCAACTTCCTGTTTTACAACCCGGATCACCCGCTGGCTCCGGCCGGAGTCGATCCGGACTGGTTCCTTCAGAGCGATTCCCAGAAGTGCGCCAATCCGATGCGGGTCACCTTCCCGAACAACCTGAATGCCGAGTACAACCCGACCGGCGAATACGACCTGATTTCATTCTGCGACGGCTCGCCGGACGTCTGCCGCGGCATTCCTGACTGTGACGATGAATCCCCCGAGATGCGCGCCACCCGCGGCTGGTTCTATCCGGATCAGCCCGACCGCCATAACATGCCCGTCGCGGGTTTCCTTGCTGTTGACTACAACGGCAACGGCAAGCGCGACCTTGGCGAGCCGGTCGTGTTCAACCTGGGTGAACGCTGGGATGACGTTGGCGTCGATGGCTGCGCCAACGAATTCGAAAACGGCAGCGGCGGATGCAACGAAAACGCATCCGGATCGGCCGACGTCGATGCCAACGGCGACGACTGGGACCTGATGACGAACAACACTGGAACCGAAGGCAACAGCGAATACGACGAAGGCGAACCTTTTGACGACTTCGGCATCGATGGCGTCGATTCCACCGCACTGGTACTGAAAAAGGCCATGCCGGTTGTCGAAGTCAAGGATCTTGGCGAAGGCGACGGCGAGTACACTTACAATCCGCGCTGGGGCGCCCTGATCGAAAACGACGCCCGCGCCTTCTTCAAGAAGACGCCACTGGAGGATCTGCAGAAGAAGAACTATTTCTTTGACGGTGGAATAAGGGACGGCCTGGGCGCCCTGACATCCGCGCTGCACCTGGCCAACACGCTGAAAGATCGCGGCGTTGATATTCGTTATTACAAGAATTTCACCGGGTTTGAAGATTCTGTGTTCCCGGATCTGGAATGCAAGCAGTTGCTTGGAACGAAGGAAGACTTCGGCACCGTGGACTTTTCGCGCAAGTCCTTTGGCAACAGCTTCCTGATTGCTTACGGCGATCCAGACATGGACGAGGAAGATGCGTACATCGACGGCAGCGGAAACCACATCGGAAACGGTTGTGAAGTCAATCTGCGCGGCCTGGTGCCGTACGCCGCCGCCAACGTCCGCATCCCCGATCCGGTCGTGAAGTTGAACTACAATTTCCTGGGCGAGATCTTCTTCACCTCGTACTACTCGGAAGTTCTGAAGAGCCGTCGCTGGATGTCGGTCAACCTTCCGCCGGATTACGACAGCACCGACTGCTATGCGAATTGCACCGCGGAAAATCCGGAAGACAAGGTTCTGTACAACGAACTTGAATACCCGGTTTCGTACATGCTGCCAGGTATCGGCATGCCCCTGGACGGCATGGGCATCCTTACCATGCTGTTCAACCTGACCATGGGATACGGCAGCAGTCCGCGTTACATCCTGATCGTTCCGGACGGACAGTGCTGTTTCCGCAACAAGACCACCGGAGCCCAGGTCTGCAATTGCTTCGAAAACAGCGATGTGATGACGTGCGTTGACAACGAATGCAAGGGGCCGCACGAAACGTGCACGGTTACCAACATCCCCAAGAGCGAGTTCAACCCGAATCACGAACAGGAATGTAACAGCGGCCACTTCTTCGTCAATCAGGCCACGAACCGTTACGGCGCGACCGGCGAAGCTCTTGAAACGATGAAGTTTGAAGACGCCCTGATTGAAATGCTGACGGCCGTCGAAAACACCTTCCGCGTCCGCAAACCGGCCACCGTCAAGGTTCCCAAGGATTTCTAGGCCTTAAGTTCCCGTCAAATCTGTCCGAATGTTCAATCGGAGGAATCAGACCGCGTCGCTGTAGTACGTGCGGTTGATGATTTCCAGCTTCAGGTCGTCGGAAAGGTCGTTGAAGTAAGCGCAGTAGCCGGCGATGCGGATAAGCAGGTTCGGATACTTTTCCGGGTGCTTGTAAGCGTCCAGCAACGTCTCGCGTGAAAAGACGTTTGGCTGGAACTGCATCCCGCCCTGGTCGAAGTAAGCGCGGATCATGCCGGCCAGGTTGTCGATGCCGCCGTCCCCCGGGAACAGCGCCGCGTCGATGGTCGCCGTGTTCGTGGTGCCGTTCGGGGCGTTATTCGGGAAATCGACCTGGGCAACCGCGTTCAGGGATCCGGTCAGGTCAACCATCTTCATCCCATAGTGCGGCACCACGCTGTTTGCCAGGGGAACGCCGGCCAGACGTCCGCTGGGCAGGGCGGGGGTGTTCCTTCCGTACGCCAGGTTCACGTTCAGGCCGTAGTATCCGGCCACATAACGCCCGCCGCGGGTCGTCTTCGGAACTGCGGCCAGAGCCTTGCACCAGGCTTCCATTACGCGGGTTTCCCACTGGGCCGGTCGGGGATCCGCGTCGTTGCCGAATTTCGGGATTGCCATCAGCATTTCGCGGATGCGCTCGTGTTTCGGCCCCTGGAAATTGGCATCCAAGGCGTCCAGCAACTGTTGCATCGTGAATGCGCCGCGCTTGAAAACCAGTTCGTCAATCGCGTACAGCGAGTCGGCGACGTCGGTCACGCCGACTGCCTGGATCCCACTCGTGTTGATGGCGGCGCCGCCCTGAAGCAGGTCGCGGCCGGCCGTCACAGCGCTTTCGAACGTCGCGGAAGCCAGGGGCACCGGCAGGGTTTTCGCCAGCGCCGTTTCAATCAGGTACTGGTCGGCCAGCACATCCGCGGTTACTTCGTTCAGGCGATCCTGGAAGCGATCCAGAAGTTCGTCCATGCTCGCCGGCGGGTTCACACATGTGGGTGATGACAGGCGATCCGCCACGTGATCGACCATGCGCGCGGTCAGCGGACCTGTTGCAAGGCGCTTCGCCGCGAAGTCCAGTCCCCGGCGCTCGATGCCGCGCAGTCCGCCGTACCGCCAAAGCCGGGTGGTGTCTCCCGTCAGGGCCTGCAGAAGCGGCATGGTCAGGTTCACGTTTGCGCTGTCGGTGTTGCCGAAATGCTCGGTCGAGGCACAAGGCTCGACGCATCCGACGATGCTGTAGTTGCGGGACTGGGCAATCGTGGTGTCCGGGTAATTGTGCCGCAACGCCGGCACATAGACGTCGTCGTTGAAAAGCTCGGGCATCGGCGTTCCGGTGACATACACCTCGGCGATGCGGCGCAGGTAGGCATCCGGGCTTCCGGCGTGAATGCGCGCCGCCATGTTGACCGACAGGGGATGCAGCTTGCAGGCGTCCAGGATCATGTATGTGACGTCGTTGGTGGCGTCGTTGCCCTGCGTGTCGGTTCCCCCCATGGTGATGGTGTACACCGGGGACAGGGTTTCGAACATCTTGCCCAGTTCAAATCCGGTGTCGCCGTCGTTGAAGAAGATTGATTCGTCGCACTTCAGTACCAGGCACGCGACCAGTTCGCGGGCCCGTTCCATGGTGATGCGCCCCGCGTCCAGATCGGCCCGCAGGAACGGGTAAAGAATCTGGTCAAGGCGACCGAAGCTGATGGCGTTTTCGAACGCCTCCATGCAAAGGCCGATCAGCATGAACAGGATGGACTGGAGAGCCTCGTGGAAGGTGCGGGCAGGGTGTTTCGGGACGTGTTCGCACACTTCGGCCATCTGCCTGAGTTCGGCGGCCCTGGTCGGGTCGCTTTCGTCCCGGGCCATCTTCTTAAGGTGCCGCGCGTACCTGGCCGCGAATTCCTCGAGTGCGGTCAGCGATGTCAGGACCGCTTCATAGAAATTCTCAAAGTCGTCCGAACGATCCTTCTTCGGGAAGTCCAGCAGGGCGGCATCGCGCTTGGCCTGCCTTGCCGCCAGAACCTCGGCCCTGATTCCTTCAGTGCCCAGGCGCAGCAGCCGTTCGTTATTCACGATGAAGTGGGACACGCCCGACATGTTGTTTTCGAAACCGACCTTCTTTTCCAGCATGCGCGCGGCGAACAGGCCGAGTTCGGTCAAGTTCGGGAAGATCTTCGTGATCACGCTGTTCCGCGTCCAGAACGGCGCCAACTCGGCGTAGTAGCGCGCCTTGTCCAGGTCGCCGCACTTGAATGCGACCGGAGTCTGTTTGTCGCAGTTCCAGATGTTGCCGATGCCGCCCGCGCTGAAGTATTCGAGCCACAATTGTGCCCCGACTCGCTTCGCGGTGAAGTTGCCGACCAGCAGCTCGTGCGGATAAACGATGACTTTCTTGTTGTTCAGGATGTACCGCAGCAGGTTGGCCCGCTTGACGTTTACCGGGCCCTTGAATCCATGGCGTCGATAGAACCGGGTTTTCAGGAACGCCGATTCCATGCACAGGCTGTAGCCGGCGTCGCGGATGTCGCGACGCAAGGTGTTGACTCGGTCGGAAAAGACCGTTTCGCGGCGCGGTTCGTCCGGGTCGTGCACATCGACCTTCAATCCCAGGTCAATAAAGGTGCGGGCGGCGCGTGCCAGCGCCTGACGCGCCTGATCAACCGTGATGCCGAGTGGGCTGCGGGCGATGCCAAGGCGCCTGGCCTTGGATTCGTGCATGTCAAAATAGCGCAGAAGGGTGATTGAGCCGTAACCAAGCGAACGAAGCAGTTCAGCAGTGGCCCGGATGTTCGTGTCCGAGTCGTTGCGTCCCGGAACCACGCACATCCTGAATTCGATACGTGCCCCGGCCGTAACCAGCCTGGCCAGGTTTTCCATTACCGGCTTGAACGGGCGCCCGACCAGGCGCTGGTGTTCACTGCCATCGGCCACGTACTTGAGATCGAACAGGAACAGGTCAACGTCCGCCAGAACCGCCTGGAAGTTCTTCCACGGGGCATCGCCCGCGGTTTCGATGGCCACATGGATGCCGTCTGCCTTCAACGCCCTGACCAGGCGGGCCAGACTGGGGCCATGCTGCATCATGGCCTCGCCACCGCTGAAGGTAACCCCGCCGCCAGTCAGGTCGTAAAAGCGCCGATCGCGCCTGACCACGGCCAGGATTTCGTCAATCGAGGAACCGTGCGGGCGGTCGCGGTTGCCGGTGAAGTCGTGGCTTTCCGGGTTCTGGCACCACTCGCACCGCATGTTGCAGCCCTGGAAAAAGACGGTCGTGCGGATGCCCGGGCCGTCGTGAACGCACGTGCGCTGGATGTTCATGACCGAAAGTCGGTCGTCCGGCGTCATCTGCGTCAAATTCGAAACGGATGAAATCTGCATAGAAAATCCCTTTCGTTGCCTATGTGCAACAATCGTTACCTGATCGTATTGTTGGGCATTTATTGGGCGATCGCAAGGTTTGTGCATAGAAAATTGCGAAAAAATTCTATGCGGACAAAATTCTATGTATCCGTCCGTTTCGCAGCGCGTCATCGCCGGCGGGCGAATTTTCATTCGCCGCTACGGGGTGACTTTCTTTACGGGTACGTACGCGGGGGTCCACTGGCTGGCAAGGACGCGGGCCTCGATCTCGGCGTCGGTCAGCTTCGCGCCAACGCCGCAGTCACGCGCTTCGCGGGCAACCGCCATCGCGACCTGGGCGGATGCTTCGCGGATGAACTTCATCTCCGGCAGGACGTATCCGCGTGCCGCCTGGTCATCCGTGACCATGCCGGCCAGCGCGCGCGCCCCGGCCGCGAACATCGAGTCCGTGACCTCGGACGCCTGGGCCACGATGGCCCCAAGGCCGACACCCGGGAAGATGAACAGGTTGTTGCACTGGGCGATGCCCTGCATGCCAATCTTTGTCTCGATTGGCGGGAACGGGCTGCCGGTCGCCATTATGAAGCTGCCCCCGGTGGCCCTGCACACCTGCTCCGGCGTGCATTCAACCTTGGATGTCGGGTTTGAAAGCGGCATGATGACCGGTCGGCTGTCGGACGCCGCCATGCCTTCAAGGATTTCGTCGTCGAAACGTCCCGGCACCGCGGTCGTCCCGACCAGCACGTTGACGCCGGCATTCCGGATCACGTCGATGATGTCGATGAAGCCTTCCTTCTTCAGCTTCCAGCCCGCCACGTGGGCACGCGACTTCGCGTACGTATGCTGCTGGGGTTCCAGCGTCGGGTCGTCTTCCAGCAGCAGGCCCTGGCGATCGATGTGATAGATTCGATTGCGGGCGTCCTGCTCGGACAGGCCTTCAGCCTTCAGGGCAGCCTCGATATTGTTGGCAATCCCTGTTCCAGCCTCGCCGGCGCCGGCGATGCAGTACTTCATGTCCTTCATGGCCACGCCCTTGATCCGGGCCGCGCCCATCAGGGCCGCCAGCGCCGTCGCGCCGGTTCCCTGGATGTCGTCGTTGAACGAAAGGATGGTCTTGCGGTATTTGGCCAGCAGGTCAAAAGCGTGATGTTTGGCGAAGTCTTCCCACTGGTACATGACGCCGGGGAAAGCCCGCTTGCATGCGTGCAGGAAGGTATCGATGAACTTGTGGTATTCATCGCCGGTAATCCTGTTGCGGCGCCAGCCGATGTACATCGGGTCGTCCAGCTTGGACTGGTTGTTGGTGCCGACATCCAGCGTGATCGGAAGTACTTCGGACGGGTGCAGGCAGCCGGCCGCCACGTACAGGCCGACCTTGCCAATCGGGATACCCATGCCGTCGGCGCCCTGGTCGCCCAGGCCCAGGATGCGCTCGCCGTCGGTCACGACGATCAGGCGCACGCGGGGCAGGGGAACCGCCGCAAGGATATCGTCAATGCGGCCGATGTTTTCGGGGTTGATGTAAAGCCCGCGGGTCCGCCTGAAGATGTGTGAAAACTTCAGGCAGGCGGTGCCGACCGTTGGCGTGTAAATGATTGGGATCATTTCGGAAAGATGATCCAGCACCAGCTTGAAAAACAGCGTGGCGTTCCTGTCCAGGATGCCGTTAAGGAAAGTGTACTTTTCCAGGTCGGAAGTCTTTGCGCAGAACTGCTCATAGGCGCGCTCCACCTGAAGATCCAGCGTCGCCGTCGCGGTCGGGACCATGCCGTCGATACCAAGTTCGCGTCTTTCGGCCGGCGTGAATCCATCGCCCTTGTTCAGAATCCAGTTGTTCAGAAGGGCTTCGCCTGTCAGGTTCGTTTCGTAGAAGGTTCTTCCTGTTGCCGCATCCTCACGAAGTTCAAATGGCTTGTTCATCACGCAGTCTCCAGCTTTTTCAATATGTTGCGGTTGGGGTGGCGTTCATGCACCCCGGGCGTCTGCGCACGATACCACCGAATGACGCGGATTTGAATCAAGGATTAACGTGGCGCGTCAATTATTGCGTGGGGCGGGGGCATCCTGCTCGACCGCAGCGGGCGGATGTAATCCGCCCGTACAAGGAAAGGGGTGGGGGCATCCTGCTCGACCGCAGCGGGCGGAAGCGGGGCGGTGGTTACTTCTTCAGGTGCACGGCGGCGTCGGCGCGGATGCTGGCGGGAAGGAATTCGCAGTCGCCGCTTTCCAGGCATGGGTCATCCGACAGGACGCGACCGCCGGTCGCCATGAACAAGGCAAGCTGGTTTTCCACGAAATTGTTGATGTTGAACGCGCGGCGCGGGTCGGAAAATTCGACGCCGTGGGCACCCAGCGGATAGTTGTATGGAATCCTGAACGCGATGTTGCCAACCACGTTGTCCTGGTTGTCCTTGAACTGCACGGTCGCCGGTGTATAGCCGGGGACGTCCGGTTCACCGAATTCGTTCAGGCCGCGGTCCTGGTTGTCCGGGTCTGCATGCAGCGGCATCGCATCGTCCGGGGTGGCCGCGAATTCGGCCGCAAACTCGTCCGGCCAGCGCAGATCCTTGATGATCTTGTCGCCGTTCCAGTCGGCGTAAGTGACCATGTTTGGCCCGGACGACAGGTGGCGTCGGAACCCTTCGTTGCCTTCGGCCACGAAGGCCTGCAGCAGCAGGTCGTTCGGTGTCGTTTCGGCGCCTTCGTACTTAAGTGCCCCGCTGGCGCGCCCAAGGTTCAAACCGGTGGAAATCGGCACGTTCGGATCGCCGACGGAATGATAAATGATGGCGTTCGCCCTGGGATTGCGGCAGACGCCGTCCGGACAGGTGCCTTCGTCATACCCGCAACCGCACGAAATTTTATCGCGTTTCGCGTAATTGCCCACATAGGCGACCGAATCGCCGCGTTCGATTATGGCCGACGCCATCGATATCAGCTTCCGGAAGCCCGGGGTATTCCTGGGATATCCAAGTCCAGTCGCGATTGCCATCAGGGGCGTTCCAACCGGGTAGTTCGCGCCCTGGAAGGTAACCTCGATGCCGAACTCCTTGATCGTTTCGGTCGGTGTGGCCGTCGCCTGATCCTCGACCCAGCCATCAAATACCTTGATTTCGATGGTGTCGCCGAACAGCTTCGCCTTTTCGTTGTCCGTTGCGTTGCAGATCGCGTTTCCGATCGGCCGTCCTTCGCCATCCTTTTCCACATGCCATGCCGGCGTGCTTCCGTCGGGGGCCGTGCACACAACCGGAACTGGCTGCGTGTCGCCATCGGCAAGCCCCAGGTACAACCTTTTGGTGACCGCCGACAGCGCGTCGGCCGGAAGCGCCACCCGCCATCCGCGCCACTTCACGCATTCGGGCAGGTTCCAGTTGGCGGTATCAAGTTGACACCGGATTCGTTCGGCCAGGCACGCCGCATCCTCGCCGCAGTCGGTGTCGCCGCTTTGTCCCGCGGGCAGTGGCATCCTGAATGTGCGTCGTTCTTCGCCGTTGACGGTGTTCTTGATGAATACCGTGTCGCCGGGCCCGATTGCGGTGGTCGTCGCAAACGGATAGTAATGCGGTCGGTTAAGCTCGCGATCCTTGCCCGGTTCCGGCTTGAAGTATTCCTTGTGCTGATCGTTTATCAACCAGGCGATTTCAACCGAGCCGTCCGGCATGGGCGTGAACACCACGAACGGTCCCATCATCGGCAGCAGGGCGCCTTCCGGCGTGCCCGGGTTGATCGTGCGAAGCCCGGCCTGAATCATGCCGCCGGCCCCGGATACCGGGGCGGCCGCCGCGACGCATGGCTCGACGCCGGCCAGGATGATGGCGTTGAAGGCTCCCATCGATTGTCCCCAGACCGGGTAATCGATGTTTTTCGCGGTGCCGATATCGACCACGCCGTCTCCGTTGAAGTCGCCGGCCAGGTCGTCCGCCTTCCCGTTACCGTTCACGTCGGCATCCCACTTAAGTTCGCCAAGCCCGCGCAGGACGCGGATGAAGTTCATGTGATCGACGACGCCCTGGCGGATGGTGTCACGCGTGTGAAACACGTCCCATCCCCACAGATCCCCGCCGTTGTCAAAGCTGGCAATTTGTCCGTCGTTATCCAGGTCGCGCACGCGTCCGTTCGCCAGGGCCGCGTAAAACGGCTTCAGGTATGGGAATGAATAGGTCAGCAGGTCATCGACAAGCTGTGGCCAGTCGGTCGTCTTTTCCACCGGCAGCGCAAGTCCGTGGCCGGGTGCGTCCGTCGCGCACAAAGCATATCCGTGCTGGGCCATCCTGCCCGCAAAGCCGAACATTTCGAAAACGGCACTGGAAAAACCGTGGCCGTAAAACATCACGGGGAATGGCGCCTTGTGCTGATCCGTGGCCTTTGGAATGGCACACATGAAGGAAACCTTGCCTGGGCCGACAACCGCCGCGCCCTTGACCAGGTCGATGAAGAAGCTTTCGTTGTCGTCGGCCGGATACATCGGCGTGGCAATCCCGTCGCGGTCAACAAGGAAATTCGGGCCTTCGAATTCGCCAAGAACCCAGTAATCGACGTGCTTCGTATCCGCCTTCAGGGTCGCGACCATCGCGGGGTCGTAAAGGATCACCCCGATGGTGT
Organism: Deltaproteobacteria bacterium; assembly: GCA_029555025.1. Classification (GTDB taxonomy): domain Bacteria; phylum Myxococcota_A; class UBA9042; order DTJE01; family DTJE01; genus JAGOFO01. The sequence continues at coordinate 10,022 of JAKPTZ010000106.1, forward strand.
CGAACAGATCCATCACCGTGTCGTTCGGCAGCCTGTAATGCTGGTTGGCGGCCGCGTCATTTCCATCCTGATCCTTTTCCCAGATGGCGTCCGGCGTCAGGTTGATCGGGAATTCGTCCTTAAGGGATGCAAGCGGTCCGTGGCCATAAATTCCGTCACGGATGGCAACAAGTTCCTGGCTGATCGTCTGGGTCGTGAAAGTCCAGGCAAAGGCCACGTCCTTCAGTGCCAGATTGAAGGGTTCGCCCGCCAGCACATCGACCACGGGTGTCAGCGCCTCGGTCTGGCTGGCGTCGTTGACGTAGGGGAACGGCGACCTGACCGGCTTGTTGTCTTCACCCTTAAGCTTGTTCGTTATGATGACGGCATAGGTGGCCCCGGGATCCATCGGCGCGACCGGCCAGAGAACCAGCGTCTTCGTTTCCCGTTCGTAAAACGTGATCAGGTCGTCAGGGTTATTGACGCCTGGATCGGTACCGGAAAAAGTGTTCGGCTTGTCAAGCACGCCGTCGAAATCGATGTCCTCGTATTCGTCCAGCTTTCCGTTGTTGTTGATGTCTTCATCATGCGTCTCGTACATCAGGTTGATGGAGTCCGCATGCGGGTCGAAGTCCCAGTACTGCCAGGGCCACGTCAGCGAAAGCGGGAAGTTGCCCTGGCCCACGTCCAGGGGAACCGGTTTGCCGAAGTTTTCGGAGCCCGGCGTTACGTTGACCAGGATGATGGCATCGTCCGAATAGTCGTGGTTGTCGGCCTGCCGCGCCATCAGATCGACCACATCGACATGCTTTGAAAACGAAACGGAAATCGGAGATGAAATTCCGAACCCGTCCATCCAGTCAACCAGGCGAAGCACCTTGTCCTCGGCTTGTGTCTTTGCGTTAAGCGGCAGGTTCACGCGAAGGCCCGTAATGGACGTTTCTTCACGGCGGGTAAGGAAATTGTTCGGGAATGGCACCTCGGGGCTGCCGGATTCGGGATCCTGCTGCCAGACGATAACGGGCCCGTCTCCGTCGGGAGTCAGGGCAATACCAGTGACATCATCGGCGCACGCCGCAAAAATGGTAAGTGAAATCATGCAGATGGGAAGAATGTGTCTGTATCGCATCTTAAGTCCCTTGAAAAAGACCTGGAAAAAGGACCAACGGGTCCACTGATGGCGGAAAGATTGAATCACCGGGGGCTCAAAGTCAATCACAGGGTGTCGTTCTGGTTCGAAGTCCCGTAAAAGCCGGCAATCATTTCCGGGGCGTTTTCGGGAATCGGGCGATCCGCCAGGTTCTGGTTCGTAAGATCCCGGTAAAACAGAAGCCTGGCGCCGTAATGGTAAGGCATGATCCACAGCGAACCGATTCCAAGAGACAGAATGCACAACAGCCACCAGCCGATGAACCGGCAGTCAAGGCAGAAAAGCCTCCACCTGTGGCCGTTCATCATCTCCTTGCTGCGTCTGATCGCTTCGGTTCCGGTCACCTGCGGGTCGTCATGCATGATGAAGAACGCCATCGAATACGAATATGTCGCCATGATCCCGGGGATTATCAGCAACAGGGACCAGAGGAATATGAAGATCGTCATCACAAGCTGAAGCACGAACGCGTTGGCGAAGTTGTTGAATCCGGTGAAGATTTTTTCGATGTTTGCATCCGGCGCGCGGTCAAAGAAAGCCACCATGAAGGCCACGTAGCCAAGCATCAGCGGTCCGGCGATGACAAGGCTTCCAAACCACCCGGCGATCGGGATCGCGGACGCACCGACCTGGATGACCAGGTAAAGAAGCGAGGCCAGTGCGGGTTGACTCCATCTGAAGTTAAGGGTGTTCCACGAGTTTTCCATCAGCACCCTGTTTTCCTTAAACATCGGGACCTCCATGCCTGGTTTGTGAAGATCGTCGTAAATGACTGCAATGATTGCAAACCGCCACAAAGCATAGCATCCATGCCGCGGTGGTCAAGCGTCGTCGGGTGCCCGGAACCAGGTGCCGGATGTGGGTAATGCTGAACCCAGTTTTCCGGATTTCGACGGTGTTGTGTTACTATCGCGTGTCGTTAATACAAAATGGAGTTGTCAATGAGAGTTGGGTTACTGGTGTTGGCGGTTCTTCTTGTGCCGGTTCTGGCCGGCTTCGATTGCAGTGGTGATGGCGGATCTGGAACCAAGCTGTCTCAGTGCATTCGACTTGGCGAAGCTTACTGCGACCAGGAAATCGTCGCCGGATGCGTCGATCCTTCCGAGCCGTGCGTGTCGCAGGACTGTTACGACATTTTTGACGACAAGTGCCTGGCGACTGCCGAGGAACGCGAGCAGGTCGGTCACGACATCGCCAATATCATTAAACCGAAGACCGAATGCGCGGCTTTGCGCAGCGTTGAGGATTACCTTCTGGACACGGTCTGGGTCATGAGTTCAAGCAAATGCGCAAATTCCGGGGCTTACGATTCGCTGGGAAAGATGTGCGGCAAGCTACTGGACGCGTACTGCCAGAAGAATATCGACCTTGGCTGCTTCCCGGTGTCGAAATCCGACTGTGTCCAGATGGCACTAGGCTCCGGCTCGATGCCGATGGGGCCGCGATACAATTGCACCACGACCGATGATGATAACCCGCCCGCCCCGGAAAACCTGGCGTACTACAATCAGATCATGGCTGAACTCAAGGCCGCGACCGTGTGTCCGTAACCGATGGGCGAATGATCAGGCCTTGTCCTTGAAGTCCTTTCCCAGCCAGCCGCGGGCCACGATAAGCAAAACCGGGGACACCATCGCGATACTGCCGTAAATCAGCCACATCGTTTCGGTGTTCAGGCCGGCGACAGGGGTGTCGGCGGGGCAGTACCTGACCAGGAACCAGCCGCTGTACATGGACGTGATGACTTTCGTCAGGAACCACGGGAACTGGGCCACGCCCATGTATGCACCGGTCCGGCCGGGGGGCGCGATTTCCGCGGCGTACTGCAGGAAGCGCGGCTGCCACATGGCTTCGCCGATGGTCATGATCAGCAGGTATGCGGCAAGCGCCCACACGGTGGGCCCGGTCGCCAGGATGAATGTGGGAGCTGCCATGACGATGGTTCCGATGATCATCATGTTGTAGATCTTCTTCTTCTGGGTCAGCGCGGCCACAATCGGGACAATGAAGAAGATCAGCAGGGGATTAAGGTTTACCGCGAATTCAAAGTTGTCGCCGACGGCCGATCCCTGGAATGCCCGTGAGACATACATCGGCAGGGTCAGCCAGTTGTGGGCAAACAAGGTCTGAACCGGGATCAGGGCAAAGATGAAGAACGCGAACTTCGGGTCGGCCAGCGGGTGGTTCTTCAACCAGGTCAGGACGTTGAACGGCTTTTTCGCGGCGGATGGGGTCTGGGATTCGACGGGCGCGGCCACGCCGGCGGCCTTGAGTTCGGCTTCAAGCTTTTCTTTCGCTTCGGCGACCGCCCTGGCCACGACCTTGCGCGAAAGGATGATCGCGGTCACAAGCAGCCCGACCACCGTGATGGCCGTATAGACGCCATAGGCGCCGTTGATGCCGACGGCCTTGCGGATTGGTGAAAAGAACGACGGCAGCCAGCCGCCCAGGTTCATCACCGCGTAAAGCATCGCGTAACCCATGCCGGCGGTCTTTGGCGTCATGAACTGCTTGACGGCGGCGTAAGCGGCCGGCTGGTACATCCCGTAACCGAGGATGATGAACAGCAATCCGAACATCGACAGCAGGTGAAGCGGGCTCCACAGGCCGTTTTCAAGTCCAAGATAGGTGCTGCCGGCCAGGATGCCCCGTCCGACAAGCATCAGGCACAACGCCCCGATAATGGCCACCCGCACGCCCCACTTGTCGGCCAGTCCGCCGAAAAGGAACATCGAGAACGTGATGCCCCAGGTCAGAAATCCCACCATCGGACCGGCCTGCGGGTCGGTCAGGCCGACATGCCTGGTGAAGAACATCGCCAGGTAACCCAGCATGCCGAAATAGACGAATCCTTCCAGCAGGTAGGAGAGGTTGACGCCCCACAGGGCGCGTGGCGCGTGAATCAAATCGATGAAGGGTTGCGAGATTTCCCTGTACCAGGGCTTTGCTTTCTGTTCCTGAGCGTCGGCCATGTCCTTTGTCCTTTTTTGGGCGGCCAGCATCCGCCCGTCCGCGTTGTCCAGCGTCCCGCCCCGGGCGGATTGCACCCGCCCGGCCGGTTTTCTCCGGGTTCGAGTCTAATTCATGCACCACAAATTTCCATCAATTTGACAGGGGAAAATGCCGGCCGAACAATCAGTCAGTCGCGCATGGAGCGTGTCGATGTCGGCTGCCTTCATTTTGCGTTCGGTTCCCGGCCGCGTGCGTGCGTTTCTGTCGGCGTTCCTTCTGGTTTCGGCAACGTCCGCCTTTGTCGCCGCCCCGGTTCTGGCCAGGGAAGTTGAACCGATCCGTCTTCTGTTCGTCGGTGACCTGATGCACCATCAGGCCCAGGAGCGCCTTGCCCGCGAGCACCGCGACGGATTGCTGGCCGGGTATGCAGACCGCTGGAAATTTGTCGCACCGATGGTTTCCGGCGCCGACATTGCCATGGCAAATCTTGAAACGGCCGTAACGGGCGGTTCCGCAAGCGGTTTTCCGGTTTTTAACGCGCCGGTCGATTTCGTCCGGGCGGCCGCCGCGACGGGCTTCGATGTGCTTTCGTTCGCGAACAATCATTCGATGGACAAAGGCTTCAGTGGATTTTCCGCCACGCTTGAAAACATAAAGGCATCCGGTCTTCACGCCGCCGGCGATGGACAGCCCTTGTACATAAATGTTCGCGGCCGGACGATCGGCGTCATTTCGTTTACCGAATTCGTCAATGCCGGCAGCAGGTTCCGCGTGCCGGCCGGCAAGCATGGCCCGTATATAGTCCGCCATGACGACGCACCGGGAAGGGCCGCCCTGCTGCAGACGATCAGTGCTATGCGGGGCAGGGCGGACGTCGTGATCGTTTTCGTGCACTGGGGTGTCGAGTACAGATATCGTCCGGCCATATGGGCAAAGGCGTGGGCAGTCGAGATGGCCGACGCGGGCGCGGATCTTGTTGTTGGTCATCACCCCCATACGGTCGGCCCATCGGAATGGGTCGCTGGAACCGGAGGTCGGCGTGCCTTCGTGGCGTATTCACTCGGGAATTTTTCGTCCGGAATGACTCGGGATTCAACGCCTTATGGATACGCGCTGGAAGTCGCGGTTGGCGCCGACGGTTCGAAAATTCCGACGCTTCGCCCGGTCTGGACGTACCGTGACGGCGCAAACGGGCAGTGGCGCACCTATCGCACGGTTCCGGCCGCTGAACTTGAAGCGGACTGCGCGGAATTCCGCACAGCCGAAGTGCCGATGCGACGCACCGGGGCCGCGACACATGAGTGTGGTCGCCTTAGGGGTGCGGTCAAACGCCTGCCTTAAAAATTAAAGTCAAAAATCGCTTGTACTCAAGGATTCAGAGGCATAAGTTCGAAGCCGGTGACGATAACGGCTTCCTGACGGCCCGGCCCAATTGTGGTGGCGACACGGGCGTCAACTGCAACGACAACGTGTCTGCCCAGACGTTCGCCGGCCCCTATGTGCCCGCCGATCATCCCCAGTTCGGCAAGGTCAGGACCGGCTGTGCCGTCACGCTGAAGGCATACATGATGAATGACGGCCCGGCCGCCCAGCTTCAGAACATCCAGCCCGGCACGTGCCCGGCGTCTTTCAGCGTAAACGGGCTGCCGGCCCCATTCCCGGTCACGCTTTCGCCACACCAGATGCTGTCGATCGACGTCACCTATCAGCCGACGGCCGTTGGCCAGGAATCCTGCGCGATCACATGGACCGTTGACGGCAAGGACATCGTCGGCACCGCGAGCGGCGAGGGTACCGAGCAGAACCAGGTCACAGACACATTCGTGGTGGCCGAAGGCGACGACAGCTTCGACCTTTCGGGCGTTCCGCGCGGGCCAATCGAAGTTTCCATCGATGGCGTCCCGTGCAGTGATAACTGGATCGTCGAGTTCCCGGACTACAATCCCAGGGCCGTTCCCGGCGAGGGCTGCATCCCCGAAATCGGCGATACCGTGACCATCACCTACAGCGTAAGCTGCATCGGCTGATTCCCCGCGGCGTCCAGTTCAAAAAAGTCCATCGGATGAAAATACGTTTTCGAAATATGTACATGAAATGGAAATACGCTTTCGTTTTATTGACCCAGCCCCCACGAATTCCTTGAAAATGGTAGTTTTCGAGGTGTACCGCCTCTTGAAATAGGATGATTTCGAGGAGTACTGCTTCTTGAAAATTGATATTTTCAAGAGTTACAATGCAACTGTTCATTGGATTCGGGGGTTTGAACATGATGATTCCCAGGTTTTTCGACGACCTTGGGCAGTATCTGGCGCCGGGCAAAGTACTTGTCATCTTCGGTGCCCGGCAGGTCGGCAAGACGACGTTGGTCAGGAATTTTCTTCGCAGGTCGTCGCTGAAGTTCCGTTTTGATTCCGGGGACGACATTCGCATCCAGGAACTGTTTGCGGCTGGTCGCCTGGACCGCCTGCAGGAGTACGCGCAAGGCTTCGATCTGGTCGTGCTCGACGAGGCCCAACGCGTGCCCGGGATCGGACTGGGCCTGAAGATGATTGTCGACGCCATGCCGGGATTGCAAGTGATCGCGACTGGTTCTTCGTCTTTTGATCTGGCGGGGCAGGTCGGCGAGCCGCTTACTGGCCGCAAGCGCACGCTGAACCTGTTTCCGGTGGCCCAACTTGAACTGGCGACGATGCATAATCGTTTTGACTTGCGGGGAAGACTCGATGAGTACTTGATTTTTGGCGGCTATCCGGAAGTTGTGGCCGCCCAGGGCCGCGATGAAAAAATACGCCTGCTGAACGAAATCGCGTCCTCGTACCTGCTGAAGGACGTTCTGGCCCTGGACAACATCAGGAACAGTCGTTCAATCTTCGACCTTCTGCGTCTGCTGGCGCTTCAAGTCGGCAGCGAGGTGTCCTTGACCGAACTCGGAACACAGGTCGGAATCAGCTATAAGACGGTCGATCGGTACATCGACATACTCGAGAAGTCATTCATCCTGATGCGTCTTCCCGGCCTGGGGCGCAATCCAAGGACCGACCTGCGTAAGAAGAACAAGTACTACTTCATGGACACCGGGATTCGAAACGCGTTGATATCAAATTTCAACCCAACCGACCTGCGAGCCGATTGCGGGCAACTGTGGGAGAACTTCCTTTGCGTCGAGCGAATGAAGCTTCTGTCGTACACGGGGCGTCACGCAAATATGTATTTCTGGCGAACCAATCAGGGATCAGAGATCGACCTGGTCGAGGAAGCTGGCGGGGGATTCGCCGGTTTCGAGTTCAAGTGGGGCGTCAAAGGGCGGTCGCGCCCCAGGGAATGGACCGAATTCGCCCCGAACGGCTCGTGGACCGTCGTCAACAGGGACAACTACCTGGATTTTGTGCTGGAAACGTCCCTGTTCACTCCACCTGGTCAGCGGGCTCGATGAACCCGTAATACCTGGCCATCCAATATGCGGCAAGGACGTCGGCGGCGTCCATCTCGACGTTGTCGCCCCAGCCGCCCTCGATCTGGAACTGGCTGGTGTTGTGGCGGTCGTTCGGGCGCTCGTCCGACGGGATGATGCGGTTGTCGCTGCGCATGTATCGTTCGCGGAATTCCGGGCGGTCGATGTAGTACTGCGGCGCCTTGACCAGATCCAGCCGGTGGTTGTTGTGGATATTCCAGCGGATCAGGTCCAGCGGGTACAGCCTGAACCATCTTTCGCCCAGGTACAGGTTCGGAACGGTTTGGGTAATCACGCCCTGGATGACATCCCAGACGGCCGACTGCTGGGTCTTCAGGTTGTCATAGACCGACCGCCAGCCCTTCAGCCAGCGAGCCTTCAGGGCAGCGTCCTGTTCGTACTGAACCAGGATGAAGAACGCCTGGGTCGAAAGTTCGTCGCCGTCGCCGTTGCCGTGGCGCCCCGGCGGCTCGGTCGAAGTCATGACGTTGTCGTCGTAATGATTTTCGTCGTTCATCAGGAACGCCTTGGCGTCGATGAACTTCTGGCTGCCCGGCATGTCCAGGGTTTCGCCTTGCTGCAGCTTCGATTCCTGGTCCTGGGTCATGTAAATAGCCAGGTTCATTGCGGCCAGCGTCTGGACCGATCTCTGCCCGCCGTCACCAAAAAGTCCAATGAAATTGACGTATCCCGGGTCGAACTGGCCGTAGGTGGTGCACTCGCCGGTCGGGCGCAGCAACTGGTAATCGTGGTCGATGATGCCGCCGATGATGTTGCTGACGTGCGCTGCGATGGCATGCTTCTGGGTTTCGTCCGCGCACAGGTCATACGCCGGGCCCATCATGAACAGGTGTGACGTGACTTCGTCGTTGGAAGTGTCGGATTTCACCCACCATTCGCCGTCCGGTGACGTGTACCACATGCCGTCGTCCGGGTTGTCGCAGTCGTCAAGCCGGCAGCCGTCTTTGCGGATGACCGCGCGCGCCAGGAACCAGTCTTCGCCGGTCAGCAGGCGCAGGTTCAGCATGGCCTGCAGGCTGTGGTCGAAATTCGCCTTTGCCTGTGGGTCGCTGGTTTCCTTCCAGCGCATGCATTCCGCAATCAGCCAATAGCTGGTCCAGCCGCCGTCGTTGTCCGAGTCCCACGGGATGCTGGTCGAAAGGTCGCCGGGCACGGTCAGGCGGCTGTCGGCAACGGCCCCGTCGCGGTCGTGCCGCAGTTCGATCTTTTCACGCAGCAGGGCCATCTTGTCTTCAATCGTCATGCGTTCGACGGTCGTCCAGGTCATGCCCGCAGCCGACCCGAAATACACAGGCGAATCGGGGACATCCGGCGTGGTGGCGACCGCGCGCACGTCGTTGTCAGCCACCCAGCGCAGTGTGTTGTAAAAACGCCACTCGGGGCCGTCGCCGCGGTCGATCATGCGCATGGCGCCGCCCATGGTCGTGACGATGAACCCGCCGTCGGCCGTTTTCGCCACGTCGGTCGCGCCCGTAAGCGGCACGCGCCCGGCCGCGAACACCGGGATTTCGGCCGGAGCCTGTTCGTCGGATTCGATGGCCGCGTATCCGGCGATGCCGTCCTGGCCGACGACCACCAGTTCGAGTTCGGACGGGACGCTGACGTCGGCGATCATCTGCCGGATGTCGGTCACGGGCGACGGAATGGTCGCAATCAGGACATCAAACCTGTCGCTCTGGATGTTGTACTGCCATACTTGGATGACTTCGGTGCCATCGCCGTTGGCTCCTGCCACATAGATCCTGTCGTGGGCGGCGTTCACCGTGGCGAATTTCACGGCCAGCGTCGTGCCGGTGACGGCCAGGCGGGTTTCCGCGTCGTGGAACAGGGCCACGTTGAACTGGTCGGCCACGATGGTCCAGCCGTACGCCTGGGCCACCGACATCACCTGCACGTCGGCGAAGATCATCCAGGATTCAAGCTCGGGCTGACTTTCATCGTTGTTGATCAGCTTCAACAGCGCGGTCTTCTGGACCACCAGGACATATTCGTCGGTATAGGCGCCGCCCAGCACCGGCCCGTACGTCGGGTTCACGGCGATCTTCACGGGCTCCCATGTGCCGGGCTCGGCGGGGGCCAGCGGGTCCCGCAGCCAGACGCCGTCGGATGCCAGGATAAGCACGTTGTCAAAGGGCAGGGGATTATCGACGGGCTTTATCAGTATATCGACGATGTCGGTGATCCGCCGGTCGATCTCGATGCCGGTGTGGTTGATTTCCTGGGCGAATTCCTTGTCCTGGATGGGCTGGAAGATTTCATCGGGCTTGACGATGTCACCGCCGGGGATGTCGCCCGCAACGTCGCCCGCATCGATCGCTTCGTCGTCAGCGGAGTCTTTTGCCACGTCTTCAGCAACGTCGTCATCGGAGTCGCCAACCGTGTCGCCCTGGGTCGTGTCGGTGGTGTCCGGCGCCGCAACGTCTGCCGTATCGGCAGCCACATCGGCGGCCACCACGTCCGTGTCGCCATCAGGGGTTCCTGAATCACCGCATCCGGCCGCCATCAAAACCGCCGCCGCCCCAAGCACCACAAGCATCGTTCTGGAAAGGATCGTCACGCGGTTCATCTGGAACCCCCTGGAAGACGGTCGATTGTTTCACATAACCTGCTGCAGGTCACTTACAGGAATTCAGCGCCATGGTACATTTGCTGCGTCTGTGGGAACGCAGTGGCGGGAATGGAGAAATCGGGATTTTCAGGGCCTCAGACGTCCCGGTTGCGCAGGCGCCGGGCCGACAGTCCAAGCATCATCAGGGCCAGCGTCAGGATTACGGCCAGGGAGTTGCCGCCAGCGCCCGCGTTGCCGCTGCCGTCCGCAGTGCAGCCACCGGATCCACCGTCGTCCGGCGTTGACACCGTTTCGCAGGTCCCGGCGGTCCCAACCCATGCCTGGCATTCGAGTCCTTCCGGGCAGTCCGGCGCGTTCATGTCACAGGCGGGGCGGCAGGCGCCGGTCCTGCAGACCAGTCCGGTCGTGCATTCCTGGTCGCATGCGCACGTTTCGTCGGTCGCCTGCTGAAGCGTTGCATCACACGTCTGGGCGATGGCCGCGTATTTCGGGGCCGCGATGTCGCTGACGACGCCGCCGATGAGCGTGTTCCCGATGTAACCTTCAAAAGCCAGCCGCTGCACCGAGCCCTGGGGGACTGCCGTTGCCGGGCGGATCGTTGCCGTGATATCGGCGGTCGCGCCCGGGTCAAGCGTCACCACCGCCGGCGTCACCGTCACGGTCCAGTCCGGCGGCACATCGACGCGCCGAACCCGGATCTCGATGTCTGCCGTGGCTGACGTTGGATTGCCGACTTTGAACGTCGTCATCGTTTCGTACATGCGTACCAGTGATGATCTGGCGGTCTCGAGCCGTCCTTCCACGATTCCGAGTGACGGCAGCTTCGCTATCGAAGTCGGGCCCTGATACGCGTTGAACATGCCGGCCGCCGAGTAGATCATCCCAAGAGTTCTCCAGGCATCGACAAGCCGGTTCCACTGCGGGAACAAATCGCCGACGTACTGGGAAATCTCGCCGGTTATCAACTGCTGCCGGTACAACTCAATGTCGTCTTCAGAATATCCGGCCGCTGATGCCGCCTGTTGCTCGAGCACCGTCCAGCCCGACGACGACAGGCGTGCCAGGAAGTCGTCCACATCGGTCTGGGTCACCAGCAGTTCGGTCGCCCCATCCGTCCGCAGCGCCGCCTGATAGTCCACCAACGCGTCCGCCAGAATCAGGTAATGCCCGCCCGCCATCCTCTTGAAGTAATCAAGTGCAGCCACATGGCGTGCCGCCCATTCCATGTCGCCAGCCAGGGTGGCCGCCGCCCACCGACGCTGGGCGCTTGCCGCGGCTTTCATGTCCAGCATTACTTCAATGGTCGCATCGTACAGGGCCTGCCCGGCGTCCTGGACCGAAAGTGCCGATACGGCCGCCCGGAGTTTTCGTGGCGAATACTGCTGGACCGGGGGCTGACCACGCTTTACGGGCGTCCTGAACTGCATGGCATCTTCGTCATCGTCGGATGCCGACCCAGGGCTTCTGGGGACGCTCGGCAGGGACGTCTGCTGACTGACTTCGGTGGTTGACTCGTTGTTCGAGCCAAAGAAGAAGTTCATTATCGCGTCGAAGCCCGCGCCGAACCAACTGAAGCTGTCCCCGCCCGACTCGGCGGCCTGTTTTTCGTCGTCACTGGACGAAGAGCCTGGTTCCGCATCCAGATTCTTTGTCTGTTCACCCGAGAACGAACCGCTGCCGCCATCCCTGTGGATCGGCGTCCCGCTTCCCGGCTGCGGCATCCCCGAGTACGCGAGCCTGACGCAATAGTGGCCCGACAGCGGCGGCGTCCACGGTACCGAAATCGTTGTCGTCGCCCCTGCCTCGATCACAACCCCGTTCCGGCTGCCGAGAGGCCCGAACACAAGCCCGATTCCGCGCTGCGCAATTTCCAGGGTGGCGTCCACGACGATTGGGAATTCGTTCGGGTTGGTCAAGTCCGCGCTGACTGTGCCGGGCACGCCCTGAACGACCGGCAGCGGCTCGATACGGATCCTGTCGCTGAAATAGGGCGCCTGCGCGTCAGGCAGCAGCGGGTTGGGCGCGGTATCGGCGAATGTAACAGTGGCCGAAGCGACGCGGGCCGCTTCGCAAACGCCCTGATCGGTCAGGGTTGCCCCGATTGTCGCGTCGCCGGCCACCGCAGAAGTCAGGTAGGCGTTCGCAGTACCGTCAGCCCCGGTCACGGCGCCGTCCACCGCCGTACCCAGCGTCGTCGTCAGGTGGACGACCCGCCCGGCCAGTGGTTCCCCGTTGCCGTCCCGCGCGGTCACCTTGACCCAGACGCGGGTCGTGGAGTCGGCCGGCGCGAACCAGCGATCGGGCCGCACCTCGACCGATGTGACCGGCAGCGGCGCGGCGGGTCCGGCCTGGCCATCGGCCGATTCCAGCGCGGGTTTCCAGGCGACCGGTCCGAATATCGGGGTACCGCTGCCGTCCGGGTTGCATGTGTCGTCGGTTGTCGGCCCCGCCGGATGTCCCCACCAGACATGGGGCGCCAGGATCAGCGCCGTCCCCTTGTTGCGCACCGCGTACCATCCGTCTTCAACTTCGACAAGCTGGCTGGACTCGATGACGGTGCCAGGCGGGCCATACGCGCGGACCAGATCCATCATGCTCTGCCGAATGATGGAGTGCGAAACTGATGCGGTGGCGTTCGTCAGCATAAGGTTTGCCCCGATTTTGCCGCCGCCCTCGATGATCACGTGGCGAAGGACCGACCCCTGGTTCGGGGCCTGCTCGGCGCCCTCGATGGAAATTCCGTCCCACGGGTCGGACAGCGGGTTGTCCCGCGTTAATGTAATCGGCGCCGCCGCCGTCCCGACCGCCAGAAGGGTTCCGTTCACGACCAGGCCCGTGTAACCCGCAAACTGCAAGGTCACGCCGGGGTCGATCCGGAATGTCGCGCCGGTCAGCACAAAAACGTCGGAGGTCACGTGGTATGGCAGGCCAAGGTCAGTCCAGTGCCGGTTCCCATCCATGTTTCCGCCGCCGACCCGGATCGCCTCGATGCCGTTTCCCGACGACGTAATGCCGGAAAGCGAATGTTCGACCCCACCGTATTCAAGGTTCAGCGGGTACATCCCGTTCCCCGTCAATGTGACCGACGCCAGGGTAAGCCGAGCGCCGTATCCGGCCCTGATGCCGTCCGAGGTCGCGGGCGCACTGTCCCGAATCGTCGAATTGGTAATCGTCACGCTGGCGTGATGGATCAGTACGCCGGCCCCGAGTTTGCCGCCGCCTTCGACAATGACGTGGTCAAGCACCGAACCCGAGATCGGGGCCTGCTCGGTCCCCTCGATGCCGATGCCGTCCCATGGATCGGACTCCGGGGCGTCCTTGGTGAATGTAATCGGCGCGGCAGCCGTACCCGCCGCGACCAGTGTGCCATTGACGACCAGCCCGGAATATCCGGAACACTTGACTGTGACGCCTGGTTCAATGGTAAGGGTCGCGTCCGCCGCCACTTTCAGGTTTCCAGTCAGCAGATATGGCGACTCGGCAGCCGTCCAGATCACGTCGGTCGAATAGGTCTGGGTACCGACGGTCGTGTCGGCGTTGGCGGGTCCGGCGGTGGCGACGAAAACGACGGCCAGCAGACCTGGCATCACGCACTTCAGGATCAGCCGGGATACAGCTCTGGTCAGAATTGAACGGCCCATCTGGAATCCCCCGAAAGATGCCTGATTGTTTCACATAACAAGTTGTGCGGCCATCCCCGGTGCGCGAAACCCGACGAGACATAATTGGTTTCCCCGATTTCGACAACTGCACACTGAAACCTTGCAATTGGACGAATCGAAACTTGCAATTGGACGAACTGAGGCTTGCAATTGGACGTATCTAAGGCCATAATCAGACAAGGCTTTTGGTGGTAGTGGATTAATGTCTGATAAGACGTTGTATCCCAGATTTCTGCGTTCACGGGTTGAAGATGCGCTGACGGATTCCCCGGTTGTCCTGATTCACGGCCCCAGGCAGTGCGGCAAGACCACTCTGGCCCGCATGGTGGGGGACGATTCGGGATACGCCTACCTGACTTTTGACGATGACGTTCAACGTTCGTCGGCCAGAACGGATCCCGTTGGATATGTGGCCGATTTGCCCGACAGGGTGATACTCGATGAAGTACAACGAGTCCCGGAACTGTTTACTGCCATCAAGGTTGCCGTGGACAGTCGCCGCAAGCCGGGTTCATTCATCCTTACAGGATCGGCCAATGTTCTTCTGGTTCCCCGTCTTGCGGACTCCCTGGCTGGAAGAATCGAAATCCTTCGGCTGCATCCGCTGTCCCGGGCTGAATTGGTCGGAAGGGCTTGCAACTTCCTGGCAACATTGTTCGGGGCCGGCTTCAAGGCTGGACAGTCCGGGCAACGTCTGGGAAATGTACTGGCTGAACATATTGTCGGTGGCGGCTATCCGGCCGCCCTGGCCCGTGCAACCTGCCACCGACGGGCCCTTTGGTATCGGGATTATGCCGATACACTTATTCAGCGCGATATCCAGGACTTGGCCCGAATCAGGGCGCTCGACGCCTTGCCGCGCCTGCTGGCATTGGCAGCGGGGCAGACCGCAAGCCTGATCAACGTGTCCGAACTCGCGGCCCCGTTCCAGGTCAGCCGCCAGACCATCCGTGAATATCTGACCCTGTTGTCACGGATATTTTTGCTGGAAGAATTGCCGCCCTGGCACAGCAATCAACTGAAACGCCTGGTTAAGACCCCGAAGCTGCACATCGGTGATACGGGGTTGGCCTGCGCCCTTATGGGTGCCAATCCTGGCTCGCTGTGGATGGATCGTCCGTTGTTCGGCAGGTTGCTGGAAAGCTACGTATATCAGGAATTGCGGCGTCTGGCGTCTTTCCGTGATGAATCCACCACGTTCTATCATTTTCGCGACAAGGATCAGGTTGAAGTGGATCTTGTGATCGAGTCGGAAGGCCTGGTGGCCGGTGTCGAGGTCAAGGCGGCATCAACGGTGACTACCGCGGATTTCAAAGGGCTTCGCAAGCTCAAGGACGCCGCTGGAAGTCGTTTTGTCTGTGGTGTGGTGCTGTATGACGGCGCTGCCGTTGCAGGCTTTGGTGAAAGACTTTACGCAGTTCCGGTTTCCAGGCTCTGGAATGACGAGTGAGGATCTGTCAATCCTGTTTTAGTAATATGGCTCCCTCGATTCCCAGGGACAAAGGGGATAGACCTTCTCGTCTCGACATTGTTCAGGATCATCGATACAGCCACAGTCCCAGAAAACGCCCCACTCAACAACAAACACCCCGTCCACCCAGCGGGAAGGCTCACATGATAAACCTTGTGCGATCATGATGCAGCACGGCTCGTCTATCGCTTCGTCACACGGGTATCCCTCTTTGGGCACGTCCCCGCAGACAAGAGCGTCCGATGTGGTGTCCGGGGGCAGGGCGTCTGCGTCCCCAGCGCCGTCAGTGTCCCCGAAGCCGTCAATGGTCAGGTCATTCGCGTCGGTTAAGTCTTGAAACGAATCGGCGCGAACATCAGCAGAATCGAAAACATCCGACGCCTGGACTGCATCGAAAGTGTCCGGGGTAGCATCGAATTCGACGGACTCGGGATCTGGGTCTGTCCCCTGGGCCGGGGCCGCCGAACATGAAGTCAGAAGCAGCAGCACCATCAAACAAAAGCTCGATTGCCTGGTTGAATTCATGCTGTACGTCTCCAGATGTCTTTCCGGGCAAAGGGTTGGAGCAATGCTAGCGGATTGTATATCGTCAAATCAATAAGTATGGCGAAAATGATGTATAGGCGTGCCGCGCCGTGTAACTTCTGCTGTTGTGCGTCAGGTGCCGCTGTACTAGGATTTCCACATCGTTTCGCGGTCCCGGCCCGGGTTCCGGTTGTCCGTCATTTTCCCAGGAGGTTCCAATGCGTCGAATAATTGCCGTGGCGGTTCTGACCAGCCTCGTCGCGCTGTGCGCGTGCACGCCAGACGAAGTCAGCCCGCCGACGAATCTGTCCCGGCTCCGAGTGGAAAACAAGAATTTCCGCGATGAATCGGGGCGTTACATGATGATCAACGGTGTCAACGTCAGCGGCACGACGAAAGTCCCGGTCAATATCTCGCCGGTTTCGTACGTCGGCCGTCCGTTCCCGATCGACCAGGTTGATGACTGGTTCGCCAAGCTGCGGCGCGACGGCTTCAACGCCATGCGCCTGCTGGTCATCTGGGAAGCGGTCTGCCATCAGGCGCCTGGCGTTTATGACAACGAATACCTGGACTACCTGGAACAGGTGATTTCCAAGGCGAACGATCACGGCATCTATGTCCTGATCAATTTCCACGAAAACCTTTTCAGCCGCCATCTATATTCGGTCTTCAACGATCATCCCACGATTGGCGAGCCGGGAAGCTGGCAGGCTATGATCGGCAGCCTGTTCCCGGCCACGGATCCTGAAACCGGCGAACTTTATTACGATTCCAAGGTCGTTGGCGACGGCGCGCCCCGCTGGGCGGTTGAAGCCTGTTTGCCTGAAAAGGACCTGGACGCCCCGACGTACGGCATGCTGCGCATCCTTGGCGACGTAACGCTGGACAGCGGCAACCTGGGTAAGCTGATTTCCGCCTTCACGACGCTTCTGGCGGGCGGCGATGGCGGAATGACCCCGGAAATCATTGAATTGATTGACATGTTGTCATCAAGTCTGGCCGCGATGACGGATGCCGGCCTGCTGCCGTTCGACATGACAACCACGAATGACATGATGCCGTTCACGCTGTGGGCAATGAATTCGTTTCTGTCGGTCGATGTCGAAAAGTGCTACGCCGCCTTCTTCGCTGGCAACGAGGTCTTCCCGGACCGCAAGATCGACGGCGTCCCCATCATGGACTATCTGCAGCAGGGCCACATCGACGCGTGGCTGCAGGTTGTCGAGCGCGCGAAGAAGTACCCGAATATCCTGGGCTATGACCTGATGAACGAGCCGACCGGCATCTTCATCATCCTGTCGGTCGTTTCCGCCTATGTTTCGGCCGGTTTCGACAACGTGGCCGCGTATGCCGCGCTGACCGCGCTTATTGACAAGGACACCGTTGACGCCATTTACAACATCATCGACGCGACCGGGCTGCTGCCGTCGATTCCGCTGGAATTGACCGAAGAGAATGTGGCCGCCAACGTCACCGACCCCGTGATCGACACAATCCACGACGCGGTCGAGGCGCGGCTTACGGTACTGCTGGACGCGATCCCCGCCGATTCCACCGCCACCACTTTTGTTTCGACCGATCCGTTCAAGACCGAGATGGCCACCGCGATTGCCGATGCCAAGGCCGAGGTGCGCGCCAGGGTCGCCCAGAAGGTGGCCGGCATGGAAGAAGGCATGCGCGAGTCGATCGTTTCATCCGCCGAGGATCAGGCCGGAAAGGTCATCCAGTCCGCAGTCAACGGCGCGGCGAAGGCGATCAAGGCACTGCCGGCCGACGTCCTGGCCGATCCGGAATCGCAGGCGGCCCTGATGGTGAAGATCGAATACAAGACGCGCGCCTTTGACGACGTGCCCCCGATTATCGTCGAGTCCGTCGCCGAGGTTCGCAAGCAGCAGTTGATGGCCTACTGGGACACGATCAAGGCCCAGTGGGGAATGGCCGACATGGATCTGTTCGCCACGATTGACCTGAACATGAACCTGGAACGCAAGTACATGATGCGTTACTGGAACCGCATCGGCGCGGCGGTCCAGCAGGCCGACCCGAACGCGATCCTGTTCATCGGCGACCCGCTTGCGATTAACAGCCTGTTTGGCGGCGAGGCGATGTCCCAGATGAACAATTCGCCTTACAAACCCGAAAACATCAAGAATTTCGTGCATTCGTACCACTGGTATCCGGGCAGTATCTATCCGCTTGGTCTGTTCCAGGTGCCGCCGCAGAAGTTTTCGGCCATCGAGTGGCGCACAAAGGACTTCCTGACGCCGCTGTCGGGCAAGTACACCCGCACGGCCAACACGTACGGCAACGTTCCGGTGGTGTTCACGGAATTCGGGACGTACTTCAATTTCAACTGGAACCTGAAGGATCGCGAATCGATCCTGGCTCACGTTGCCGAGCATGGCTATGACGTGTCCGCGGCAATTTTGAATAACGAATACGAGACGTTTGAAAAACTGATGTCGCACAGGATGGTATGGTGCATGTCGGGCGATAACGACTACCAGCTTGGCGACCAGTGGAACCACGAGGACTTCAGCGTCTATGGTCCGGACGGAGAGCCCCGCGCCCACGAGGCATGGATGAGGCCGACCGTCCACATGTCGGCCGGTGAACCGATCGAGATGCGCTTCTTCTCGCCGCTGCACGTCTTTGACCCGGACAAGGGCGAAAGCGCCGACCAGCAGCTTGGTGAATTCCATTACGCCTGCGAGGGCAAGGAATCGGACCTTCCGACCGAGATTTACGTGCCCGAATTCCAGTACCCGGACGGCTTCTATGTCTGGCTTTCGGACGGGTGGGCGACGTTCGACCCCGATTTGCAGACGCTTTACCACTATCCGACAAATGACGAGCCGGGCGTGACGCATGAAGTCACGATCAGGCGCCCGGCCGAAGGTCGGGAAAACAAGGGATGGGCGTATTTCTTCAACTTCGATGGCCAGAAGGTCGTCGGGGACAGGCAATAGGAGGGCACGCAGATGAAACGCATCATTTTCCCGATTGTCGTTTTCTCCGTGGCCGTCCTTGCCGGGCACGCCGCAATTTCCCAGGAAGCGGGCCACGAGGTCGTTCAGGATGCGGGCCAGGAACCCGTCCGGGAGCCAGTCCAGGATGCCGCCGTGGAATCCGCGCCCGAAGCCGCCCCGAGCCAGGACGAGTCCATCGAATCCGACGGCTCTGGCGAATCGGCCGGCGGTGAAGCCAATTCCGATGCCGAAAGCGCCGCCGGTGGTGACTCGGACGGTGCCGCTCATAAGTCCGACGCCGACAAGGCGTTCGGTCGCGATCCCCGTCCGAAGATAGACGCCTTTTATTCCAAGCACGTCGATATCGGATTCCAGCTTGCGACGATGTTCCAGTACTCAAACGACAGCGATTTCGATCGCAGCAAGCCCCTTGATGACCCGTACGACCGTTCGACCGGACTGTTCGGAACCTTCCTGAAGCCGCAGTTGACGGTCAAGCTGAACAAGGTCTTCCGCTTTTACTGGGAACTTGAGCTTGGCCTGGATCTGTGGAGTCGTAATTCGCCGGATGCGACGCTTGGCGCTGACGGCAAGGCAAAGGAACCGGAATCGTTCGGCATCCGTCAGCGGGAGCTTTACGGCGAGGTTCTTTACAGGCAACTGGCGGTACGGCTTGGATACCAGCATATCGAGGACGTATCCGGCCTGTTCCTGAACCACTGGTTTGGCGCGGCCGCCTTCCGTTATGGCCCGGAACGCTCGAGTCATTTGCGTCTGTTTGGCGGCCAGATGCCGGATCAGACGTATGAGGGCTGGGATCTGACCGAAAACAGCCTGAAGAACGACGTGTATATCGCCGGTATCGACGGGCAGTGGGTTTTCAACCGCTGGGCGAAGATTCAGGCCGGCGCCTATTACCTTGGTGATCTTTCCACGGTTGGACAGTACCGCCATGTCGGGGTGCTCTCGGCGGGATTCGCCCTTGAAAAGAAGTGCTGGGATGCCAGGCTGGCAGTCATCGGCCAGGTCGGAAGCCTTGAAAATTCGGCCTCTGACGGTGGCGATGCGCTGCATGGGGCGTGGGGCGTGGTCGCTTCCGGCGGCGTGAACCTGAAGCATTTTGAACTGAAGGCTTCGGGAACAGTCCTTTCCGGGGATGACGACTCAAACGGCAACGACCAGCTTGCCTTCATGTGGTCCGGCAAGCGCCCGGGCATGTCCATCCTGCTTTCGGAAAACGAATCCCGTGACCTGGGGAACAACTTCGACGAAAGAATTGCCAGCCGTGATGGTGGATTCAATACGACCGTGGCCGGCATGGGAGCCCTTGATCTGGGGCTTTATTACAAGCCGGTGGATTACATGAAGCTGGGCTTCGTCACGGCGGCCCTTTTTGTGTTGAATCCATCGAACGCTCTTGGTGGATCATTCGTCGGCAGCGAGAACGAACTGGTATTTGACGCCGAACTGATGCACGACCTGATTCGCATCCAGGCCATCGCCGGCCTGATCGTCCCCGGCGCCGCCGGCGCTGCGCTGGTCAACAGCATCGACCTGAAGGCCAGGGACAACATCTACTTCGGCCAGCTCGCGGTCATCCTGAACTTCTGACGCGACTGCAAAACACTGTCCGAACACCCACGTCACAGCAAATAATTACGTGAAAAAGTGTGACCCTTTGTGATAAAACTGCACCGAACCAAAAGAGTCCGGTAAGGAGGGCAGGATGCCGAAGAAGGTTCGGGAGTGGACGCTTCTGGAGGAGGTCGGGCGAGGTGGAATGGGTGTGGTCTGGCGGGCCCGTCATATGATTCTGCCGGGCGACTGGGCCGTGAAGGTCATCCGTCCCGAACTGAGTTCGGATGCGGAAACCCGTGATCGCTTCCTTTCCGAGGTGACCGTCCTTAAGCGGTTGCGTCATCCCAACGTGGTCGAAGTTGATTCGCCGTTTCAGGAAGGTGGCGAACTGTACCTTCCGATGGAATTCCTTGCCGGACAGTCCCTGGAAAAGGTGCTTGCGGCACGTCCCGGTTCGTGGGAGCCCGCAGCCGCGGTTGCCATCATAAGGCAGGCAGCGGCCGGCATCGGTTTCGGGCACAGGCAGAAGCCACCGGTTCTTCATCGTGACGTGAAGCCGGGAAATATTCACATCCTTTCGGATGGCCGGGTGAAGGTTGTCGATTTCGGTCTTGCCAGAACTCTTGGCGAGAAGTCCACCACGTCGCGCGGCCTTGCGGTTGGCACGCCGGCTTACATGGCGCCGGAGGTGCTTGACGGAAAGCGCGCCACGCCGCAGTCAGACGTTTACGGGCTTGGAATCGTGCTTTACCGCCTGCTGGCCGGAAGGATGCCGTTCAACATGCCGGACGAGGATTCGGCCTCGGCAATGGCGATTGTGCTTGCCGTATCGCGGGCCCATGCATCGGGCCTGGTCGATGTCCGTCAGTATGCCCCGGCCGTGTCGTCGGATCTTGCCGGCGTCGTGATGTCTGCCCTGGCCGCCGATCCGTCTGAACGACCCGCGGATGCCGCCGAGTTTGAAAGTCGCCTGGCCAGGCTCTATCCGCCGTCCGTCCAGTCAAGTCCGTCCGTTCAGTCCCGTCCGGGCATGTCGGTGAAGGCAGCATCACCCGCCGCGGTCGATTACGACGCGACGTCGCTTGGCATCCATGTCTCATCGGGATCAAGCCAGGAACAGGGCAGGGCCGCCTGGGCTTTTTCGGCACCTTCGGAACAGTCCGGTCATTCGTCCAGCGGATGTGTTGAACGGCCGATGGCCGGTGCGGGTTTCGTTCCTGGATGTCCGGGTGTCCCCGATATCCTTGCGGGCATTCGGATTGAACTTCCGGCGCTTGATGATTCGCCGGATGTCCGTCGCCGCGGCGGATCGGGCACGCGTGCCGCGGCGGGCATGCCGGGATGGGTACCGTCGTGGATGCGTGGCGCCCTGTCGGTTGTCATTGGTATGCCAGGTCGGATTTATGACCGACTTCCCCCCGGGATTGCCGGGGTTCTGACCTTGCGCAACCTGATTATCGTCGGTGTGGCGATGGTGGTTGTCGCGGGTGGAATAGTCGGCTTCACCATGTATCAATCCTGGAAGGAAGCCCGTGACGAAGCCGCGAGGCAGGCCGCTGTTGTGGTTGCCCCAGAGCCCCCTTCGCCCGACAAGATCGCCGGAATCAACTGGGTCAGGATTGAAGGAGGCGGTTTCTGGATGGGTTCATCCACGGGACAATCGGACGAGCAGCCGACGCATTTCGTCACGGTCAAGAGTTTCAGCATGTCCGCGACCGAGGTCACGATCGAACAGTACCAGAAGTGCGTCGATGCCGGTGCGTGCAGCCGTCCACATTTCGATGACGGAACTTGCCGCGTCTATATCGACGGGGTCTGGTCTTCCAGGGTGCTTCCCCAGCCGTTCAGGGGTGCGTCCAACCCGGTTGTGTGCGTTGACTGGGAACAGGCTTCCGCTTTTGCCAGATGGGTTGGCGGCAGGCTTCCAAGTGAAGCCGAATGGGAATTCGCGGCCAGGGCCGGCGTGACGGCCGACCTTTACGGCAGTCCTGGTGACATCGCCTGGTATCGAGACAATTCATACGGAAGCACCAGTGCGGTCGGACGCAAGCGACCGAATGCCAACGGGCTGTACGACATGGTTGGCAACGTCTGGGAGCATTGCGAGGACGTTTACCATA
Organism: Deltaproteobacteria bacterium; assembly: GCA_029555025.1. Lineage (GTDB taxonomy): Bacteria > Myxococcota_A > UBA9042 > DTJE01 > DTJE01 > JAGOFO01. Next base: position 32,469 of record JAKPTZ010000106.1, read on the forward strand.
ACAGCTATTCCGGCGCGCCGTCCGACGGAAGCGCGCGCAGGTATCCATCCGGAAAGTTCCGGGTCAACCGCGGCTCAAGCTGGGACGACGGTGCCTCGGTTCTCCGCCTGTCAAACAGGTACAGGCTCGAGTACGGCAAGAGCAGTTGTTCACTGGGGATTCGGGTGGTTCGCGACGTGATCTGAGAGAGGGAACAAGATGTCGATAAGCGTAAGGGAATGGGTTTTGATCGACGAGATTGGCCGGGGCGGCATGGGCATCGTCTGGCGTGCCAGGCATCAGATGCTTCCGGGCGACTGGGCCGTAAAGGTCATTCGTCCCGAATTGAGCCAGGATTCCGAATCAAGGGCGCGCTTTCTTTCCGAAGTCACCGTGCTGAAGCGCCTTCGACATCCAAACATCATCGAGGTCGAGACGCCGTTCGAGGAAGGCGGAAACCTGTATCTGCCGATGGAGCTTCTTACCGGGAAGTCGCTGGAAAAGCTGCTTCTGGAAAGGCCGCATCCATGGAATCCCCAGGATGTGGTCAATCTTGCGCGCCAGGCCGCGGCCGGTCTTGGGTACGCCCATACCCAGGCGGAACCGGTGCTGCACAGGGACGTTAAGCCGGGGAATATCCATGTCCTTGACGGCGGCCATGTGAAGATCCTGGATTTCGGTCTGGCCAGGACACTTGGCGACAGATCGATGACGGCGGCGGGCAAGGCGGTCGGGACGCCGGCATACATGGCCCCGGAAGTCCTTGACGGGAAAAGGGCCTCGACACGATCCGACGTGTACGCGCTTGGCGTGGTCATGTATCGAATGCTTACCGGAAGGCTGCCGTATGACCTTCCTGAAGACGAGTCCTCGCTTGTCGCCCTGGTTCTTTCGATCGTCCGCGCGCATGATCGGGGATTGCCCGATATAAGGGAATTTGCGCCGGCGGTGCCCCCGCAACTTGCGGCCGTCGTGATGAATACGCTTTCCCGCGACCCGGCATTGCGCCCCGCAGATGGAATGGAACTGTCTGCCAGCCTTTCGCGGCGGGATCTTCTTTCCAGCCAGCTCGGGGATGGACAGGCCGGCCTTGATTCGACAAGGCTCGGGATTGAACTTCCAGCCACCGGCCGGGCCGCGCAGGCCCCGGCCAGCCCGGCGGGTGTGCCGATTACACCGCCTGAAGCCTTTGGAAGGCCGATTGGATCGCACGTCCCGGCGCAGCGTGATGCCGACGTCAGTCTGTTGGGGATTCGGGTAACCGCGGGTGATTCCGGCGTCAGATCCGAACCTGACACGGACAGGTTTGCCGAAAAGTCGGATTTCGTTCCGGTGGTTCCCCAGGTCGTCCACGCCAAACCGCCACGTGGCCGGAAAATCTGGCCATGGATTGTCCTTGGTGTTGTCGGGATTGCGATCGGCGCGGGGTTCGGTCTGTTCGGGATCGGGTCCGGCGAATCCGGCCCCATGTCGTCCGGCGGGTTGCTTTCCGGCGGTGAACCTTCTGAAAAGGTTCAGTTTTCAATGCACATTATGTCCCAGTGTCCATTCGGTGCGCAGGTCCAGAAGGGTATTGCCCCCGTGCTGAAGACCCTCGGAAACGCGGTTGATTTCAAAATGCATTACATCGGTGACGAACCTGAACCGGGAAATCTGACATCGATGCACGGCGCCAACGAAGTCATGGGGGACAAACTGCAGTTGTGCGCAATGAAGTATGCCCCGGCCAACTACATGGACGTAGTCGTCTGCATGGCCAACGACATGCGCAACATTCCACAGAATTTCGAAAAGTGCGCGACCGAGGCCGGGATTGACCCGGCCCCGATCAAGGCGTGCGCCGAAGGTCAGGAAGGCACCGACCTGCTGTCAGCTTCCTTCAAGGCATCAAAGGAGGCTGGCGCCCGCGGATCCCCGACGATGTTCTTAAACGGCGAGAAGTACCAGGGTGGCCGCACCGAGAACGACTTCATGCGTTCGATTTGCAACGCGTTCAAGGCAAAAAAGCCGGCCGTCTGCGCGAACATCCCGGAACCGAAGAAGATCGTCGTCACCGTCCTGTCCGACAGGCGCTGTACGAAGTGCTTCCCCGACAGGATCCTTGGCCAGTTGAAGAACATGTTCCCCGGACTTGAACCGAAGACCCTCGATTACTCGGATCCGGAAGGCCGGGCGCTGTACGACAGCCTGAAGGATCAGGGCGTGAAGCTGCTGCCCGCATTCCTGTTTGATCCAGTCGTGGCCGAAGACGCCGGTTTTGACCAAATCAAGCGTTTTATCGTCGATGCCGGTCAGTACAAGCTGCTGCAGGTTGGCGCGAAGTTCGATCCGACCGCCGAAATCTGCGACAACGGCGTGGACGACAACGGTGACGGAAGGGTTGACTGCAGGGACTCCGGCTGTGATGGTTCTTCCGATTGTCGTTCCGAAATCGCGCGCAGGCTGGATCTGTTTGTGATGTCCCAGTGCCCGTTCGGCGTGAAGGCGCTCAACGCACTTCCGGAATTGATCCGGGCGTTCAAGAGCGACGGCATTACCGTCAACATCAACTACATCGCCGACGAAATGCCTGACGGTACCTTCAAGGCGCTGCACGGCCAGCCTGAAGTCGATGAAAACATAAGACAATTATGCGCCATCAATTACTACCCCGGGGACTACAGGTACCTGGACTACATCATATGCCGTAACAGGGACATCAAATCGTCCGACTGGAAGAGTTGCGCGGTCAACGGTATCGACCCGGACGTCATCCGGCGTTGCGCCGACGGATCCGAAGGGCGCAGGCTTCTGTCAAAGAATCTGAAGTTTGCCAGACAACTGGAAATCGGCGCCAGTCCGACCTGGCTTGCCAACAACAAGTTCAAGTTCTCGGGCATCGCCCCGGAACAG
>JAKPTZ010000110.1 GCA_029555025.1 Deltaproteobacteria bacterium
CAGGAACGTAAAGGCCAACCGGACGAACAGGACGAGTAAGACACCGAACCGGGCAGCGGAAGATAGGGTCGGCTCCCGCCGACCCTCAGACAACACCGACCACGATGTCCAGATTTCTACGGATCACGACGAGCGGCAACAATCCCCCCAATCAATATTCAAATATGAATTGAGTATTTTCCAAAGCTTGTCGTCAACGTGTGAAAGATATGAACCCTCTTGGTGTTCAAGTCGGCCGCTTTTCTTAAGGCAATAAAATAGCAGTCTCTTTCTAGGCTTCTTCTTGGTTTTGTTTTCTGCGTAGTAGCTACGCAAAGCTGCATCCTGAACTGAATACAGTTCCGCTTCGCTTTTTTCTGCAATTATCTGGAACTTGGCTAAGTCCGCCATATAGTATTTGGGGCTACGCCATTTGCCGGGCATGGGAGGTTCTTCACTCTCATGGTTAGTCCTTCCGTCGGAGGCTGCTCTGGAATAGCCCTCAAAAAACCAATCTTTGCCTCTTTGAACCAGATGAATGACCAGGTCATCTTTCTTGACAAGGTTCAGCAGGTCCCAATACCGCCAGTTTTCATTGTTTGACGTTTTGAGAGTCGGGGCCCACAGCCGAACTCCCCGAGTCCATCCATCGCCGCCGTTATCATCACTCGTGCGGGATTCCAACCAAATGCTCTGCCCTGCCGAATCAGATACGCAGTCTTCACGCCAAAGGATGGTCTTGTCCAAGCGACGAAGCGAAAGTTCCGGGAATGAGTGAACCAAATCTCCGTTGAAGACAGAATCTCTAAGCCACCCACCAAGTTGGAGATATGCCTCGCCGGAGCAGGAATGATGCATTTCACTGCTCTTAAGGGCATCCCCAAGTTCAAGCGCCGGTTTTAAGTCGTTGTAAATGTACTTCCTTGAGCCTTCATCGTGGAGAGCAGGAAAAACTTCAGGTCGAATCTGGTGAAGGAGAAGTGTTATACCCCAACCACAACTATCCACGCCAGGTCTCTTGTCGCCTTTCTTTCTCCTCTTCCACCCAAATCCAGTAACTTGATTAAATAGACTGGTGAAGTGTTGATATTGACTGTTTTCGGGTTTGTCCGCGTATGCAATCGCCGATTTGGCAAGTCCCCAAAGTTGTTCGTTGTTTTCTTGATCAAGTCGTTCAAACAAGGGGACGGCAACAACGAAGGCCAACTCGGATGGATAATTATCCGCTGATCCGCGACGTATGCGTTCGAATTGATCTTCAGGTTCCGCAATGCCCAAAAACTTGGCCAACTCTGTCGCTCTCCGTACGCGAGCTGCGCGGACCAGACGATCTGTTGGCTCTGCGGGCTCAACTGGGCCACACACCGCAGCGAAGTCGTTAACAATCATGAAGGGGTTCAGAAATTCGCATTCCCCCCTGTTCCACCGGGCCGGTTGCTTTCCCTTGTCTGACGGAAAATGAATTTCACGGGATATTTCATTGAACTTCGTCAGCAGATCATCTTGCTTTTGCTTATCCTCGAATGCCATCAACCGGTCGGCCACCTCCATTAAGAACGGCACCCAGGGATATGTTTTGTGGTTTTCTTCAGAACTCATTGAACGCTCTCCTATTTGATTGTCTCAGGGTCATCCGTCCTTCCATCGCCGCACTAAATCCCCATCCACCCCAGAATTTCAACCATGTCCGCAATATCCGTCACCGGCGGCAGGGCCTGAACGATGGCGGATTGGCCGCGGATTGGTTCTTCTGGCTTTAGGCCCGAGATGTTGATTAAGGGGTGGTCGGTGGCACCCGGGAGTGTCCCGCAGAGCCTTTCGATTTCGCGGGCGATGAAATCTGGTTCTTTGACTTTGGTGGAAAGCTTCGTCAGCATCTTCAGGCCAGCGTGCGCGTTGAATTGGCATCCCAGTGGTTTGCCGTTATCCCACGCAACCCTTGCGCGAACTATTGAATTTACTGCCATGGCATGGCGGGCTGTGGTTGGGATTTCAAGGATCTGTTCAAGGTGGGAAAGCAGGCCCCGTGCCTCGGCAAAGATGTCGGAGGTCACATCGTGCCGCCCGGGGTCCCGTGTCATCGCAGCCAGCTTTATCAGTGCCTTCGGCGCAAGTTGTGCGACTTGGACGTCGCCCGGTACGGATTTGATAATCTCACGCAGCGCATTGGCGACCTGCAGGGCGTGCTCTTCTGCCTGCCCATATTGTTTCTGCATGAAGTCGACACTGCTGATTCCCGACAGGGCCGAAATTTCAGCCAGTTTGAATTCGTCTTCGAACAGCTTGCGGTCGGACGACGTGCGGCAGAGCTCGCAGGACTGTGTGAATAGGTCCCTGGCCTTGGCGAGATTTCTGCCGGACAGCAGCCATGTGTATCCCAGCAGTGAAAGGGTGGTTGCCATCTGCAGAACCGTATACGCGGCCGTCCTGTTGTCATCGATATGCCGTTGCAACAGTGCGCGGGCATTTTCGAGTGTCTTCCTGGCTGTGGCAATTTTGCCAAGGGTCAGTTCGGCAAAGCCTTTTCGAATCAGGGCGTTTGGAAGATAGAAAGCGGGGGAATTCTGGTACGACAAAGTCGCGACGGCCTTGCGGTACGTCTTCAGTGCGGTACCCATGGCAAGGTCCCCGGATTCGATGTCGCCAAGAATCGTCAGCGCCCACCCCTGTAGGAAGCGGCCATTAACAGGGTTTTCACCCTTAACGCGTTTAATGGGTTTCCAGAGCAGATCGAGCGCCGCCCGCGCCGACGCTGATCGGCCGTACTCAAGTAATTGTGAAATCCCGGCAAGGCAGATATCAAGCGACGGCCCCAGCATTGCTGGATCGCGGCCATTTTCGATGGTTTTGGCAAGTCGCTTCACTTCCCTGGCGTAACCGACCCGATCATTGTCCGTCTGCAGATTGGCCAGTCGAATCTTAACTTGCTCCAACTTCGCGGCGCCAACCGCCAGCCCCTTGTCCGTCTTAATGTCTGTCATGCGATTATGCCCCTATCAGGAATTCACCATTTGATGGCCGCCGAATCATGTTGTGTCATCTGGTTCGTCAAGTCATAACAGCTTGCCAAGGTGGTGACAAGACCATTTTCTTGTCGGTCGCTGATCCCGAAAGAAATCCCGCTTAGATCTTTCAACTCCCCAGTAGGTACCCTGGTTGCCAACATTCACGGAGGCAGGAATGGCAAGAAGGGACATGGATGCGGTTGATTCACAACTGCTTGAACGGGCAAGGGGAACGTTGCGGCATTCGCGGTTCGTCAGGCATGACGGGGCCGGGGGCGGTGACAGTGGCGCTGCCAGGGGTGGCGACGCGGCCGGTGGCGGGGAGGATGCCGGTGCCAACGCCGGTGCCGGACCCATAACCGGTCGCCTGGTCAGCTTTTCGGTCATCGAAAGAACCGACAAAAACACGGTGACGGCAGACCTCGATTGGGGGCAGGCTCCGACATGCACTTGTACCAGCTACTGGACGGAAGTCCGGCTGGGGCGCGGACCCTGGTGTCGGCATGTGGTCGCGGTGCTTGTGAAAGAGGAGGAACTGAGATGCCAGTTGATAGATCTGCTGCTGTGAACATTGATGACGAAGACGGGGCCGATTTCGCCGAAGTTACGGATAACTGCGCCGAACTCGCCGATGACCGCGCCGAAGTCATGGACGATGCCCCTGAAGCGCCCCTTCCTGATCTGACTGGCGACCCGGTCAGGCCCGACGGTTATTCGTACGACGAGCTTTGCCCGATGGTTGAAGCCCTTCTGCTGGGCGGGCTGTCCGTGCTGGTACGCGGCCACCCCGGTGTCGGCAAGTCGTCGCTGGCGAAGGAACTTGCGGCCCGGATGGAACTGCCGATGATCGATATCCGCCTGGCACAGCGCGACCCGGCCGAAATTGCCGGAGTGTATTACCCGGATGCCGATCGCACCTGCATGTCCCTGCTGGCCCCGGACTGGGTGCGGCAGGTCTGCGAAAGGCCGGGTTTTGTATTCCTGGACGAAATCAATGCGGCCGTGACCAAACTGCATCAGGCGGCCGCATACCAGATTGTGCTCGAGCGCCGAGTCGGCCCGTTCGTGTTCCACCCGGGGACGGTCGTGCTGGCCGCCGGCAATCTGGAAGAAGACAACGCCATCGTGTCGCCAATGTCGTCGGCGCTGGCCAACCGGTTCGCCCACTTCACGATGCGCGTGGACGCCGATTCGTGGATGCGCTGGGCCAGCCGGGCCGGGATTGACGACGCTGTCACCGCGTACATCGGCAGGGGCGGCGAAGGCGTGCTTTATGACCGCCGCAGGGACGCCATGGTGTTTCCGTCGCCCAGGACGTGGGAGATGGCCAGCCGGGCCCTGACCGGGGCGCGTCCGGGCGATCGCCGCAGGGTCGTGGCCGCGTGTGTCGGAATCGACGCGGCCGAACGGTTCAGTTCGTTCCTGACGATCTTTGAACGGGTCGATCCCGGTGCCGTGATCCTGGATGGCGAGCCGATGCATTTCAAGACGCCGGCGAACAAGGATCCGTCGTTTGTCCACGCGGCGGTCCTGACGGTGGCGGACTGGCTCGCGCGCAGGCCTGACGTGCCCGAAGCCGCCCTGCCGAACGTCGTGCGTTTCCTGCGGTCATCCGGCCTGGACCCGGAATTCGCCTTCCTGTTCCTGCGGCGCCTGAAGGGCTCCGGACTGCTGACCCGCCTGCGGGCCGTGCCGGAATACCGCATTCTGGCGGCCGATCTGGCATCCATCCATATCGGGCTGACGGGGGGCAAATGATGGCGCCGCCAGCCAGTAAACAGCCTTCGCGGGACGAAGTAATCGCCAGGGAGAAGCGGCGGACCGCGGCCATCAGGATGCAGTTGACTGTCAATCACCCGTTCTGGGGATACCTGCTGATCGAAACCGAGCTTATCCCGGCGGTCGAACTGCCGTCGCTGGCGGCCACGGACTGCGAACGCCGCATCTGGTACAACCCGACGCTGACCCAGTACCTGACGCTTGACGAACTGGGATTCGTAATGGCCCACGAGGTCGGCCACATCGTGCTTCAGAACCTGGAACGACGCCGCGGTCGCAAGGCGTCGGTGTGGAACGCCGCCTGTGATTATGCCGTGAACCGCATCGTCGCGGCCATCACCGACCCTGCAGACGGTCTGCCGCTTTACACGCCGCCGGTTAAGTTTTTGCCGACGGTGGGCCGAATCGCGCCCCTGCTGAACCCGGACTTCGATGAACTGACCACGGAAGCCATCTATGAAGAACTGCGCGAAAACCCGATGTGGGACGACTCCGAGCACCTGGTGGAAGTGGACCTGTCATTCGGGGAAGCAGGGCCGGTTCGTCTGGACCGACGCCCCGAGTCGTACGACATCCATGTGCCGGCGGACCAGGCGGGTGGGGATGCCCGGTCGGGCGGAAATGGAAGCGGCGCCCAGGATTCCCCGGTTTCCGGTCCGGTCGCCCGCGCTTTCCAGTACGCCGAACGGTGCGACAGTCCGGGGTATATACCCGGCGATCTTCGCCGCTTGATGGGCAGTCAAATGGCCGGGGTCAGGGAAGAAACCTGGCAGGCGGCATTTCGCAGGATTGTCGAAAGCAGTCTGGGTCGCGACGAGTACACACTGGCACGCCCGCACCGCCGCTGGCTTGACCAGGGGTTCATCGTGCCCGGTCTGCGCCGCGACCCCATGCCTTCGGTGGTTATTTCCCTGGATACGTCCGGAACCATGTCGCCACGACATATCGCCGAAGTCTGCGCCGAGATACGCCCGGTGCTGGCGCGTTGCGGCGATGCGGTCCTGCTGGTCCACGACGCCGTCATCCAGGAGGTCGTCAGGGGCAATCAGGCCATCCTTGCGTGGCTTGA
>JAKPTZ010000117.1 GCA_029555025.1 Deltaproteobacteria bacterium
TGTCGGAAGTCGCCGCCACGCCGGCCAGTTCGTCGCCGGACTTCAGCTCGTTGGCCCGCGCCATCACGGCCTTTACGTCCGGAAACGTGAATGAATTGCCCTTAACTGTTGAAGTCAGCTTCATAGCGGCATTAGGCTAGCCCAAACGCGCTGGCGGGTCAATTGAAACGGCAGGTTGCGGAGTGGGTGTCAGACCTGCGATCTTCTGGTCCATCATCTGCTCACTTTCTGACAATGCGACTCTTGATCATCAGTGCCGGTTGGGTTACGGTGCAGCCAAAGGTTTTTCAGGGGCGTTCAATGCGACATCCGTTGTTCATTTCGTTTCAACTTGTTGTGGCCTTGTTTGTCGTCGGATGTACTGGTGGGGCCGGACTGACAAACACCTGCGAAGGCGTCGATTGTGCGGGACACGGGCAGTGTGTCATCGGCTCGGAAACGTACCTCTGCGTTTGTGAAGACGGATTTGTTTTCCAGGACGGGACTTGCAAGGAAGCGCCGGAAGTCGATGCCTGCTCCGGAATTGTCTGCGCGGGCGACGGGATCTGCGCGGTGGCAAGCGGTGATACCCCCGTCTGCGTCTGCCGGCCCGGGTATCAGTCGGATGGTGCGGCATGTGTCGCCACTGGCGAACCGTGCGGCACCGACGCCTGTTCAGGTCACGGTGCCTGCGTGGTCACCACGTCGGGCTCGCTTTGCATCTGCGACACCGGATACGCCGCCAACGGGCTGGCCTGTGAACCTGTTGCCGACCCCTGCGCCGGCGTCACCTGCGACGGCGAGGGCTTCTGCGTGGCATCGGTGGGCGGTCCAATGTGCGTCTGCAATCCCGGCTTCGTGTCGGAATCGGGACGCTGCCTGCCGGAAGGCAACGTGTGTGTCGATGTGGACTGCAACGGCCTTGGAACCTGCGTCGAATCCGGGAACGGCAGCCCGGTCTGCATATGCGGCGGTGAATCCGTCGCCGTCGGTCTTTCCTGTGTCGCAGCCCCGGAAGGCGCGATCCCTGAAATTAGCCAGTCCAACACGGAAATTGCCGAAGTCCATCCTGATGTCGGCGCCGAATATGTTCCCGGGGAACTGGTGGTTTACGCTGTTGAACAGCATGACGCCGCGGCACTTATGGCAGCAATCGTCGATCTTGGGGGCCGGATAACCGCATACCAGCCGGCGGTTCGCAGATACCAGGTTTCGTTTGATGGGCCGCCGACCGCCGCCGAGTTGTCGGCGATCGTCGAATCCCTTGCCGCGCTTGCCGACGTGTCGGTCGTCGACTACGTATGGATTTCCAATCCGGACGAAATCAATGAACCGAATGACACCGGCTGGGGCCCCGTGTCCTGGGATGATTCATCGGTTCTGGAAAGCAACTGGCCGTTGAAAATGATCAGCGCGCCCGATGTCTGGGCCGTCACTACTGGGACAAAGAAAATCAAGGTTGGCGTTATCGATTTCGGTGATCCAGGCCATTCAGACCTGTCGTTCAAGGCGAAATTACTGCGTTCCAATCCCGGAACATCGACGCACGGTCGGGAAACTTCAGGCGTGCTGGCCGCCGTCGGAAACAATTCCACTGGACTGACCGGCGTGCTTTGGAATGCCGATCTTTATTACTGCGAGGCCGACGGAACGGATACGGGCTTTTTTGAATGTATGAAGGCTTTGCTCAAGCTCGGCATCAAAGTCATCAACTACAGCGCCGGCACCCGTTTCCGGGTTGATAAGTGCGGCAATGCCGAACCATGGACATGTCCATTCAGCGCCGGCATGGAGCCTGAATTGAACGGAACCGCGATGGAGGTTCGCGCCGTGCGGCAACAGGTCTGGAACGCGGAACTGAAGGCGCTGAACAAATATGATTGGATTCTGGTGCAGGCCGCGGGCAACGAGGCCCTTGCAAATGCGGCGTTTGCAGCCGTTTCGATGGATGTCGATGAACCTTCGGTCAAGGATCGGATTCTGACCGTCGGCGCCCTTACGTCATCGGGGGCAGTATCACCTTTTTCAAATCAGGGTTCGCTTGACATCGCCGCCCCGGGTGGCGACGGTTCCACGACCAGGGATATCACCGTTCTTGGTTCATCGACGCGTAAGGCCGGGACCTCTTATTCGGCCCCGTATGTAACAGGTGTCGCGGCCCTGGCATGGTCGGTTTATCCGGAACTTTCGTCCGTTGAAATCGTGGATGCGGTGTTGGACGGTTCGCGTACCGCCGCCGGCGTTGTCGGCGACCTGGGCGGCAATTCATATCCCATGCTTGATGCCATGGGTGTGATTGACCGGATTCTTGCCGCCTGCGCTTCGGATGACATGACTTTCGACCCGGCCACCGATCAGTGCATCGGCGGCTGTCTGGCAGATTGCACCGGCAAGTCATGTGGTGATGACGATGGTTGCGGCGGTCAGTGCTTCGGGGTCGCCATGCGTCGGTGCGAATCCGGCGTCTTATGGACGTGCGACACCAGGCCACAGGAAACTTATGTGGACTGTGTGGGCATCGACAAGGAATGTCTTTGGGACGCCCCGCGCAGCACTTACAACTGTCTGTCGGCGGCCAATCCGTCCCCGGCCGGCGCCATTCTTCTTCCAGGCGATCAGTCAACGGTCACAGGTAACCTTTCCATCGTGGCGCACGTTGTCGACGACACCGCCGTGGCAAAGGCGACCGTGGTCATTTCCGGCCCGACCGGTGTCGAGGTGTCCCGAAAATCGGTCCTGCCGGGCGTCGCGGATTATCAATGGAATGTTGATACCATTTCGACCGCCATGTGGTCTTCCGGTTCATACACCATCGGATTGTGGGCGCTGGACGCCGATAACCCGGCCTTGCTGGTCGATTCCGCGACCATCAATTTTTCAAAGGGCACATGCATCCCGGACTGCGCCGGCCGTGAATGCGGTTCCGACGGCTGCGGCGGCCAGTGCACGCCCGGCTGCGGCGGCGGGGTTTGTCTGGCGAACGGCCACTGTTCGGCCGTCACTTCCGGCTGTTCCAATGGCTGGTGCCTGATTCCGGCCGGCACGTTCCAGATGGGGTCACCCGATACCGAACCGTGCCGTTCCAGCAACGAAGGCCCGGTGCACGATGTCACGATCACCCGCTCGTTTTACATGAAGCAGACCGAAGTGACACAGGGCGAGTGGGAGGCGCTGGTCGGCAACAATCCATCCAGTTTTCAGTCATGCGGAACCGATTGTCCGGTCGAATATGTCAACTGGTACGATGCGGTTTATTACGCTAACTTGTTGTCGGACGCCGAAGGATTTGATCTTTGTTACACGATTCAGAATTGTTCCGGCACGCCCGGCAACGGACTTTCGTGCAGCGTCAATTTCAAGGGGCTGGAATGCAACGGTTATCGCCTGCCGACCGAGGCGGAATGGGAATACGCCGCCCGGGCCGGAACCGATACCGCGTACTGGTCCGGCGGAAATGTCGGGCTTGGTGGGGTTGAAATTTGCGGATCGGGTGATCCGTTCGGAATCAACCTTCCCGAGGTCGCATGGTACGGGTTTAATTCCGGCAGCAAGACGCATCCGGTTGCCGAACTGCTGGCAAATGCCTTCGGACTTTACGACGTGCACGGTAATGTCTGGGAATGGACCAATGATTGGTATGGTTCCGATTACTATACGACGTGTGCCGATGGATGTACGGATCCGCTTGGACCAGCGGGTTCTACCCGGGTAGTACGTGGCGGGTCTTGGTTCAACGACGCGTACTACGCGCGTTCCGCCTACCGCGGCTACGACAACCCGGCGTACCGCTACAACAGCTACGGTTTCCGTCTATCGAGGTCAATTCCGTAGGTTCTTGGTGCTTGGATCCTTGGTTCCTTGGTGCGGCTGTGGTGCCTTGTGGCTACCGCCGGGTTGCGCCAGCGGGCCGCGTCAAGGCCCGCCGGGGCCGGCGCAAACCGGCGGTGATTTTGATGGGTCGAAAGGATATGAAGCTGAAGTTGTTGGCCTTGCGGCTTGATCCGGCGGCCGGTGTTTTTGACGACACCGCACTGGCCGATTTCCAGGAAGGCCGTGAAATAATCGACGTGTCGGATTATCTTTTCAATTATGAAGGTTTGCCGACCCTGGCACTTTTGATCCGGTACCGTGACATCGAAGAAGACTTTCTGCGGCCCACCACCGACCAGAATACCCGGAAGGATTGGAGGTCCGATCTTGGGCCGGATGAACGAAATCTTTACGATGCGCTTCGCAACTGGCGTCTGGATCGGTCCAGCCGCGACGGGCTGCCGAAATACATGGTGTTGACGAACCGCCAGATGGCAGCCATCGCCACAACCAGGCCGTCCAGTCTGACGGATCTGCACGGGATTGCCGGGATCGGTGACGCCAAGGTGGGTTCATACGGCGAAGATATCCTGGCTCTGGTGAAGGCGTCATTGATATCCGAAAACCGGGTGCCACAGTCTTGATTCATGGTGAAAACGTTGGCCGGCGATACCCTTCCCATTTTTGCTTTCTGGGAAAATCTTCTGGACGACCTGCTGACGAGGACGCAGAAGTTTCCTAAGTCCGTCAGGTTCACCTTGACCAACAGGATTGACAACCTGGCAGTTGATGTTCTGGGGCTTCTGATTCGTGCGCAGTATTCGCAGAACAAACTGGTGGATTTACGGCAGGTCAGCATCGCCATCGATACGTTGAGGGTTCTGATAAGACTCTGTCACAAGCGCGCGTATATCGACCACAACGGTTATGAACACGTTGTTCGCGGACTGGACGAAGCCGGCAGGATGCTCGGTGGCTGGATCAAACAACAGGCCCGTCGATGAAACGGGTGGGCCATCTTTTCCCGGACGTTGTTTCCTTTCTGTCGCTTTGTGACGCCGCGGGCCGTGTGCTGGCGGGCCGGCGGGTCAAGCCGGCATATGCGGGGCTCGCCTTCCGGCTTGAACCGGAAGTAATTGAACTTCAGCGGGAATTGATGTCACGGACGTATCGGCCGCGGCCCTATGTCACCTTCCAGATCACCGATCCCAAGGCCCGGATGATTTCGTCGGCCCACGTTCGGGACAGAATCGTTCAACATTCGCTCTGCGCCGTCCTGGAACCGATATTCGAGCGGGTTTCGATATTCGACAGTTATGCCTGCCGCAACGGAAAAGGAACACACAAGGCCCTTGCCAGGGTTCGGGATTTCGGCAGGCGATACGGATATTTCCTGAAGTTCGACGTTCGACACTTCTTCGAAACGGTGGATCATGTCGTCCTGAAGGGATTGATCAGGCGGGTTGTCAAAGATCCCGATATCCTGTGGCTGACAGACTTGATCATCGATGCTGGCGCCCCGGGCTCGGCTACGGGAAAGGGCCTTCCCATCGGTAACCTGACCAGTCAGCATTTTGCCAATTACTACCTCACTTGCCTGGACCATTTTATCAAGGACGATCTGCGGATGCCCGCATACGTCAGATACATGGACGACGGGTTGATGTTCGGCGATGACAAAGCGGAACTTCAGGGTGCTTTCAGTCGGGTTGTGGAATTCCTGGAAGACCGGCTGAAGCTGCAAATCAAGGATGAAGTCACGTTGCTTGCCCCGGTGTCCGAGGGAATATCATTCGTTGGATTCAGGGTCTGGAAACGGGTTATCAGATTGAATTCAAGGTCGCGGATAAGGTTCATCCGGGGTGTTCGGCGTCTCCAGTCCCATTTTGATGACGAATTGATCGATCTTGATGACTATTGCAGATCCATGGCCAGCCGTATCGGGCATCTGGCGCACTGCGGTTCCATGGGTTTGCGCAAATCGGTGTTTACACCGAGCCAGGGGTTTCGGGATGGACGGGTTCAAACCGGGTAATACGTGGCGGGTCATGGAACAACGACGCGAACAACGCGCGTTCCGCCAACCGCAACAACAACAACCCGACGAACCGCAACAACAACTACGGTTTCCGTCTATCGAGCTCGGGCCAGAGGCGTGATGGCGGACGTTCATGGACGTCCGCCCGGTGTCAGGGCATTGACCATCTTCCCGAAACCCGTGCCATCCACAAGGATGGACGAAGAACACCTGGTGGCGCCGGACTGGTAGGCGTGTCGAAATGACTCGTTCGACGGCCCGGCGCCACCTGACAAAATTTGAGGAGCATCGGAGTGCTTAGCACTGTCGATGATATATATCCAAGTTTGTTGATAAATGATGTCACTTCAACTCGATGCCCGCAGCCGTCACCCGAGGCCAATTCACACGACGTAATCCAATCTTGAATAATTTGTTTTTGTCAGTCGCTGGATCTGTGAAAGATCCGGTTTGTGTGCGAAATTTTGTATCGGCAGGATGATGGAGGGAGGATTGATGTTTGTAAATGCAGTGCAGGGTGGGGCGTTGGCAACGTGCCTGACGATAGCCGGGTCGGATTGCAGCGGCGGGGCCGGTCTGCAGGCGGACCTGAAGGTCTTTTTCAGGTTCGGCGTCTTCGGGCAGTCGGCGGTGACCGCCGTCGTGGCAGAAAACACGGTCGGCGTCCAGGGCGTTGCCGCGGTGCGCCCCGACTTCGTGGCCCTGCAGATCGACAGTTGCCTGTTCGACGTGGGCGCCGACGTGGTCAAGACCGGGATGCTTGTCGATTCGGACATAGTCGAGGCGGTTGCCGAAAGGCTGCGCTTCCACGACGTGCGGCGGCTGGTCATCGACCCGGTGATGTGCGCCAAGAACGGCGACCGCCTGATCGCAGTTGAAGCGGTCCATACCCTGGTCAATCGCCTGTTTCCGCTGGCGACCGTCGTGACTCCGAACGTCCCGGAGGCCGAGGCCCTGTGGGGCCGGAAAATCCAGTCCGTGATGGACTTCCGCACCGCCGCCGTGGCCATCCGCGCCATGGGCCCGCGCGTCGTCGTGATGAAGGGCGGGCACAGCCCCGTCAATCCCGAAGGCGAATCGGTCGATTACGTGCTTTCGGGCGACGACTGGGTTCCGATTTCCGGACCGCGCGGCAGCGACCGCAATACCCACGGGACCGGATGTACCTTCTCGGCCGCCATCGCCGCCCGCATGGCCCGGGGCGACGAC
>JAKPTZ010000118.1 GCA_029555025.1 Deltaproteobacteria bacterium
CTGGACTGGCTTCTGGCCGCGCAGCCCCGTATCGAAAAGAAGCTGGCTGGCCGGCATCTGTCGGAAGGCGGGCTTGCACTGTACGACACCAGCAACAGCCTGTACGAGGGTCACGCATGCCCGCTGGCGCAGATCGGTCATGACAAGGACGGGCGGCACGGCGCCAGCATCATCGGATACGGTCTGCTGACTGATCGGGAAGGTCGGCCTGTGGCGATGGAAGTTTATCCCGGCAACGTCGGTGACCCTGCGACGGTGACGGAGCAGATAATCAAAGTCCGCACGCGCTTCGGTCTTGAAAAGGTGGTGCTTGTGGGCGACCGCGGGATGCTGACCAGTGCCCGCATCCGCAGCTTCAAGGAAAATCCCGGAATGGGGTGGGTAACGGCGCTTCGGACCGGAGATATCCGCAAGCTGGTAAACAGCGGCGCGCTGCAACTGTCGTTGTTTGACGAAGTCAATCTGGCCGAAATCCAGTCCCCGGACTTCCCCGGCGAGCGGCTTGTGGCATGTTTCAATCCTCTGCTTGCCGATGAGCGGCGCCGCAAGCGCGGCGAGCTGCTGGCCGCGACGGAAAAGCTTCTGACCGCGCTGTCGAAGGAAGTCGAAAAGCGCACCCAGACGCCGATGACGGACGCTGAAATCGGCATGAAGCTTGGGGCCGTCCTGCCGCGTTACAAAATGGCGAAGCACTTCAATACGCAGATATCGGACGGGACTTTTGCATGGTCCCGCAACGAAGACTCCATCCGTCAGGAAGAATGCCTGGACGGCATATACATCATCCGGACCAGCGAACCTGCCGACCGGATTTCCGCTGCCGACGTGGTCCGTACGTACAAGCTGCTTGCCCAGGTGGAGCAGGCTTTCCGGTGCATGAAGGGTATCGACATCCGGGTGCGGCCGATCTTTCACCGGACGGAAGACCATGTGCGGGCACACTTTTTTCTTTGCATGCTGGCGTATTACGTCGAATGGCACATGCGCCGGGCTCTGGCGCCGATGCTTTTCCAGGACGAGTGCGTCCCCACCGACCGCCAGGTCCGCGACCCGGTCGCCAAGCCGGAAGCGTCCGCATCGGCAAAGGCCAAGAAGTCCCGGAAAACCACGGCCGACGGTCTGCCGGTCCACAGCTTCCACACACTGATGGAACATCTGGCCGCCATGACCCGCATCACCTATCAGGTCGCTGACACCGAGGCCACCTGGGACCAGTACTCCAAACCAACCCCTGTCCAGCAGAAAGCTTTCGAACTGCTCGACCTGTAGACAGAAACCC
>JAKPTZ010000147.1 GCA_029555025.1 Deltaproteobacteria bacterium
CCGCATGGCGCTGACCAACGCCGCGTCCATTGCCGGCCTGATGATCACCACCGAAGCCGGCATCGTCGAAGCCCCCAAGGAAGACGACAAGAAGTAACCCGCCCTTTGCCCCTGCCCTTGTTCCGGTAATCTGCCCCTGCCCTTGTTCCGGTAATCTGCCCCTGCCATTGCCCCTGTAATCTGCTTTTGTTTTTGTGATCTGCCCCTGCCCTTGTACGGGCGGATTACATCCGCCCGCTGCGGTTCAGCACGGCGCCCAGCCCCCGCCCTTGCCCCTGCCCTTGTACGGGCGGATTACATCCGCCCGCTGCGGTCCAGCACCCCTGTTACTGCATGGGCACATTCGCTTATCTGCAAGACTGAAGTCGGTTGGAGAGGACAAAGAAAACCAGGAAAAACTATCTGACGACCCGAATTCCGACGCCACTCGATCTGCGGCCGGGACGAATACCCTCGCGCTTGCTCAACCGCAGGTTCATAGAATCATTGTTCCAGGCTCCACCGCGAACAACCCGGTTTTGGCCGGATGAAGGGCCGGTGGGATTTGTCTGTGGTTTGCTCGAATAGCCATATGGCCAGTCAAACAATCCCGCGGGACCGCTGATCCAGTACCAGTCGGAAACCCATTCCCAGACATTGCCAGCCATGTCGCAAAGCCCCTGGACTGTATTTCCCGACAATTTTGAACAAACCGGCCAGGGGCGTTCCAGACCGCATCCATCGGGCTTTGGATTTTTCGATTTTCTTTGAAAAAAGTCATCCCGCATGACCGCCTTTTCACAAGTCGCCGCTTTGGTTCCCCACGGATATTCTTTGATCTGACCACAACTGCTGGCCGCATATTCCCATTCAGCTTCCGTTGGTAACCGGCCACCGACCCAGTTCGCGTAGGCGACGGCCTGGTCCCAGTCAACGCACACCACTGGCATGTCATCATCCCTGAATTCGATCGGGATGGTACCATCCCCCCACTCATTGCCATTCCACATCCAGCAGGTGTTGTCATCCCAGTGTGGGGCGGTGCAGGCCCCCTGCTTCACACACTTGTTGTATTGCGCGACCGTTACTTCAGTCGCGGAAATTTCAAATGCTGAAAGCGTCACAGAATGAACTGGAGTTTCATCGCCTTCACCCTTCTTAGATCCCATCTGGAACGTGCCGCCGGGAATACGAACCCAGCGCCCGCCCTTTGACGGTTCCATCTGCAATTTCAGTGATTTCTGCGCGTTGTGCTCGACTGTTACCATTTCAGACTTTGCGCCGTCGCCACATCGGGCTTCAACCTTGTGCGAGATCGCAATCAACTCGCCCTTCCATGGCGTCTGACCCACCAGGTTGCCATCGATTTCAAGGGTGGAGACGCATGGATCGCCCGCTTCATCGACCGTCATCACCGTCAGGCGGCCCATCTTCGGCTCCAGGGTAAGGTCCAACTTGTCCGACCCACCCGCGACAACTTTGATGTTTTCGACCTGACGGCCGTAACCATCCAGATCGACCGTTACAATATGCAGCCCCGTTCCAAGTTGCGGAAACGACGCCGGAGTGGTCTCGCCCGTCGAGTTGCCGTCAATCGTAATCATCGCGCCGGGCGGGGTCGAATTGACTTCCAGGCTGCCGAAGTCGGCCGACAGGTTAAACATTTCAGCCGTTACATTGCCGTCGGAAACGGTAACCGCCTTACGGGCCGGGGCATACAGGTCGCGACGCACCTCGACCTGGTACTGCCCCGACTTAAGTCTTTCGTCCGCGTACGGCGTCCTGCCCACCGGCTTGTCGTCAATCAGTACTTCAGAGCCGTCAGGCGTACTTGTCACCTTCAGCGTACCGAAGGCCGGCGGAAGCGTCAGCTTAACCTTCGCGCCTTCGGTCGTAAGCTGAATTTCCTGGGCCGCGTCGTGGTAATAAGAATTCAGCGTCGCCGACACGATGTAACGGCCGACCATCAGTTCGTCCTGATACGGCGCGGCTCCGTAAGATTTTCCGTTTATCATCAGGGCCGCCTTCGGCGGATCGGTTTCGATGAAGACAAGGCCGGTCTTGTCGGTCATTGCGTTGACGATCGTTTCGCCGCGGTCAATCTGCACGCCGTGCTTGACCGAACCGCCGCCGACAACCGCGGGGCCCGTGGCGGCGGCGGCCGAACCTGGACCGGCCTTCCTGGAAAGCTGGGCCGCGACCGCAACCATCGACGACTTGATTTCCTTGAAGCCGCAGGCCGTTTCAACGTCCGCAGCCGATTCGGTCGCCTCCTGGGCGATGTCGTAAAGGACCGCAGTGATCCGGCATGTAGAACCCTCGGAATTGATATCGACCGAAAGGCTCTTGTCCGCATAGACCGTCTTTGTCATGTCGATGCGGCAGGATTCGTCGTAGCAATCCTGGTAAGACTCGACCTTTGCCGCCCCGAGGCTCGCCTTTACCTGCGATTCGGGCATCACGCTATAGACACGTTCAAGCGTCAGACGCGTCCCAAGGTAGTCCTTCAACTGGGCGCGCTGCGCGTCGGTCATGGCAATCCCGGATACCTTGATCGGGAAGACCAGAACAATCGTCTTGCGACC
>JAKPTZ010000047.1 GCA_029555025.1 Deltaproteobacteria bacterium
GGTGGAGCACTGAAGCGTGCCGGCGCAGACGTTACCCGCACCACACGGCTCGTAAAGGCCTGGCGCCGGGGTTCCCTGGTAACAGCAGTTGGTGTCGGGGATCAGGCACAGTTCGATTCCCTGGAAGTTCCCGTAACCGCAGGTAAGGTCGCCATCACAATCTCCGTCGGGGTCGCATGGCATGCCCTCGGTGCCGCGCGGCAGGGGGTCGCACAGGCCGAACGTTTCACCCTCGACGGGGCCACGGCAGGCCAGGTCGGCAAGACAGGTGTTTGTTCCAGCCGGGTCGCATGCCGCAGAGCAGAAGCGCCCCCATGTCGGGCCCAGGATGTCGGCGCATACCTGACCCTCGGGGCATCCATCGCGCATGACAAGACCGGTTGGGGTTCTGTCGCACTGGGCATCCTCGAGGCACTGGCGCAGTTGCTGCTGCCCCGTGACCTCGACAAAACAGTAGATGACGGCGGCGGCCGTTGGCTGCAACGCATCCGGGGCACAGGCGAAATGCCTGTCTCCCGTAACGCGGATACCCAGGAATGTGTCGATGTGCCCGCAGTACTGATCCTGGCCGCACGGGGTGGAGGCCAGCGGGTCGCAGAACTGGGTGCATGCAACGATATCCTGAAGAGTCCCCTCATTGTCGCGCCAGGGAACGGATGCGCATGTGCCGCCGTCGCAAAGATAATTCATGCCATCCTCGACACATGGCAGGTAACAGATGTCCTGGCTGTGGATGCCGGCTGAATCCGGCAGACATGAGTTGGGGCGTGGGCAGGCGGTGGCGGGACAGTTGTCGCAGGCGTCCCCGACGCCGTCCTTGTCTTCGTCGAGCTGGTTATCGTTGACGACCAGCGGGCAGTTGTCGATTGCGTTGACCTTGCCGTCACGATCCTGATCAAGGACGCGGTTCATGTCGGGAACCGTGGCGTCCGAACCGAGGGTATCGAGGCGGGCCTGCAGGCGGCGGGCAATCGAGTCCGGGTCAACGGCAAGCAGCGCGGTGGTGATTTCCGTCTTCAGTCCTTCATTAATCGTGCCGCCAATCAGATCCTGGGCGATACGGTTCAGGACTTCCTGGATGTTCGATTCAACGGCGCCCTGACGGGCGGCAGCGACCTTGATGAGAACCGAACTGACGGCAAGCAGGTAAGCGTTGTCGTCGTTGTCGCCGCCGGCCACGTTCATGCCGGTCGCTGCGACGCCCGGCTGGTAATCCGGCCCGGTGATGTCAAGCTGGGCCAGAAGTTCACCCTCGGCCTGGGCAACTGCTTCGGCAAACGGCTTTCCGCCGGCGACCAGTGCCTTAATCCGATTGGTGGTCAGGTGCGTGACCATGTTTATGAATGCAGTCTGCTGGCCCTGGCCGGCGGGAACATAAAAGGCATTCAGTGCCAGGGTTGACGCCGACAGCAGTCCGGTAACCTCGTTGTAGTAGTAGCCGCTGCCCTGCAGCGCGACCGGGCCGGTCGCATCGAAGTTGATCTCGAATTCGCCAAGGTCGTTGTTCGTATTGGTGTTGAAAACCTGGCCGGTCGGGTTCAGGGATGCGTCGAGCAACGAAACCTGGACTGGCGAGCCGATGACGAACGGACCCTTCTGGATGGCACCCTTCAACTGGATGGCGCCCTGGCCCGCGTCGTTTCCGGTGTCGACCGGGCTGTTGTCGCCCATGTCTCCGAATCCGTGATCGGTCGGCGCGTCCGCACCTTGATCGGGCGTTTCCCCTTCGTCCGTTCGGCCGCCCTGGTCGGGATCACCCGTGTCCGGCGAAATCTGTTCGTCCGTCTGGTTGCCCTGATCGGTGACGATGGTGTCATCAGCAGGGCTCGACGAATCGCCGCATGCAGACAGGGCGAAGACCATGGTCAAGGAGCACAACAGTCCGGTCGTCGCGAATACGTTACGATACTTCATCGGGCCTCCAAAGTATAAAAGGGCGGATTATCCTACCAACCGCGACCATTCCATGTCAAACCAGGACGAAGGCATGGGGGTACCGCGAAACCGGGGATTGGTTCACAATACGTGTCAGGATTGACCCATTACCTTGAAGGAACCGCTTTGAACCAGATGAATGCACGGACAGTCAGAGATTTGCAGTTTGAACGAATCATGCGGGCGGTGGCGGAGTGCTGCCGAACCGACCGCGGGCGTGACCAGATAACGCGGCTGGCGCCAATCGCCCGTGTCGAGGATGCCCGGGCTGAACTGGCCCTGGTCGATGAGGCCGCGGTGCTGCTGGCCCACGACGGCATTGACTGTCTGGAGCCGGTGCCGGCGATGGATATCGAGATCGCCCAGGCCCGCAAGGGCGGGGTGCTTGCCAACGATGAACTTGTCGCGTTCGCCCGCACGCTGGCGGTTGCCGGTCGCGTACGCAAGCACATCCTGGATGCCAGGCTGCGCGCCCCTGGGCTTGCCGTTATCTTCGAGGGCACGAAGAGCGTCGATGCCGTTTGCGAGCGGATTGAGCAGACTTTCAATGAAGACGGCACCATCCGCGACGATGCCAGCCCCCTGCTGCAGGAACTGAGGTCGAAGGTCAGGACCATCAGCCGCAGGGTCAAGGGCACTATCGAGGAAATGCTGAAGGACGGCCAGGTTCAGCAGGTGTTGCAGGATGACTACTTCACGCTGCGCGAGGGTCGATACGTCCTGCCCGTCAAATCGGAGGACTACCGGTTCATTCCAGGCATCATTCATGGAACCAGCCAGACCGGGCATACGTTCTTCGTCGAGCCGTCGCGCATCGTCGAGGACAACAACCAGCTCAAGATTGCCGTTGACGAGATCGAAAGCGAGGAAAACGCGATTCGGGCCGACAGAACGCGGCTGATTGCGCGCTTCAGCCTGGAAATTGTTGAACTTTGCGACGCCCTTTGGCGGTTCGATTCGATCGTGGGCCGGGCCGCTTTCATGCGGCGATACGGCGGCGATACGGTCAAGGCCCCGGAGATTGTTACCGGCCGGGCCAGCATGGTACTCAAGTCGGCCGTAAACCCGGTGTTGGCCTTGCAGAGGGAGCGCCCCCTTAAGGTTGTGCCCATAGATCTTGACGTATCTCTTGACGGGCATGATGCAGAGGCCGGGTACGCGGTTATCATCAGTGGCCCGAACGCCGGCGGCAAGTCGGTGACGCTTTCGACGGTCGGCCTGTCGTGCATGTTGGTGCGACATGGAGTGGTGCCGCTTGTGGGCGAAGGCACGCGGATTCCCTGGTATGAAACGATCCTGACCGTCATCGGCGATCCAACCGACATGGACAAGGCCGTTTCGAATTTTACCGGGCAGCTTGTGCGCGTTGACGAGATCCTGAAGTCGCGCGCGGGGCGCACGCTGGTTCTTATCGACGAATTGGCGACCGGTACCGAGCCATCACGAGGCGAGGCACTGGCGACGGCGATTGTGGAGCATCTGGTCGATGCCGGCGACGAATGCCTTGTCGCGACCCATTACGACCTGTTGAAGCGCACGGCGATTGGCGATCGGCGATTCGTCAATGTACGGGTCGGTGTCGATAAGGCGACCGGGCAGCCAACCTATCGCATCGAACACGGTGAAATCGGCGAAAGCAACCCGTTCGAGGTGGCCCGGTCGATTGGGTTCCCCGAAAGAATCGTCAAGCGGGCCCTGGAAATGACGGGGATTCGCGAGCGTCAGCTTGAGGAAGCGTTGCAGAAGGCCCAGGCGCTGAACGCGGAACTGCTGGCCGAGCGGACGGCGACTGCCGATTTGAGGGCGACTCTTGCCGAGGACAAACGGAAGTATTCAGCCGAACTGGTAAGGTTGCGCAAGGAAAGCGACCGGCTGGTTTATCAGGCAAGGCAGGACGTGCTGCGCAAGATGAAGGATCTGGAAGAAGAACTTGAAAAGATTGGGAAAGAGGCCAGGGCCGAAAGGGCCGAAGCGGCCAAGAGGGAACAGATGATAATCAGGCGAAGGGACGAGGTTCGCGTGAAGAAGGAAGCGGTCCAGAAGGATATGCAGGCCGAGGCCGAACTTGTCGGGGATATCCCGGGGACAAAGCTGGACGCCGCGGAACTCGCGTCCGGGATGAAGGTCTATGTGGTGAAACTGCGATCGGAAGGGACCATCGTCGATGTTTCGGCGGGCGGGCGAAAAGTCACCGTCCAGGTTGGTCTTTTGAAAACATCGGTGAAGCCGGAAGACCTGCGCAAGCCCGAGCCGAAGAAGGCTGGAGGCGGGAATGTGCCTGGTGGGCTGACTGGAAAGCAGAGGGACCGGCTGGCGAAGGAATCCGGTGCCCCGACCAGGAATCCAATCGTTGAGCTTCAGGCGGCCGATATCGAAAGGATGTTCGTGAGATCGCCGGAAAACACGATTGACGTGCGCGGATTCCGGGTGGATGACGCCCTGGCCGCGGTTGACAAGTTCCTTGACACAGCTTTCGTGGGCGAGGAGCCCCAGGTGATGATAATTCACGGAATGGGGACGTCGGCACTGCGAAAGGCGATTCGTGACGCGATTGCGCGTCATCCACAGGTCAAAAAGTCCAGAAGCGGCGACCGCGACGAAGGCGGCGATGGCGTGACGATCATCGATATGGCCTAGGCGTCAGAGCACCTTTCCAATCAGCACGAAACCACCGATCAGCAGCACCATGAAGAGCAGGGCAAGGATGTCGAAGTACTTCTCGATGAAGCGCTTCATCGGTTCGCCGAAGATGAAAAGCAGGCCGGCGACCAGGAAGAACCGCATGGCGCGACCGATGGCCGAGGCGATCACAAGGATTCCGAACGGAATCTGGAAATAGCCGCCGGCGATCGTGAAGACCTTGAACGGAATGGGCGTGAAGGCCGCTGTGAAAAGGGCCATGAAAGCGTTCTTGTCGTAAAGATCCTTGACCGTCAGGAAAACGGACTGGCCATGGGCGCCGTCGGCGTAACGGAAGAACGTGAATCCGTCGAGCTGGACTGCGGTGGCCGCCTGGCCGGCAACGCCGAACCACGTGTCATGCCCCAGGATGATTTCCATCAGGCTGTTGACCGGGCCGAAGAAGGCCGAGCCGATCCAGAAGCCGAACATCGCGCCGAGGACGGAACCCAGGGTGCAGAGGGCGGCCAGGTGGAACGCCTTTTTCCGCCAGCCCAGGACCAGCGCAATCAGCAGCACGTCGGGAGGAATCGGGAAGAACGACGATTCCGCAAAGGCAATAAGGAACAACGCCAGCCAACCGTACGGGCTGCTGGCCCAGGAAAGGACCCAGTCGTACAGATGGCGCAGGGTGACCGAAAGCCACTTGTACCAGGGCGCGGCCTTCAGCTTGCGGCCCAGCGTCAGCTTTTCAGCCGCGGTTACTGTCGTTGCGGTACTGCTTGAATCCATCAGGAAACCTTCATCAATGGCGGGTGAATTTTCCTTGAAAAGCGGCGTTTCGGCAAGCGGGCGTATCGTTTCAGTGCGCCATGCTGCCCGGAGGGGGCACATCGGTGTCAGTGGACGTCATCACCCAGAATTCACCGCCATAGAACTCTCCCTGTTTTTCCAGCTTCACCTTGAACATGTAACGGGTGTCCGGCGTCAGGCCGGTGACGCTGACGTTGTGGATTTCACATTCGGCGGGCTTTGAACTGACTGTCGCAACCGCAACCTGTCCGGCCTGCAGCGGGAATTCGGGACCGTAATCCAACGAATAGGTACCCGTTTCGCAGGCAAGGACCCGCACCGTGACCGATGTTGCGTCAACCGAAAGGAATTCCAGTGGCCTTGTCATCGGGTCGCCGGGGTAGGACGGAGTCGTGTCCGGTGCATCGGCGGTTGTTCCCAGGAACCGGATAATCCTGTCAGGGTTAACCAGCGACACATCGTCGAGTCCCCAGTTGCCCATCTCTTCCGCGACATCAGCGAGCTCTTCCCGGGCCCAGTCGGACCATGTGTACATCAGCGCGGAATTGATTGGATAAAACACCGCGCTCTTACGCGCAAAGATATACATCTTGACCGCCCGGAAGGCCCTTGCTGCGTAATACTGATGATTCAGCCGGCGGTAAAGGTCGTCCTGATCATCCTGGGACATGGCCCATTCACGATTCCTGAACTGGTCCAGCGCCTGCTGGGCCAACTGGACGGCCTCGGTAGCCTCGACCCAGATCTGCCAGACCGTGTTCAGATCCGGTTGCTTGACCAGGTCCCAGATGCCCTGCCACACCGGGTTCCATTTAGGCATGTCCCCGCGACCGCCCAACTCAGATGTAACGGGCTCGGACGGGATGTCCGAACCTTTTTCCAGCGCCCACAGGCCCAGGACGTAGTGCGTCTTCGTCATGATCGGGAGTGTCATTTCCAGTATCCGAATCAGTGCGTTCTGTTCGTCGCGAGTCCAGATCTCCGGCGGCAGGTAGCGGGCCTTAATGAACTCTTCCCAGACCTGGGCGATGGATGTTTCCGGGTTTTGAACATACCTTCGGATTGTCAGCAGGTTAACTTCGTTCGGCGTGCCAAGGGCGGTGTCGGATCCACGTGATATGCGGGCGACGGCGCCGATCGCCGTCTTGTCGTATGCGGCCTTCAGCCGGTACCTGTAGTAAAGAGGGGATGCGAAGGGCAGTTCGGACCGTCCGAAGTATTCGCCGGCCGCGTCCATTTCCAGGATTGAGGGGTGTGCCCCGACCCGGCCGAGCGTAGGATCGATCGGATTGTACGGCTGCCAGTCCTGGACCTCGGACTTGTGCATGCTGACAAATCCGGTGTCGCGTGCCCGCGCCAGCCCGTCCGCGTGCCAAGCGTTTTCATCCGGCTCGTGCGCGAAGACCCGGGCAACCATTTCCTTGTCCAGTCCCTCCAGCACGTCGCCGATATGTTCAATCACAAGCTGAATCTTCACGTCGTTTGGCGGCGGCATCATTTCATCCGGGAATGTGTCCGCGCACCAGTCGCAGTCGCACAGGGTGAACCACGGGCTTGCCCCGGCCGACCCGAACATCAGCACGATTCCGTCAACGTCGGGAACCCTGGCAATCGCGTCGCGGTAGGCAGCGGCCCTTGCATCCCAGATAGCGCCGTCAGGCCCATAGCAGACAACGATGTCGCCATCCTGGAACTCGTGCGCCCACAGGTAAACCTTCATGCCGTGGTTGTGGGCGGCCGCGATGGCCTGGTTAATCGTTTCCACGCGGTCGAGCGTCGCCTGGTCGTCGCCAAGCAGTTCGTCAACGTCCATTATGATGTCGTGCGAAAGCTGGATGTGGTTGACCCCCCATCCCGCTGCGGTTTCTATGTCTGCCAGGATCTTTTCCCGGTTGTAGTCCAGAAGTATCCATCCGAGAATCGGTTGGTAATCCCCGCGGTCAAACCCCGCGAACTCATTTTCAAACGGTTCGTCCGTCCAGTAGGGCGGGGTAGCGTCTTCCGACACATCCAGCGCGGCATCGCCGGTATCCGTAACGTCGAGGACATCATATTGGGTCGCGTCCCCCGGGACATCGGTCGCGTCGGCTTCCACGTCCGTGGACGCATCCCGCCCGGCATCGTCGGCAACATCCGTCGCAACGTCACCGGCCCCCTGATCCGCGGGCACATCGATCCCGCCTTCATCCAGGGTGTCCGTCCCGGCCAACCCGTCCCCGCACCCGACCACGCCCGCAACCAGCCCGACCGCCAGCACCCACGCGATATTCCTCATGCCCTCACCAACCCCTCAGACCCCCGGATGCTAACCCGATTGCCATAACGTGTCACCGTTCAATGCCCTTTTGGCTCGCTTCCTTCGACTCGCGTTGCTTCCCAGGCGGGCGAATTTTCATTCGCCCGTACGGATTGGGGGGGCGGACGGCTGCTCCCCCTCCCCTGAGCGTTGCGAAGGGCGCCCTGGCAGATACAAATCGTCTTTACAAGACGGGTTTCGAAGCGGGGCGGGTTGTGGCATAATTCCCGCGCCCCATTTGCGAATGACGACGGGAACCGACATGGCAGCGAAAGACAAACCGAAGGGCATGGAGAGGATCCGGAATATCGGGATCATCGCCCATATCGACGCGGGCAAGACAACGGTCAGCGAACGACTGCTGTATGTAACCGGAAAAATACACAAAATCGGTGAAGTCCACGATGGCGCGGCCGTCATGGACTACATGATCCAGGAACAGGAACGCGGCATCACGATCACCAGCGCGGTCACAACGTTCGAGTGGAAGGGGCGCGACGTGCACGTGATCGACACACCCGGCCACGTCGATTTCACGATTGAAGTCGAACGCAGTCTGCGTGTTCTTGACGGCGCGGTCGTCGTTTTTGACGGCGTCAGCGGCGTCGAGCCGCAGTCGGAAACCGTGTGGCACCAGGCGGACAAGTACCGCGTGCCCAGAATTGCCTTTATCAACAAGCTCGATCGAATCGGCGCGGACTTCGAAAAGGCAGTGGATTCGATGCGCGGGCGATTCACGCAGAAGATTGTGCCGATCCAGATCCCGATTGGCGCCGAGAGTGATTTTGCCGGGGTAATCGACCTGATGGAAATGCGGGCGATGACCTGGGACGGTGACGACCCGAGCGAGTTCGAGACGATGGAGGAGTTGCCCGCGGCGCTGGCCGATATGGCCGGGGTCATGCGCGAGGAGATGATTTCCGCCATCGCCGATTTTGATGAGACGATCGGTGACAGGTTCCTGATGGGTGAGGATATCTCTGTCGAGGAACTGAAGGACGCGTTGCGCAGGGTGACCATCTCCGGTGACGTTGTGCCGGTGCTTTGTGGCAGCGCCCTGCGGAACAAGGGAATTCCCCCGCTGCTGGACGCGATTTCCGATTACTTGCCGTCGCCGAAGGATGTGCCCCAGGTGGTGGGCGTCAATCCAAGGACTGGTGAATCGGTCACGATGCCGCACGACCCCCGGGGGCCGCTGTGCGGCCTGGTTTTCAAGGTGCAGGTGGCCGACGACGGTAGGCGACTTGCTTACGTGCGCATATATTCGGGAAGCCTTGACGAAAAGTCGGACGTCTTCAATCCGGCCAGAAACAAAAAGGAAAAGCTTTCCCGCATTTTCATGATGCATGCCCGCGAAAGAATCAGGGTCGAGGAGATCGGCGCCGGGAATGTTGTCGGGGTTCTTGGGTTGAAGGATACCGGTACCGGCGACACGATCTGCGATGCCGACAACCAGATCGTTCTTGAAAGGATCGGCGGCTATGAGCCGGTCATCAGCATGGCGGTCGAGGCGGACGCCCAGTCGGACCGCGAGAAACTGCAAGAGACCCTGGCGAGAATCGGCGACGAGGATCCGACGTTCCGTTTCCGTGAGGACGAGGGGACCGGGCAGATGGTCATGTCCGGAATGGGCGAGCTTCACCTGGACATCGTCGCGGATCGTATCCGGCGGGATTTCGGCATCCCTGTGCGCGTGGGCCGTCCGCAGGTCGTTTACGCGGAAACCATCACGACTGACGCTTCCGGATTCGGTGAATGCGACATCTTCAACGACGATGTGAAGATTTATTGCAAGCTGAGCCTTGTGGTCAAGCCCGCGGCCCGTGGGGCCGGCGTGACATGCACCGTTCAGCCCGGCCTGCTGGCCCAGCCCAACTACCAGAACGCGGCCCGGGTCGGTGTTGTCGAGGCACTACAGGGTGGCGTTCTTCATGGTTACACGATGACCGATATCGATGCCGTGGTTACCGGCATCGAACAGCGCGAGGGATGTCAGTTCAATGAAACCGTAGTGAAGATCGCCGCGATGAACGCGGTCCGGGAAGTCTGCGGGCAGGCCGGCCCGGCCAGAATGGCGCCGATTGGACTGATTAATGTCGTCTGTCCGGCGGATACGATGGGTGACGTCATCGCGACCCTGCAGGCTCGGCGGGGCAGTGTCACGAACATGGAAGAGCGCGGCGCGACCAAGATTATCGAGGCCGAGGCGCCGGTGGAGAGGATGTTCGGATACTCGACGGAACTGCGGTCGGTTACACAGGGCAGGGCAACGTTCAGCATGGTGTTCGGGCGCTATGATATTG
Source organism: Deltaproteobacteria bacterium (assembly GCA_029555025.1). Classification (GTDB taxonomy): domain Bacteria; phylum Myxococcota_A; class UBA9042; order DTJE01; family DTJE01; genus JAGOFO01. Next base: position 9,967 of record JAKPTZ010000047.1, read on the forward strand.
AGTGACGGCTTGCGCGATCGCGTTTGACGCGGCCGCGTCATGGCAATAACATGGGAACCGCCCGGGCGATCGGTTTTGCGATTGTTCCGTGGGGGCGAATGAAAATTCGCCCGTTCCTTTGACGGCGCGGACAGGAGGGCACATGTCCAGAGCTATTCCGATACTTGTTGCGGCAATGCTTCTGCCGGTGCTGTCCGGCTGTCAGATCAACAAGCTGGTTGCCGACAACATGAGCGCCTCGATGGACGACCAGAAGGAATCCTTCTATCGGGAAAAGAGCGTTCGGCATGCCCGCGAGGCGGCGCCGGCCATGTTGAAGCTGCTTGACGGATTCATCGTCAGTTCCCCGGACAATTATGATTTGCTGATCCGCGGCGCCGAAATGAATTGCGGGTTCAGCATGCTGATGATCGAAGCGGACGATCAGGAATGGGCGTCCGTCCTTTACATGAAGGGATACGACTACGCGATACGCGCGCTGAAGCACCGCATTCCCGATATCGATTCAATACTGGCGGCAGGCGGCGAGGAAAGGCTTAAGGAAGCGCTTGCGAAGCTGGACACGAAGGCCGTTCCCGAGATCTTCTGGGCCGGACTCTGCCTTGGAAGCCACATGAACATCAACCTTGATGATGTCTCGGCAATGGCAAACCTTTCAAGGGTTCTTACGTTCATCGATCGTGCCCTGAATCTTTCCCCGGATTTCTTCTATGGCGGACCCGAGATGTTCCTTGGCGTGTATTACGGAACACTTGGCGAGATGCTCGGGGGCAAGCCGGCTTTGTCAAAGAAGCACTTCGAGAACGCGTTCCAGATTTCAAACGGACGCTTCCTGGTTGCCAAAATATTCTTCGCGAAGACTTACTGTGTGCAGATTCAGGACAGGGAATTGTTCGAGCGGACGCTGAACGAAGTGCTCGAGGCACCGGACGACATGGCCCCGGAGCTTGCGCTTGTGACCGCGGCCGCCAAGAAGCAGGCCGAGGCGCTCCTGGAAAGGGTTGATGAATTGTTCATCTGATATTCGAGGGTTTTCCTTAAGGGGATAAAATATGAAAAAGCTCAATTGGAACGGTCTTGCTGGCAGGATTACCGGCTGCCTGGCAGTCGCGACCTTTCTTGCTGTGTCACTTGCGGTATCGTTTGAGGCGAGCGCCGAGCCTGTGGTCATTAAACTGGCCACGTCGGCCCCCACCGGATCGCTGTGGTTCAAGGAACTGAACAAGATCGGAAGCGTTACCGAGAAACTTACCGAAGGCCGTGTAAAGATAAAGATTTTCGGCGGCAGCGTTCTTGGTGACGACAAGCAGGTCCTTGACAAGATGAAGTACGGCCAGGTTCAGGCGGCGGCGATGACCGGTGTCGGGCTGGGCGACCTGGTTCCAAAGACCAGGCTGATGGAACTGCCTTTCATTTTCGACAACCCGAAGCAGATTGACTGCGTGCTGTCGAAGGTGCTGCCTGATTTCAACAAGGAACTGGAAAAGGCCGGTTTTATCAATCTGGGTTGGGCCGAACAGGGCCTGATCTACGTTTTCACGTCCAGGGATATCAAGACGCTTGCCGACATGCAGAAGACGAAGCCGTGGGTCTGGGGTTCAGACCCGCTGGCCAGGGCTATCTGGGAAGTGTTCAACGTGAAGCCGGTTCCGTTGGCGCTGCAGGACGTATACATGTCGCTTCAGAGCGGCATCATCGACACCGCGTACATCAGTCCGGCGGCCGTCACCGGTCTGGGCTGGCACCAGAAGGCGCCGAACATGCTCGATGTGCCTGTTACTAACGGCGCGGGCGCGCTGCTGCTGAAAAAGGATATCTGGGACAAGATCAGTCCGGCCGATCAGGAAGTCCTGAAGAAGACCGCCGATCAGGTCATGTCCAGACTGGTTGCGAAGTCCCGCGAGGAGAACGCGAAGGCCATTAACGTCCTGCAGGAAAAGGGCGGCGTGAAGCTGGTTCTGGTTCCCGCCTCGGAGCGGCCCGGCTTCCTGTCGAAGGGTGCCGAATCCGCCGACAGGCTGGTCGGCAAGCTGTACACGAAGCAGGAACTTGAGGCTTTCCGCGCCGCGGTCAAGGCCTGCCGCTGACATCCAACCAGAGGGAATTAATCCGTGAATCCAATCGTCAAGGCTATCCGTGCTTTCGATACGGCACTGTCCAGGGTCGAAACGGTTGCCATCGTGGTGGTTGTGGCGGCCATGATGCTGCTGACCACCGGGCACGTCGTGCTGAAGCTGGCCGGGTTGGGCGTCATCCAGCTTGAAGAGGCGGCCAGGTACCTGGTCATCTGGGTGGGGTTCCTGGGCGGCTCGGTCGCCGCGTACCAGTCTCGACACATCAACATCGATATCCTTACCAGGTTCATAAAGGGCGTGCCAAAGCGTGTCAGCCTGTGCCTGGTGTGGCTGATCGGCGTCGGCATCACGGTTGTCCTGGCAAAGACGGCGATTTCGTACGTCGGGGATCTGAAGGAGGCCGGGGGCATTGCAATTGCTTACGGCGACCCTGGCAGCGAACTTCAGGTTCCTGAATGGATTCTGGCCGTGATCATGCCGGCGGGACTGATACTGATTGCCTGGCACATGCTGGCGGGTGCGGTTTATGCCGCGCTTGGCATGCCGGGGCCGGGTCATGACGCCGCAGCGGCCGCGGCAGGCAAGACGGACACGGGGGCCGCCGATGCGACCGACGCGGCGGATGTCGTCGAGGCCGAGGCGGATGCCGGCACGGGTGCCGGTGTGGAAGCCGGGTCGGATGCCGACGCGGCAGACGAGAGCGAAAAAGGGGGTGCGGCATGACTGCAATCACCATGATTGTCCTGTTCATCCTGGCCCTTTTCGGATTGCCCCTGTTCCTGATACTCGGCACTGGCGCGATGGTTGGATACACGGCTTCCGGCAACGTCCTGGAGTTGTATTTCGCTGCTTTCTACCGGCAGGTCTCAACAAACCCGGTCTTTCTGGCGATTCCGCTGTTTACCCTGACCGGATACATGCTCGCCGAGAGTAAGGCTCCTGGACGACTGGTTCGTATATCGCGGGCGTGCCTGGGCTGGCTGCCGGGTGGCCTGGCGATGGTCGCGTTGCTGACCTGCGCAATTTTCACGGCGTTCACCGGGGCTTCGGGCGTAACGATTGTGGCGCTCGGCGGACTGCTGCTGCCCGCGTTGCTGAAGGATGGTTATCCCAGGCAGTTCACCATGGGACTGCTGACCTCGTCGGGCAGCCGCGGAATCCTGTTCCCACCGAGTCTGCCGCTGATCGTATATGCGATGATCGCGGGGATGACCTTGCAGAACATCGACGCGCAGACGCTTGCCGAGATTCGGAAGCCCAAGGCGGTCGTGGAGCAGGTTGCGGCATCGTCGGACGCCCCGCCGGCCCGGGTTGAGCCTTCGCCGCAGGCCGAGGTCGATCCCGTCGCGGCGGCATTGGCCGCAGAGGATGGAAAGGACGGCGGCGCGGTCGCTGCCGAGCCAAAGGCCGAGGTCGATCCCGTCGCGGCGGCATTGGCAGAGGAGGACGAGGCCGAGCGTCCTGCTGTGGATGGCGAGGCCGTTGCAGCCCAGGAGGCTGCATCAGCAGATTCTGTCGCCGCTGTCGTGCCCGGTGGCGCCGAAGATGTTCCGGCCAGCGATGACGGCGAACCGTTCATGATGCCGTCGGTTGACCGGCTGTTTGTCGCGGGTGCTGTTCCAGGGGCGTTCGCGCTGCTGATGATCGCGATTTATGCAGCCTGGTTCGGCAGGAAGCACAAGGTTCCGCGTACCAAATTTGTCCTTGTCGAGGTATTCCGGGCGATTCGCGCGATCGCATGGGAAATTCCGGTACCGATTATCGTGGTCGGTGGGATCCTTGGCGGCTTTTTCACGGCGGTCGAGGCGGCCGCATTTGCCGCGGCATGGGTCTTTGTCGTTGAAGTGTTCATTTACAAGGATATTCCGATAAGACGGCTGCCGGTCGTGTTCCGGGAAAGCATGGTTCTGGTCGGGGGTATCCTGCTGATCCTGATGTCGGCCCAGGCGCTGACCAATTTCTTCATCGATGTCGAGGTTCCCCAGAAGCTGTTCACCGCGGTTAAGGACACCATTTCAAGCCCGCTGACTTTCCTGCTTGTCCTGAACGTGTTCCTGCTGGCCGTGGGCATGTTGATGGACATTTTCAGCGCGATTATGGTCGTCGTTCCGATCGTGGCGCCCGTGGCTGTCTATTATGGGATCAATCCCGTACACCTGGGGATCGTCATCCTGACCAACCTGGAAATCGGCTTCAATACGCCGCCGGTCGGCGTGAACCTGTTCGTCGGGTCACTCGCGTTCAGACGTCCGATAGTCGAGTTGGTAAAAGCCGTGCTTCCTTTCCTGATTATCAGCGTGTTCGCGTTGATCCTGATCACCTACTGGCCATCCCTGACACTCTGGCTGGTTGAACTGACCGGAGTGCGTTAGCAGGGGCGAATGAAAATTCGCCCGCGCCACAAACATCGGTTACAGGAATCAGTCGGCTGGCTGTTCCATGAAGCGCTGGTGGGCCTCGGCAAGCCTGTTCATGGCGTCGTTTGCGGCCGCGGCGACCTTTTCGTCCTGTGATGACTTCAACTCGTCGATCAGCCGTTCATTTCTTTCGCCGCCGCGGGCCGCGAGCGCAACCACGGCAAGCGCCTGCAGGTCGGAGGACTTCGCGCGAAGTCCAAGGCGCCCAGGCAGCATGGTCTTCATTCCACGGGTTGAAAGGATCGAGGCAAGCGCGGATTCAAGGTCAGGATCCCTTGGCATCAGTACACGATCATATTCAGCGAGCGCGCGCAGGCACACCGCCTGAACAGTGTCTTCGGGCTCGTCCTCGCCACGGTGCCGAACGCGGATGGTATCGTAAATGAACTGCAGGAAATCATTGTTGGTTGAATGAAGCAACGCCAGGTTGGTAATTGCTCGCCTGGCGACAAGTTTTTCCGGATCCCTGATGAATGAAATCAAATACTTCTCGGAATCCGGACCAAGAAGTTCGTAAAGCGCAGTCAGGCAGACCTCCCGAACCTTTGGATGTGGGTGGGACGCGTACTGGAAGATATTGCGCTCGGCCTCGAGGGCCTTCAACTGACCAAGCAGGCGAATAACCAGCCGAAGCGGCTGCCAGCCATGGCGGTGCGCCCGCAACTCGTCGGTCAACGGTTCAATCGCCGGGGCGCCAATTCTTTGCAGAACCGAGGCCGCAGCGGTTCTGGCAGACATGTCGCCATCACCAACCAGCACGCCGATAAGGTGCGGAACGATCAGCTCCTTGAAAAGGGCGGCACCGGCCTCGAGATCGGCACGCTCATCCTTTGGAGCACCCACGACCATCTGAACAAGTCCGCCAAGGAAGGTGCCCGAACTCAAAAATTGCAGACCTTCATCGATGAACCTGCGGCGTCCCTGGAAAGTCAGATCCCCTTCCGCGTGATGTCTTGCAAGCACGCCAAGCATCGCCGAGACCATCTGCCGATTTGACCGATCAACCAGTTCGGGAATGACCACCGTGAAAACGTTCAGATACTTGAGGTAGCTCTGTGGATTGACGCATGTATCGAAGTCGGACAGGTACTGTCCGGAGTTTGAGAGGAACTTGTCGGTGGTCTCGGCGGCGCGCATCTTGCGCTGAAGCTCCCTTGGGAGATTATCAAGGGAAATCAGGTTGTTGCGATAACAAACCTCCATCAGGCCGAACGCATTGCGATATTCCAGAAGAGCGAGTTTGGTGATGATCTTTGCAAGGCATCGGGCCGTAGTCTGATCCAGTTCATCAAGGGTTCTTCCAACGGTTGAAGGCTTCGCCCGAGCGGATGAAAGCTCCTGCTTGATGGCAAGAAGCGCTTCAGCCACGTCGAAGGCGGCATCGGCGGTCATTGCCGTAATAAGTGTATCTTCAACTTCATCGGTGCTGGTTATCTGGATGCCGTCGGCTACCAGATCTGCATTGAGCATCAAATCACGTAACGTGTCGGGTCTTTTGATTGGCCGGATGATGTCGGACATCGCCGCGATTTTAAGCCGCTGAACTTCCGCGCGGTCAGCGTTCCTGAGCATCGGAAGCTTGCTGATGTCCTTGCGCATTCTGGACAGTGCGATCTTAACGGGCCACGCGAGGTGACGTTTCCCGCCCACCAACTCGTCGATACTGATGATCGTTACGTCAAACAACCCAAGTTCAAGCAGCTCGCGCGAAAACTCCTCGGCGGATCGATGGCCGACGACGCCTTCACCACCCCAGGCTGTCAGGTAGGCAAGGAACTGGGTGAAGGACTCGGCCGAAATGGACGTCTTGATCGAAAACGACGCGATCCGGTTGCGGGCGAAGTAGTCGTGAAACTTGTTAAGGAAATGGTCGCCCATCATGCCGCGGAAAACGCTCTTGAT
>JAKPTZ010000051.1 GCA_029555025.1 Deltaproteobacteria bacterium
TTATAAAGGGCCCCCCACGCTTGCAGACCTTACCGGCCGTGGCTTGGATTAATCCGCCGCTCGATTCAATGGACGAAGCAAAGGTGGTGCTTGCTTAAATTGTGGATGGTATATGTCTCAAACTTGTTGACAGGTTCCGATTCGCTTTTGTTCTTCCAATGGGGGAACTGGAACCTCCAAACGGTGAACAGACGTAAGGTTGATGTTCTGCTGAACCGACCCTGTAGCGACAGAACTCAGCAAAGACTGCCCGGATGGGGAATTAAAGAAGTACATGTAGAAAAGAGGATCCGCAATCTCTGTATTAAGGCGAAACCTGATTAGGAAGGCTCCTGGCAAGACCGGCAGCCTGAATCCGTCAAAAATCGCTGTCGTACCTATCCGACCGCTTCTGGATATAACCAAGTCTCCCTTCAACAGGAGATGTTGTTCGAATTTTGATAAATCGAGATTGGCCAGCGGCATCGAGACGTAGTCAATCCTTCCGTCCTCACTGAGATCGGTTGTCCTGAGGGTCGCCACATTTCCATCCCGGGCATAAGCATCCGCAGGAAAACGCGGGCCAAAAGCACTGTGCTGGCAAATATCGCCGAACCTTAAGGTCCTCCACTCACTCCCCATAGCCCAGCTCCTGCAGGATCTTGGCGATCTCACCGTCCAGCCTGACTGATTCGGCCTGTTGCTGGCGGTACTGGGCGACCAGGCGGGCCATCTTTTCGTCAAAGGGCTCGCCGTCGTCTTCGACGGCCTCGGCGCCGACATAGCGGCCAGGGGTCAGGACGTGGCCGTGCTTGCGGACTTCTTCCAGGCCGACCGACTTGCAGAAGCCCGGGACGTCACGGTAACCGTCGGCAACGGTACTGCCCTGCCCCACCGCTTCGCCACGCCACGCATGATACGTGTCGGCGATGCGAGCGATGTCGGCGTCGGTCAGTTCGCGATGCGTCCGGTCAACCATGACCCCCAGCTTGCGGGCGTCGATGAACAGGATTTCGCCACGGCGGTCACGAAGGCCGCGGGGATGCTTGTTGCGCGTCAGGAACCACAGGCACGCCGGGATCTGGGTCGAATAGAACAACTGCCCCGGCAGGGCCACCATGCAATCTACCAGGTCGGACTCGATCAGATTCCGGCGGATTTCGCCTTCGCCGGACTGATTCGACGACATACTGCCGTTCGCCAGCACGAAACCGGCAGTCCCGTTCGGGGCCAGGTGATGAACCATGTGCTGGACCCAGGCAAAGTTTGCATTGCCGACGGGCGGAACACCGTACTTCCAGCGCTGGTCATCGCGCAGCCGCGCCCCGTCCCAGTCGGAAATATTGAACGGCGGATTAGCCAGGATGTAATCGGCCTTCAGGTCTGGATGCCGGTCGTTATGGAACGTGTCCCCGTGCGCGATGTGCGCGTCGATCCCGCGAATCGCCAGGTTCATCTTGGCCAGACGCCACGTGGTGTAATTCGATTCCTGCCCGTAAATCGAGATGTCGGGCCTGGACTGGCCCGGAACGCCGCCGCTGTGATGCGTGATGAACTCGATCGACTGCACGAACATGCCGGCCGATCCGCAGCACGGGTCATAAACGCGGCCATTGTATGGTTCCAGCATCTCGACCAGAGTCTTGACGATACAGCGCGGGGTATAGAACTGGCCGCCCTGCTTGCCTTCGGCGCTGGCGAACTGCGACAGGAAGTATTCATACACCCGGCCCAGGGTATCCCTGGCACGGCTGGCCTGGTCGCCGACCACGATATTTCCAACCAGATCGACCAGTTGTCCCAGCTTTTCCTTGTCCAGCGACGGACGGGCGAATTCCTTTGGCAGGACGCCTTTCAGCGTGGGGTTGTCGCGCTCGATGGCCTCCATGGCGTCGTCGATGGCGCGCCCGACCGTGGGCTGGCGGGCGACCGACTTCAGGTGGGGCCAGCGGGCCTCGCGGGGGACCCAGAAGATATTTGCGGCGCGGTATTCGTCGATGTCCTCGCGCAGGCCGACGGCGGCTTCGGCGCGATTCGGGGTGCCTGGCGGCAGGAAGTTCTGGTCGGCCGGGTCATCGACGGCGCGGGTCAGGTATTCGTGGCGCTCCAGGAAGGCGTCGGATATGTATTTAAGAAACAGCAGGCCCAGCACGACGTGCTTGTATTCGGCCGCGTCCATGTTGTTGCGCAACTTGTCGGCCATCGCCCACAGGCTGGCCTCATAACCGATCACCGCGCCGTTTTCACCGGCCGCGACGCCACCGGCCTTTGCTGCCCTGCCCTTTCCCGCCCCCGCATGTCTTGCCATCGATAACACCCCAGCCCGAACCCCTGAACCGGCCACCATTTGTGACACGTCTTATGTTGACGGAAAGTATCATCCGCGGCCCCGGCGGGCAAGGATGAAACAGACGAAATCAAAGCGAAGTGAACCCGGTCAAATGTGCCTGATCGGCTTCGCAAACGGAGTTATGTCTTGGATAGACAACAACGAATGTTCCCTTAAGAGATGCACCACCGACAAGACGGGAATACAGTTGTTCGCACTGCTCGCCACGATTGCAGTACACGGTAATGCTTTCAAACGAGTTTTCCCGATCCGTTATCTTAAAAGCCCTCCAGACCCTGGGATTGTCAAACCGGCAGTTGTAGTACTGTGACGCCTCGACATACCCGGTTATCCTGGCAGGTCGTTCAAGCAAATCCGCATAGCGCAATTTGTATTCCTTGATGGACGAAACCAGGACCGGAATCTGTTTTTGTGCCTTGGCCAACTGTTTCAACAACGAACGCCCGGAAGCCGCCGAAGGACATTTCGGGCAGGCCTGCAGGCACTGTTCAACAACAGAAATTGCAGAATCAAAGGCGCTGTCGGTCTCACCCGTGGTCACCGTATTCCTGTACGGCTCCATACACCCGACCAACTCGATGTCGTCCATCTTCTTCAACATTTTTGATGCTTCAACTGTCAAACGCGATTCGGGGTACCGATCCGTCAATGCTTTAATGCGAAGCCTCGCTGCGGTGTACTGTTCCTGATCAAAAAGATCCTTCGCCTGGGCAAACAGGGCGACGTCTGTTTGTTTCAGATCCTCCAGTTCAGCGCGAACATTGGCCAGGATGCCCTTGCATTGTTCAGTCTCCTCCGTCCTGGCCGCCAGATTGCTTCTTGCCTGGGCGATGTCGGACTGACACTGGGTGCATGTGGGATCAGGCTGGCAGACAACCGGCGGCGCCGCGGGCGCTGGAGGCTGGGACGGCGGCTCCACAGAACACGAGACCATGCACCAATACGGCAACATAGTTACCATCAGCAACGCCACGAACCTGGAAACCATTTTCATACTAACCTCCATCTACCTGTTAAAAAAACAAAGCCTGCCGAAATCAGCGTGCGAGCAACCTGTGATGTCGGCGCCCGACACGAGCCAGAACGCCTGACCTGGCGGAATGGCCTTTGTGCTGCCGGACTCCGTCAAACCATTACATCCCATATGGGCCGGCTTGCCCGGCATTCGACAAACGGACCGCGGCGGTTTAGCTCCGGAATGCCCCGTGGCCGCATGCAGTCGTGACCCACTTCCAACCGATACACCACAGGCCGGCAAGATTCCTGCCGGTAATGCGATTCGACGCAATCGTTTGCCCACGATGCAGGTTGTCCAGTTCTGCGACCGTCTGGACGCGCAGAAGTAATCTGCCGATCCTGAAAAAATGGCTGCGAGCGGGAATTTGATCAGCGGCGGCGGGCGGGGGGGGTGCGACGATCCGGGGTGCGGGACGGACGGTCGCGCGGGGGACGGTCTTCGTGCCTGCGGGCGTCAATCTTTTCCAGCTTCGATTGAATCATCAGGGACAAGTCCAGGTAGCGGTTCGCGACCTTGGTCTTCTTCAGGATCGAAAAGACCCGGTCCGGCATGCCGACCGGCAGATCGACGGTGCTGTAATCGTCAAAGATGTTGATGTGGCCGATATCCTTGCCCCGCAGGCCGGCCTCGTTCGCAATGGCCCCGACGATGTTGCCGGGCATCACGCCGTGCGTATGGCCACATTCAAGGCGGTAACGATCCATCCCCGGATCGGGTGCGCGATCGACCGGGGGACGGCGGGCCGGAAGTTCTTCCCCAGGCGCGGCCTGCCTGCGCAGGGGCCTGTCGCCACCCGACATCTGACGGTTCTCGAACTGGCGCTCGGCGGGACGGTCTCCGAATCCGCGGGCGGCACGCGAGCCTTCACGGACGACAGGACGTTCGCCTTCGCGGTTGCCTGCCCGGTCACCCTCGCGGAAAGCAGGACGCTCGCCGGGACGATCCGTCGTGCGATCAAACGCGCGATCGCCGAAACGCGGCGGCCTGCTGCCATATGCCGGGCGCGGGCCACGATTCGTTGACGGTCTTGGATCCATCGCCGGTTCCGGCATGCGATCAATCAACAGCGGGACGCTGCCCTGCATCTGTCTTGCCAGCGCGGCCGCAAGGCTTATGGCCGGAACCCCGGTTTCTTCCTGATATTCCTCGATTATCCTGGCAAAAGGCTGGCAGCCGTCCTGCTTCAGCGCATCGGCCAGGCGCAGCTTGAACTTCTCGATCCTGGCGCGGTTTACGCCGTCAAGCGACGGCATTTCGTACGGCTCCAGGCGCTGGCGCGTGGCGCGTTCGATGTCGGCAAGAAAGCGCCTTTCACGCGGAGTCGCGATGATTATCGCCTGGCCGCTGCGCCCTGCCCGCCCGGTTCTTCCAACCCGGTGAACGTAACCTTCGGTGTCGTGTGGCGGGTCATAGTTGATTACATGGCTGATACGATCCACGTCCAGTCCGCGCGCGGCAACGTCGGTAGCGACCAGGATGTCCTGACGACCATCCTTGAAGCGGTTGACGGTCCGTTCACGATCACACTGCTTCATGTCGCCGTTAAGCGCACTGGCGGGCAATCCGCATTCCGACAGGGCTTCGGCAATCTCGATGGTGGCCGACTTCGTCTTGACGAAAATCAGGACGCCGTCATGTTCCTCGGTTTCCAGAATCCTGGTCAACACTTCGAACTTGTTATAGTTCTGGGTTATCCAGTACCTGTGGGTGGTGTTTTCGGCCGTCGCCGTCGCGTTCCTGATGGTGACCTCTTCCGGGTCGCGCAGGTACTTGCCGGCAATTCTTCGAATCTCGGGTGGCATCGTGGCCGAAAACAGCGCCGTCTGGCGTTCCTTCGACGTCTGCTCCAGAATCCATTCGATATCCTCCGCAAAACCCATGTTCAGCATCTCGTCGGCTTCGTCCAGCACCAGAAAGTGCATGTGATCCAGCTTCAACGTGTTGCGACGCATGTGATCCATTACGCGCCCCGGAGTTCCGACGATGATGTGGACACCCTTCTTCAGGGCGGAAAGCTGTTCGGCAAACCCCTGGCCGCCATAGACCGGCAGAACACGAATGCCACGCAATCCGGATCCGAGTTGTCCGAACACCGATGCGACCTGGATGCAAAGCTCGCGGGTGGGGGTCAGGACCAGGACCTGCGGAACCTGGTGGGTCACGTCAATCCTTGAAAGAATCGGCAGGGCGAACGCGGCCGTCTTGCCCGTTCCGGTCTGGGCCTGGCCGACAATGTCCCTGCCGGCCAGCAGCAACGGAATCGTTGCGGACTGAATCGGGGTCGGGGTTTCCCAGCCAAGATCGCGCAATGCCGTCACCAATGGTTCGGACAAATCCATGTTGAAGAACGTTGGGACATCCACGTCGTCTTCAACCGTCGGGGCCACCAGGGTCTCGACAGACTCGGGCGCTTCGACCGGCTTGGCCGCGCGGGGCTTTCGTGGCTTCTTTAGGGTTTCAACCTGCTGGGTTTCAACCTGCGGGACTTCGACCGGCGGGACTTCAGCCGGCTGAACTTCGGAAATCCGGGACTTGGACGATACTTTCGGCATTCGACATTCCTGTGGACAAGGATTCCGGCAGGCGAACCGTCAAGGTCGTTCCCGCAGGCGGAACCTGTTTTACACTCGGGATCTTAAGCGGCTGACACAAACCCGTTTCAGGGGGACCGTTGATTCACTGCAATCAACATTCAAGTCCGCCCGGACCGTCGCGGCCTGCCACTGATCCACGTAAAACCAAGGCCAGGAAGGTCGGGAACCAGCTTTGCGGGAATTCCGGCAAAGTGGCGGCAGGGTAGTTGAAATCTTAAGGAAAATCAAATAATTACTTCACGCATTGAAAAGTTGGTCGCATCGATTCATCCCAATGTGCTCAATAATCGGATTTGGGGCTGATACAATCCGCCTGGCGACAGGGGCCGTCGAAACCGGGTCAGATCACCGGAGCGGGAATCCGGGACGGCTTGCAACAAGGAAGTCAAACCATGAAAAGCACCACAAGGTATCTTGAATTCACGGTTCCCCAGCGCAGGGGTTTCATCAACATCACGCGCACCGTCGAACAGATCGTGGCCGAAAGCGGCATCCGTGAAGGACTGTGCCTGGTCAACGCCATGCACATCACCGCAAGCGTCTTCATCAACGACGACGAATCCGGGCTGCACGCGGACTACGACCAGTGGCTTGAAACGCTGGCCCCGCACGAGCCGGTTTCCAGGTACCGCCACAACTTAAGCGGCGAAGACAACGGCGACGCCCACCTTAAGCGCCAGATCATGGGGCGCGAGGTCGTCGTCGCCATCACGAACGGCAGGCTCGACTTCGGTCCCTGGGAATGCATCTTCTATGGCGAATTCGACGGCCGCCGCAGGAAAAAGGTCCTGGTCAAGGTCATCGGGGAGTAGAAGCCGCGGGGAGTAAGCTCCGGGGGGAGTAAGGCCGGGTCACTTTTCCGATCGCGGAAGCAGTTCATTCAAGCGATTGGGGTCGTTGTCCAGCAACCGCAACAGATTTGCCATCGAACGGGTTATCCAGTCCCGGCCGCTTTCGTACCGCTGGAAGGCGTGCGGGCCCCCGCCCAGGATCGCACTGGCCTTGCGCTGCGACAGCTTCAGCTTCTTGCGGATGCGGGTGATTTCCTTTGGCAGAAGAAGATTGTCGGCCTGGGCCTTCATCCTTGCAAAGGCTTCGAAACTGCCCTCCACTTCATCCCAGTTCAAAAGGACTTCGCTGCAGTTGGTGCAATACCATCCACGCTGCATTATCGTGGTGCAAAGTCCCTTGTAGGAAATCTCCTGGGGACGGGTGTCCAGAACCATCTCGGCCCCGCATTCGTGACAGAGCGTTCTTTCATCCATGATCTATTTCTCCTTGAACGACAGCAACCTGAAGTCAGCCACCCTGTCTTTCGTGAATTTCACGTACAGACAAATTCCGGCAAAGGGAACATGGTAAACATCCTGCCAGACATCATGTTCGGCGTTTGCCGTCATCGATTTGTAGAAGTGACCTGGCAACATCGACTCAATCACGGCACAGACTCCATCAGGCGAAAATCCCATCAGCATGGCACTGGTCCAGGCCGAAGCGGTCATTGTGCGCCCGTTCCGCCTTGCAAATGCCGCCTGGAAAGCTCGCAGGTCATAATGCGGCCGCCGCTTTTCGTTGTACATTGTGGCACCTTCAAGGTTGCAGATCAAGACTCTTCATGGTGACGCCTGGACACACGGGGACATCTTTCGACAGGGATCTCAATCTGTTGCATGTTCAGGTGAATCGCGGCAGAAGGTGGCTGGTTCTTGTGCCCGGACCGGAGCCCGTCACTGAATTGACACCGGCAAGGTTTGTAAAGATACTTCGCCCATAACTCATGACGATCGCCGCCATTGCGGCGACAAAACCAGGGGACATTTCATGAAACACGTCATCCAGGTCATCGCCGCGGCCGCCATCATCGTGGCGGCAGGCTGCGAAAGCGGCCCGGACTGCACCACAGTCTGCAACGACTTCACCCAGTGCGGCCCACAGTCAACGATGTACGACAAGTGCATCATGCGGTGCCTTAACGGATTCTTCGAGGACGCGTGCCTTGAATGCTCGGACTTCGGTTCCGAAACCGACGGCGCCTGCACCGAGCTTCGGACATGCTTTTACAACAACTGTTTCGCATGGGACGTCGGCATCCCCGCCATCGACCCGGCCATTCAGGCCCAGGCCTGCGCAAATCCCCCGCCCGACGGCACGCCGAACGCCGACATGCAGGACTGCGGAATCTGGCGCGAGCTGATTTCGATGTGCAAGGGCGACGACGCCATGGCGGCGGGCGGCGAGGCCGAGTGCAAGAAATCGTACAACTCGCCGGAATGCACAGCCTGCCTGGATCTGAAGGACTGCACCGACCTTCTGGCCTGCAACGTCCTTAACTGCCGCTGGACCATCATGGCCGGCTGCACGTTTGAATAAGGGTTCAATCAGAAATTGAAGGCGGTGCCAGGCGCAGGGCGACCCCGTTCATGGTCTGCTTGATACCGTTGCCGCCGGCGCGCATCAACTCATTGTCACCGACGATTACGACGACACGGCCGTCCGGGGTCGCCGTCGCTCCCCAGATTTCCTGGTCATATCCGCCTTCCGGACGGATCAGGGCTGGCTCCGACCACGAAACGCCATCCGCTGAAACGGTCCATGCAGCCCGTTCCAGATCCGCCCCCGCGTTCATCGTTCCCATGAACGCAACCCTGCCATCGTCCAGCCGCACGGGAACCATTGGCGGCTCCCAGTATGAAGGCAGGATCGCCTGCGCTTCGTCGCGGAACAAATCCGATGAATAGTGCGCCGTGTATTGAATGCCGGGCCCCTTGGCGTCGATCCGCAGCATTACAAGGACGGGCGATTGCTCCGAACCGGCCAGAACCGCGGTCGAAACGTCCAGTTCCATTTCCTGGCGAACCCCCGTCACATTTGAATCGACCAGGTTTCCGGAAGCGTCGAAGCGACGGATGTCCAGTTCCCCGGAACGCCAGGCATCATCAAGGCTGGAGATAACCATGAAACCATCCTTCATCGGCAGGATGTTCAGACAGGACTTAATCGTGGAATACAGGTTCGCCGGAACCGGAATCCTCGGGGCCAGTTCAACGGGCTGCGGCTCGGCAACCGTCATGTCCGCCAGATACCAGATGCCAACCTCTGTTGGACGGCCGCCATCGGCGCCCTGAACCGGCTGATGCGTCACGAACGCCAGCCCATCACCGACCTGGACAGCCTTAAAAACGTACCCGGCAAGCTGCCTGCGGTTCGTCCAGTTGCTTCCGCCGTCGGATGATTCCACCAGCAGATCGGTGCCTGTATTGGCTTCGCGCATCAATCCAAAAACGGTGCCTGGCCTGGAAGCAACCTGGAAAAACTGGCGCGGCGCCTCAAAGACGACCTGGGGCTGGGCCGTCATCGCTTTCGTCCATACGGCGCCCCCCTGCCCCTTCGGTGGTTCGGCCATGTAAAGCGCGCTCAAGCTGTCCAGCGAATGTTTATCCAGTTCGTCGTACCTGGCGCCGGCATCCATCATGATCGTGCCGTCAGCCAGCGCGACCGGCTGCATCGACAGGGGCTCGGCCGTCGTGACATCCCCCAGCCGGGCGCCTTCAATGTCTGCGGCAGCATCCCGCGCGACCTTCGGTGGCGTAATCGTAACCAGATCCAGCCGATAGCCTGAATGATTCGTCAGGAAGGTCATCCGCGATTCGTCGGCCACCCATCCATAGACGCGGTTCATTCCGACGAACTCGTCGGTTTCGCCGTCGATTGGCGCCAGCAATTCCGGCCTGTCGTATGACATGCGGCCATTTCTGCTGAACTTGACAAGCGGCGACAGATTTCCGTCGCCGACCCAGACGTTGCCATCAATCTGAAGCCCGAACAACTCGACCGGGTCGCCGGGGTCACAGAAACAGACCGAAAACGGCCCGTCACCGAAGCCCCACCCGAAATGAGCCAGATCGAAAGCGTCGGATTCGGCATCAAGATTCATCGACCAGATCAGGCTGGCGGCCGCTCCCGCCGGTGTCGGGCGCGGAACCGTGACCTCAAACGGATATTTGTACGAATCGGACAGACCGTCATCCAGGCTTTCCAAGGGCCATTCGGAACGCTGCCAGGCCCCGCCTGACGTCTGATAAACGAATGGATACGACCAGGACCGGTTCAGTTCCTTTTCGGTCAGCAGGACCTTCGGAACGTTCCAGCCCGGATCCGGGGGCAGCAGCAAAAGATTGCTGACGTCAAAGGCGTTTATCTTCGCCGTCGCCTCGCACCCGTTGACTCCCTCGGCAAATCGGAATTCTTCCACTTCCTGAACCGTTACCGACTCCGGCGTCATGGTCGCAAGGCGCAACAGACGCACGCAAGGGGTGACAGGATCGGTCGCGTCGTGCTGCCACACCAGATAAGCAAGCCATGCCCCGCCACCTGGACGCGGCAGAATCGACATCAGCTCGCGATCCATGTCCAGGTTGTGATCACCTGTCCAATACAATGGGTCGGCATCCGCCGCGTCCATGTCATGCCGCCTGGGAATCTGCATGAAACTCCAGGTGCCAGGCTGTTCGCCGGGCCTCTGAATCGCGACATGCAACCCCTGCATGACGCTTGACTGTGCCACGACGTACCTGACATCGTTCGAATCAACGGCATACTGCGGCTGCCAGAGATTTTCCCGGAAACCACCGATCTGCTGCACGCCGAAACCGCTTCCAGTCCATTCCATATGCAGCAGAGCGTTCCACTGGACTGCCACTGCGGTCGCCTCGAAAACCGCCGATGGCCACCCTCGCGAATCCAGGGCCAGTCGGTGTTTATGGGAAAAAATCGGGTTCCTCAGATGAACCGGCACGCCGCGGATGTCGCCCGTGTCGCTGGTGCCGTCGAAATCGACGACTTCCAGCCGATGACGCCCGTCCGGTGGCGCGGAAATGCTGCCCTGAACAACAGTCACCGGAATTTCGGTTCGAACGCCCTGGCTCTGGAAATCCAGGAAGGTCGTGCCGGGTGCGACACCCTTGACCCGTCTTTCGCCATCGACCACCGCGACCGCCGAGTCCCTGACCGAGATCTTCCACGGCTGCCCGGACGGATAACGCAGGCCGTCCTTGTCGGGCGCCATCATCGGTATGGCCCACACGGGCCGGGTCTCGCCCGGGACGATCGTCAACGAAGGTTGCAGCGGCGCAATCGAATCGGTATCGCCACCCATGACATTGACGAATACCGGGCCGTATTCACCGGACAGTTCACGGATACACGGGGATCCGCGAACACCGCTGCACGTCTTGACACGAGCCTGAATCATGCACTGACCGCGTTGGCCGGCCACGAACGTAATCAACCTCTGGCCTTCCGAAGGAACATCGATGACCGTGGGCGAATCGCACAACGTTGCGCCGTCGGCGGACCAACCGCCACCGCCATCAAGCCTGTGAATCTGGCCCCAAACCTGGAACGAATCAGGTTCAAACGGCTTGCCAGAGGCGTCCGTCATCGTCACCCTTATTTCAACCGTCTCACCCGGGATCACATCGATCACGCGTGATTCCAGCCCCATCACCGACGGCAACGGGGGCGGATCGGGAACCTGATCATCATCGCCACCGGCAAGCCAGCCGCATCCCACGAGTCCGAACGCGACCATCGAAAAAGCCAGAAGCCGCATCGCAACGCGCAACATAAAAAAGCTCCTTTGGATGTACTCAACTGTAATAGTCAAGCCAGGATCAAAAGCAGATGGCGGAAAATAGACGTTTCAACCACGCCAAGTCAATGCCTGAGGCAAAAATTCACAACGGCAAGTCACGACAGGCTGCATCACCGGAAGCACGGACAGAGCCGAACTGGGAAGCTGTTGACGGGAGGTGGGGCTACTCAAGACAAAGGCAGACTTCACGGCCCTTGGCGGGGTCGTACTTGCATTCGCCGGCATAGCCATCGTATTCGCCGAACTCGCAGGCATCGACGCAATCAATGCCGCATTTGAAATTCTCGGCGTCGCAAATCAGGATGATTCTGTCACCCCTGCAATCGGTCCGAACTTCCGATGTGCAGGTCTCGTTACCGGTACAGGTCGGATACGTCTCAACTTCATCACAGGCAACAATCCCGGAAACAAGCAGCAGGAACATCGTTGCAAATACAAAACGCATTCAGGTACCCCTTTTATAAGCCAACGCTGTGACTCTAGCTTTGGGTTCGACCTTCGTCCAGAAAATTCTTCCGGATATTTTCCGGGATAAATGCGAAGAATCGCGGCGGGCGAATTTTCATTCGCCCGTACGGGGAATGTGCTGAATCGCAGCGGGCGGATGTAATCCGCCCGTACAGGGAAGTGAAGGGGGATCAGACTTTGAAGACGATCCTATCATCTGCGGCGTCTGCGTTGACGCGGGTGCCAGGCAGGATGCGGCCCGACAGGATTTCGTCGGCCAGCGGGTTCAGGACCATGCGTTCGATAGCGCGGCGCAAGGGCCTGGCGCCATAGACGGGATCCCAGCCCTTGTCGGCCAGCAGCGCCCTGGCGGCCGGGGTCAGTTCCAGCGTGATGCTGCGACCGGCCAGCAGACCCAGGATCCGCCGCATCTGGATATCGACAATCTTTTCCATGTCGGCCCTTTCCAGGCTGTTGAACAGGATGACGTCGTCCAGTCGGTTCAGGAATTCAGGCCGGAACTGCATCCTCAGCACGGCCATGACCTGGTCGCGCACCCGATCGGCGTCAACTGCCGGCCGCGATGCACCGGCATCAAGGGAACCCGTTGTGTCAACGCCGCGATTAACACCGCCGCGCCCTTCGCCGCTTTCGCCGCCTTCGCGGCGCCCTTCCCCGCCCTCGCCGTCCGGACCGTCCAATCCGTCCGAACCGTTTCCAGCGGCCGCAGCCATAATCTCGCTGCCGACGTTTGACGTCATTACCAGGACCGTGTTGGAAAAATCGACCGTGCGCCCCATGCCGTCGGTCAGGCGCCCGTCGTCCATCACCTGCAGCAGCACGTTGAACACGTCGTGATGCGCCTTCTCGATCTCGTCAAACAGGACGACGGTATAAGGACGTCGCCGAACCGCCTCGGTCAACTGGCCGCCCTCGTCATGTCCGACATAACCCGGGGGCGCGCCGATCAGACGCGCCACGCTGTGCTTTTCCATGTACTCGGTCATGTCGATGCGGACCATCGCGGTCTCGTCGTCGAACAGGAACTCGGCCAGAGCCTTCACCAGTTCGGTCTTGCCCACGCCGGTCGGGCCCAGGAACAGGAAACTGCCGATCGGCCGCGCCGCATCGGACAGCCCGGCCCGCGACCGCCGAACCGCGTTTGCAATCACGGAAATGGCCTGGTCCTGGTGCACGACCCGTCTCGCAAGCCTCTCTTCCATCTGCAGCAGTTTCTTCTGCTCGCCTTCCAGCATCTTCGACACCGGTATTCCAGTCCAGGCCGACACGACCCGCGCGATATCCTCGTCATCGACCTCCTCGCGCAGCATTTTTCGGTCGGCCTGGATCTCGGCAAGCCTTCCGGACAGTTCCGCGATCTTCGCCTGCTTTTCCGGGATGCTTCCGTACTTCAGCTTGGATGCGGCCTCCCAGTCTCCACGACGCACCGCCGCCTCTTCAAGGGCGCCCTCTTCCTCCAATGCCCTCTTCAAGTCGCGGATCTCTCCGACCAGATCCTTTTCCTTCTGCCAGTGGGCCCGCAGCGCCGACAACTGCTCGCGGATATCAGCCATCTCGGCCTCGATCCGGCCGCACCGCCCGCCATCGGTGGGACACTCCTCGCGCCCGATGGCCTGCCGCTCGATTTCAAGCTGGGCCAGTCTGCGTTCCAGCACGTCAAGTTCCACCGGCATGCTGTCGATTTCCATGCGCAGACGGCTTGCTGCCTCGTCAACAAGGTCAATCGCCTTGTCGGGCAGAAAGCGATCCGGGATGTACCGATCCGACAGCGTCGCGGCGGCGATTATCGCGGCCTCCCTGATGCGGACGCCGTGGTGGACCTCGTAACGTTCGCGCAGGCCGCGCAGGATGGTGATTGTGTCGGCTACGGACGGGGCATCCACCTGCACCGGCTGGAAACGGCGCTCCAGGGCCGCATCCTTCTCGATGTACTTCCGGTATTCCTTCAACGTCGTGGCACCAATCGCGTGCAGAGTCCCGCGGGCAAGCGCCGGCTTCAGCATGTTCGAAGCGTCCATGGCGCCCTCGGCCGCGCCAGCGCCAACCAGGGTGTGCAATTCATCGATGAACAGGATGATTTCCCCGTCCGATTCCTCGACTTCCTTCAGGACGGCCTTCAACCTGTCCTCGAACTCGCCGCGGTATTTCGCGCCCGCAATCAGAAGCCCCATGTCCAGGGCGACCAGTTTCTTGTTCTTCAGGTTCTCCGGGACGTCGCCCTGCACGATCCGGCGCGCCAGCCCCTCGACAATCGCGGTCTTTCCGACCCCGGCCTCGCCCACCAGCACAGGATTGTTCTTGCGGCGGCGGGACAGCACCTGGATTACACGCCGGATCTCGGCGTCGCGACCGATGACCGGGTCCAGCTTGCCCTGGCGCGCCCTCTGGATCAGATCGATCGAAAACCGCTGCAGCGACTGGTACCTGTTTTCGGCATCCTCGTCGGTGACCCGCACATTTCCGCGGACTTCCTTCAGGGCCAGCAGGAAGCTTGAACGCTCGATGCCGGCCTCGCGCAGCAGCCGGACGGCATGCCCGTCACGTGCCGCCAGCGCCGCCAGGAACAGGTGCTCGCTGCTGATGAAGTCGTCCTTGAATCCGGCCGCTTCCTTTTCTGCCGCCGTGAAAAGGTCCTGCAAGCCTCGACTCACACCTATCTGCCCGCCGCCGCTGACCCTTGGCAGCCCTTCGACCGCACCCTGCATCCGCGACGCGATCGCGTCCGGAGACTTTTCCATCAACTTCAGCACGCTTGCCACCACGCCTTCCTTTTCGGAAAGCAACGCAAGCAGCAGGTGCTCGACATCTATCTCCGGGTTTCCCCGTTCGGTGGCGGACCTCGCGGCCGCCTCGATGGCCTCGCGGGCCTTTGTCGTAAATCTGTCCATCCTCATCTGCAAACCTCCGGCCCGGCGTCATCAGCACAGGCGAATCGCGCACGCCGCGACCGGATGAACTATTTGGTTGATCAAGCGGTTGTGCAAGTGCCGTCCCGTGGCGCCCGATTGGTGCTAACATCGCCGGGTCGAATACGTACCGGTCAGGCATGGCTGAAACAGGACAACGAAAGGACACGATCCTCGGGTTCAACCGCAACATCTTCTTCGTCGGCCTTGTCAGCCTGCTGACCGACACCTCGACCAAGATGGTCTATTCGATAATGCCGATGTTCCTGATGTCGATCGGCGCGTCCAAGACGACACTTTCGGTCATCGAGGGAATCGCGGAAAGTACCGCCGCCCTGGTCAAGACCGCGGCGGGCTTCTTTTCCGACAGGATTGGCAGAAACAAACCGTTCATGGTTGTCGGATATGCGATAACGGCAATCGTGACGCCAATTTACGCCGCCGTCACATCACCAGTTCAGGTGCTCGCCCTTCGGTTTGTCGAGCGCTTCGGCAAGGGCGTCAGAACGGCGCCGCGCGACAGCCTCGTGGCAGGTTCGGCCACGTCCGGCAACCTGGGACGCAGCTTCGGCCTGCACAAGGCCATGGACAACAGCGGCGCCATAATCGGGCCGCTGATCGCGTTCGGACTGATTGCAGCCCTGGGCGAAAACTACCGGATGATTTTCATCCTTTCAGCAATCCCGGCCGTCCTTGGCGTCCTTACCATCATCGGCCTTATCCGCGACGCGAAAAAACCCGCCGAAAGTCTTTACAGGAAATTCCGCTTCCGGGACTTTCCGAAGAAATTCTACCTGCTGCTGGCAATCATCTTCCTGTTCACCCTTGGCAACTCGACCGACGCCCTTCTTATTGTGAAGGCCAACGAGGTCGGCATCAAAATCGCATATATTCCGCTGGTTTATCTGATTTTCAACGCCGTGTCCGTTCTGCTGGCGATTCCGATCGGTTCCATTTCGGACAAGGTCGGACGCGAACGCATTCTGGTGTTCGGTTATCTGGTCTATGCGGTCGTCTATCTGGGTTTCGGATATACCACCGACGTCCGGGTCATCGTCGGTCTTTTCGCGACCTATGGCCTGTATTCGGCCTGCACCGACGGGATCCAGAAGGCTTTCGTTTCGGAAATGCTGGACAAAAACAAGCAGGGAACCGGCCTTGGCATCTACAACGCGCTTCTTGGCATCACTCTGCTGCCCGCAAGCATCATCGCCGGGGTTCTGTACGACAAGGTCAACAACCGGGTGCCGTTTTACTTCGGCGCGGCCACCGCCATTCTCGCGGCAGTCCTGATGATTGTCTTCGCAATCACGAACCGCCGCAGGCCAGCGACCACAACCGACTGACGTCAGCCGGGAAGCACCGGCCCCAGGATCCCGGCAAGGTCATCCCGGCATCCGGAAATGGTTCTCATCGGCCAGAAAGGTTGAATGATATCGAGTAGTACGCGGCCAACTGCGCGAAGGTTGTCCACCTGCTTCAGGTCGAAAAATCCGCCAGCAGTTCGCCGAAGGTGAAGCCGGAGTACAGATCCGGGTCGAAGGGATAGTCCCATGTGCCTTCGCGCTGCACGATATGGCCCCCGAAACCGCTCTTGAAGCGGCGAACCCCGGACAGCGGATGTCCTTCATAACCCTGCGGGGAAACGCCGAACATGTCGTACCAGGTGCACCCGTATGCCTTCGCGTACGTCATCACGGCCCACTGCACCGCGTACGACGCCATGTGGTCGCGCATCATCGCGTACGACGCACCGTGCAGGTAAATCGCGCACTTCTCGCTGAACGCGATGATCGCGCCCGCAAGCAGTTCGTCGTCCTTGAACGCGCAGAACATCTGGACATCGACGTCGTCGATGGCGGGATCCGCGGCCCGGAACAACGCTTCCAGGTGTTCAATCGATGGAACAGGAAAGCCGTCACGCGAGGCCGTCTGGACATACATCCGGTGAAATGCCGGCAGGAACTCGACCGGCATCCTCTTCACAACCACCCCGCGCCTTTCCGAAAGACGGATGTTGTACCTGGTCTTCGGCTTCATGCCGGACAGGATGTCGTCAAGGTCCGGTGCAAGGTCAATCACCATCGTCACGGGCGCAAAGACATCACTCGGGGCCGCGCGCAGATTCCACGTCTGCGTGCCGAAGTTCATCCGCATCTCGCGCACACGCGTTTCCGGGCGGTAATCGGTCAGCCCCGACGTCTCGGCGACGTCCTGGTAAGGTGATCTCCATGGCAGGTCAAACCTGACAATCCTGGTCGAATCACCGAGAATGCCGCGCACGTGATTGGCCAGCGATTCAAGGAATACGCCCCTCGCCTCCTCATCCGGAAGCGCTTCGGGACCTTGGGGCACATAAACCAGATTCCCATGATCCGCCATCTGCCTTTGAAGAAGCAGGACGTCGCCCTCCTTTCCGGCGAAGCTGAAGTCAAACGCCAGCGTACGCCATCCCAGGCTGGATTTCACCGCGGCCCAGAACGGCGTCTGGAAGACGATGTCCGTGGGTACAAGACGGCTGACGGGCTTCTTTTCAAGTTCGATTTCCATGGCGGACTCCTTCTTTCATCGTCGGCGCCCGTCCGGCTTTCTGATCAGGTTGAAATGGCCTGACCCGGGCGCCGAACCTCGGCAACCCGGTTCGGCAGGAATGGGACTAGGCCGCGCCAGTCCCCGAAACGGCGGCAGTAATCATTTCCACGGTGGCCTTGGCATCGCCCAGAAGCATGACGGTCCGCGGATCTTCATAAAGCGGATTTTCGACGCCCGAATAACCGGGACGCGTGTCAAGGTTGCAGACGACGACCGACTTCGCTTCGTGTGCAAGCAGCACCGGCATGCCGGAAATCGGCGTTCCTTCCTTGTGGATGGCCGCCGAATTGACGACATCGCACGCGCCGACGACGAAAACCAGGTCGGTCGTCGCGAACTTCGGGTTGATCTCGTCCATCTCGATCAGTTTTTCGTAATCCACGTCCGCTTCGGCAAGCAGCACGTTCATGTGCCCGGGCATGCGGCCGGCAACGGGGTGAATCGCGAACAGGACGTTCTTGCCCATCTTCTCCAGGGCGTTCGCCAGGGCGATGACCGCGAACTGTGCCTGGGCCAGTGCCATCCCGTAGCCCGGAATGAAAACAACCGTTTCCGCGTCCCGGGCAGCACAGGCCACCTTGGTGATCTTCTGTTCGAACGTGAGCTCGACTTCGGGTTCGATCGCCGCGACGGCCGCGCAGGCATCGGCCGCACCCTGTTCGACCGCCGAATCTTCAACGGCCGGTTCGTCGGAAACGGCCTGTTCCGCCGACTTCACTTCGCCGCATCCCTTCGAAGCCACAGTCGTTCCCACGAAAATGTTCAGCAGGCTTCGGTTCATGGCCTTGCACATTGCCGCCGTCAGGATGAATCCGGACGACCCCACGGTTGCGCCGCAGACCACCAGCAGACGGCTGTTAAGCGCAAGACCGGTGAACGCGGCCGCCAGGCCGGAGGCGGAGTTCAGGAACGAGATCACAACGGGCATGTCGGCGCCGCCAATCCTGATTGCGAACAGATAACCCATGGCAAGCGACAGGACGACCAGTCCGACCAGAATAATCATGACCAGGCTGCCGCTTACGTTCCACGCGAAGACGCAGGCAACCGCGACAGCAAGCGCGATCACGACCAGAATCGGATTGATGGCGGGCGACCTGCCCTGATTCTTCAGGTGGTTGTTCAACTTGGCCGCAGCAACGATACTGCCCGACAAAGTGAACGCGCCCAGAACGACGCCTATAAAACCGCCCACGCCGCTCAGGCCGCTGACGGGAGTCCTGGAGAATCCCAGTTCCGCAAAGGAAATCATCAGCGAAGCAAGGCCGCCCATGCCGTTCTGGATGGCTATCATCGACGGCATCTGGGTCATCGGGATCTTGAAGGCGCTGACAAATCCAAGCACCAGGCCGACCGCAACCACGACAGCCAGCAACACCGGCTGACGCGAACCGTCGGTAACCAGGACAAGCGCCATGGCAGCCAGAATCGAAATCAGCGCCGCGTGATTCCCGAACCTTGCACCGGGAGGATTGCGAAATTTCGAAATCCCAAGCAGAAGCAGGCCGATGATCGCGAGTTCTATTACCAGAACCACACTGTCAGGAATGTCGATACCGGAAAACATGAGAACCTCCGCCGCCCGGACTGGCCCGGGGTCGAAGCCCGAGTCAGGACAAAGCCTTCTTCGTCTTGAACATCTTCAGCATCCTGTGGGAAACCATGTATCCGCCGAAAAGGTTGAACGACGCGGCAACAAGGGCGACCGCGCCAAGAACCAGTTCGATTGTGCCGACCTCCTTCGAGAACAGCAGGATACCACCCAGGATTGTCACTGCCGACAACGCGTTCGTCATCGACATCAGCGGCGTGTGAATCAGCGACGGCACGCGCGAAATCAGGAAATATCCGACCGCGCTGGCCACGACGAAGACGCCGGCCATTATCAGCATTTCGACGCCGGTGATGGCCTCGACTGCAGCGGCTTCAGTTCCCATGAATCAAACCTCCCCCATCGCCTTGATGGTGCCCTGATGAAGAATCTTGCCATCCTTCGTCACAAGGGAACTCTGGACGATTTCGTCGGAGTAATCCGGTTCGGTCTTGCTGTTCTTGAACATGTTCGAGATGTAATGGAACATGTTCTGCGAATACAGCCACGTCGAATGGACGGGCAGACGGCCGGGGATGTTCTGGACGCCGCATACCTGAACGCCGTTGACATCGATTTCCTTGCCGGGGGCCGTGACCGCGCAGTTTCCGCCCTGATCGATCGAAACATCGACGATGACAGAACCGGGCTTCATCGACTTGACCATTTCTTCGGTGACCAGTATCGGCGCCTTCTGACCGAACACCAGGGCGCACAGGATCACGATGTCCATGTCCTTGATAATCGGGGCAAGCGCCGCACGTTCCTTCTGAAGCCATTCTTCGGAAAGGGGAAGCGCATAGCCGCCCGGGGCAAGGGCGATGTCCTGCGGGATGTCGAACCCGGCAACCTTCGCGCCAAGGCTGCCGCCTTCGGTCTTCGCCGCGTCGCGGATATCAAATACGTGGGTAATCGCGCCAAGACGCTTTGCCGTGGCAACCGCCTGCAGACCGACGACGCCGCATCCGATGACCAGGACGTGGGCCGGCTTGATCATGCCGATGGCCGTCGTCATCATGGGGACAAACCTGGGCAGGTGGCGGGCCGCGTCGACGACCGAAAGGTACCCGGTGCACGTGCTCATCGACGTAAGGGCGTCCATCCGCTGGGCGCGGGAAATACGGGGAATCCCGTCCATCGTGAAAGCAAGAATCCTGCGATCCCGCAGAAGGCGCACGTTGGCGTGGCTTTCAGGATTTGCCGGATGAAGGAAGGTAACAAGCATGCGACCTTCCGGCATCATCTCGATCTCGTTCTTGCCGGTTGCATGGTTGAATTCGGGCTGCTTGACCTTCAGGATGATATCCGCCCTGGAAAACAGTTCCTGCACATCGTGAACGATCTTCGCGCCTTCGGCCGCGTATTCCGCGTCGGTGGCGAAGATGCCGGCACCGGCACCGCTTTCGACAAGCACTTCGAACCCGAAATCAATGTATGACTTCACGCTGGAAGGAGTCATCGCAACACGACGTTCGCCAGGCATAATCTCCCGAGGTACACCAACTATCATTTTGATACTCCTGCTTGGAACCACTGCAATTCACGGTTCCAGGGCGCTTTGGAACAAGGAAAGCGCCCCCGGTGATCCTCCAGGCCCATCCCGCGGCATCCCTGACGAAAAATCCGTCGTCGCGTCGGGCTGGATTTCCGCATCCGTCGATACCAAAGACTGCCCATTAATGCAATAGCCAAAGCACTTTGAAGCCACTTTATCCAACAGAAAAATCAATGACTCCGTCAATCAGCCGAACATCGCGAATCCCGAACCGAAGAAGCCAGTTCAATTGTAATTGTGCCCAGAACACCTATAATCCTTGGCCGGGACTGGATGAAGACGACTTCGATGGTACGTGCCGACACACGCGGCGACATGCCGACACCCGGCGAATCAAGGGTGGGCAACCGCCTGCACATCTGCCTGGGATTTTCCTGCAACAACAACTGCCTTTTCTGCATGGAAGAAGACCGCGAGGCCCGCTTTCAGCGTCTGTCAAACCAGACGGCCGAAGATGTCCGCAGGATGATGACTGCCGACCCCGACGCGCGTGAAGTCATGTTCACCTCGGGCGAGCCGACCCTGCACCCGCAACTTCCCGAGTATCTGGAGATGGCGCGTGACCTTGGATTTCCGACGGTCGGGATGATCACGAACGGCCGACGGCTTTCCAACCGTGCGTACGCACGCAAGCTGCTTGAGTCCGGGCTGAACCACATCCTTATTTCGATTCACGGGCCGGACGCGCATGTCCATGACGGACTGACACGTACAAAGGGTTCGTTCAATCAGGCCCTTGTCGGACTGGCCAACCTGCTCCTGCTGAAAAGGGAATATCCAGCCCTGAAGGTCCACACGTCATACGTTGTAAACAAGCGCAACTACAGGCTTTTCCGCGAATTCTTCGACGTGATGCTTCCGTTTCGCGTCGATCAGCACGTGTTCAACGTGATGATGCCGGAAGGTCGCGGCCGGGAATTCTTTGACAACCTGGTCATCCCGTACAGCATGGTTGCCGCAGAATTCAAGAAGTTCACGGATGCCCTGCCGCCAGAAGGCCTGAACAGGGTTTTCATACTGGACATACCTTACTGCACGACGGTCGGCATCAAGGATTCGGCCCGCGGATACGTGGAACGGTACTTCCACTACGAACCGGACAGCACGGTTCTGTTCCAGGACGGGCGGACGCCGGACCAGCGTCGTCCGGAGGCCGATGCCGAGGTCTACAGCCGCAAGGTCATGTCCGGGGACAAGCACGAGTATTCCAAAGTCACGAAGACCGTCCACGACCAGATGGTCCGCATCAAGCGCCCCGAATGCGAACAGTGCGGATACAACCACATCTGCCGGGGCGTCTTCACCAGTTACATCGATCGCTTCGGATGGGACGAATTCGTTCCGGTCCAGCGCAAGGGGGACAAATAGATGGCCGACACGCCGCAGACGGAACGCATCGACATCAAGACCGGCTGGAACTGCAACAACCGCTGCCTGTTCTGCGTCCAGGGAAACAAGCGTGCACAGTACCCCACCAAGGACACCGCCGAAGTCTTCAAGCTGCTCGAGGAAGGCCGGCGCGATGCCGACTCCATCGTCTTCACCGGTGGCGAGGTGACGATACGCCAGGATCTGATGGAGATTGTCGCGTACGCGAAGTCGCTTGGATACCGGTCGATCCAGATCCAGACCAACGGCAGGATGCTGGCATACAAGAAGATCTGCGAAGACCTGATAAACGCCGGGGCGACCGAGTTCTCACCGGCGCTTCACGGGCACACCGCCGCGCTGCACGATTACCTGGTGCACGCGCCGGGCGCCTTCAAACAAACCGTTCGCGCCATCGCCAACCTGAAGGAACTTGGTCAGTACGTCCTTACAAACAGCGTCATCTGCCGGGCCAACTACCGCCACCTTCCCGAGCTTGCGACCCTTCTGACGTCGCTGGGGGTCGATCAGTACCAGTTCGCGTTCGTGCACCCGCTTGGAACGGCGGCCGAGCTTTTCACTTCGATCGTTCCGCGCATGTCCCTGATCGAGCCGTTCGTTCATCGCGGACTTGACGTCGGCATCAAGGCGGGGCGAAGCGTGATGACCGAGGCCATCCCTTACTGCTTCCTGAAGGGGTACGAAATTTTCGCGGGCGAACGGGTCGTTCCCAGAACCAAGATCCTGGAAGGCCACGTAACGATACAGGATTACACGGTGCACCGGCTTACGGAAGGAAAGGCCAAGGGCCCCCGCTGCGCCGAATGCGCGTTTAATGACATGTGTGAAGGCCCGTGGCACGAGTATCCCGACAAGTACGGCTGGGACGAATTCGAACCCCGCAGGGACTTCTCGGGTTCCCACCCGGATCTCTTTCCCGGCGTGAAGCTTTGAAATCTGGTGACAGGCAGTGGGCGACTTCGACGCAAGACAGGCAGCAATCGACGAAAAGCGTCTCTGGGTAAGGATCACCCGATCCTGCAACAACCGGTGCGAGTTCTGTCTTGATTCCGGGGCGCTGGGCGGCGGGCCGATTCCCGAGGACGAAGTCCGCGCACGGCTTCGGCGGGGCCGCGACGAGGGATACACCCGCCTGATCCTTTCCGGCGGCGAGGCGACCACCCATCCGAAGTTCCTGGACTTCGTCAAGTACGGCACGGAGATCGGATATTCATGGATCCAGGTCATCAGCAACGGCCGGATGTTCGCTTACGAGAGCTTCGCGCGGCAGGCGGTTGAGAACGGGCTGCGCGAGGCAACCCTTTCGATGCACGCCCACAACCAGGAACTTTTTGAAAGGCTCACCGGGGCCGGCGGCGCTTTCAAGCAGGCTGTCCGGGGCCTTGTGAACCTGAAGAGGCTTGGAACCGTCGTATCCGTCGATATCGTCCTGACGCGCCTTAACCTGCCATACCTTCGCGAAATCATGGAATTTTACATCAGCCTTGGCGTGATGGAATTCGATCTGCTGCACCTGATCCCGTTCGGGCGCGGGTTCGAGGAAAACCGCGAGGAACTTTACGCCGACGACGCGATGATCGGACGCGAACTGGCGCGCGCCCTGGAACTGGATCGAATCCCGGGGATGTTCATCTGGACCAACAGGCTGCCGATTCGATACCTGGAAGGTTACGAGCATCTGTTCCAGGATCCGCACAAGCTTTACGATGAAGTGCTTGGGGAACGTCAGTCCTTTCGAAGGCTTTTCGCCGACGGGACGCCGATCGAGTGCCGCCAGCCGGAACGATGCGCTGTCTGCTTCCTGCGCGATTTCTGCGACGCGGCAATCAGGTATGCTGCCGGACAGTGGGATTCGAAGCCCGTTCCCCCGGCGACCGAGCTGGACGGCGCGCTTGCCCGCCGAATCATCGCTGACGGCAGCCGTGACGCGGCTGGTGACTTCCCGGACGGATTAAGGATTGCAGTAAGGGAACACTTCGGCGAGGCAAGGTCGGTGGCACCGACGGTTGAAGAAGTCCGGGAAGTTACGCGGATTACGGGGCTGCCGGTAATGGGCCTGCCGCCCTGCCTTGGGGGCGTGCCGTCCTGCCAGGATGCGCCCGACCCGGGGTGTGTACAGCGCTGGCCAGCGCCGCCCCCGGGCATACTTGACGCCCGCGGCGTTCCGGAAGTTGCCGGGTTCGTTGGCTTTTACATTCGGGAACTGTACAGGGTGAAAAGCCTGCGATGCGAATCGTGCTCGATGAACGCGCGGTGCGCCGGATTGCAGGTGAACCTGGCGCGCCAATGGGGCCTGAAGGTCCTGACGCCCGTTACGGAGTGAGTCGCGGGTGATCGCCATTCGCCCGAAGGCCGCGCCGGACGCGTCCGCGGTATTGTGCCGACCCATTTACCCGATCGGCGCGGGCATTCGCCCAACCGATCTTGAGGTGCCGATAACGTTATGGCCAACCTTGGATACATACAGGTAACACGACTCTGCAACCAGAAATGTCGCATGTGTTCGAACCCGGAGCGCGAGGCGACCCTGACGTTCGAGCAGGCCACCGCCCTTATCGATGACTTCGTCAGCCGTCACTATGACGGGATCATCCTTACGGGGGGCGAGCCGACAATGCATCCGCAGCTTGGCGAAATCATCGGTTACGCCAAGGCCCGCGGCATGGCGTCGCGCATAATCACGAACGGCCAGAAAACCTGCGACCTGGATTTCATTCGCGGTCTGGTCGAAAACGGCCTGACACACCTCCACGTCTCGATTCAATCTTACGACCCGAAGATTCAGGCATTCCTTTCCGGCAAGGAAGACAGTCTGGAAAACGCCTTCAAAACGCTTGAAAATGTTGAAAAATGCGGAATCACTGCCGACGTCAACACCACCATAAACCATTACAATGCGGCGCACCTGGACAAGACCGTCGCATACCTGATCCGCAGGTTCCCCTTCCTGCACCACTTCGTCTGGAACAACCTTGATCCCTCGATGAACCGGGCCACGGAAAACCCGGATGTAATTCACGAACTGTGGGAAATGGAAGTGCCCCTGTACCGCGCGATGATGCTTCTGCACGCGACCGGTCGAACCTTCAGGGCCGAAAAGGTTCCACTTTGCTACATGGCCGAGTTCGCCTGGGCCTCCACCGAATCGAGGAAGATCATCAAGGGTGAGGAACGGATCGTCAGGTTCCTTGACGAAAAGGGAATGGTTCGCGAAACGGCCTTCAGGCACGGCAAGGCGGAATGTTGCCAGCACTGCACCTTCGACGGCATCTGCGCGGGCCTGTTCGATATGGACGTGCATTACAAATCCTCGGAGTTGTACCCGGTTTTTCTTGATCCCGAACCGATTCGACAGAAGGTGCTGTCGGAACCATAAAACTTCAGGATACGGGGCTGTCAATGCCGGTCGAAATCATCCCAAAGATCGTTGCCGTCGTGCTGGCGGCGATCTGCGCCGGCACCGACTTCATCTGGGGCAAGGTCTTCAACAAGGTCGTTTCAAGGGCTTTGATCTTCGCGGCCGCATGGCTGGCATTCACGGGGGCATGGCATGCTTTCGGCGGTTCGACGTCAATGCAGGAATTCCCGGTTCTGGGGATGTGGAAGGCGCCGCAGAAGGTTGAAAAGCAGGCTTTCCAGGGCAATGACGGACCGGGGGCCTGGAACTCGGGCGCGCCGGTCAGCGTGAAGCCGGAAACCGAAGAGGAATGGGAGCGGGCTCGACAGGCTCAGGCGGCCGGGGGGCCTGACGGGGCGACTGCCGTCGCCGGAAAGCCCGGGACGCCAGCCGCTTCCGGCGGGGCTCCCGCGCCGGCACCTTCATTCTGGATATACGCGGCCAAGATGGCGATCAACGCATTGACGGCGCTTGTAATCGGAATGCTGATGTGGTGGTTCGGGATGTGGGCGGCCGGCGACGCCAAGCTGTTTGCAGCGCTGGTGGCGATACTGCCGCTTTCGTCCTATGCGAACTCGTACTGGCCGTGGTTTCCGGCGTACGTCCTGATTTTCAACAGTTTCCTGGCGCTGCTCGGCATACTTGTCGGCGAGCTGCTGATCAGGTTCATCAAACTTCTGGTGAAACCGTCCCCGGAGGACGGCGACGTCTGGAAGAATGCCCTGACATGGGTGCGGGATCACAAACTGGACATCGTGCGCGGTTTCCTTGGAATCCTTTTCTTCATGATGCTGATCAAGACCTTGCGGATGGCGACCCAGGACTTCATCGGGCTGTTTGCCACAATCCAGGACAGCACGCTGATGTACGTGATCCTTTTCCTTATCTTCCAGCCGCTTCAGAAGCTGATGATGAAGAAGTGGGTCCTTATCCCGGCGGTGCTCTTCACGGCCGGGTTCGTTGCACACGCGGCCATCTGGCCAAGCGGGAACCACAACGTCGTGACAATCGTTAAGATGTCGGGGCTGATGGTCGGCGTCGTCGGGTTCCTGATCACATACCAGCTTTACCTGAACGTGTTCGATTACCGGCCGATCCGGATCTGGGAGCTTCGACCTCAGATGCTTCTGTCCAGGAAGACCACCGACACGCTGAAGGAAGACCGCGACATGCTGGATCACAAGATGGGCCCTATCGGGCCGGACGGGCTCAGCAGGCAGCAGGTCGAAACGCTTAGACGGTGGTGGATTGATCGCGGCAAGGGCGGAAAAATCTGGATTTCAAGGACGATCCCGTTCGCGCCGGCCCTTTTCATCGGAACCATTCTTACCGTGATTCTGTCCGGTTACATCTTCCGGGTCACATACTGATTTCCCAGGGTCAATCACGAACGCTCCAACTTCCCCAAACCCACGGCGTGATCGCAGGCGGGCGAATTTTCATTCGCCCGTACGGATCGGGGGGCGGATCGGGCCGGATCATAAGTGCTCCGGTTTGGCCCCTCGAACCGGACACTTCATGGCCGGCCACAGGCACGACTGCGTCACTCGTCGAGCGTGGAACGCCGGATCGTCAGGGCGGCGGTCTGGGCCGCGAACAACGCTGCCGTCCCGGTTCCGGCCAGATCCAGCATCGTGTCGAGCATGGCGCGTGAAAACGGCAGGCCCTCGGCGGTTGACTGAACCTCGATCAGGAGCCCGTCCGACGACATGACGAAATTAGCATCGACCTGGGCATCGACATCCTCTTCATAAACGGGATCCAGGACTGCCCAACCATCGACGACCGCGACCGAAACGGCCGCGACCTGGCGAATGATCGGATCCACCTTCAGGCCACCCGAACGCAGCAGCCCGTCAACAGCCAGCCGCAACGCAATCCATCCCGCGGTGATTGACGCAACCCTGGTTCCGGCATCGGCCTGGATGACGTCGCAGTCGATGGTAATCAGGCGTTCCCCCAGCCGTTCCAGGTCAACCGCGGCCCGCAGGCTGCGACCGACAAGCCTCTGGATTTCCTGATCCCGCCCGCCCTGCTTCCGGGGCGCCCGGTCGGAGACCGAACCGGGAAGCATGGAGTACTCGGCGGTAACCCATCCCCTGCCCTTTGCGGCAAGCCAGCCCGGAACCTTGTCTGCGACGGTCGCCGCGCAAAGAACGACGGTATTTCCCTGGGTTATCATCACCGAGCCCGCAGGCCCGCGTTGAACCCCGAGCGTAAACGATACTGGACGAAGCTGGTCGTCCCCCCTTGCATCCGGTCTTGGCATAAAACCCCCATCTCAAGTTGCGACGGCGATACCGGCGCCTGCGTCAGTTCCATTCACAAAGCGACACTTTCGAGTCCAGCCATCGCACCGATGCAGGGATGGCAAGAGCCCCCCGGGACACCGGGCATCGGCAATCAGTCCGACCCGCCGTCCACAAGTAACACCCGTCGCGCCTGCGTGTCGATATCGACCTGCACGCAACCGTGGGACAGGTCCGCGGAGTATCCGGCCAGAAGTTCGTCAATCGACAGGGCCTGGCACTCAACCGCAGGGAACAGGCCATTCTGCAAAGCGGCCGCAATGCCGTGCGGCATTCCATCCGACCCGAAAAGCAGATCCCGGCCCGGCGTGAAGCCGGCGTCGTCAATCAACATCCTGAACGGGTTGTTTTTCGACAGCGTTCTCCCATCAAGACGATCGGCATAGGCTATTGAATCCTCGCTGAAATTGGGCTGCATCGACAGAGTCAGCCCCATTTCACGGGCGGTCATCGCCTGCCTGAAATCGATGAACTGGACATGCTCCAGCCTGACCCTGGGACGAACGGTCGGGGCCACGCCGCCAAGAACCCGCAGAATCTGGTCGATTGCAAGATCCCCGATGGCGTGAACCGCAAGTCCCGGACCGTTATCAAGACACCACGCGACCTTTTCCCGCAGTTCACGGTCGGAATGCGTCAGGACAGACGTCCAGCCCTGTCCGAAACCGGAAGACATTGCCGCCGTTCCCGACCCGAGCGCGCCGTCGGCAAACAGCTTGAAGCCGGAAAGACGGCCTCCTTCCCAGCAGCCGTCATAAAATGAATCCGGTGTAATCCAGGAACGGATCTTGAAATCCGGCCTTTCCGGCAGGTCGGCCTTGAGTCCGGGAAGCCTCAGCATGTCTTCCATGCCGTACAATCCGATTCGCTTCATCCGATTGACGAACCGTTCGGCCATTTCGGCGTCGGGCGGACAAAAGCCACCGAAGAACGTCAGAACGTCGGGCATCAGCCGCTCGGCCTCGTGTGCCGACGCGGGAACCACCGGGAAACCGGCCCTTTCCGCCACCCCCGCCGCCGCGTCGTTCATCATGTAGCCGTGAAGACTGAAATTGATAATAACCACCGGCGGAAGGCCATGAAGATCGTCCGGCCCGATCCGCAGTCGCCCGCTGTGCCACCCGGTCACAAGCGTCGGCCGGTCGGTCGGCAGCCCTGCAAGAAGTCCAAGGGCTTCCCCGCGGTCACTGATGCCGTCAAGGGTTGGACAGCCCGAAAGCGCCAGATAAAGCGTGTAATGGTTGTGGTGATCAAAACACCTTGGAATTTTCAGGATCATTTCAATCCCTTGTGATACCGCTGTACCGCGATGTATCCGGCACATTCAGGACGCCGCGCGCCCGGATTGCCTTGATGAATCCATCGCGATAGCTGTCAAAAGGCAGCGGATGGACGCGCCCCGCCGGGAAGGTCGCGAAGAACTCGTCCAGCCTGTCGCCGCCCTCGACCATGTACTGCGTCGTGACAACCCGGTACTGTTTGTTGGAATCGATTACGGTGCCCCCGGCATCCCTGATCTCGATGGGCCCCCCCGCAACCCGGGAAACCTTCATGCCCGAAATGACGGGTGCCTTTTTCACGTCATCGACCAGAAAGGTAAGCATGCGGGCGATTTCGGCACCGGTCATCGACACCAGAACGGGCGGATCCGAAAAAGGCCAGATCCGGGCGACATCGCAGACGGAAACTGGCCCGGCCGCCATGCTTGCACGGGTCGACCCCCTGTTCATGAAGGCGAAATCGGCCAAAACAGCCTTGCCGGATGAATCCACGACCGTGCCAAGTTCCCTCAGAAGGTCAACCGCAAGGTTCGCAAGCGGCGGCTCGGTCGTCCTGGAGAAGGTTATATCGGTTGCTGCGGTTGCAACTATATCGGCACACTCACTGGCGACGGCCGCCTCGACCGACAGACGAAGCTGGCGAACGGACTCGTTTGGAACGGCAACCCCCCGAAATCCGGGCCATTCGCTGGAACAGACCTTCGGAACGGGTTCGCCGGGGATGCAAACCGGCACGTGTTCCAGCACCCGAACCGCCCCGACGCGCCTTCCGGTTGCGGGATCAACGTCGATCTCGGCGTTTCCCACAACGATCCCGTGGCCGGGGTTCTCCACAATCGGTATCGACCGGCCGTCGCCGCGAAGCATGACATGGTCATGCCCGGAAACAATCAGGTCGATATCCTGGTTCGTGAAAGCCGCCTGTATGCGGGACAGTTCGCCACCGACATCGCAGGCCGCGGCGCCGGTCGCGAACAAATCACGCCCATCGGTACAGTTACCGGTCAAATGTGACAGAACCAGGACCACGCCGGCCCCTTCCGACCGCATCTTCGGAATCACCCTGCGAAGGGCATCGACCGGCTGCTCAAACTCGACACCGACGCTTCCGGCACGTCTGGAAACGCTGGGCGTATCGGGAGTCAGGACACCGGTGATGCCGATGCGAACACCGGAAACATCAAGAATCACGTACTCGCGTATCGCCGGGTGCAATGGATCGCCCGCCTTTTCGCGAACATTTGCAAGCACGATTGGATGCCGGGAATTCGCGATCATCCGCTTCAAAGCACCTCGCGGGTCATTGATCTCGTTGTCAGGCCCGACATCAAGGTAATCGAATTCATGATTTCCGATGGTTCGAACCGAATATCCCACCAGGTTGAAGAAGTCGGTGCAGAAAGCACCCTCCGACTTGTTCACCGCATAGTCGCCCTGAAAGCAGTCACCGGCATCGACCACGATGGTCCTTTCGGGGGCCGGCTGGCGCAAGGAAGCGATCAATCCGGCAAGGTACTCCACCCCGCCCAGCCGACCGGGACCGGCCGCGCCATCAACCATCGACGACCCCAGCGACCCGTGTATATCGTTTGTCGAAAGAATCCTTATGGTTATTGGGGACTTGGCGGAATCGGCGCCCTGTACCGTGGACGACTCGACCGACGCCGTCACCCCGGTTCCGACCGAACTGCCGGATCGCCCGGAGCAGGTAACCAGGCAAAGGACCATGGCGGACAGAAGACAGAACCGAATCGAGCGGGCTGCAAAATTCATTCAATCACCTGCGCAAATGACCGGAAAACATGAAGTAAATCGAAAGCGTTCAACGACGCTTGCCACGGGCCGCCCTGGCGGCGGCCTTCTTTTCGGCATCAAGCCAGACACGCAGCTTTGCCCACGCGTCCTTCTGAACCCTTGAATACTGGTAGCCGGCGGCCTCGGCGGCCGCAGGGCCCTTCGCAAAGACCGGCGTGTACTCCACGGCATACGTGTGCGCGCTTCTGGCACCGTCCATGTCGCCGGCCATGAAGGCGGCAATCGCCATCCCGATCAGGTTGTCCGAGTTTTCCGGTTCCATGTTCAGGGCTCGTCCGAAAACCCCTTCGGATTCAGAGTACCGTCCCTGGTCGAACATCGCGAATGCAAGGCCGCCAAGAACCTGGGGCGAGGGAGGCTCCAGGCGCAGGCATGTCCAGAAATCCGCCTCGCCCGCCGGCGCGTCCCCGTTGATAAGAGCCGATGCCCCCCGGTAGAGCAAGGGCTGGCACGAATCCGGGCGCAGCGCCGCGGCCCTGGAGAATTGCTCGATCGCCTGCGCATACTGCTTCGACCGGAAAAGCAGCCGGCCCTTAATCATTATTTCGTCGTATCCCCAGCCCTCTTCAGGCCCCATGCCGGAAATGGCCCTGGCCGCCTGCTTCAGGTCGCCGCGACGCAGTGAAACGGCCGCGATAGCATGCCAGTCGGACGGGTTCATCTGGCGCGACGACAGTCCGAGCTTGAACATCGCGGTTGCAGGTCGATCAAATCCCTTGTCGGCCGCCAGCCTTGAAGCGGCCGCCAGGACTGCTGGCCGGATTACGCCGGCAGCCATGGCCCGTGTCGCAAGAGTCATCGCGACGGCCGGACGGCCGCTTTCGACAAGCCAGAAGACCAGCCTTGGCAGGGCCTTTTCACGCGCCACCGGGACATCGCCCTTCAGCAGCTTCAGAGCCTGATCCAGGGTAGCCAGCCCACCCTTCAGATCCCCGGCCACCACCTGGTGCCGGCCCTTCAACAGAAGCCAGCCGGCGAAGGCCTCGGGCTCGGAATCATCGACGCCCTCACGCTCCATCAGGGAAATGGCCAGCGCGGCCTCGGCACTTCCGGGGAAGGTGTCCAGCAGGTGAATGAAGAGATCCACCATCATTGCCGGGGCGTCGCCCCCGGATGCCACGGCCCCCTTCCACAGGGCTTCAATGGCGGCATTCCTGTTTTCCCCGACTGGAATGTCGGCGACCAGGGCTTCCAGGGATTCACCCGAAGGGCCGGCGTCGTGAAGATTTCTTGCGGCAAGGACGACGTCGCCGGGAACGGCCGAAGACCTTACGAGAGCGGCCAGCAGTTTGCCCTGGTAAGCCAGCGGACGGGCGACTTCCGGCAGGTCGCGCCGGGCCCGCGTGAATGCGTCATCCGCATCGTCCGGGCGGCCGGAGTCCAGCAGGGCCCGACCAAGCTCATACAGCCTGAAGCCCCTGGCATCGGTGCCGGCATCAAGGCTGGCCACCACCTGCTGCAGCAATTCCACCCGCACCGCCGGATCGCCGGTCAGAGGACGACCGGGTGGCGCGGCGGCAACGACCGAGGCAAGTCGTGCAATCGCTGCCGGGTCCGTCGGCAGGCTTTCAAACGTCATCGTCCCGATCGCCAGTTCCGCAAGCAGTGAAACCATTCCACACCTGGATCCCAGCTTGTTGGAAGCGGTCTTGACGGCCTTGACGAGATTATCGACCGGGGCGGAGGCAAGAATCGGCGTCAGTACCATGGACAGGAATCCGGGCGAGGAACCACGCTCAGGTTCAAGGATGCCCAGCAGCGCGTTCATTCCGTATCGGCATCCGATGTCGGCACCGCCACCGGCCCTGACCGCCGCGTCGGAATCGCCGGTCGCCAGCGCGGCAACCACAAGTACAAGCCTTGCCTCGGCGACATCGGATGGAACTTCGGGACCTGGGGCGACGTAAAGACCAAGGTCATCGGTCGCGGACGGAAGCGAAGCCGGCGCCCCACCGGGCTGAGTCGATTTGACCAGAAGGGCCTCGGTGGAGCGGATCGCATGCTTCAGATCAACCGGACGCCAGTCAACCGCCGTCGGGGCGTTCTTCAAGGGCAGCGGGCTTTCCCAGATTCGGCCCATCGATTCAACCCAGGCCGCGCCAACCCTCAGAAGTTCGGGCGGCGGCAGCACGGCAGCAGCCAGGGAAAGATAGCGCCTGACGGCGCCGGCCCATTCGGCCTCGGCGTCGGCCCCGCGCCCGGGTGACGGAGGCGGCGGCGGACATGCATCAAGCGACCGCCTGGCAAGTTGGGCATCAACAGAACCTTCGTTCAGAAAAATCATGCCTGGCATCGAACAGGCCAGGTCGCGAAGGCTTGATTCGTAATCCTCCATTCCGGCGGTCGGCCTGCCCGCGCCGGAAAAGCACGGAAGATAGGCAAAGACCAGGTTCAGCGTCTCCCGGTAAAGGCCCATGCGAAGCCGGTCAAAGATGGCGGTTCTGGCGTACAGATCCAGCTTCATCACATCTTCAAAGGACGAAATTTTTTCACACAGACCCTGGATGGACGATGCAAGCTCATCGACCGACTCGCCAGGGATCAGCGGTGGTGGCGGCGGGGGCGGTGGTGGCGGTGGGGGCGGAGGAGAAGGCTCTGGCGCGGCTTCCGCAGCGGTGACAGGTGCCGAAGCGGC
This sequence comes from Deltaproteobacteria bacterium, assembly GCA_029555025.1. Lineage (GTDB taxonomy): Bacteria > Myxococcota_A > UBA9042 > DTJE01 > DTJE01 > JAGOFO01. The sequence goes on from JAKPTZ010000051.1 coordinate 33,532, forward strand.
AACCGCAGGCTCGGCGGCCGGCTCGGCGGCAGGCCCGGCTGGCGTATCATTCCCGGCCGCAGGTTCGCTGACCGCCTCGGTGACGGGAGCGCCCGGTGCAACGCCTGCTTCGGCTGCAGGCGACACGGCATCCACCGCCGGGGCCGCGGCCGGATCCGGGACCTTCGGCGAAGGCTGTGCCCGAGCCGACAAGACAAACGCCGCAACCGCCATCACGGAAATGCAATACCTTATCCAGGAAGACATCTGAACCCCCGGTTTCCAACACTGCCCGCATTTTAACCCACAAATGTTATACTTGCCGCCGAAACTGATTCCGGTGCCTGCATGGCGCGTCGATACCTAACGACAATGCTTCTCCTGCTTGTCTCGGCCGGCTTTTCCATGTCCGCGGCCGCCGCCACCGTCGAGGAGGAGTTCGCTGAGGCAGAAAACACTTTCAAGTTCCAGGATTATCCCGCGGCCGCGAAGATGCTTGAAACACTCCTGTACCCGAAAATCCGCGTCCAGGACATCAACCAGCAGTTGAAGGCCCGCGAGTACCTTGCCGCCTGCCATTTCTGGCTGGGAAACAAGGCCCGCATGGAAGAAGAGTTCACGGCCCTTCTTACCCAGGCGCCATTGCATGAACTTGATCCGTTCTTCTATCCCGGCGAATTGATCAGTCAGTTCCAGACACTGAAACTCCGCTTGATCGAACTTCACATACTCGACCCGGAAAAGGCCCGGGCCGAGGCCAAGCCCGAGTGCACGGTGACTGTCGAGGAAGTCCAGAAGCGTTCGAAACTCCCGATGCTGGTGCCGTTCGGCGTCGGACAGTTCGTGAACGGCAAAAATACCAAAGGCGCCCTCTTCCTTACGGGTGAACTGGTCTTTCTGGGTCTTAACATCGGCGCGTGGGCCGGCGCCGAATCGCTTCGCGGCGACGATGGGTTCTACTCGGCGGCCGACGCCGTCACCGCGAAAAAATTACGTATTGTCCAGTATGTAAGCCTCGGCGCCTTCGTCGGCCTGGCAATCTGGGGCATAGCGGACGCCTTCAAGGATTTCGTCCCGGAAAAACGTAACCTGAAAGTCATCCCCTGTCCGACCGGGCAGTCCAGAAGCGGCGCTCCGGACGGGATTGGAATCTGCTTCCACTGGAGGCGCTGACGGAATAGACATGGCAAGAATCGTCGTACTGGCATCAGCACGTCCCCATAAGGAATATCCATTGTTCCGGCGTTCCACCATGATCGGTCGCGACGAAGGTTGCGACATCTCCCTGCCTATTCCCGGCCTGAAGCAGATTCATGCCGAAGTCGTGCTCGACGGCCAGGGTCACCGCATCATGCCGATGGATCCCAAGGCTGAAATCCAGGTCAACGGCCAGAAGACCCGGATGACGGTTCTCCAGGAATGGGATGTCATCCGGATCGGGACCGCAACGATGATCTATGTGCCGGACGACTTCAGTTTCAAGGATACGTCCGGACGCGAAGGCGAATCTTTCAAGGCGCTCGAGGCCATGTCGGCAATGGGCAGGCGCCTGATGGAAACGACGGATCTGGATCGTTGCCTTGAACTGCTGCTTGACGAGACGCTGTCGATCAGCCGGGCCACCAAGGGCTTCATCATCTTCATGGAATCCGGATCGCCGGTGGTCAAGGTTGCCAGGAACGTCGGGATGCATGAGCTTCCGGATGACGCGGTTCTCTTTTCGGAAAGCATCGTAAGGAAGGCACTTGAGAACGGAGAATCACAACTTGTGGCGGACGCCGGCTCGAACAAGGAGTTTTCCGCCGCGACCAGCGTGATCAACCTGAAGCTGACATCCGTGATGTGTATCCCGCTGAAATCCGCGGGGGAAATTCTTGGGGTTCTTTACCTTGGAACCGAGAGGCTTGCCGACCTTTTCGATGACGTCACCCTGAAAATCCTGAACGTGTATGCCGCGCTGGCAGCATCGATCGTAAACAGCGTAATGCTGATCAACAACCTGCGACGCGACCGGGACGCTCTTCGCGAGGAAGTCAAGGTTTCACGTTTCGGTTCACTTATCGGCAGTTGCCCGGGAATGCAACTGGTATTCGAGCGGGTTACCAGAATCGCTCCCACCGAGGTTCCCGTCCTGGTTACCGGCGAGACCGGTACCGGAAAGGAACTTATTGCAAGGGAACTCCACGCCAGAAGCAACCGAAGCCGCGGCCCATTCATCGCGATTAACTGCGGCGCAATCCCGGAAAACCTTATCGAAAGCGAGCTGTTCGGCCATGTAAAGGGCGCTTTCACCGGCGCGGTGACGACGACCGCCGGAAAGTTCCAGGCAGCCTCGGGCGGAACGCTGTTCCTTGATGAAATCGGGGATCTTCCCTTTCACATGCAGGTCAAGCTGCTTCGGGTGCTGCAGGACGGAATGGTAATGAAGGTCGGCGCCCTGAAGCCGGATCAGGTCGATATCCGCCTTGTGGCCGCGACAAACCGGGATCTTGAGGGCGCTATCCAGGCATCCGGGTTTCGCGAGGATCTTTATTACCGGATCGCCGGGGTCGTCATCAAACTTCCCCCGCTTCGAGACCGCGGCGCCGACATCGACACGCTGGCACAGTACTTCCTGAAACGGTTCTCGGCGGAATTCAAGACGCAGGTTACCCGCTTCTCGCCAGAGGCGCTTGCCGCGATCAGGGCCTGGAACTGGCCCGGTAACATACGGGAAATGGAAAACCGAATCAGGAAGGCCGTCCTTTTCTCCGACGGCCAGGTCGCGGACGCAGAATCGCTCGAATTTGAAAAGGGTTCCCAGACGGCCGAACTCCTTCCGCTTGCCGCCGCGCGCGAGAACTTCGAACGCGATTACATTCTTGCGGCCCTTCAGAGGCACGGGGACAACAAGGCCGCGACGGCAAGGGCGCTTGGCGTGGACGCAAGGACGATTTTTCGGTACCTGGAAAAGACCCAGGACGATAAGCGCGGCTGAGCAGGCCGCGGGGAAGTGCAGATGAACCGGGCTTCGGAAGAAATCGGAAGAACCTCGATTCTTGGGCTGATTCTGCCACTTGCAACACTGGCCTGCGCCATCCCGCCGGAAATCAACGTCAGGCAGGACGGCCTGAATCCGCCGTCGCTCGACCGATCGATGATCAGCCCGTCCCCCGATCAGGTTGTCGAACTCACCTCCGGCACGATCGAGTTTTCGGTCGCTTCGGCAGTGACCAATGTCGATGCCGGGGATCAACTATTCTTCCAGTGGTTCGTGGGATATCCCGAATCGGCAACGCCACGCCCCCCCGCCTTCGAGTCTTTCGACACGATCCAGTTCAACCCTTGCGGCTTCGCTGATGTGCTGGCCCCCCTCGGCTCGACGCACAGCATGGAACTCTTCATAACCGAGCAACCGATGGATTTCGATCCTGTTACCGGCAGGGTTGTTCCCGATTCATATATTTATGTAAGCTGGCCGATTCGGCTGAAGGTGTCCTGTCCATGATGACCCGGCTGTCATTGCCGCTTCTGCTGTTTGCCGGCACTCTCATGGGAACGGCCTGCGGCGGCTCGTTTGATTCCACGTGGGATGGGCCCCCCTGGCCGGCGTCATGCCGTTCGGACATCGACTGCGAGCCGATGCAGGGGTGCTTCAAGGCCGCTGGCATCTGCGTGACGCGATACCCGGCTGGCTCCGCCCTTACCTTTTCCGTCCAGCCGAACGGCCGACTCGACACGCCCGGCGACCAGTTCAACGGAATTTACATGTCGGCTCCGGGAACACTTGACCTTCAACTTGTTCCGGCGGCGATTGCCCAGGGACGACTTGGGCGCCAGGAGGAAGACGAAGGAATCGAAATCGCCCCCGATCCGGGACGCCTGGTCGCCACCGCGGAAGGACTTATCCCAGGCCTTCAGTTCAGGTGCGAATCGGGCCACCTCGACGAAAAGAATGCGTTCGCCTGGGAACTGGCCCTTATTCCCGACCTTGACTATCTGGTCACCTTCGTTCCCGACAAGCGGACGGTGCCGCCCTGGCACTTCCGGCTTAACATCGGGCTTTCCGGCAGCGTGCAGTTCGATCTGCCGCCGAAATCGTCCATCTCGAAGGTCAGGGGAATCGTCGTCGGCTCTGAAGACGGCGGGAAGTTTCCGGTCGGGAATTCGATCGTCACCGCCCTGATTGACGGAAAGCTGGTTTCTTCCTCTGTAACCGACGACCTCGGTGTCTTTGATGTATCGGTGCCGAATCTTCCCGGACAGATCCGGATTGTCGTGGCGCCCGGCGAGTCCGGCAAGGTGTTCGCCGACAGGGAATTCAAGTGGGACTCGATCGACGACTTCCGCCAGGCGCTCCCTTCGACCGACTTCCTTGTGCTCGACGTCGGCAGTCTGCCGGTGGTGGCCTCGATTTCTCTTTATGTCGTCGGACTCAGGGAAACCGCCGTCAGGGTGCCGGTCGCCGGAACCAGGCTGTTCATCCATGGGGATGGCCCCGACGGGACATACCGGATGCACACGACCGTTGACGAGACAAGCGTCAAACTGCTGAAGCTTCCGCCCGGCGATTACAGGATTGACGCGGTAACCCCTGGCTACGGGCTTTCTTCAAGGCTTCGCGCGGCCCAGTACTCGATGGGCCAGCGGGCGTTCAGTTTCCAGGATGGCCAGTCCGGAAACTTCGCCGTCGAACTACCGCCCCGCCCCAGGATTTCGGGGCGTATCGTTTATTCGGGAACCGATGATCCGATTCGGGATGCCAGGATTGTTTTCGCATCGACCGCGGCCGAACTGCTGCCCCTGGAAACCCCGACCGACGCGGACGTGGTTCACGAGGCCATGAGCGACAGCCGTGGCGAATTCCTTGTTCGCCTGGATCCTGGAAATTATGCGGTCAGGGTTGAGCCCTTTTCCGGAAGCGGGCTCGCACCCGCGTCCTGGCGGTTGGTGACCATCACTGGCACGGAAAACATCCAGATTTCCGTAACCTCCGGAAGGATGCTTGAGGGAACCGTCAGGTCGGCGGACGGCAAACCCCTTGAAAAAGCCTTGATTACGTTCTTCTTTCCGACGACCTTCGAACAGTACGGACAATGGCCGATGAAGACATCATCAATATCCCGAACGATAAGGGAAGCTGGACGGGCAATCACCGATTCAAACGGCCGCTTCCAGGTCATCCTTCCGGATCCGGACAATCCCGCGGCCGCCATCGGGGCCATATTCACTTCATGGTCTGACGGGCAATGATTCCCCGTGGCACCCCTGTTTTGTCTGGCCCACAAACGTGGATTTTCTGGTAAAGTTCGTTGGCCGGCGGCCCGTGCGGCGATCAGGCAAGTTCCGGCGGCGTTGGGATCCGGGAAGGGCCGCGGCCGGCTTGAGCCGGACTTGACCCCCGTTCCACCGAGGTCTTTTAGCAATGAAGATGCTTGTACCTTTCGCGCTTGTTCTGATGATTTCCACTACTTCCATCGCCGAGCCCGCCGAACCGGCGTATCCCGGCGACGATTCCCGCGTCTTCTGGTTCCTTGTCATGTCAGACCAGCACATCACGGCAAGGGATTCCGACGGTCCCGAGCGCCTCGAGTGGCTTCTGACCGACTGCATGGACATCGTTGAACCGGACATCATCTTCAACATGGGCGACCTGACGGACGCCAGCAAGGGAGAACCGCTTGTCTCTGTCCATCCCGGCCAGCAGGACGAGGAGTGGCAACTTTACAGGCAGATTCTTGACGACACCGGAATCACCGTCGATAGATACATCGACCTGCCGGGAAACCACGACCAGTACAGCGAGCGCGGACTCGACCACTACCTTCAGTATTCCCTGGCCGGAACGACCTTCGGACGCACCCAGCATTCGGTCGTCATCGACAAGCCCTGGGGAAGTTATCACTTCATGGGTATCGATACCGCCGGGAACGACGGCGCCGGATTCCCGTTCGACAACGCCGGCCTGGATCTGGGGGAACTGATGGAAATCCAGGGTGCGCTGCAGGATAACACCCAGGCCCGCCTGACCCTGATGTTCGGCCATCACCCGATCGTCAGGCCCGATCTGGGCTTCAAGCTTGGTGAAGGCAGCGACGAGATCCAGGATCTCATGGGCGACTTCAACGTCCGTGCGTACTTCTACGGCCACACGCACGAATACCGCGATCTCTACTGGCCGGACAACGAACGGATGCCGACGACGCTTCACGAGAACGTCGATTCGTTCGGCAAGGCCGACGAGAACCAACTCCTGCTGGTTTCGGTCGATAACGACAACCTGCACATCCGCCAGGTTTCGATCCAGGAATGGCCATGGGTGATCATCACGACACCTTCGGATAGCCGACAGGGTGAATCGAATCCGTGGGCCTTCGACGTCCCGGCCGGCCTTGAATCGGCGCCGGTCAGGGCACTGGGTTTCACCGCCGACCCCTTCCTGTCCTGTGACTTCAGGGTTGACGACCTTGGCTGGCACGCGATGGCACCCCTTGGAAACCACTTGTTCCAGGCATCCATGGACACGCGCAACATGGCGCAGGGCTCCCACTCGCTTGAAGTAAGGTGCATGCCCGGTCCTTCAACCGGTCACAGGATTCGGTTCAACGTTGTCGCCTACACATGCGGAAACGGCATTGACGAGGACGAGGACGGCCTGACAGACTGGCCGGATGATCCCGGCTGCGATTCGGTTCTTGATTCCGACGAGTACAACGAGCCGATCGTGATTGTGGACGATGTCGAACCGACGCCGGACGTACTTGAGGATATCGTCGAAGACGCGGGCCAGGATGCGACTTCGCCCGATGACGTGACCGCCGATGTCGCGCAGCCGGGCGAAGATTCTTCCCCGCCCGTCGATGTCCTGGAAGAAATCGGCAGCAACGATGTTTCCGTGTCTGACGCGGGACGTGATGTCGTGGCCGACATCGGGCCCGGGGCCGACCTGGCAATTGATGACGTGGATGAAGCTAACGAAGGTGACGATACGACTGCCGTGAAAGGCGGTGGATGCGCTTCCGCGTCCGGGACGGCCGACCCGGGACTGCTGCCGGCTATGTGCCTGTTGACTCTGGCAATTCTTGCCATCTTCCGTTCAAGGAGGCGCGCGTCGTGAACAAGACCATGAAACTCATCATCGGCGCTGCGGCCATGGTCGTGGCGGCAGCCGTCCTGACCGGCGCGTTCTTCATCCTTGAACGTGCCCCCGCCGCCGGAAGCTCCGAAAATCACTTGAGGGATACGCTGGGAAGCCATCAGGACGGCCCCGCGCCAATCCAGATCAGGCAGGGGGCACTTGTCAATCCCAGGAAGCGGCCACCGCGCGTCATGGAGTCGATCGATCGCGACCGGGCAAGGCGAAGCCTCGCCGTTCCGATACCGACGACGCGTGATGAATTCAATGAAAACAGGCGCCAGGAAAAGGCTGCGGCCGAGGCCGAACCGCGTCAGCGCAAGGATGCGGATCCGATGACCGTCAGACACGGGCCAAGGCCGGTCGAGGCGACCATTGAAAGCGCCGCCCGTCTTCAGGCCAAAGGTCGGACGGATGATGCGGAAAGGATGCTCCGGAATGCCATTTTGACCGAACCGAACCCGCTCAACCGGGGCCGGCTTGAAAAGGAACTGGAACAAATCAGAAGGGGTTCGGGGCGCAAGCAACCGACCGGCTCTCAGCCGTTCAAAAAGCAATAAGACGGGTGGCCGATATGTCTTCAGAAATGCCGATTCATTCCGCCAGCTTCAAGAGACGCCGATTCCTGAACTGGTTCCCGATGGGCCTGACGTACGCCTTCCTTTACATGGGAAGATACAACCTGACCGTCGCCAAAAATGCCCTGGGCGACCTGATGACGAAAGAGGATTTTGGCGTCATCTTCGGGGCCGGCACGCTTGTCTATGCGTTCGCGTTCCTTCTGAACGGCCCGCTCACCGACAAGATCGGGGGAAAGAAGGCCATCCTGGCGGCTTCCATGGGTTCCGGACTGATGAACCTGATCATGGGGCTTTTCGTATGGAACATGATCGTCAATCCGGGTTCGGTCTCGATCAACCTGGTAACGGCCATGTCCGTGATGTATGCGATCAACATGTATTTCCAGAGCTTCGCGGCGGTGGCCATCGTCAAGGTCAACTCGGCCTGGTTCCACGTACGTGAACGCGGCGGATTTTCCGGCATTTTCGGCACGATGATTTCGTCCGGCATCTTCTTCGCCTTCACCGTTAATTCATGGATCCTCGACCTGACAGCCGGGCTCGGGCCGGCCGGATCAAAGGCGACCTGGTGGGTCTTCCTGGCCCCTTCGGCCATCCTCTTCGTAATGTTCTTCGTTGAACTGATCCTCCTTCGCGATTCGCCTTCAGGCGCCGGTCACGACGATTTCGATACTGGTGACGCTTCATCGGGAATGGGTGACGACGTCAAGCTTTCCTTCATCGTGAAAAAGGTTCTTACGAACCCGATCATCCTTACCGTCGCGTTCATCGAACTCTGTACCGGTGTCATCCGCAACGGCGTCATGCACTGGTTCCCGATTTACGCCAAGGAGGTCTGGGCGCTTCCTTCGTCGCACATCCTGCGCAACGGAAGCTGGTCCGGCGACCTGTGGTGGATTATCGCGCTGATGTTCGCGGCCGCGGCCGCTCTGTTCGTCCTTTCGACCAGGTTCACCGGCAAGCGCAAGGCGTCGATGATCATTTCCGGCGCACTCATCGCGCTGGCCCCGTTCATCCAGGGCGGTTGGGGCGGAATCCTGTTCGTTGCCGGGGTCATCGGCGGAAACGTGGCCGGATGGGTCAGCGACCTGTTTTTCCAGAGCAGGCGTGCGCCCGCGGCGGGCGGGCTTTATGTGATGCTGGCCATCTGCCTTCTGGCGATGTACTTCACGCTTGGATCCACCACTACCACGGTCGGCTGGACCGCAAGCCCCGACTACCCGCTGATGAAGGGCGACAAGGTGGTTTCCGTCAACGGACAATCCGGCCTGAAGGACTGGTCACAGATTTCCAGGGCGGTTGCGTGCATTCCTTCGAAATGCGAGGGGGAAGGCGTCAGGTGGGACACTTCCGCATGCATGTGCACCGCAAGCCCAAGGGAAACCTCGGACGGCATCGCGACATCTTCAGGAACCTTCCAGCTTGATGTCATTCGTGACGGTGCCCCGGTCAGCGTGACGCTGAAGGATCCTCTTGTTACCGCACGCGCCGGTGACGCCAGGCGACTGGACGCCGGTCCGGTCCTGACGTTGACCCCGTTGTTCATGGGACTGATTCTTTTCCTGGTCTCTCTTGGGGTTATCGGAACCCACGGCCTTCTTTCAGGCACGGCAACGATGGACTTCGGCGGTCGCAAGGGTGCCGCCACGGCGGTCGGAATGATCGACGGTTTTGTCTATCTGGGAACGGCGCTGCAAAGCGTGAGCCTTGGCTTCCTGACGACCCGTTCCTGGTCATACTGGCCGCTGTTCATGCTGCCTTTCGCCTTCCTTGGCGTCTTCCTGCTGACAAGAATCTGGAAGGCCAGGCCGGGAACCGGTGGCGGTCATTGACAGCGGGCCGATTTCCCGCCCGGAGGCACTTTGTCGGATACGATACCGCCGGAATTTCAGCTTGAGATGTACGATTTTGACCTGCCGCAGGACAGGATCGCCCAGGTGCCGGCGCAACGTCGCGACGGTTCCAGGCTGATGCATCTTCCCATTTCCGGTGGGGCGCCGACGGATCACGTATTCTCGGACATCGTCGGCTTTCTTCGCCCCGGCGACCTTCTGGTGCTTAACGACACCCGGGTGTTCCCGGCACGCCTGTTCGCAAGAAAACCGGCCGGCGGGCTCGTCGAACTCCTTGCCCTTGCAACCGCCGAATACGGATTCTCGGCAATGTATGGAACTCATCGCGGCCTGAAAGCGGGAACCAGGCTTTCCGTACTGGACAGGGATTCGAATGACTCGGGATTACGGGTCATTGTGACATCAACCGACCGCGGGGTCGCCCATATCAGGATGGAATGCGACGGCGCCCAGGCGACATGTTCGGCGGCCGAGCTTTTCGATCGATTCGGCCACATGCCCCTGCCGCCTTACATCAAGCGGCCGGACGGCAGCATGGAGGATCTGGATCGCATCAGGTACCAGACCGTCTATGCATCGAGGACCGGGGCCGTCGCCGCACCGACCGCCGGGCTGCACTTCACGCCGGCGATACTTCAGACGATTCGGGAAGCGGGCGTCTGCACCGCTTCGGTCACGCTTCATGTTGGTCCAGGGACATTCAAGCCGGTCAGATCGGCCGACGTCAGGCAGCACGACGTCGGGACGGAAAGCTATGAAATATCGGCGGACGCGGCCAGGGCAATCAATGCCGCCGTCGATGAGGGCCGAAGAATAATCGCGGTTGGCACCACGGTGGTAAGAACCCTGGAGGCTGATGGAACTTCCGGACATGTCACGGCCGGGCAGAAGGACACGTCAATTCTTATAACCCCCGGCTATCGCTTCAAAATTATCACCGGGATGATTACAAACTTCCATATTCCCAAGTCGTCGCTGATACTGCTGGTATCGGCACTGGCCGGACGGGAAAGAATACTTGACGCTTACCGGACGGCCGTGGAGCGTGGATACCGCTTCTATTCCTACGGCGATTCGATGCTGATTCTTTGATGAATCCCGGCATTTCGCGGCGGGCGGGGCAACAGATTGAATGATTGATTGCGGATTCAGATTCGAACTCCTGATGACCGATTCCCGCACCGGTGCGCGGCGCGGGCGGCTGCACACAGCACATGGAACGATTGAGACGCCCTGCTTCATGCCGGTCGGGACTCTTGGAACGGTAAAGGGAATGCTCCCGCGGGACGTGGCCGAGGCCGGTTTCGGCATCATCCTTTCGAACACATACCACCTGGCACTTCGTCCGGGCCCTGACATCGTGGCGATGCACGGCGGACTTCATCGTTTCATGAACTGGGACAGGGCAATTCTGACGGACTCGGGCGGATTTCAGGTTTTCAGCCTTTCCGATCGCCGGCGAATCAACGAGGACGGGGTCAGCTTCAAGTCCCACATCAACGGCGACACTGTTGAATTTACACCGGAATCGGTAATCGAAATCCAGCAGAAGCTTGGTTCCGATATCGCCATGGTTCTGGACGTCTGTCCGCCATCGACGGCAGGGATGGACGAGCTGGACAGGGCGATGGAACTGACAACCAAGTGGGCCAGAAGATGTCAGGACGCCAGGACATCCCGCAACCAGGCGGTCTTCGCCATCGTCCAGGGCGGGCTGGACATCGAAAGACGCAGGCAGCACGCGGCGGCACTTACGCCGTTGGGTTTTGACGGATACGCCATCGGCGGCCTGTCGGTTGGCGAGCCGCCGCACCAGATGTACCCGGTGGCGGCATCGACAGCCGGGGTTCTCCCGTTCGACAAGCCCAGGTACCTGATGGGCGTGGGCATGCCGGCCGACCTGCCGAACTGCGTGATGGGCGGCATCGACATGTTCGACTGCGTCTTTCCGACCAGGTGCGGACGCAACGGGACATACCTGACAAGCGTCGGACGCCTGAACATCAAGAACACCAGGTACCGCGATGATCTCGGGCCAATCGATCCTGAATGCGACTGTCCGGTCTGCCGGAACTTTTCCGCCTCGTATCTTCGCCACCTTTTCGTGGCGGGCGAGATCCTGTCAAACGTCCTGAACACCATGCACAACCTGCACTATTACTGGAAACTGATGGAACAGGTTCGAAATGCCATCACCGAGGGAACCCTTCCGGAACTGGCAGCCCGACTGAACACGACGCACGGGCGGGATCCGATGGTCGGATCCGTTTGCGAATCAGCGACTTCCGGGGGTGATCCGGATGAACGGGAATAACGGCCCACGATATTCGCGCCGCAAGGCGCTGCTGGTCTTGACGGCATCGGTGGCTTCGGTCATCGTTGCCGCGCTTCTGGTGCTCGACATGATCCCCGGACTTCGCGGCGACCCGGGCGCCTCTGACAGTTCGAACGTTGCCAGTCGAAGCGGATTTCTTTATGCCGGCATTCCGGCCCGCATCGAATTCATGACAGATACCGGCGAGGCCATCCGGATGAACCTGAAGAACGTCCCGGATGGCGATCTTCGCCGGGGCGGCCTCTCGACTGCGAAAAGGCTGGACGGCGCCTGGGATATCCTGGTTCGAACCGGCAGTGTCTTCAATCCCTTCGACCCGTCATCGGAACTCGCTATCCTGAACTCAAACCAGACAACCTCGCCCGTCCAGGTAAGCGACTGGATGGCACAGGTCGCAGGCTCCGCAACCACCGTAAGCCAGATGACTTCCGGGGCTTTCGACGCCACCGTAAGGCCCCTGAAAACCATATGGAAAAATGCCGCCCAGTCCGGCGTCCTTCCTGATGAAGCCGATATCACGCACGCGCTGGGCCGTATGGGATGGGGATACGTGACCCTGCTCCGGGACGGCGAAGGCAAGTGGGAAATTGCAAGGAACCGGCCCGCGATGGAACTTGATTTCGGGGGCATCGTCAAAGGCTGGTCCGTCGGCATGGCAATGACATTCCTTCAGGATAACGGGGTTAAGTCGGCCCTGGTTCAGGTCGGCGGTGAAATCGCCCTTGCGGGGAATTCGCCGTCCGGCAGGCCGTGGCGCATCGGAATACGCCACCCGCTTGAGCCCGGCAGCAACTGGACCATTCTGAACATCTCGGGAAGAACCGCCGTATCGACCAGTGGCAACTACGAACAGCCCGTGATGATCGGCAATACGGCGTACTATCACATCTTCGACCCGATAACGGGACGCCCGATCCCGACCGACGTTCTTGGAACGACCGTGGTCGTCAGTGGCGGGCCAAACCCAAACGCGATCGCCGATGGTCTTGCGACCGCATTCGCCGTCATGGGTCCCGATCGCGCCATCGAGGCCGCGGCGAAGATGGAGGGCGTCGAAGTCCTCTTTATCGTTCGCGATCCGGCTTCCGGCGCACCGAAGGAGCGGACGACCCCGGGCTTCGATCGGTTCAGGCACTAGCCACCTTGCTTTCACGGCTCGTCATTTACGACAGCGACAGACGCCAAATCAGCCCAAATCCGTTATAGAAATCGATATTGAAAACGTTGTTGCGTGTGATATACCGCAGCAACTGTCTAATTAAAGGGAGGTTTTGCCCAGATGCATAAAACAACCGTCCGCAGACTATGTGTCAGTATCTGTCTTATCTCCTCGGTGTCACTGTTTCTGCTCGCGCTTGCCGGGTGCGGGCCGAAGGCAATCTATCCGGCCAATCCCCCGCAGGGCGCCAAGTGGGGAACGTTCCACCAGCGCTTCCTGAAGGTCAGGACCGTCGCTGTTTCCTCAAGCAGCAGCAGCGGCGGCACGACCACGACGACGACCCAGACATCCCAGAACGCCAACCAGCAGTACGTCGATGCCCCCTTCAACAGCCCGCTCGAACCAGCGGTCCTGTCTGCCGGCGAGACGGTGACTGAAGATGTCCTGAAGGGCATCAACCCGACTTCCAGCAACATTTCCAGCGGCTCGACCCTTGCCGGGCTTGCCGCCCCGGGGGTGAAATGATGAAGCGAAACACCCTTGAAAGACTGCTCCTGACAGCCATGCTGCTCTTTGCAACCATGCTTCTGGCTTGTACCCCGAAATATGGAATGCTGCACCTTCAACCGATGAAGATCTGGGAAAACGCGGTTGCCGCCGCCGGTGACGAGGACAAGGTCTCGTTCCGCGAGGCCAGCCGGCTCCAGGCCCCCGACTCGCCGCCAACCGTGGTGGTCCGCCTGTTTGCCGACACGATTCTTGCCCCGACCGGCGTCTATTTGAGTGACGAGGAATCCCACATTACCGAAACAAGCGAGATGTACTTCAACGAGCACATGTCCGCGGTGGTTTTCGATTACTTCGTCGAGCAGTACCAGGCGGCGGGCATTCCAACCTTCAGGATGTACTCTTCGGAAGCCCCGTCGAAGTGCGCCGGGGGCGAAGCGCAGACACTGAGAATCCTGGAACTCACAATCCATCATGCCGAGCTCCACAGATGGAAGCAGAAAGCGGATGAAGGCTTCAAGCTGGTCGATCTCGTTGCCTTCACATATTCATACGCCTGGAAGGATTGCACAGGCAAAGCCCTGTATTCGTCAGAGGTTATCTCCCAGGACTTCGTTTCGGCCGAATCGGCTGACGAGCTCTTTACCGTGGCGTCGATAATGGCCGTTGAAACCGCCGGCAAGCTTGCCGGCACGAGGTAGCCATGATGAATGTAAAATCCGTTATGTGCCGATATTCATTGATACCGCTCCTTGCAGGCTGCCTGTTCATCGTCATGTTCGCAGGCTGCGGTCCGACTTTCGTGCGCGACATCGGTCGAGAGGCCATGCCGCGTAACATTCCGGTTTCCAAGGCGCACGATTGCCGCGTGTTCGTGGCCCCCGTCGCCGACGAAAGACCTGAATACGAAAAGGTTGGCGAAAACAAGATGGGCACCAACATGGCCCTGCCGCTTCTTGTTTACTGGTACTTCAGCTATGACGGACCGATTTACCAGGATGCGACGAACCTGGGTGGGGAAGCCGTCCCTGAAAGCATCAGGACAGGCTTGAAGACGGCGCTCAACACCAGCGGCGTTTGCGCCGTCGTCCAGTCCCAGGGCGACGCGGACTTCGTTATCACACCGATCCTGAAGCATGCCTACGGCGCCGACTACAAGAAGAGCAACTTCTGGGTTCTTGCCCTTTCGGGCGGTGCCGTCGCCGTCACGAACGATTATCACTTCTACCCGCTCGGCTCCGTCGTCATGGACTTCAAGGTCACCCAGGCGAAGACCGGAAGCCCGGTCACGGAATTCGGAATTTCAGAAGGAACCATCTTCGACAAGAACCAGCCGGGATCTTCGATCGCGTTCAGCGCCAGGGGACATTCCAGGTTCCAGATGGATTTCAACCGGGCAAACGAATTGGTCATGTCATTCCATAAGGTTTTCACCAAGTTCCCCAGGCAGGTCGAACTTGCGCTGATGGCAACCGGAAAGATTCGTTCGGGCGCGTTCGACGACAAGAAATTCGCGATTGCCAGGATGGACAGGGGATACGAGTTCATGGAATGGGCGCTGGTGGATGCCGCAACCGGTCGTGTGGATTCGGCGACCCAGGTCAGGCGCTATCTTCCTGTCTTCGCGCCCCCAGGCAAGTGGGTCGTGCTTCCGTGGCAGGACGGCCTGCTGAACCATGAAGAATACATGAACCTGCTGACCAGGCTTTCGTCCAGGTTCGACATCAAGTGGGAAGACAACCTGACCGCCGCGACCTTCGGCGGACTGAAGTAGCCGCCGGAATCAATTCGAAACATTGATTGCCATCGAAGCCTGTTCAAGAAACCCGACAATAACGTCGCCAGACGGTTCTTCCGGGTGGTCGGCAATCTCGGCCATAGTCTGATTGAAAGATTCGATTATTGAAGGCTCCGGTTCCAGGCCGGCAGCGATTGAGGAAAGAAGATTCACGGCATCCATTCCGGCCACTCCCATGCGGCCGGCCTGATTGACGAACGACTCGAGGGACAGAAACAGGGGTTCGGGAAGATGCGCCACCGACCAGCTTGAAGGAAGCCCCGCCAGATCGGAAAAGATGGTCTTCACAGCCGACGAATTGAGCGTGGCGTTTCCATCGGAAAAATCGACCCAGAACTGCGACAACAAGGGTGCAAGTTCAGGGGCCATTGAACCGTGGAACAGGTGGGAACGGTTATGCCTTGCAAGGATAACCAGTGCCGTGGCCGCCGGGCTCTTTCCGGCAAGGAAGGCGGCCATCCGGTCAATTGCGGCTTCCGGCTGATAACCGGTCGGATTCCACGCATAGTCGGCGCACGTCACCAGGGCGGGCAGTGACGGGAACGGGGCCGGATTCGGGTTGAACATTATGGAGTCAAGCGCCCCGGCAAGGTCGGCCGACCGTCCCACGAGCGGGCCAAGGAAATACCTGGTCGCCGTCGGTTCCCATACAGGATAGTTGTCGCCAAGCAACGGCTTGCGACGGAGCCAGGCCGCGACGCGGGCGGCATCGTCGGCCGTTATCGCGGCCGGAATAACCTCGTTGCCGGTCCATCCGATGCTGACATATTGCGGTAAACGTTGGCCTGCAAGCGGAAGCTGCGACGCCGCGTCCGGATCGTTCGTGTAGTAGTCGTTCGGCACCCACCCGAGCTTCAGATCCGGCATGCGGGCGCGGATGGCGTCAAAAGCCGATGCCGAAAACGCGGTCACGGCATCGTCATAGGATTCAAAGGCGGCCTGATCCTGCGAGTAAAGAATCTTGTCGGTATCGTCAAAGCTCAGGCTGAAAATTTCAAATCCAAGCGACTGAAAAAAAGCAACCTTGTCAACGAACCTGGCCACATCCTCACTGCTGGAAAATACCAGTTGATCCAGCGGACGCACCTGGATTCCCGGAACCATCCCGCTTGCCTTGATGTCGGCGCACAGACGTTCGAGAAAGGCCACATACCCGGCATCGAAGGAATTGAAGTCTTCCGACCAGTACGGACCAATCCAATTGACCCACACATCCATCTTGGCAGCATAGATGTACTGGTTGAATTTCAAACGACCGAGCCACGGCAGGAGTGCCCTGCGCTCCTCTTCAAGGTACGGGGCACCGTAAAACGTCTCGATGACCCCGCGACCGTCGATTGCCGGCGCATCAAGGAACAGCATCCGCCTGCGCGTGGCTTCCGGTGACTCGACCATGGCACGCACGACCTGGGCCGCGGTCAGGAAGGCCATCCGAAGCCCGGACTCGTTCGGGGCGACAAGACGAATCGCCACATTGCCGTCGGTTGTCGGCTGAACCGACAGGATATAGGCCTCACCCGAAGATGGCTTTGGATGGCCGCATTCAGTCGCGGCCTCGTCCCAAGCCTCGAATGGAAGCACCTGAAGAAAGATGGGGGCTTCTTCCGACGTTCCTTCCGGTATCCCGGAAAACGCGATGAATTCATCCATCATCGCCCGTTCCCGATCGTCGGCAGGCAGGAACGCGACCGATGCGCCCCCCGGGAACGCCCCCGATTCCATCAATTCGCCCCATTCCATCGACTGCAATGGAAGCGGGGTCACATGAACCGGACTGAATTCAGCCGACTCCGGGGGACACCAGGACGCGACCCATGCCCCCTCATCGACGGGGGCCCGGTCTCCGGCGCACGCCACAGCTAACAGCGCCGCCCAGGGGAACCATTTGAATTTCTGCATTTCTAACCGCATGGCGACGGACACGGCCATTTTACAGGGAATGACATTACGGGCAAACGGAATCAGCGTGCCCTGGTCGCGCCATTCGAAACGAAAGGCACGAGCGCGGAGGCCGAGACCACAAGAATTCCGCCAAGCACGCCATGAAGAGTCATCGACTCGGAAAACACGGAAACACCGATCACATAGGAGAACAGCGGATTGAAAAAGGCAAACGGGCTTACAAGAGAGGCCCTGGCCCTGGCGTACGATGCCGTCATCAGGAGTTGTCCGCAGACGCCGAAGAACCCGACAAGACACAACGCAACGACGCCCGCCGGTCTGGACAGCTCGCGCGCGACCACATCAAGGTCAAGATCGCCCCATCCCGTAAGCAGGGCCAGGCCAAGCACGACCGCCGCGAAAACGGTTCCCCATACTGAAAAATAGAAGACTATCAGTGGCGATGACTCGGTCACCGAGAGCTGCTTCACCGTGACGTAGGCGAGCGCCGATAGCACCGCGGAAGCCAGCCCGATGGATGCCTCGATTCCGGTTTCGGCGATATCCGGGCCGACAAGAACCCCGACGCCCAGAAAAGCCACGAATGAAAGGGGCAGGACATGAATCGCCCTGTGCTCCTTCAGGAGGATGGCCGAAAAGATCACGGTGAACACCGGGGCGGACTGATTCAGGACCACGGCGGTTGAAAGCGGCAGGTGTTCAATGGCGAAGAAGAACATGAACATCGCGCAGAAGCCCAGAAGCGACCGGCGGAACAGAAGCTTCTGACGATTCGATCGAAGCGATCCCTGCCTGACGATTACAATGATTCCCAGAGGAATGATGCCAAGAATGCTTCGAAAGAAAAGCGACACAAGGAAAGGCAGGCTTCCGGTCGATGCCTTGACGGCCGCGCCCATCAGGGCAAAGGACGCCGCGGAAGCCACCATGAGCAGGACGGCTGCGACGGGCCTGAACCCGTGCGATGTCTGCGCGTTCATCCTCATCTGCTTTTGAATGAAAGGGAAAGCGAGCTAGCGGATGACCTTCTTTCCGCCAAGGATGCCGGTACGGATATTGATAATCTTCTTTTCCTGCGGCGCCTTGCCGGTCTTCCTGACGACAGGGGCCGGGGCTTCCGCCTCGTACTTCGCCGGAGCAATGCCGGCCACCAGGAGTTCGGCATCGACGGATCGCGCCAGCTTCAGGGTCGAAGGGCCGTAAACAATGGGAGTCGTAACGACAGCCCCGCCGCGGGCCCTTTCTATCGGGGAATCGACGTTGAAGGCGGTCGGCGAGACCATATTCATGATCTTCCAGCCGGCAAAACCGCCACCGCCAAGCACAACCACGGCGACAGCCAGCCCGACAATCCATCCCCTGCCGCCCTTGCTGGCCTGCATGGAAACGGTTTCATGCGGCGCCGGGGCAGTCCGGGCACGCTCGGCCTCTTCCTTTCGCCGCTGGCGATCCTCGTATTCCTTAAGGGCCGCCTCGCGACGACGCCGTTCTTCCTCGACCTTGGCCCTGGCCTCGGCAGCCTTGCGGCGATCCTCTTCCTCGCGGGCCATCCGCTGGGCATCCTGCTGAACCTTCAGGGAATCCATCAGCCGGGCTGCTTCCTTCTCGGCTTCCTGCTGGGTCCGCTCGAGAATCCCCTTCAGTACGTTGCCCTTTCCCTGTGCGTGACCTTCGCCCACATGAAGCGGCGGCAGATCAAACGCCTTCATGGAGCTTGTCGGCGAAGGAGGCGGCGGGGGCGCCATCATGGACGGCGGCGCGTCGGGCACCGAGGGAACCGCTGGGACGTCGGGAACTTCCGGCCCGGACGCATCACCCGGGGCGACATCGACAGCCGGCACATCGGGCGTGGCGGGGTTAAGATCCCTGGATTTTTCTTCAGGTGTGTTCCTTGATTTCTTTCTTGCCATATCATCCAACCCGACAGACTTTTCAGGTCATCGGAAAAATTCCATCGAATGTTATTGTCTGCGAAGCCTTGCGTCAACCGTCGAACCCAAAAATCGGGAACATTTCAGTCCCATGGAGTGCACCCGTAAAGAAGGAACCGGGATCTGACCCGCAGAACCTTTTCGGCATAAACAAAATTGGCCGGAATCGAGTTCTTCCTGCGCGCCCGGCTGGGCATTCCAAACCCGGCGTTGTAAGCCGAAAGACCAAGCACGAGATTGTTGTCGTATCTCTTCAGGAATCTGGACAGGATGATGACACCGCACCTGGAATTCTCAATCGGGTCAAGGCGATCCCCGCAACCAAGGACGTCCGCCGGACCCGGCATCACCTGCATGAGCCCGACCGCGCCGGCCGGGGACATCGCGTTTACCGCCAGCCTGCTTTCGACCCGCATTATCCCGAAAATGACCCCTGGGTCGATTCCGGCCTCGACGCCCACCGTCTTCGCGATTTTCCACGCGTCGCCGCACGAAATCCGCCGCGGCTGGTATGCAAATACGACCGCCTGGCGGCGCGACGAGGTCTCACCGGACGAAGCCATCCTTACGAAACCGGATGGAATCTCGAAAGCCCGACGCTCGACGATCGGCCCGTCAATTGAAAAGAACCTGCGTGAGGGCCCATGGCCGGAATCCGGCGCGGCCTGAACGGATGGCCCCCCGGGATCGGCACCGGCGAAACCTGGCGCGCCTTCCGGCGCCACATGGGCACATCCGGAAAGGAATCCCGCGAGGATCAGGATGCCGGGTATGGGGAATAAGGTTCTGTCACGTTCCATGCTGCGGTTCACCATACGTCCGCACGTCCGACCCGCGACAGTTCGGCGCCCAGTACGGACGGGCGCTGGGCACGCGGCCGGATTTGGTTTTATCATACAAGCGACGGAGCATGCCAGAAACAATGCCGATGCCGACAGACCTCACATCCAAATGCATAATCAGATTCGCCGGCACAATGCTGCTGTCGGGACTCCTGATCTGCCCGGCGGCGGGCGCGCCGGCCACCACGGACGACGCCAGTTCCTCGGTGGTACTGATTCCCCACCCACACATCGGACTTGGCGACGTCAGGTCGGAAGCCGTCGCATCGGCAACGCGGCTGCTTGGCCTGAAGGAGTCCTTTACTCGAGACTCGTTTGCCCGCCACATCCTTTTCGTCAACGGAATCATGGAATACAGCAGCCTGCCCGCGAAGTCGTGGGCCCGCGACCTTGCGAAGAAGCTGAAGAAGAATGGGATTCTTTCCAGAAAGGGAACCCCGGCTCCTGGCGACCTGGTCATTTTCGGCCTGGAGCCTTCGGCGCCAGGCTCAATAAACACGCGCAACGTGATGGTCGGGGTCGTGGAAAAGGTTCATTCCGACAGCCTGACGTTCATCACGGCCGGCTCGAAGAAGATAATCAGGGGATCAATGAGCCTGAAAATGGGCCGTGGAAAGGATACGAAGCTCGCTTCCTGTCAGGTCACGGAAAGAAAGAAGGTTGCATCAAAAAAGCCCCCGCCCGGATCCGGAAAGAAGAAATCCGGCAGGAACACCGCGTCAAAGTCGGGCGGTTCAAAAATCACGACCGTCACAAAGCAGGTTCCCTGCAGGGCTTCCGAACTTTTCGCGGGATTCGCCGACATCGAGGCCGTCGTGAGGAAGCTTGGGAAAAGACCGACGGCGGACAGAACCGTAACGATATTCGACGACGAACGGCCCGAGTCACTTGAGGACTGAAACGAAGGAAGTGGGCAGTTCCGAGAAGAAGACCGAAGGTCGGCTGGCCTGGACAAACCCGCGGAACATCCTGGTTCTTGTGCATGTAAGGTACAGGACTTCGCGGGCCCTGGTCATCGCGACGTACATCAGCCGGCGCTCCTCTTCCGTCGCGGCCCTGTCGTTGGGCTGTCGCCCCCAGGAGGCGCCGCCGGAAGGACCCTGCAGCGGGAAAAGCCCCTGTTCAAGCCCACTTACGAAAACGCAGTCGAATTCCAGCCCCTTGGCGGCGTGAACCGTCATCAGATTCACCGCATCCTCCGAACCGGTGTCGTCAAGCGGCTGAACCAGCGCGACCCGGTCAAGGAAGGCCGCGATTCCGGTTTCACCGGTGTCGTTTGAAAATTCCTGCACCGAGTTCAGCAGTTCATCAAGGTTCTGCAGACGGCCCCTCGCCTCCTCGGTATCCTCGTCCTGAAGTGCGGCGCGATAACCGGTAAGTTCCATCACCCTTTCAACGACGTCCCGCGCCGGCGCCTGCCTGGCGAAGGATGCAAGATCGCAGATCATCTCGACAAAGGCTCGAATACGCGCTCGAACCGCCTTGCCCGACTGATCGCCCACCTCGGCGAGCGCCTGCATCAAAGGGATGCCTTCCAAATCGGAATGCGCCCTGACCTTGTCCATCGTGGTCTTGCCGATGCCGCGTGCCGGAACGTTCACCACACGGTCAAGCGCCACCGAGTCCATCGGATTCACCAGCAGTCGCAGATAAGAGATGATGTCCTTGATTTCGGCCCTGTGATAGAAGCGCATTCCCCCGATTACCCGGTACGGGATCTTTCTTCGACGCAGGGTATCCTCGAACACTCGGGACTGGGCGTTGGTGCGGTAAAACACCGCCATTCGCGACAGGGCGAAGCCGCGCCGGTGCCTCGAGGCAAGTTCATCGACGACGAATGCCGCCTCTCCTGCCTCGTTCAGCAGTTGCTTGACATAGACTTTTTCACCGATTCCACGGACCGCCTGCAAATCTTTCGGATACCTGTCCCTGTTGAAGCGGATGACGCCGGAAGCGGCACCCAGCACGTTGGCCGACGACCTGTAGTTCCTTCCCAGCACGACTTTCGTCACGCCGGGAAAATCAGTCGCGAAATCAAGGATATTGCTGACGCGGGCGCCCCGCCAGGAGTATATCGACTGGTCGTCGTCGCCAACGACGCAGATGTCGGGATCCGGACGACAAAGCAACTTCAGGAAGTCGTACTGAACCAGGTTGGTGTCCTGGAACTCATCGACAATGAGGTGGGAAAACCTTGCCTGCAGCGACTCCCGGACATCGTCGTTCTCGCGCAGGAGCCGGGCCGCCATTACCAGCAAGTCCCCGAAATCCATGGCCCCGGCCTTGAAAAGTTCCGCCTGGTACCGCTTGAAGATGTCGGCGATGGCCCGCTCCCGAAGGGTCCCGGCCTCGGGTGGGTGGACAACGCCGTCGTTCTTCAACCGGTCGATGGCGTTCGAATACTGCCTGACTCCGTCACGCGGGATGCCCATCGAATCCAGCACCAGTTTCAGAAGCCTTTCGGAATCGTCGTCGTCATAAACGACAAAATCGGGCTTGAATCCAAGCCGGGCCCCGTGAATGCGCAGCAGGCGCAGGCAGACCGAATGGAAAGTGCCCATCCACCCGGGCGTGGCGTCGCTTCCGACAAGCGCCCGAACCCTGTCGCGCATCTCCTGGGCGGCCTTGTTCGTGAAGGTGACCGCCATGATCGATGATGGATGGACGGCCCGGTTGCCGATAAGCCACGCGATCCGGTGCGTAATCGTCCTTGTCTTGCCCGACCCGGCACCGGCCAGAATCATCAACGGCCCCGACTCGTGGGTCGCGGCGGCGAACTGCTCCGGATTGAGCCCGGACAGAATGCCTTCCGGTTGGGAATTTTCAGTCATTTATGGGGAACCCGAATTCAGTTGACTGTAACGGTCATGATGCCGCCGTTGACGCGGGCGGGCTCGCGCGAAACCACGTCGGCCACTTCGCGGAAACCGCTGGCCTTGTTCCACGTAAGTACAAGCGTCCTGGTGGCGACACGGATCTTGTCGCCGGGAAGCTGGCGCGGGACGATACCGGTAAGGATCAGGCCGGAGGGACTCTTTCCCTTCATCGTCACTTCCCACTTCATCCGGAAAAAGGTTCTGGTGCTGACGCTCGGTTCGATGCCGTCTTCGATGGCGTCAAACGCGAAGGAGTCGAATTCGATGCGATCGCCCTCAAGAATGTAAAGACGACTGACTTCGGCAAGTGCCTCGTTTTCAGCTTCCGGCAGGGCCAGCTTGAGCAGGACGGCCGACCATCCCGGCCCGAACTGTGCCAGTTCAACCTGCTCGATCACGTCGTAACCGCGCATCTTCAAGGATTTCTTGTTAATTATCGGTCGGTTATCGACAGGCGCGACGGGCGCCTCGGCCTTCGGCACGCACTCGGCGGCGGGCTCGGGAAGCGCGTCCTGGGCCATGGCGGAACACGCGAACAAAATCGACGACGTCACAAAAGAAGCGACAGCAATACTCTTCATCGGATCCTCCTGCACCTGTTCCGGAACAATCCGGAAAAGCTACAAACCGGCTTCATCTTTGACCGGCCCTGAATTTGACCACATTCGAGGGCCCCAGTCAATCACGCCCTGAACTCTTGACCGGCCCCGGCTGCTCGTTTAGAGTAAAGCGCCCGTTAACCAGGCGATGAATCGCATGAAGATTCCTTTTCCTGCGGGGATTAAACGATTTACCCCGACTTTCGTTCGACTGCCGGCAACGCTTGCCATGATGCTGATGCTTGCATCATCGGCGACCACTGCCGCCGAACCTGATCAGAACCCGGCGGAGCCGGTTGCCGCAGAACAGGCAGCAGCGACGGATGAACCGGCGACAACGCCCCCGGAAGCTGCCGCCGATGAACCGGCAACCGAGCCGGCCAGCGAAACCGGAAAGGCGCCCGATTCGAATGACGACTCGACCGGGGCGGCAAACGACGCCGAAGACAGGCCGACCGACGAAAAGGCCGCCGCCAGGACGTCCGATCGGGCCAGGGCCGACGACCCGGTTGCCCGCGCGGAGGCTGCGAAGATCAGGGAAGAGGCTCTTGGTGGCATCCGCAACAGGCCGCTTTCCCCGGCCGGTTACCCGAAGATCGAACACGACGGATACTTCAGGCTTCGGATGGACGGATTCTACAGGCCGCACCTTGGCACGACGGCTTATGACAATCGAACGCAGAAGGCGTACAACTCTTCGGCTTACCCTTCGCCAATAACGGAAAACTACATCAACAAGGATCGCCTTTCGCAAGAGGACTGGTTGAGCAGCATGAACATCCGGTTCCGCTGGATACCGACCATCCATGTAATGAAAAACATCGCCATCGTGGCGCAGTTCGACGTCCTGGACAACCTGATACTGGGTTCGACCCCGGATTCCGACGCCGACAGGCCGGACGCCCCGCTTTCGATTTTCGCAAGGTCGCAGGCCGTTCCCGATGAATCGGTGAAGGTCAAGCAGGCCTACATGATCTGGAGCCCCTTCAACCCGGACAACACGAAGGACTTCCTTCTGTCTATCTCGGCCGGCCGCATGGCCCGTCACTGGGGTCTTGGCACGATGGACAACGACGGCGGCGACATCGACGCCGATTTCGGTACCTATGTCGATCGCGTGAACGTCCTTGCCCGATACTGGAACGTGTATCTGGAACTCGGGTTCGGATGGACCGCGACTGGGGCCACCTCGGCGACGGACATCCAGGCTTACGGGCAGCCGTACGACCTTACGAACAGCGACAACGTGTTCGACTTCACCGCATCCATCTTCCAGAAGCCCTTGACGATGGCTGGAAGACTTCAGCGGGCCGACAGGCTGGTTTCCGGGAAGCCGGTGTTCGACTGGGGCGTCTATGTCCGCTACCGCTGGCAGAAGACCGATTCGAAGCAGAAGATGGACGATGCGCTGGCGGTCACGCCTGAAGCGGACTACGACGGATACGAACTTGAGGAACGCGACGCCTGGACCGTCTCTCCGAACCTCTGGATGAAGTTCGAGTGGAAGCACAGTTCAAAGGAAAGGCTGCGCCTTGAGGTCGAGGCGAACGGCATGTTCGGACATATCGGCCGAACGCCCAGGTTCCGTTTTGACAGCACACTTGATCAATGGCTGGAAGACGGCCACCAGAGCCTGGATATCCGCTCCTGGGCGGTGGCGTTCGAGGGCGAATACCAGTGGGGTCCGGTCAACGTCGGACTGCTGGTGGGCGCGGCCAGCGGCACGGACGCCGACTACTGGGGATGGCGCGACCGGAACAACGTCGCCACGAACAAGGATTTGAAGACTTTAAGCTCGCACTACTTCAACCCCGATTACCACGTTGACGAACTGCTGTTCCGACAGGTTATCGGAACCGTTACAAACTCGTTCTATGTGAAGCCCTGGTTCATGTACGACTTCTTCGAAAGCCGCAAGGACGCGCTCGCCCTTGGCCTTGGCATCCTGTACGGGCAGGCCATCGAGACCAGGGCGACCCCCGGAAACGATGCCCCGCTGGGCCTTGAGATCGACGTCAACCTGCTGTACGAAAATGCCGGGGTGTTCTATGTCGGCGTGACGTGGGCCACCCTCGTCCCGTTCGACGGACTGGACCTGGCGACCGATTACGGATGCACCGCATTGAACCAGAACGGCCGTTGCCAGGACTCCAGAATCGATTCCTCCTGGGCCATGTCCCTGCGCGGCGTGTTCGGCGTGCGCTTCTGATCCTCAAACCATTTCAAGACGGCCCTTTCATCGCATTTGGGTTGGGAATCCGCCTTATGCTACAATGCATCGTCGTACGTTTGCCTGACGATTCCCTTCCCGGGCCGGAGGAACGATGTCCAGGACGGACTCAAGACGTGGCTTCACGTTCATCGAAATGATGATGGTCGTTGCCGTCATGACGTCGCTTGCAGCGGTGACGCTTCCGGCAGTCATGCAGGGATACAGCAGGCAGGCTGCAAGGAACGCCGCGGTCGATGTCCAGGGCATCATCGACTTCGCCCGCACCCAGGCATCGATGAGCAACATCGCCCACCTGGTGGTGCCGATACTGGCGACCGGTCCGGCATTTACCGGCCAGATTGAAGTCTGGCAGGGGATTTCATCGGCATGCCAGAGCTTCAGGACTCCGGACGGGGTCACCGGCCAGCAGGGCGTCAGGATCCGGGTTCTGGATCTTCATGACCAGTTCCCCGAGGTTCGGATGGTTTCCACGCACCCGGCCAACCTCCCGACGGTTCCCCTGTGTTTCAAGCCTGACGGGAGGGTGTTCCAGTTGATTGGCGACGTCACTCCCCAGATCATTCCGGCAGTTATGGGAAGCGGCATGGCCGGCGGAACCGCGGCTTTCAGGCTCCGAAAGTTCGACGAGGGTGGAAACGCCGAGGGGCCGATACATTCGGTCATCGTTCCGTTCAACGGCATCAGCAGAAAGGTCGTGGAATAGGTAATGCAGATGAAGGTCAACCGCCCGGCAAGAACGGCTTCGGCAAAAGGTTTCACGCTGATGGAACTGGTCGTGGTCATGGCCATTACCGTGACCGGATTCGTGGCGGCGCTTTATTTGCAGTCTTCTCTGATGAAGGGCGCTTCCAATTCGTGGGACACGACGTGCGCCGTACAGCTTGCCCGCCACACGCTCGAAACAATCCGCCTGGAAGCCGTCGAATGGTACAACGATACCGGCGCCGGCGTCGGTGGCGTCCAGCAGTTGAAATTCGCCTATCTTCGCAATGTTGGCGCGGCGACCCCGGGCGGCACTTCCGGATGGCAGAGGGCGCCGTACGCGAATTCGGCATTGCCCTTCCAGCTTACAAACCAGCTTGGCGACAACGTCGGCTGGGACGAAGGCGCCAACGATGAAATCACCAACGCCGTGGCCCGACGCTATTGCGTGCAGTATCGATTGACGTGGATCGTGCCCAACATGCTGATCCGCGCCGAAACCAGGGTCATGTGGCCAAGGACTGACATGGCGGCCGGCAACTACGATACCTGCCCCGCCGATATGTTCAACCACCCGAACGACATCATGTCGGTGACAATTCCCATGACGGTGATGAAAAATGTCTTCGTGTCACCATGATAACGGCCCCGCCCGCCTTCGGGGGAACGCTGGACTGACGATTGTCGAACTGCTGGTGGCCCTTTCCATCGCCAGCATCATAATGTTCGGGATTTATTCGGTCTATTCGGTTTCGGCCGATACTTACAGGATCCAGAACGAAATCATGGAGGCCATGGATCAGGCCCGTTTTGGCCTGGAACAGGTCAAGCGGGACATTTCAAAGGCGGCCTTCCTGGGGACGCCGAACTCGGTTGGCGACGCGATGGTGTGCCCCAAGCCGGGCAATCCAATCCGTGGAATCATCGTCGAGCGATCCGGTGCCGTTGTTAACCCGGGCTTCAACCGCAACATACAGCCGAATGGCATGATAATGTTCGGTTCGTACTGGAGCGACCAGACATACCTGACCAGAAGCGTCGTCGGATCGACGGTCACCCTTCAGACCGCGGCGGACGGGGCGCCCTTCCCGGCGACAAGGGAAGAATTCGAAAGCATCTTCACGCAGGGGCGATTCCTGCGAATCGTCAACGCGGAACAGTACGAAGGTTACTATCTGATCCAGAGTTCGGATTTCGGATCCGGAACAATCCAGCTTCAAAGCCCAGTAACAACGGCGACTCCGCCGAATTACTGCGGGATCCAGGGTTTCGGGGTCGGCCTCGAGGCAAGCGTGGCCGGCTGGGTCAGGTACCGCCTGATTGCCGATCCGCTGGACGCGGACGGGCTGAAGATCGACCTTGTAAGGCACGAACTGCTCGGCTCCGATCCGCTTCTGCAGACGGTGGTCGCCAATTCCGGAATCACCATGGCCGAATATGTGGTTGATCTTCAACTGTACGATTTCGTTGTCGATACCGACCGTTCCGGACGGGCCCCGCTGCTCGTGAACCTGCAGCATGTCGATGCGGTTCTGGATGGCGGCACGCAGAAGCTGGACATGTCGGCCGACGCCAGGCCCCAGGATCTTCGCTTCGTGACGGTCAAACTGACGACAAGAACCGTTCATGAGGACGAAAAGTTCCAGATGATTCAACGACAGGCGCTGTTTACGCCGATCGAGGCGTACGACCTGGATCCGATCATGGAAGGCGCGGCAAGGACGGTTTCGCTGTCATCAAGGGTCGGGCTGAAGACGTTCCTGGTTCGAAACGTCAAGTAGGAAGCGTCAAGGGGGACGGATGATAATCCACAGGTCAGTTTGCCGGCGCGGTCGCCCGAAATGCCATGCGGCGCGCGCTTCGCGGAACGGGATCGGCCACCAGGGCGGCTTCATCCTTCTTCTGTCCCTGATGCTCCTGCTGGCCCTGACGGCACTTGGCTTGATAACGGCAAGGTACACCGCATCCAACATGTCCTTTACCGGCGCCCAGAGGGTCACATCGACGGCCGAATCAATCGCGGTATCCGGCGTGGAATCCACTCTTGTCATGGGCGCGCAGAACGCCGGATCCTTCATTGCGTATCTCGATGTCAACGGCCAGGCGGTGGCGATGTCCGATTTCGCCCCGAATTTTTTTGACGCCGCCGTTGATGGATCCGGTTCGTTCGGCAGGGAAACGGGTAACATCAACACCGCAAGCTGGCGCAGCCGGATGGTGTATTCGCAGCTTTCGACAAGGGCACCCGGGTACCAGGTGGGCGAGCACTGTTTCATCCGATACACTTCGATTACAGACGGCTTTTACCAGAACCAGCCGAATTTTGCCGATCCCGACGATATCGAAAGAAACCGTGAACGAAACGCCCTGGCCCGCGACATGGCAACGATCTTTGTCGGTCCGATCCTTTGCCCGTGAGGTGCACCATGAGAATTTTCAAGATTTTTGCCGGACTCTCGATGGTCGCACTGACATTGGCCGGTCGCCCGGCCTACGCGGTTGACCCCCTTTTCGACCCGCCTCCACCGGTCGTCCACATCCTTCTGGACACGTCCGGAAGCATGCAGTACGACTCCCAGGGCTCGACGAACGAGGATTACTGGGATCTTGCGGACGACGCGGTTCCGGTGTGCTCGCCGGATCCCGGGGTTTCGGGAAAGAGTCGTTACATAGTCGCCACCGAAGTACTTTGCGGCACGCTTCAGGATTACTGGTGCGAATACGAAAGCCGCGGCATCGGTTCGTCACACTGCCCGAACGCCGACTGCTACTGGTCTGTTCCGCACGTCAAGGCACACGGTACCAGGATGAACGACGGCCTTCTCGATCGGGTCGGCGCCAGCTTCAAATTCGGCGTGATGACGATGGATTCCAATCCGCTGCCGTTCACAAATTCAAGCGGCGGTTACAGTTACGGGCCGGAGTGGCTGATCGACCTTGGCGCGCAAAACGAGAATTCCCCGATCGGTCGCCTGGTTCCGCCAAGCGCTTCCGACGACCCGGCCGACATCACGACGACCAACGCCCGTGTCAGACAGTCGATTCTTGACGCCCGCCCATGGAGCGTGACCGTTCTTGGCCCGATGCTTTACGATGCGGAATACCTGATCCGGAATCACCCCGTTCACACCGCCGACCCATACGACGCATGCCGTGAAAAGCACATCATCCTTATAACCGATGGCCGGAACAACACCGGGCTGGACATCTTCACTTACCTTGATCCGGTCGCTCAGGCCAACAGGCTGCGGCGGCTGGGGTTCGAAGTGTGGGTGGTCGGATTCAACATGGCCCCCGGATACAGCGAGGAATTGTGGGAAATTGCGACCTACAACGGAGCGCTTCCGGACGACCACCTGCTTTACGCGACCGATGGCATCGACCTTGCGAACGCGCTTCGGCAGATATTTTCAAACGTCGCCAGATCAACCCAGTCAAGGACGCGGCCGGTGGTAACCCAGAACACCGGCAACTACACCGACGTTCAATACCAGTTCAACGCCGGGTACGCGGTCGCCATGGACGCGACGGGCGGTAACTACATCCCGGACGTGATGCAGGGCATCCTTGAAAGGTCGGTTTACAAATGCGGCGTGACCTCGCTGGTTCCGGGCACCGCCGGACTCGGATCCATACAGAGCATCGGCGACAAGCTCAGTTCAACCGGCGACGGACTCCGAAATATCTACACCATGGTCGCCGGCGACCTGGAATCATTTGAAAACGGCACGAGCGACATCACGAACGAAATGCTGGCGGCCCCAAACCCGGCCGCCGGCCCCGTCCCCGACTTCGGCCGGGACACCGTTTCAGGCTGGTGCAAATCGGCACACCTCTCGGGCACGAATGAGGAAAAGCTGGCCCAGTGGCGCCTGAACCTTTTCAACTACGTCCGGGCGACCGCCGATTCGTGCAGGGCGTCGTACAAACTGGGCGCCATCTATCACTCAACGCCGGCCCTGCACGACAACCTGCGGGACGTGAACCTGCCGATTCCATCGTTTACAAACTACAAGCAGTCGATTTCCACAAGACCCGGCATGCTTTACGTCGCGACCCACGACGGGATGCTTCACGCGTTCAGAACCGACAGGCCGGACGCGCGGTATGAACCGGACACATGGGGAAAGGAACTCTGGGCCTATATTCCGGCCCACCAGCTTCCTTACCTGAAGTTGCTGCCCGAGGGACGGGAGACGCTTCTTGACGGGTCGCCCGTCGTGGCGGATCTGATCCTTTCGAGAACGGCCACGTCCAGGTTGACCGAGGATGAGGACAGTTGGAAATCGGTTCTGCTCTTCGGGGATCGAGGGGGCGGACGCGGATATTCCGCGCTTGACGTAACCGACCCGACAAACGGCAACTGGTCGGTTCTGTGGGAGATCTCCGCGGCAAACGGCAGGTGTCCGGGTGGCTCGATCACCTGCAATCCCGGCGGAGCTTCCGAATACGAGAACGACTTCCAGAAGCTCGGATACACCTTCGGCAGGCCGGCCATCGGCACTGTGATGATATGCCCCGACATGTCGGGAACCTGCGCCCAGACCAGGCTCGAGGAAGTCGGGGTCGCGGTGTTCGGCGGCGGCAGTTCCGAGGGCATCGCCGGGGCCGGCATTGGAAGGACGTTGTACGTCGTTCGACTGGACACCGGGGAAAAACTCGCGGAGTTCAGAACCGGAAACTCCGACGGCGACGATTCGGACGTCGTCAGCAGTTGCGATTACCTTCAGGGGAACATCGATGCCGACATCGTGGGCGACATCACGTGCATCTCGACAATGCCCGGCACCTTCCTGACAAGATGCTGGGTGGGCGACTCGGCCGGGCGCCTGTGGCGCGTCGAACTTGGATCGCCCGACAGATCCGAGTGGCGCATGAGCCTTCTTTACGACCCGTACGACTTCACCGGAGGCGCGCCGGCGGTGAATGCCGCCATAAGGGCGCCGGCATATGAAGCACCCGCGGTTTCAACGACGCGGGGGACGAACGAACCGGTTGTGATATACACCGGCGGCGACATGGACAACCTTCGAACGGTCAACCAGGCCAGCTTCGTCGTGTCCCTGACGGACAGCATCGTTGACGTGATCCCCGCCGATTGTTCGCCATGGCTCGACAACGCTTGCTGGCGCCAGATTGATGGCGGACTTTACTCCGGTCCCAAAGTGAACTGGAAGCACTTCATCGGATACGACACTTCATTGCACCTGGTGTCGGGCGAAGTTGCCGGGTCAAGGGTTATGGGTGCCCCGCAAATTTACGGGGGCGTCACATACTTCACATCTTTCCATCCCAGCCCCGGAAACTTGTGCATTCCCGGTACCGGTCGGCTTTACGGGGTCGATTACATGCGCAATACCGGAAGCTGCGACTCGCCATACCCGAAGCTGTCGCTTGCGTCGGATCCGTTCAACTTCCAGACCTACATCGATATCGGGGATGAAATCCGGGGCGCCCTGCCCTATGGCGTGGTGGTCGTGGATCGCCCATCGTGCTTCGGTTCCAGCAGCATTTACGATGCCGGTGCCGGCGGCGCTTCGGGAAATCCGCTTGGCACGTCAGGTTCGGGCCAGCCCCAGCTTGTGGTTCAGACCGGCGTATATACCGGCGAAATCGGCGAGCAGCCCGCACAGGGAAGCACCGACAGATCAATCAACCAGATTATGCGAACCATCGGACAGACCATGCAGTCCATTGTGGTCGGAACCTGGGGTGCCGTTTTCGATTGATCCGGCATGGGCCACCCTTCAACAGTTGCCATCATTCGGTTTTGGTGCTAAAAATCACCGTCCCGTATCCTGCGGTTGCCCAGGCGGTGACCGGAAGCGGAAATTTGTGATTCTCCGGTCGTCCAATGGCAGGACTCAGGATTTTGGTTCCTGATATCGGGGTTCGAATCCCTGCCGGAGAGCTGGAACCCCATTTTTGACAGGATTAACTGACACTTTCAAGGTAGCAAAGCATGTCGAACAAACTTTCGATCAAGAGTGAGCAGCCGGCCAGGGACAACCTGAAGGGACCGGATGAGTTTCAGCAGTACGTGGCAAAGGTCGCGGACTTTTTCCGCGTCTATGGAACCAGGATTGCCATCGCCGCCGGCGCTGTTGTCGTCGTTCTGATTGCCGTCGTTCTGATTGGCAAGGTGATGAAGTCTTCCAGCCTGAAGACGGCCTCGGAGTTTTCCGAAAACTTCACGAAGGTTTCGGCCCAGATCCTGCCCAACGGATCGATGGAAGGACTTCCCGTTGCCAACCGCCAGGAAGTTGATTCGGCCAGGAAGGCGCTTGCCGAGTTCGCAGGCAGGAACGAAGGCAAGGAAATTTTCGGGCTTGCACGCATCGGCGAGGGTATCGCGGCACTTCAGGCCGGGGACGCCGCCGGCGCCGCTGACATCCTGAAGGCCGTTCTTGACGGCGGAAAACTTGATCCGGCGCTTGTCGCGATTGCCAACGAGGCCTTCGCCGTAGCCGCCGACCAGGCTGGCCGTCGCGAGGACGCGATAAAGGCGTACGAACTGATCGCGGCCGGCAACGGCAGAATGTCGAAGGTTTATGCCCTTCTTCACCTGGGCGACATGTTCAACCCGGCAATGAAGGTCTCTGACGACCAGCCGATCGATGCCGCCAAGGCCACGGATTATTATAACCGTGCCAACGAAGCCGCGGCTTCCATCAGCTCGTTTGAAGCCATGATGATGCAGGGCACGGTTAAGTCCCGCATCGCCCTTATGCAGTGAACGGTATCGTCCGGAGACCCGGGCGTGCGGCACCTGCCTGACAGGAATCATTGTGATGCGAATCCTTCAGTCAATCGTCCTGCCGGCAATCCTGATCCTGTCGCTTCCGGCGCTGGCCCAGATACCGCCCGTCTCGGGTGGAATGACAAGGGGTGCCTTCAGCAGCGCGAGGATTGAAGGGCGCTGGGGCGTAAAGGTCTGGTCGAACAGGCTGCTGGATATCAGTCCGCGGGAATTCGGCCGGTGTTCCGCCCACCCGAAGCATCCGGTCGTCGTGTGCGGATCCGCCGACGGATATTTCAGGGCGCTGCACAAGGACAACGGCGAACTCATCTGGACATTCAAGACATCGGCTGCCCTTCGTGCCGCGCCGGCCTTTTTCGGTGACCAGGTCATTCTGGCGGCGGCCGACGGCTGCCTGCACACGCTCGATGTCAGGGATGGCGCGGCGGTCTGGAAGAAGCCTTACTGCGTTGACAATCCCATCTGGGGTGATCCGGTGGTGACGCCGGACATCATCTATTTTTCGGTGCTGGGGAACCAGGTATATGCAATCGGGCGAGAAGATGGCCGCCTGCGCTTCAAGGTTCAGCGCGACAGGCCACAGGCGATGAGCAGCGAAGGCATCAGCGAGCCGGTCATCGATGGGGATGTGCTCTATTCGGCGTTTTCCGATGGCGTGCTGGTGGCAAGCAACCGTTTCAACGGTCGCGAACTTTGGCACCAGGATCTGACCGATGACTCGAACGGACCGACCGACGCGGATTCAACCCCGGTGGTGAAGGACGGCGTCGTTTTTTCGGGCGCGTTTTCGGCAGGCCCGGTGGCGCTGAAGGCATCCGACGGAACGATCCTCTGGAAGGGGCGGCGTTTCGGGGTCGATCAACCGGTGATTTTCGGCCGTCTGCTGATCGTCGCGGATGCGGAAGGATTCGTCACCGCTTTTAACCGCGCCGACGGCACCGAGAGCTGGACGACGAAACTCGACACCCCGGCGGCATGGAACCCGATTCTCGTCGAGGACATGCTGGTGGTGGGCGGAGATCGCGGACTGTGGCTCCTCAGGCCGTCCGATGGAAAGGTTCTTTCGCGAACGGCACTTCCGTTCGGAGTGACAACCGAACCCGGGGTTGACCGACTGGATCTTTACTTCCCGGCGCCCGGGGGAACCGTTAACAAGGCTGCCCTTGTGCGCTGAAGCCCCAGGTTCAATTCGATTTTCATCAAAGGGCGGCGAATTTTCATTCCAGACGGGCGAATTTTCATTCCAAGCGGGCGAATTTTCATTCCAAACGGGCGAATTTTCATTCCAAACGGGCGAATTTTCATTCGCCCCTACTGGCCTTGAAACCGGGCAGTGTGTAAAATTCGGCGGGTGCGTTTTTGTATTGGAAGACGGCGGACATCGCCTGGAGATCCCTGGAGGTTTCAGATGAGATTATTCCCGGTTACGGCCTTTGCGGGCGTGATGATGCTTCTGGTCGCCTGCGGCAACGGTTCCGGTGATCAGGACGTGGTTGGCGGCGACAACAACGTCACCAGGCCGGACAATGGCACGATCAATTTCGACGTCGTCAACCCCGATATTCCCACCATCAACAAGGAATGCC
Organism: Deltaproteobacteria bacterium; assembly: GCA_029555025.1. Classification (GTDB taxonomy): domain Bacteria; phylum Myxococcota_A; class UBA9042; order DTJE01; family DTJE01; genus JAGOFO01. The sequence continues at coordinate 68,289 of JAKPTZ010000051.1, forward strand.
AGACGAACCTGGAATGCCAGGAAAAGAACGGCGGCGAATGGTGGGCCTGTCAGAAGTGCGAGACGGAATGGAAATGCGTCCAGCCAGCGGCCATGGGCGAACCCGGCTGGGGCTGTGTCGAGAACGTGAACTGCGGTTCCGAGGCTTACTGCCATTCGTGCGAAAACGTATGCAAGCCGCTGCTTGAAGCATGTCAGACGTGCGAAAACGATGAGCAGTGCGCCGGACAGATGTCACACTGCGTCGACAAGGTCAACTATCAGGGTGTTGAATCCGAACTTCCCGGCAAGATCTGCGCCCCGTGGTGCCCGCTTTCGACGAAGGTTTGTGCCGTTCCGGGCGCGCCGCAGGGTTCATATGTCTGCGCGGACATCGGCGACGCGTCAAACGGCGTTTGCGTCCCGGCCACGATGAACTGCGACTCGACGATCGAGAAGTGCGAATCCGACGAAGACTGCGAACAGGAAGGCTTCAAGTGTTACACCGATCTTGGCATCTGCGGCTGCCGGGATGCCCTGTCCTGTGAACTCGGCCAGGCGTGCCACCCGGTCACCCACCAGTGCATGATGGGCTGCGCCGATGACAACGAATGCGGAAATGGCACAGTATGCTCCCAGGGATTGTGCGTTCCGCCCTGCACCGGCACTCTGGAAAAGCAGAATGTCCAGGGCTGCACCGGCACCGTGCCCGACGGTTACATGTGGGACTGCGACGAAACCGGACACTGCTTCGTACCGGGCATGTGCTTCCAGCCTTCGGACTGCAAGGAACCGGCCACGTACTGCGACGCGGAAACCCACAAATGCCTCTCCGGATGCATGTTCGACTTTGACTGCAAGACTTTCAGCCAGATCTGCGACACGACGACAAACCCCGGGACGTGCATCAGGCGTCCGTGCAAGGGTAATTACTCGTGTTCGTGCGGCGAGGTCTGCGAACTGACCCAGGGCGAATGCCAGACGGCCGAGGGCAACTACTGCGCCGTTTGCGACCAGCAGGCGGACGATCCCTGCGGCAACGAGGACACCCTGTGCATCGGCTTCCAGGACAAGGACGGCAATGACATGGGTTCATACTGCATGCCACCTTGTTCAAGCGACCCGGACAACCTGTGCCCCCAGGGCTGGCAGTGCCAGGAAGTCAAAAACCAGGATGGTTCGCCAGCGGGCAAGGTCTGTGTCCGCCACTGCTACCAGAAGGTGGCCGGCGGATGCGCCATGGGCGACGCACCGGATCCCCAGCCGGCCGACGGCACGACTTCCGAGACCGCGACCGCCGACATGTAGTCACCACGACACCTTTTCCTGATTTCCTGCAATAATTGCGCGACAGCTTGGCAACGATGCCGCGAACCGCGGAGGCTGCATGTCCCGAAAGACCACCATGGAAACGCTTAAGGGCGGGATGCTCCTGATGATCCTGCTTCTGCTCCTTCTGCTGATCGCCGGGGGAATCGTACGATGGCGATATGGCGCGCGCGATCGCGGCCCGGCAGTCAAGGTCACCGTCAACGTCCAGGGGGACACACGCCAGCCCAACACGGACGCAGGTGCCGGGATCGACGATCAGTGGGCCGGGGGAGTGTTTCCCGTGCCGAAGGGTACCGTTGAGACATCCCGGGCAATCGACGCGACGGTTCCCGGCTCGCACTCTGTCGACACGGATATCGATGGGGCGGTGGCGGGAATCCAGCATCGAAGAATCTTCTGCCGAACCGTCGCCAGGGAATCGGATCCCGCGGCGGGCGTGCAGATCTGTTCGGTACTTTTCGATGACGCTCTTGACGCGCTTGTCGTGTTCGGACGCATGTCGCCCGGGCCATCTTCGTTGCGCATGCCAGGCCTGACTTCGGGTTCGGTCGATCCGGACGGTTTTCACCTCGTCAAGGGCACCCGGTACTTCAGAATCCGGCGAGGCAGCCAGACCGAAGATGCCCGCGCTGTCGCAATGGCGGCAGTCTCGATGATCGCCTCATCCGCGCCGGCGGCGTCGGATACCGGGTTTGAACGACTTCTGCCAACCCGTGGCCGAGTCGAGGGTTCATGGAAGATCCGTTCGGGAACAGACATCGGTCTTGATTTCCTTGGAACGGTTCTGACCTGCGATTACAGCGCGCCACGGTTCGAAATGAGCCTGTTCATGAAGAAGGCGGGGACGACCGAATCTGCCGGAAAGCTGCTGGAACAGGCCATTCAGTCGGCCGTCAGGCAGGGCGCGGTTGAACAGCACGTTCCGGCGACCGAAAGCGGCCTGAAGGTCTTCCAGGTCGGCGCCACGCTCGAAGTGTATGGCATTGCCGGCACGACGGTCTTCGGGATCAGGCGGGCTTCCGGAATTACCCAGGCCATCGAACTGGCACGGGAAATCATCTTGCTTCAGGACGGGACTTCGCCCTTTTGAGCATCACGGTTGAAATTTCCAGGCTGGCTCCACCGCAGTCGATTCGATGAATTCCGTTCGCTGGCGGCCAGTCAATCTGCGCCTCGCACAGGACGCTCTGACGGCCATTCGGCCGTTCGTCATGTGAGCTGGCCCCGGAATCGCGGGACTTCCCTTCCGAAATGCGCTGGGAAGCCTGATCGGCCGCCGGAACCCCTCCATCGACCTTGTAATCCCCGATCAACCCGTCGAAACCGGTCGCCAGGACGTCATCCTGCATCGCGGGGCCTTCCCTGAAAGTGGGCGGGCGGGCACCGGATGCCACGGGGCTCTTGACGTGCTCGCCCGGCGCGCGCTTCGGTATCCAATTACTGACAATGAACCTGATTGGCATTGATTTCGCGGTCTTGAACGTGATCCGGTTACCGAATTCGGCGTCCCCGGGCGATCTCCAGTCGGTCTGGAAAAGGCGCCGCTTTCCAACCAGGATCTCGATCGAGACGCGCCCCCCGATATCCATCCCCGGCACCCGGCCAGACAGCCTTTCAATCGTAACGAGGGCCGATTCCATCGCCGAATCCGAAGCAGAAACGGCGTCGGCCGATACCAGGAGCATCACTGCCGCCAGCCCCAGGAAGATTTTCGCCGATTCATGCATCCCTGCCGCCGCCAAAAAGATCCTGCTGCAATGCCCTGTGCCTGACAACCGACTCGGCCCGAACCTGAACCACCAAATCACCCAGGCCGTCCAGGAAGCGGCTTCGAACCGGAAGCCCCTGACGCCCGGCCGAGGACCACGAAAGAAAAAGGTTCCTTCGTGCCCGTGTCATCGCCACAAAAAGAAGCCTGCGCTCCTCATCTTCATCGAAATCGCCGCCTGTTGCCAGTGGAACCATGCCGTGATTCAAGCCGACCACGAAAACATTATCGAATTCCAGCCCCTTCGACGCGTGCATGGTCAGAAGGTGAATCCTTTCCGGATCAAGACCGAACGCATCAACCTGGCAAAGAGTCACAAGCCGATCGAAAGCCGGGCCGCATTCGGTCGCCCCGGCCAGGTCGAGAAGAATCCTGACCTGGCGGGCCGGCGGCTCGATGCCCGATCCGGCCAGCGCGCGGGAAACCACGGAATCCAGGCGGTTCATCGGATCGGCCTCCCGGATTGCCCGCATGGCGACACGAACCCAGTCCATGTGCCACAGGGGCGCATCGGACGCGGTCTCATAAGGCAGGCCGGCGGCGTCCAGGGCCTTTGCGACGGGCAGCAGGGCGTTGTGCGTGCGCCCGAGGATCGCGATGTCCCCAAGGCCGGTCAACACACCGCTGGCCGCCGAATCAAGCATGTCGGTTCCGCCAAGCATCGTGGTGATCCTGCCTGCAATCCAGCCGGCCTCGTCCCGCGTATGTCGGGCGGAGCACAGAATGACCGGCCGACCGCCCTGATGCACCGAACGGATCGCGGCCGCCGACCCCGATGCGGATCGTCCGAGAACCGCAGTGGCCGCCGACGCGACTTCCGGGGTAAGCCTGTGCGTAAGACATATGACATGTTTGAAACAACCGGGCCAGTCGGCCTGGAATCTGTCAAATACCTGTGGAACGGCACCGCGAAAGCCGTAAATCGACTGATCCGGGTCGCCGACACAAAAGACGGTGGCACCGCCAGCGGCCATCAGGCGCAACATCTCATACTGGTCGTCCGAAATGTCCTGGAATTCGTCAACAAGGATGTGCGCGAAGCACGATGCCAGAGACGGGTCAAGCCGCATTTCCCGAATGAATGCCGGGACAAGGCCGTCCAGTGTCAGGTGGCCGACGGGAAGTTCGGCGTCGGGTGACACGTCCACGACCACCTGGGGAAGCTCTTGCCCCCTTTCCCGCGCGGCCCTCTTCAACATCGAAAGCGCCAGCGCGTGAAATGTCGTCACGACCGGCCCGATGCCCACCACGGCCGTAATTCGCTCGGCGGCCTCGCCTGCGGCCCGGTTCGTGAAAGTCACGACCAGGATTGAGGCGGGGGCAACTCCGGACTCCACCAGGGCGGCAACCCTTGCCACCATTGTCCTGGTCTTTCCGGTTCCCGGGCCCGCGACCACAATGGCATTGCAGCCCAGACAATTCGCCGCGGCGGCCTGTTCGGGAGTAAGACCGGATGATGACGGCACCACGTCGTCTGCGCGGGGGCAGTCAAAAAGATCCTCCGGGACGGCGGCGATGCCCGCCCTGGCAACGCCTTCCCGACGGCACCTGGTCGGGGCCCGGGTTCCGAACATCTGGCCCTGCCCCTTGATCATTTCGACTTCACCGGGCCCGAAAATTCCAATCCTTCCGTATTCGCCGTCAAACCCCGGTTCGCGAACCACACGTCCTTCCCGGATTCGCCTGACGGCCTCGGCCAGTGCGTACTCACGGTCGGCATCGAGCTGCCCCGGATCAATCCACCCCAGTATGTCCAGTTCCGAACCGAAGCGCGCCACAAGACTGTCGATCGCGGACTGAACCCGGCCGGATCCCTCACCGCATCCAAGGATGCCGGAAAGAACCTCGCCAAGAGGCACCAGGCCAATCTGGCCGGGAAAACCGGCGGGAACTTCAGTCCTGTCGGCAAGTTGCGCCACTCTTCCAAGAACGCCGGGGGTCAACCTGCCGCCACACACCGGACATATGCCGCCAAGACGCATGGATTCCGACGGTTCGCACGAAAATCCACACTTGCGATGACCGTCCAGGTGATATTTGCCTTCCTCGGGAAAGAATTCGACCGTTCCCTCCAGGCGGGTCGGCCCGGGAAGCCCTTTCAGCGCCGAAACAAGACCGTCCCAGGATCGCTGGCCGGAAAAAATCGTGGCCTCGCGACCAAGTTTGGATACTGAATGCGCGTCCGATGACGATGTCAGCGAAAACCTGTCCAGCGCCGACCAGAGACGATTCATTCCCACGTCGGAAGACAGCCCGGTTTCGACCGCGAAGATATAAGGCGTCAGATCTTCAAAGCATTCCTCGATCGTGTCGAAGCCGGACATGGCGCCGAATACCGAAAAATGAGGCGTCCAGATATGGGCCGGAATCAGGAACGCGCCCGGATTGATGTCCATGGCCAGTTGCAGGATCCGCATCGGATCAAGGCCAAGTATTGGACGGCCATCCGAAGTGATGTTTCCAAGTCGGCCAAGCGCGATCGAAAACCTTGAAGCCGATTCGAGCGACGGCATGAAGACCAGCGAGTGAACCTTCCTGGTTCGACCGTTCTTCTTGTAGATCGATGAAATCTCGCCTGAAATGATGAATTTCACCGGGCGGCGGGCCTGTTCCGGAACCAGGCCGGAAACTTGGCCGGCAATCGACGGCGCCGCTTCCAGCAGGCCGCCACCGTCCTCGACCAGGCTGTTTCGAATTTCGCCGAACCACTCGGGATGGGTGAAATCCCCGGTCGCCACCAGATCGATACCCTTCATCTGGCACGCCCTGAGGATGGCCGGAATGGTCAGATCACGACTGGTCGCACGGGAAAACCTGGAATGAATGTGAAGATCGGCAAGGAAGCGATCTGAACCACAGTACATGGCAACAACCCGCGCGTCGGTGATGACAGGTTCGACCATGGTGTCCGGTCGGGCATGCCTCGCCCGGACGTCAGGCTCAGGCCTGTCGGCGGCGCCATGCAAGGCACAGGGCACATCCAAGGATCAGCAGCGCAAGGCCGGCCGGCCCGGTTCCGGGACCGTTGCCGGTCGAACAGCCGGAATCCTTTTTCGGTGGAGTCCAGCCCTTCAGGTCGATGCCTTCCTCGACATCCTCGATCTGGCCGCCCTGGTCATCACCGGCGAATGCGTCGCGATCGGCACCGTCGGACACGATTGCGATGTCGCTGTCTTCTTCGACGACAACGGGCGGTTCGTCGGTGAACCTCAGGACGGTCGCCTCCTCGCCGGCGGCAAGGCAGTAATACGGAGTCACACAACGAATGACCTGCATGGTCATCTGATGCTCGGTCGGATCCGGCAGGACGGGAACCGGCGTCACGCCGTCCGAAATCCTGAAGATAACGCCGAAGCTGTCTTCCTCGCCGTTGGGAATTCCGGCGACGACAAAAAGATTGTCCTCATCAAATACGGCGATATCGTTGACCCACTGGATGGGAGCCAGTTCACCAACCTGCGGAAATACGATTGGCGTCCAGTTCCGGCCGCCGTCCGTGGTGCGGGACAGGCCGTAATTCGTTCCATCGTCGGTGATCATGTACCCGACGTTTTCATTCACGAAATGAAGCTTGCGGGCATAGACGGTCTGATCTTGGAAAAGGATCTCCCACGTCATGTCTTTGGGATCGGCAACCTGCAGATCCGACGTCTTCATCAGCGCACCGACAGGATTGACCGTGCGGGTCTTCTTGTCTTCGCTTTCCGTCATGGACTGGTTCATCAGGAAGCCGACGTTGTCGTTCAGGATGAAGCCGCCCTGGATTGACATGAATTTCACGTCGCCGATGGTCGGGACGAACCAGGATTTTGCATCGCCGCCCCCGTTCTTTGAAATCAGGACGATTGTGTCCGTTCCATAAAACCACACAAGTTTCGTTCCGAAGGCATTGAAATTGGAGGGCGCAGACGGTCGCTTGAAGAAGGGATCCGTAAATGTCGTCCACTTGTTGCCGCCGTCCTTGGAAAGCATCAAGGGGGTCTTCATGGCCATCGTCTGCGTGTTGATGTCGGTCGCAAGCATCAGGCAGTTGTCGGGGGCCGTGCACTGCATGTTCATTGGAACAAGCATATCGCCCGATGCGGGCGGCATGAATTCGCCCCACGTCCCGTTCGGATTCATCTTGAATCCGGTGAACTTGTCGTTCTGTGGATCGGCCGGATCCGGGATGCTTCCGAATCCAAAGGCATGGGTTTCATCCGGAACCTCCAGCATGAATATGAAACCACCCTGAATCTGGTTGGTGATTTCCCACGTGCCGGCAAAGGCCGAGGACGAAAACATGATTGCCAGAGCGACAACAACCGTTGACTGGATCGCAATCCTCATTGTGGAACCTCCGGGATGAAACAGAGTACGACGCGTTATTTGACACGATTTCTTCAACTTTTGCCAGACGTATCAAGCGATCCGACGGCGCTGAGGCAACGGCATGACAGGTACGCGGCGGGCGGATTTTCATTCGCCCGTACGGATCGCGGGGCGGATCGGGCCGGACCATAAGTGTCCGGTGAGGCCTCTCGAACCGGACACTTCATGGCCGGCCACAGGCACGACTGCGTCATTCATCGAGCGTGGAATTCCGAATCGTGGGGCGTGCGGCGTGGGGCATACGGCAGACAAATTACTTCGAGGCTTCCTCGCCGAACCCAAGGATTTCATCGATATTGGGCTGCAGGACGATCTCGATGCGACGGTTCAGTGCCCGGCCTTCCGGAGTTTCGTTGTCGCCGGTCGGCTTCGTTTCCCCGTAACCGGCGACCGACAGCCTGCCGGCGGGCATGCCGGATTCGACCATGTAAAGAACGACTTCCATCGCGCGATTCACCGACAGGCGCCAGTTCTTCTCATCGCTTCCGACGCTGTCAGTATGACCGGCAACCTGGAATTCCCGGCCCTCGATGCCGCTGAGCAGCCCGACGAGTTGCGCCAGCGCCTGACGACCGACTTCCTTGATCTTGTACTCACCGGAATCGAACAGGAACTGCTCACCGATCTCGACAATCATTCGCCCCTTGTCGGTACGCACGCTGAGTTTGCCTGAAACAACCATTGAATCCAGAAGGTTCCGCAATTGGGCCAGTTTCGCCTTGCGTTCCTCGGCCTGGCGCCGAAGCCGTTCGATTTCCTTCAACTGATTGGTGACTTCTTCCGACAGCGCGCCTTCCTTCTGGGCAAGCACGTTCTTTTCCTGGGCCAGAAGCGATTTTTCCTGGCGCAGGCGCTCCAGATCCTCGTTCAGACGGCCACGCTGGGTGACCAGATCGCCCTTCTGCCTCTCGAGCGTCGAAATCTGTTCCTTCAAGGCATTGGTGTCACGAAGATAGTCTTCCTGCTTGATGCCACATCCACCGACAAGCACCGCGCCGGCGACAAGAACGATAGTCAGCTTCTTCATCTGCGACCTCCCCTGAAAGAAAACATGGACCAAAGGAAACCGATGAACGCCATGCCCGAAAGGACGGCGGACAATACACCAAACGCATTACGGGTAGAATCCCCGGAACCGATCATCCACGCGGAGCCGAAAAAGAACGCGCAGAACATGAATGCGAAGATGGCCCGGTTGACAAGGATACCCCGATGTCGGAAGGCATCCCGATCGCCCGCGTTCCTGACGATGATCTGGTGTTCGCCGCGCCTGATCCTGCCCAGGATTCGTCGTATATCGTAGGGGGCTTCCTTCAGCAGGCCGAGCGCTTCCATGCCGACCCGGGCAAGCGACCTTGCCTGCTTGTCCGCGTCCAGCATGCGATCGACGGAAAGCTTCTGCAGGTATGGCTGAATGAACTCGACCGGTCTGAAGTCCGGACAGACCTCCCAGCCGATGCCCTCGATGATGGCAATCGCCTTGCCGACCATCAGGAGATCCGCCGGAATACGAACCGAATGGCGCCTTGCCGCCTCAATCACGCCGGCCATGAAAGCGTCCATCCGCACGTCGCGCAGGGCGGCCCCGCGCCACTGCCCCATCAGCGAGGAAAGATCGGCGCGCAGAATCCTGACATCGGTGTCGTCGCTTATCACGTCCATATCGACAAGAACGTTAATCAGCATATCGACATCGGACGCGGCCACGGCCAGCATGAACGACGTCATTTCATCGATTCGCCGCGAGTCAACAGACGCGACCGTTCCATAATCGAGCAAGGCGACAACGCCGTCCTTCATCACGAAGAAGTTGCCCGGATGCGGGTCGGCGTGAAAAAACCCAAATTCGAATATGGAGCGAAGGATAATGCGCATCCCGTTTTCGACAACCGACTTAAGGTCGATTCCGGCGGCCTTGATCGATTCGGTGTCGGTTACTTTGAAACCATCGACGAAATCCATGACGATGACACGCGACGTACAGAATTCCGTCACGGGCCGCGGCACGAACAGCGTCGGGTCATCGACGAACTGGTCGGCATACCTGATCTGGTTCGCGACCTCGACTTGAAAGTCGAGTTCCCGAAGAAGATTCCGGCGAAACTCCTCGACCACCGCCCGCGCGTTCATCCGGGCGAACATCGGGACACGTCTTTCAAGAAGGGCTGCCAGCCAGCGAAGCATTCGAAGATCGACATCCACCTGTCCGGCGATGCCTGGTCGCTGAACCTTCAACACCACCTTGCGGCCATCCAGCAGCGTGCCCGCATGAACCTGACCGATCGACGCGGCCGCCAGCGGCACTTCATCCAGGCTGGCGAAGACGTCGCTCAAAGACCGCCCGGTCTGAGACAGGAAGACCTGCTTGACCTGCTCGAACGGAAACGGCGGCACTTCGTCGTGAAGCTTCTTGAATTCCCTGATGAAATCGGCGGGAAGAAGATCCGGCCTGGTGGCCAGCATCTGACCGAGCTTGACGAAGGTCGGACCCAGATCGGTGATCACCATCCTGGCCCGTTCGGCCGCATCCGGCAAATCGGAAGAGCGCCCGCCGCGAATCCTTCGAATGATGGCGCCACAGAACGGCACAAGGCCAAGACGCGCGGCAAGATCGTCAAAGCCGTATCTGGACAGTATTGACGCAATCTGGCGCAGGCGTCCCGGAGCGTTCATAAAATCAATCCCGGGGAAACCTCAAGACGCGCGATTTCCCCTCTGACGAACCCGGTCAGGATAACACAAGCTCCCGTCGAAGGGCCATCATCTCAAGGATCACGCGCAGGATTCGTCGAACTGAAAGCACCTTGCTCCGACCGGCCTGCCTGGCGACGCAACTGATAGTCACCATGCCAGGAGCAACGCCTGCCCGAAGCATCCGAAGCGGAACCTCGACATTTGCCATGAACGTGCGGCTTCGAATCGGCATTCCTTCAATCAGGCTTCGCCGAAACACCATCGTTCCGGTAAAGGCACACCTGTTCTTCAGAAGAAGAAGGGCCGTCGTCTGGTATCCCCAGGTTATGAACGCCCTCAACGGGCCGTCGCCCCGCTTTTCATATTCCGAAAGCACCAGATCATGCGATTCCAGCAGCGGCAGGAACCTGGCAAGAGTTTCCGGATGAACCTGTGCGTCACCGGGAAGCTGAGTCACGAAACGACATGATGCGGCCCCGTACCCACTTGCAATTGCGGCGCCCATGCCGCGGTTCGTGCCGTGATGAACGACGCGAACCCTGGCATCCGACAAGGCCAGTTCATCGGCGATTCTGCCGGTGTCGTCGGCCGACCCGTCATCGACGATGATCACCTCGCCACTCCCCCCCGGAACATGCCGATCAAGGAAGTTCAACGAGTCCATGGCCTGGCGCCTGATCGTCGCGCCCTCGTTAAACGCCATGATAACGATGGAAAGATACCCCGGACTTTCGTCAGCCATTATCAAATCCAAACAGTTTCCGGGCGTTGCCGCCAAGAACCATCGAACGGGCCTGTTCATCCAGGCCGATTGCATCGATTACGGCCAGGAACGAGACCGGCGAATTCAGATTGTGATCGGAACCGAAAAGCACCCGATCGGCCCCGACAATGCCGATTGCCTCCGCAACAATCCAGTATTCCCGGATGCTTTCCGTACCCATGAACACGTTACGAAGCCCGCGCGACGCCACCCCGACGGCAGCCGACAGGACAAGCGACGGAGAATCCCCTCCCATGTGGGCCATCACGAATTTGACGTCGGGCCAGGCGTCGGCTGCCTGCAGAAGCAGCCCGTACCCGGCCATTTCCTGCCAGCGCCCGCAATGCACGATGACCGGAAGCCCGCGCTGACGGGCCGCTGAAATCGCCGGCGACCAGGAATCGTGATTCACCGGAACGCGACAGAAAGATGGATGAATCTTGACCGCGCGAAAGTCGTGCGCGTCAAGCAGGCCGCCAATCGCGGAGTCGTCCGGGATCGCCCAGGCGGCAACTGCGAATCGAACTGGCCCCGCGTAGGACGCGAGAGAACCGATCAGGCCGGCGTTATCACCGGAATCGGTCGGCATTACAAGGGCACCGTCGATTCCGGACGAAGCCAGGACGGCCGCGGACTGCTCAAGGCTGGTTGAGTGCCCCCTGAAATCCGGCAGAACCCATCTGCCCACGTGAACGTGCGAATCGAAAATCCCGCCAGTTGAAACGCTTCCTACCATTAATAAAACCCCAATAACACCTTGCAGGGCAGCGGTATTGTAAACCGGCCGCGCCGTCCAGGCCAATCCTACCTTGACAATGGCAACCCGCGGCCATAGATATTGCCTGCCCGCCTGGACAGGTTCCCTGTTTGTGACCGACCGGGGGACGCGGGCTGATGTTCGGTGCCCGGCATTTCGCCTGGTAATAAGAGATGGTGCCTTCATGCCGACTTATGAATACAGATGCCAAAAATGCGGAAATCAGTTTGAAAAGGTTCAGAAGATGTCGGATGCCCCGGTGGCCGAGTGCCCTGCGTGCGGTGCTGGCGACGCTCAGCGCCTGATATCGCATTCATCCTTTGTTCTTAAGGGATCCGGCTGGTACTGCAGCGACTATTCCAAAAAGTCTTCCGGAACGACTCCCGAACCGTCGGGCGGCTGCTGCGGATGCGAATCCGGCAAATGCTCCCACTGACGACGCCTGTTCCCGGGCGGCGCGACAACAGAAAGACTTCATTCCCGTCAAAGTTTGCGATTGACACGAACCTGCCGCCAGATTACTATATTGCGCCGTTTGAGTATGGCCTTGACGGCCTTTACCGCGGTTTGATTACTGATATTGATGATTCGGAGTTGAATATGTCGATCGCAATCCTTGGCAAGAAGATCGGAATGACGCAGTTTTTCGACGAAGACGGAAGGCGTCTGCCGGTAACGGTCATTCAGGCTGGTCCCTGCCAGGTCATCAAGGTCAAGACCGCTGAAGGTCGCGATGGTTACGATGCCGTGGTTCTGGGTCTGGGCAACAAGAAGGAATACAAAATCTCCAAGCCCGTGCTTGGCCAGTACAAGAAGGCCGGGCTGACCGTGTGGCCGACAACGGTCAAGGAAATCCGCGTTACCCAGGACGAAGCCCTGATGTACCCGGAAGGCGGCACCGTTGACGTGTCGATGTTCCAGGCCGGCGAAAAGGTTGACGTCACCGGAACCAGCAAGGGCCACGGATTTGCGGGCGTCATGAAGCGCCACGGTTTCCACGGCTCGCTGCGTTCGCATGGCCGTGCCCATGAATGCCACCGTCACGGCGGTTCGATCGGCATGTGCCAGTTTCCCGGCCGTGTCATCAAGGGCAAGAAGATGGCCGGTCATTACGGCGTTGACACCCACACGATGCTGAACCTGAAGGTCGTCGCGGTGTTCCCGGAACAGAACCTGATCATGGTCAGGGGCCCCGTTGCCGGCGCCACTAACGGCCAGGTCATCCTTCGCAAGGCCACCAAGGTTCGCAAGCGCAAGGCCCTGTAATCCGGATCACGTCCCCGATTCATCCTTATGGACAACACCGGCACCCGGTGTAATGATGTCGCCATGAAATTTTTCAAATATCACGGCACCGGAAACGACTTTCTCGTGGTTGACGCCAGGGACGGCCATCCTGCCGGCCTTACGCCGGAGGCGGCCCGCCTTCTGTGCGACCGGAACTTCGGCGTCGGCGGCGACGGAATACTGCTGGTCGAACGCGGAACCGCATCTTCATGGTTCATGCGGGTCATCAACAGTGACGGTACCCAGGCGGAAATGTGCGGCAACGGCATCCGGTGCGTGGCGAAGTTCATCGCCGAACACCTGTGGGAAGGCGATGCCCCGAATTCAATCCCGGTCGAGACCCCTGCCGGCATCAGGCTTTGCAGGCTGACCCGCGACCGTTCGGGTGTCGTGTCCACCGTCGCGGTCAGCATGGGCGCCCCGAAGACCGAACGAGCCGACATTCCCATGACCGGCCGCGGCAGCCCTTTCAACGTCGCGGTTACCGTGGCCGGGCGCCCTTTCGTTGGGAACGCCGTCAACATGGGAAATCCGCACTTCGTCATTTTTGAAGACATCCACGGCGCCGATGCCGGACACTGGGGGTCAATCCTCGGATCTGATGAACTTTTTCCGTCGGGTGCCAATATCGAATTCGCCGGGCGCATCGACGACAACCATTTCAGGCTTACCGTTTTCGAACGGGGGTGTGGCCTGACGATGGCCTGCGGCACCGGGGCTTCGGCAACGGCCGTCGCTGCGGTGTCAAACGGACTGGCGTCATCCGGAAGGCCGATCCGCATGGATCTTCCGGGAGGACCGCTGTTCATTACCGTTGCCGACGACATGTCCGACGTAATACTGGAAGGTCCCGCCATGGAAGTGTTTTCGGGATCTGTCGATATCCAGGCGCTTTGCCGTACCCGGGGAGCCGACCATGAATGAGAAGGATTTCGAAGGATTCATGAACGGCTTCATCGCCGAACTTGGTGACGATCCGTCACGCCCCGGCCTTGAACGAACCCCCGCCCGTGTCTGGGAATCCATGCATTACCTTACGCGGGGATATCGTGAGGATCTCAACGAACTGATGGCCGGCGCGACGTTCGCCGATCCCTCCAGGGACCTGGTCATGGTCAGGGATATCGCTTTCAACTCGATCTGCGAGCATCACGTTTTGCCATTTTTCGGCACGGTGACGGTGGGCTACATCCCGAACGGCAGTCTCATCGGCCTGTCGAAAATTGCCCGTGTCGTTGACCACTTCGCTTGCCGGCTGCAGGTTCAGGAAAGGATGACCGCCCAGATCGCGGACACGCTGGTTGACGTATTGAACCCCCGGGCACTTGCCGTGACCGTTACGGCGAAGCACCTGTGCATGGCTGTCCGGGGCGTCTCGAAACAGGACTCGAACGCTGTCACGTTCGCATGGCGCGGACAATGGAGCGACGATGAAGCCGGCCGGGGCGAATTCCTTGCTGGAATCGGCCTGCGCTGACCACTGGTGAACATGCTCATGAAACCCGACCCTCTTTCATCGCCACAGGCCCAGGAAACGATTCGACTGATTGAAGCGGCTGCCACGGTCGTGCTGGTGACCCATGACGGACCGGACGGGGACGGTATCGGCTCGCAGATCGGACTTGCGCGCGCGCTTCGCAGGGCTGGTCGAAAGGTCTGGATCGTCAACGCTGGCAGCTACCCAAGATCCATCCGCTTCCTGGACAGCGGCAACGACGTGATCGTTTTCAACGAAAGCCATCACCAGAGAAACCCGCATCTTTTTCAGGAAGCCGACCTTGTGATACTGGTCGATACCGGTGAATTCGAACGGATTGGATGCCTTGGCGAAAGGGTACAGGCAAGGCAGGGGCCCGTGGTCTGCATCGATCATCACCAGCCCGGCGAGCGTGCCATACCCGGGATAGTGGCGCCTGACTTCACTTCGTGCGGCGAACTGATTGTTCATGTAATCGACGCACTCGGAATTGAAATCACGAAAGACGTCGCGACGGCGCTTTACGGCGCGATCCTTTCCGACACCCAGCAGTTCAGGTTCACGAAACAGGATCCGGACGTTTTCGCAGTTGCTGCCCGCCTTGTTGCCGCCGGCGCCGAACCGGAAACCATCGCCGGCAGGATGTTCGGGACGATGACCCGGGATCGCCTGACGCTGATGACCAGGATTTTCAATTCGGCACGCTTTGAATGCGGTGGACGACTGGTCCACAGCGTCATGACCCAGGAGATGATTTCGGATCTATCGGTCGATCGCGAGGAAATCCGAAACATGGTCAACCTGATCGGCGACCTGGAAGGCGTCGAAATATCTGCGCTTTTCAAGGTTTTTAAGCCCGGGGTGGTCAAGGTATCAATGCGCTGCAAGCAGGGACTGGTCATATCGGACGTGGCGGAGATCCTTGGCGGTGGCGGCCACAAGCAGGCGGCTGGTGCCGATATCGAGGGAGATCTGGCCCAGATTCAGGCAAGCGTCGTCAAGATGCTGATAAATAAACTGAATTGAAAGCAGTCATTTCCTGACGGCCTGGTAAAGTTCGGCGTACCTGGCGGCCGAGTTCTTCCACGAAAAGTCCTTCGCCATCCCACGAACCCTGACTTCCCCGAAACGAACGTCGTCGCCAAACAGCCTTGCCGCACGCTCGATCGCATCGCAGAAGGCCCTGAACTCGAATGGGCTGAACTTGATCCCGGTGCCGCCGGCCGGGTCGGCATCCACATCGATCACCGTATCGTCAAGGCCACCCACCGCATGCACAACAGGGATGGTTCCGTAACGCAAGGAATACATCTGGTTAAGTCCGCACGGCTCGTATCTTGAAGGCATCAGGAAAAAGTCGGAGCCGGCCTCAATCGTGTGGGCGACAGCCTCGCTGTATTCGAGCTTGACCGAAACCCGGTCGGGATAGCCGGCAGCGGCCGTCCGGATCATGTCCTCGACGGCGCGTTCCCCGGTACCGAGAACGACCAGCATGCCACCAAGTTCCACAATCTTCGGAATGATTCCGGCCAGCAGGTCGTATCCCTTCTGATAGGCAAGACGGCCGACAACGCCGAAAAGCGGGCCGCCGCTGTCAGCAAGCCCGAAATGCCGCAGAAGTGCCTGACGGTTGACATCCTTGCCTGACATGTCGTCGATGCCGAACCGAGCCGCAATCAACTCATCAGTTTCCGGGTTCCACTGGGCGTAATCAACACCGTTCAGGATGCCGCAGAAACGATTACCCAGACTGCGCAGGATTCCGTCCATGCCGTAGCCCATCTCGGGACTCAGGACCTCACGGGAATAGCGCGGGCTGACAGTGGTGACGCGATCGGAATAGACAAGTCCAGCCTTCAGGAAACTGACCTGTCCCCAGAACTCGACGCCGTCGGGGTTATAAACGTCCCACGGAATCCCGATTTCCGGCGCGATGACGCCCGGGAAAGTCCCCTGGTATCCCATGTTGTGAACGGTCATCACCGTTCGATACTGATTCTGCAAACGAATGCGGTTGAACAGCGGAACCAGGCCGGACTGCCAGTCATGGCAATGAATGACGTCGACCTTCAGGTTGAAGCGCTTGATGACCTCGAACACGGCCGCGCAGAAGAACGCGAAGCGCAGATGGTTGTCGCCATAGGCGCCGTCACGCGTGCCATAAACGCCCTCGCGCGTGAAAAGGTCATGATTTTCAAGAAGGAAGACCTTGACGCCCGCCGGTGTCGTGGCCTGGAACACGCCGAACTGAATCAGGCGACCGGCAAGGACGACATCGACCACCTGTTCAGTGAATGATACGCCACAGGCCTGGCGATCCACCGTGGAATACAGCGGCGTAATCGTATGCACATTGTGACCAAGACCGGAAAGCGCCGACGGCAGCGAAAAGGAAACGTCCGCAAGTCCGCCTGTTTTCGAGAACGGGATGACTTCCGAAGTCACGTTCAGGATATTCAGCATTTCACGAATCCGCGTCTGTCTGGACCTGACGGGATACTAGCAGGGATTAAGCTGCAAATTCAACGATTCTTGTGTGGAATTTGTCAGTCGCGAAGGGCCTTCCGGGCTTCGTTCATCCGATTCATCAGTTCACGGGCGGCATCCGCCTTTTCGCGGACCTCGTCCACGACCTCTGGACTGGCGTTGGCGATGAAGGCCTGGTTCGACAGCTTCGCGTCGAACTTTTCCAGATCCTTGCCGTTGCGGGCGATTTCCTTTTCCAGGCGCGCGATTTCCGCCGCGATCCTGTCCTGGCCGATGACCACGAAGCAGTCGGCCGTGGTGCCGACGACGACGGCCGAACCGGCCGGCCTGGTCGCGTCCATCCTGATATCCAGGCTGGCGACACGGCCAAGGCGGGCCACCTCTTCCTGCATAGATCGGATGAACCCGTCAATCTCGGCGGAATGCGGCTTGATGACGACGGGCAGTTCCTCCCTGGGCGGCACCATCGCCTGGGCGCGGACGCCACGGACTGCGCTGATGACTTCCAGGACGGACTCGACCGCGGCGGCGTCTTCCGGGAACTGCGGCATGCCTTCGCCGGTCGGGTAATTCGCGACCATGACACTGTCTTCGTCGTGCGACAGGAACGGGCGCAGCTTCTGCCAAATCTCTTCGGTCACGTAAGGCATGAACGGGTGCATCGACCGCAGGACGTGGTCCAGGACATGAATCAGCACGGTCTGGACCGCGCGGCGGCGTTCCGGATCGGTCTGGACATCGTCGGAATCGGGCATCAGCGAGCCCTTGGCCAGTTCAAGGTACCAGTCGCAGAACTGGTGCCAGGTGAACTGGTACAGGACCGACGCGGCCTCGTTGAACCTGAATTCATCCAGCGCCTTGTTGCAGTCCGCGCTGGCCTGGGCAAGACCGTTCAGGATCCAGCGGTCGGCGCGGCCCAGCTTCGGGTTGGCGGCGACGACCGCCGGGTCGGACGGGACCGTGCCCGTGAAGTCGTCCAGGTTCATGAATATGAATCGCGCGGCGTTCCAAAGCTTGTTGACGAACTCGCGGTATCCCTTCAGGCGATCCATCGACAGCTTGATGTCGCGACCCTGGGCCGTCATGTTAGCAAGTGTAAAGCGCAGGGCGTCGGAGCCGACCTCTTCGACGACTTCCAGCGGATCGATGACGTTGCCCTTGGTCTTGCTCATCTTCAGGCCGTGCTCGTCGCGCACCATGGCGTGCAGGTATATCGTCTTGAACGGCACGTCGTCCATGAAGTGGATGCCCATCATCATCATGCGGGCGACCCAGAAGAAGATGATGTCGAACCCGGTCTCCATGACGGTGGTCGGGTAGAAGGTCTTCAGGGCGGCTGTCCGGTCGGGCCAGCCGAGAGTCGAGAAGGGCCACAGGCCGCTGCTGAACCACGTGTCCAGCACGTCCTCGTCCTGGACCAGTCGGCGGCTGCCGCACTTCGGGCAGACGGTGTCCGGACCGGGGTCGGTTTCGCCGACGTACATGCCGTCACAACCGGGCTCCTGGCAGTACCAGACCGGGATCTGGTGTCCCCACCAGAGCTGGCGGCTGATACACCAGTCGCGGATGTTCTCCATCCAGTTCATGTAGGTCTTTTCCCACGAACCCGGGACGAACTGCGTACGGCCGTCGCGGACCGCGTCGATCGCGGGGCGGGCCAGCGGCTCGGCGCGGACGAACCACTGCATCGAGACCATCGGTTCGACGATGACCCCGCTGCGCTGGCAGTGGCCGACGCGGTGGGCGTAATCCTCGACCTTGACCAGCAGGCCGGCTTCGGCCAGATCGGCCTCGACCAGCTTGCGCGCGGCGAATCGCTCCATGCCGCGGTACTTTTCCGGGACGTTGTCGTTCAGGTTGCCCAGCTTGTCCAGGATCGACAGAACCGGCAGATTGTGGCGCTTGCCGGTCTCGAAGTCGTTGAAGTCGTGGGCCGGCGTGATCTTGACGGCGCCGGTGCCGAATTCCATGTCAACTGCCTGGTCGTCTCCGATGATCGGGATCTTCTTGCCGGTCAGCGGCAGATCGACCGTCTTCCCGATCAGGTGCGCATGGCGCGGATCCTTCGGGTGGACGGCAACCGCCGTGTCGCCGAACATCGTCTCGGGTCGCGTTGTGGCCACCACCAGGGACTCGGACGTTCCGGTCACCGGGTAAGCGATGTGCCACATGTGGGACTTCAGTTCCTTCTCCTCGACTTCCAGGTCGGAAAGCACGGTCTGGATGCCGGGCGACCAGTTCACCATGCGCTGGGCGCGGTAAATCAGGCCTTCCTCGTACAGGCGCGTGAACACGACGCGAACCGCGCGGGACAGGCCATCGTCCAGGGTGAAGCGTTCACGTTCCCAATCGACCGACACGCCCAGGGCGGCCATCTGCTCAACGATGCGATCGTGATGGCGGTGCTTGACCTGCCAGACGCGCTCGATGAACTTTTCGCGCCCCAGATCGAACCTGGACAGGCCCTCGGTCGCCTTCAGTTCGCGCTCGACAACCATCTGGGTGGCGATGCCGGCGTGATCCGTGCCGGGCAGCCACAGCGTGTTGAAGCCGCTCATCCGCTTCCAGCGGATCAGGATGTCCTGGATCGTCAGCGTCAGCGCGTGTCCCATGTGAAGCTGGCCGGTGACGTTGGGCGGCGGAATGACTATGCAATATGGCGGCTTGTCGCTGACGTCGGCGGCGCGGAAGTATCCGGCCCTGTTCCAGACGTCATACCAGCGACCTTCGATTTCCCTGTGTTCGTAACCTTTCGCGAGCGGCTCCATCAGGCACCCCTGGACAAAGTTTTCAGGGGCGAAATTATACAGGCAAAAGGCTCGCTCGGACAGTATCTTGACATGAACGCAGGTGTTCGCGGGTTATTGCTAATATATTATTAGTAACTCCACAAATCTGGCTGGTAATGATAATATATTGATTGCTAACTGGACTTCTGGCGGGACAATTTCATGAGCTCCGTTAACCTGACATTGACAGGCCCGTCCGACATGGCAGCCTCGCTGGCGAGCCGGATCAGGGACCTTCGCCTGTTACGTGGATGGACCCAGGCCACGCTGTCCCGGCGCGCCGGCGTGACTGCATCGTCCTACCGCCGCTTCGAGACAACCGGCCATGCCTCGCTTGAACTGGTCCTGAAGGTAGCGCACGCCTTGTCGCGCCTGAACGAGTTTGAACAACTCTTCGAACCCCCGCCTGCCCGGAGCATCGAACAACTTGAACAGCGGATCACCCAGCCAATCCGAAAAAGGGGCCACATATGAAAAAGCTCGAGGTGCGCTTCACACGCAGCCCCGGCGATTCGATACCTGTCGGCACGCTGGCCTGGGATCGTGGCAGGACATATTTCGAATATGCCTCTGACTTCCTGGCCACCGGCCTGAACATTTCGCCATTCCGCCTGCCTTTCGAGCCTGGCCTGTTCGAGCATCGCGACCACGAATTCGGCCCGCTGCCCGGCGTGTTCGACGATTCCCTTCCCGACGGGTGGGGCCTGCTGCTGATGGATCACCATATTCGCTCTCTTGGCCTGAACCCGGCCGGGGTAAGCCCCCTGGACCGCCTGGCCTGGCTGGGCACAGGAACCATGGGCGCGCTGACATATCACCCGCCAGCCGGCCGGGACAGCGGCGACATCAATATCTTTGTACTTCATGAACTGGCCCGCCAGTCGCAGGAGATACTTGCCGGCCTTGCTGTGGATGTCCTGCCGCAACTGCTCAGGGCCGGCGTGTCTCCGGGCGGCGCCAGACCGAAGGTGCTGGTGGGGTACAACCCCGCCACCAGCGAAATCATCTCCGGCGAAGGTGATCTGCCCGAGGGTTCTGAGCACTGGATCGTCAAATTCTTCGCAAGGGAAGACCAACCTGACACCGGTGCTGTCGAATACGCCTATTCGCTGATGGCCCGCGGGGCAGGTATCGTGATGCCGCCGACGCGCCTTTTCAAAACCGCTGAAGGCGACCGATTCTTCGGCATCAGGCGCTTTGATCGCGACGGCAACCGGCGCTGTCACGTTCACACCTTCGGCAATCTGATCCACGCGAACTTCCGAATCCCATCATCCGACTACACCGACCTGCTCAAGGCCACGAGCCTGTTGACACGAAATCACCAGGAAGTGCTGCGTGCATTTCGTTACATGGTCTTCAATGTGCTGACCCACAACCGCGACGACCACGTGAAGAACTTCGCATTTATCCTGGATGACAGGATCGCTGGAACAGGCTCGCCGCAGGGCGGCGACTGGTCGCTTTCACCCGCGTACGACCTGCTGTTCACGCATGGGCCTGGCGGCGAGCACTCCATGACGGTGGCCGGCGAGGGCAGAAGCCCCACTCGACAGCACATGCTCAGAGTGGCCGAGCGGGCTGATCTTTCCACGCGCGAAGCCGACGCAATCATCGTCGAGGTTCAGGACGCAGTCGCCCGGTGGCCCGACCACGCATCCGCCGCCGGCGTAGGCACGGCCACAACGGAAGCGATCGCCCGGTTCCTGACCCGGCTTCCATAAAATCGCGGCAGAACTCCCGATTAGCTATATGATCGCCGATGACACGCTTCTGCGCCGGACAGGTATCAGATGGTCGGAACGGATGACAGGATTGCGGCGATCGGCGGGATGCCGTCCGAAGAGGACATCGTGCTGTTCGGGCCGGGCTGTCAGATGGGCTGCACATTCTGCCCCCATTCGGGCGGCCGTGCAGGGCACCGCATGGAAACAGTGCTGGCGCCTGACTTCAGGCTGCCACTTGCCCACCGGGTGACGATACTGGCCGGGGACGTCGTCAGGAAAGAGGTCGCGCCGCTGGTATCCGCCCTGCGCTCCCAGGGCTCCGTGGAAGTATTCGCATACGCCCACCCGGGAACGTGGGATCTGGACGCCCTGGACGAACTGACCTCGGCCGGCCTTACCGGAATCCAACTGATGCTGCCTGCGGCACGCAAGGCCGAACTTGCGGCGCTGACCGGCGGCAAGGGTTCACTTGGCCTGGTGGCGCGCCTGATCGATCACGCCAATCGCCGGGGGCTTCGCGTCGCGGCCGAAATCCCGGTCGTGGAATCGTCCGCCACATTGATTGACGATACCGTCCAAAGGTTCCTGAAGATTACCGCCCTGCCCGACCGCGTGGCGCTGCGCTTTGTCGCCGAGTTCCATCCGGTTCGCGGCCCGGTTCCATGGGATCATTCCATTGCCACGCCGCACGTTGCCGCGGCGTCCGCGCTGTGCCGGGGCCGGCAGGTGCCGCTGATCCTGGCTCACCCCGAAGCCCCGCCCCCGTGCGTGATGGACGTTCCCGACGCCAGCGCCGCCATGTACCCCGGACTTTCCATGTACGGCCTTCCCCGCGGGGCGCCACGTCCTTTCGCGGCCTGCGGGTCGTGTGCGGCCGCTGCCGTGTGTCATGCTGAAGGACGTTTTCTGGGCGGGGCCGAGCCAGTGCTGACCGCGCCGCTCGCGCTGACAGGCACGGCAGGAAGCGATGCTCCAGGTCCAGTCGCCGGGATCCGTCCCGAAAGATCACGGTATATGGCCAGCGAAGGCACTGACCGACGCAAAGGACTGGATCAGCCGGACACACCCGGGCCAAATGCTTCGACCATCTGGCGCAGGCAGGCCGATCTGAACCTTCTGCGTGTCGAACTCGAAAGGCGGCGAATCGCGTGCCGTTATCCATGGGAACAGCTTGAGGCTCACGATATCCGTGGCGTGGTGACACCGTGCGCCGGCGGATGGCCGCTTGAATCGACCGTCAACGACTGCGTTTCGTGGCATGGCGGCAGCCTGCTGACCGCCTGGAACTCGCCCGGCATGCAGAACACCCGCCGCGCGGTCGCCGCCGGCCGGGCCCACGACACATGCAAGCGTGACTGCCCCGCTTTCCACGGCGGACCGATGGGCGCCGTCCCTTCGATGTCGGCCCCGACGACCGGCGTGATGTTTGACAACATCATCGACAACGTCCGCGAGATGCTGGACGGTGCGACCGTGCTTCAAAGCCGCCCGCAGTCCATCAGCTTCTCGCCGACCATGCGCTGCACGAACCGCTGCCGCATGTGCGACATCCACGAAGTCATGGAAGCAATGGGCCGGCCGGCCGAGATCCGGGAAATGCCGGACAGCCTGTTCGACGAGCTTCTGGAACTGCTGCCGACGACCCGCATGCTGGCGCTGACAGGCGGCGAACCGCTGGTTTCGAAGCGCATGCGCGACCTGCTGAAACGATTCTCTGCCGACAGGTTCCCCGACGGCGCCGTCACCATCACGACGAACGGCCAGCTTCTGCGGGAAACCATCCTGCGCGATCTTTCCCGAACCAGAATCAGGCAGTTCTATGTATCGCTGAACGCGGCGGATGACGCCATGTACGAATATGTCTCGGGCATCCCGGGCGGCTTCACCCGCGTGAAGAACCACCTGTCCCTGCTGATGGACATGGCCCCGCGGATGGCAGGCCGCCCCGGCGTCATCGTCAGCTTCGTCGTCATGCGTTCGAACTTCACGCAGCTTCCGGCGTTCCTTGACCTGGCGCTTGGACTGAAGACCGGCATCCGCCTGCTGCCGATCGAGCGCGACCGCATGGGCGAGTCGATCTTCACCGACGAACCGACGCTTGCAGCCGTCCATGCCATGCTGACCGGCACGGTGATGCCATCCATCGAACGCCTGCCCTGGGGCTACCGCGCGGAAATCGCCAGGCTGTTCTCGATCATCGACGGCCGCCTTTCCCGCCGCGACTTCAGTCCGCTGTAAGGGATGACGTTCCCCGCAACACGCCGAACCAGCGGTGTTTTAGTATCAAAAATGCGCATCAGGCATTAAAATAACCCGGTTTCAATTCCGGAGGGTCTGATGCCCGCTCAACTGGTACTGGCATCCGCGTCGCCAAGACGCCTGGAACTGCTTGAAAAGGTGGGGTTTTCGGTCAAGGCCATGCCCGCCATCATCGATGAATCCCAGCACCTGGACGAAATGCCCGACACGTTCGTCAAGCGCGTTGCCCGCGCCAAGGTCCTGACCGTCGTCGATCGAATCCAGCAGACCCTTTACACAGATCCGGAACAGGCGCGAATCCAGCGGGGGCTGCGCCGCGACGTGCCGCTACGGTGGGTGCTCGGCGCCGATACCGTCGTCGTAATTGACAACGACATCATCGGCAAGCCCACCGATCACGCCCATGCCGTGGAAATCCTGACCCGCCTTCAGGGCCGGGAACACTACGTCCTTACCGGTTTCTGCCTGTACGACATGCAGAAGTCCAAGGAAGGCCTGCAGGCCGTCCAGACAAACGTCCGCATGAAGGAAATGTCCGTCAAGGAAATCGAACGGTACCTGACGGTCGGGGAATCGATGGACAAGGCCGGCGCCTATGCCATCCAGGGTGTCGGCATGTACCTTATTGACAGCCTGGTCGGCAGCTATACGAACGTGGTCGGTCTTCCCGTCTGTCAGGTCGTCGAAATGATGGACGAAATGAACGCCCGTGATATCCTGCCGTACTAGGGGGGATTTCCCCGGTGCCCGATTGATTCCCGTTCAGCCTGGATGCTGCCGTGACTCGCGAAGAATCGATACGTTCCGGATTGAATGACGTAAGGGACGGAATCGTCCTGGCTTGCGGACAATCCGGCCGCTCGGTCGATGAAATCACCCTGATCGCGGTATCGAAGTTCATGTCGGTGCAGGACATCGAGACGGCCTTTAATGCCGGCCAGCTTCACTTCGGCGAAAACTACGCCCAGGAACTTCTTGTCAAGGCATCGAGCCCGCAGCTTGCCGGAAAGCCAATCCGGTGGCACTTCCAGGGTGGGCTCCAGTCGCGCAAGGTTCGCGATATCATTCCGGTCGCATCCACCATTCAGTCGGTTGATCGCGATTCGGTCATCGACGAGCTTGCCAGGAGGACGGATCCCGCGGCCCCCGTCGATGTGTTCCTCGAGGTCAATACCGGTGGCGAGGCCCAGAAGTCGGGGGCTGCCCCTGCCAATGCCGAACGGCTGTGCCGGCGGCTGATTCAAATTCCTGGTGTTCGCCTTAAAGGGCTTATGACTATCCCCCCATTTCTTGAAGATCCCGAAGCTTCTCGCCCGTACTTCGTGGCGCTGCGTCGTCTTCGGGACGAACTGCGCGCGCGTCTTGGAGCATCCGGCGACGTCCTTGCCGGACTGTCGATGGGAATGACCTCGGATTACAAGGTCGCGATACAGGAAGGCGCCACCGTCGTTCGCGTCGGGACCGCCATTTTCGGGGCACGCACACCTTAACAGCGGGGCTGACGCCGGGATGAAGGTTGAACGCAGGTTCGCGGCAGGAACGGTCGAAATCCTGGTGCTTGTTTTCTTTTTCGGCCTTCTCTTCCTGTATTCGTTCCATCCGAACTGGGACATCGACATCTTCTGGCACCTTGAAACCGGTGAGTGGATTTCGAATAACCACAGGCTGCCGGACACCGACATCTTTTCGTCCATCGACAAGACCAGGCCCTGGATGACTTTCCAGTGGGCGTACGAGGTCATCACATATCAGGTCAACGCAAGGCTTGGGTTCAAGGCCGTGCGACTGATGCACGCGCTTCTTTACATGGGCGCCTTCGCGCTGTTGTACGCGACGTACCGACGCAGGCTTTCGTCCAGATCGGTCGCGCTTGCCCTGCTTGTGACCACACTGGTCCTGGCCGAGGATCGTTTCAGGGTACGTCCCGAGGCGTTCAACTTCTTCTTCACGGCCATCGTGCTGCCAATACTGCTGGACTGTGCCAAACCAGGCGCGCCAAGGCCCAGGATCCGGACAATCGTTTTGATTGCCGCCGTATCGCTGCTGTGGGCGAACATCCACGCCGGGGGCGCACTGACCCTGCTTGTCGGCTCGGGGGCGATGCTCGGGGGCACCCTTCTGGGCCTCGTTCTGAACCGGAACGGGGAATCGGTCATCAGGCTGAAGTACAACGCATGGGTCTTTGGCACCGCGGCCTTCCTGATGGCCATTTCACCGAACTTCATCAGGGGCAACATCCACGCCTTCACGATGGTCAACCACAGCAGGCTCCTGATTCCCGAATGGCATCCGCCTGCCGCCTACTTCATGCCATCGATGGGCGGACAGCTTACCGTCCACACTTTCCTTTGCGGAACGATTCCATATCTTGTCCTGGGTTGGGCGATGCTGGCTTTCGGGCTCGCCCTGACGCGGGCGATCGGCTCCAGGCGGGACAACGACCCCGATCGACGTGAAAAGCCTTTCGGAATCCTGCTGACCGCCCTCTTCTTCGCGGTGATCGCGGCCCAGTCGTCCAGGTTCGTCTATACCAGTTCATTCGCCATCTTCCTGCTTCTGCTGTCAAAGCCGCGCATGCTTGGCCAGATTGCATCGAACCCGAGCTGGCGCGTCATCTTCATGCTCGTTGCGGGATTCCTGACGCTGGCATCTTTCCAGTACTCGGTGGCTGGAAAAAAGGATGGCCTGAAAGGGCAGTTCCGGATGCTGAGTCTCGATAACGAACCGGATCGCTTCCCGGAAAAGGCATCGGACGCGATCGCCGCGATGGGACTTGAAGGCCGGATATTCCATTTCACGGCGTGGGGTGGATACCTTCTTTACCGGCATTTCCCCGAATGCGCTGTTTTCACGGACGGCCGCGGGAACTTCACCCTGGATGAAAGAAAGGTTCTTATCGACACGCATCGGCCGTGGGGACGCGAGGACGCCCTTGAAGAGGCCTGGTCGAAATATCCATTTGAAATCCTTCTTCTTCCCCGACCGGTTTTCCCGATGCTGACGTGGGACAGAACGAAATGGATGCTGATTTATCGTGACGACATATCCGAAGCATTCCTTCGGGTAACGCCTGAAAATCAAACCAATATCCAGCGCGCGATGGCCTGGTGGAAGGTTGTCGGGATATCATCGACGAGCGATCCGGTTGCCTTCCAGGAAGATTACCGCCGGGTTCGGGGATTGATTGACATCAGGGATCCCAGGCTGGACGCAAAATTGACCAACGCGGCGCAGCAGGCGCACACCGACAGCCTTGCAAACCGGGTGTCCGGGCTTCACGACGGCGCGTTGATCCTGTTCGGCGTCGGGCTTCACGAAAAGGCGACGAAGTTCTTCAGGATGATCCTTGATGAAGGCATCCGGCATTCGACGGCCGCGCTTTACCTTGCCTGGTGCCAGTATCTTGGCAACCGGGAAGACCTTGCGCGTGAAACCTTGATGAAGAATTTCAGTTCCCCGGATATCCTTGGAATGCCGGATCGCGGCCCGTTAAGACAGACGGGGCTGAGGATCCTGGACGAGCTCGGCGCCAGGGTGGGCCTGCGGAAGGCAGCCCCCCAGTGATCCACCCGGGGTTGCGGGCGGACGTCCGCTTCATGGGAGCATCGGGACTGTCGGGTTGCATTAATCTTCCGGCAGGCATTAATAAGGAGGTCACCATGTCAAAGATTCTGGACACCGTACTTCTGCTGGCGCTTCCCGCGTCGGGCAAGTCCGAGGTGCGCACCTGGCTTGCGTCGGTTCCACCGGAAAAATGCGTCAGCGACTTCCATATCGGCGAAACCGTGCAGCTTGACGATTACCCGTACGTACATTTCATGCGCTGCATCGACGACGCCATGAGGGCCGCCGGCCATGCCGGACCGTTCTTCCACGCAAACGACAGGCCTTTCAAGGATCCCAGGGACTGGTGCACGCTTATTGAACTGCTGAACGAAGACTACGCGGCCCTGAAGGGATGCATTCGATTCACGGTAAAGGATCCGGTCGCATATCTTTTCGAACGCATCGACTCGGCTGCCCTGCGTGCCGGCGCCCCTGTCAGGCTTGGCGTGCTTCCTGCCGACGTCGTCGATGCGGTCAGGCCGGCGCTTGAGGCCGAGGCTGCAAGGATCGTCACGGATCTGGAAGCGGGCAAGCCCGACTCGCTGGAAGGACGCACCATCGTTATTGAATTCGCACGCGGCGGCGCCCACGGTTCGACGATGCCCCTGTTTGAACCTTTCGGTTACCGGGCGTCATTGAAGCAGCTTTCACCGGCGATTCTGAAGAATGCCGGAATCCTTTACATCGCCGTCACGCCGGAAGAATCGCGGCGCAAGAACTATGAGCGGACGGATCCGAACGACCCGGGTTCGATCCTGAACCACGGCGTGCCGATTGACGTCATGATGGGCGATTACGGTTGCGACGACATGGCCTGGCTGCTGTCCCGGTCGGATGTCCCCGGAACGGTTCGCGTCGAAAGGGCCGGCCAGGTATTCCACGTGCCTCTTTCGATATTCGACAATAACGGCGACCGGACGACGTTCGTAAGGCGCGGTCAGGCAAACTGGAAGAAGGAAGAAGTCGAATACCTGCGCGACGGGCTCAAGGCAGCCTTCGACCACCTCGCCGGATCCGACAGGTTCTAGCGACCACCGGCGATCCCGCCAATCTTCCAGCCGGCAATGGTCACGGCAACCGCGGCGACAAGGATTGCCACGACCCATATCTTCCAGCGGTTGGCTTCCGCCCACAACACCAGCGGATGGAACATAATCGGGGACGGCATCTGAGACAAAGTCGCTTCGTTCGGAAGTTCAACCACCAACTCGACGGTGCCAAGCCGAAGGACGTCCCCCTGGGCCAGCCTGGCAACCTTGACCGGAACTCCGTTGACCTCGACGCCATTGGAACTGCCAAGATCGTTGATGACCACCGTCTTGTCATGCCTCCTGACAACCCTTGCATGACGGCGGCTGATTGAAGGATGGACAACGGCGACGTCGGCGTCCTCGGCACGCCCGACCAGGGCCGGCGACTTGGCGAAGGAAAGCACCTGGCCCTCGAAACCGGCCGATGTGCCCTTCAGGCGAAGGTATGTTCCGTCATCCAGTCGCGCACCGGAAACCGAGAGCACGAACTCCCCGATGCGGATCAGGTCGTCTATCCTGATTTCGCGCGTGCCGACGATCCGGACGTCGTTGACAAGAACGCCGTTTGCACTTCCAAGATCCTGGATAAGCAGCCCGCCGTCGTGAACGACAAAGGCCGCGTGAGTCCTGGATACCCGCTCGGAATCAAGCACGATATCGCACGAATCGGCCCGACCGATGATGAAACGTCCAGACCTGAATGCATACTCTGAAGTGCCCCCGCCAAGGGAGTTCCTGACGGTGACCTTGAACAGTGGAAGATTTTCCGGGCTACCCATAAACCGCCACGAGCCCCCGGACACCGGGAACCTGGCCGGGGTCAGCCTTCAACAGGAACACTGGAGACCTCGGTCGAATCGTCCGCCGCAGGGATGGTCGCGCCGGCGGGGCTTCCGTCCGGCAGGTCAATCCTGATAAGCGGCGAGCCGGACTTCACGTTGCCGGCATCGACGTTTTCATACACGCCGGTCACGACCGTGCGGCCTTCGGAATTGAAGCCGAGCACCACGATGAACCTGGCAAGCCTGTCAACAAGGGCATCCACGCAGGCCGCATCCACGCCGGGACTGGCGAACTGGATCATCAGCTTCAACCGGTTCAGGCAGTCCTCGGCCGACGACGAGACGATGCTGACAAGCAAGCCGTCGAAACCGCCAAGGCCAAGTTCCTGCAGCAGACCGGCGTCCGAGCTTTCAACGCCGTTCATAACGATGTAGTCGGGCAGCACGCGGCTGATGATCTGGGCGGCGCCCGAGGACGCCTGGGCAAGTGCGTTCCGCCTGATGGAAACCAGGTTCGGCAGGTTGATGTCGATGTCGCGACGGCCGCCAAGGGCAAGAACGCGGGACTCGGCTCCGACCATCATCGCCAGGGAATTCGTGATCACGCAACGCGTGGTGTATGGCGGGCCACAGACGATGATGTTTCCGCGTGCCTCGACAGCGGCCTTCAAAGCCTGGATGGTCTTTTCGGAAAGCCCCGCCGATTCCTTCAGTTGCAGTTCGGTCATCGCGGCGGCCATCGGGCGCTCGATGACTATAATCCTTCCCTGATCAATGAACGGCGCGCCAAGTATCTGAAGTGTCGAACCGTCGGGCAGACGGCCTTCGACCAGCGGCTGCGACAACGCCTGGGAACCGATCCCGGCCAGCGAACACAGCTTGACTGCCACGCGATTGAAAGTGTTGAAGTTTGAGAATACTTCGTTGATCGTCCTTGAACCTGCGTCCTCGATTACCTGGATGCCTTCAAGTCCGCCGACTATGATCGCCTTGATTGCCGGGTTGGAAAGAAGTTCCTCGAGTGGGCCCAGGCCGGCAAATTCAAACAACACCTTCTGGGTGATGTCGATCGGGTCAACATCGGCTGGAATCTGGTTTTCGCGGCGAAGCCTGTCAACAAGGCGCATCACGCCGTCCGACAACTTCTGCCATTCGGCGTCGGTGAAGTCGGCCTTTTCCGGCGGAATGGAGCCGAAGACTTCCCGACCGGCCAGTTCTGAAAGCGCGCGCAGTGCCGCGTGGCCATCCTTGCCGCCCGAGTATCCAAGCCTTCTGGCAAGACCGCTGACCGCGGTGGCCGGATCGACCGCGACTGGAATGGGTTCCGGCTGGACTGCCGCTGCGGGAACAGGGGCGGGTGCCGGAACAGGCGCCGCGGGAGCGACCGGGGCAGCCGCGGGGGCCGGCGCGGGTGCGGGGGCCGGCGCAGGTGCAGGGGCAGGACGCGGTGCGGGCGCCGGCTTCGGCACTTCAACCACTTTCGGGGGCGGTGCAACCGGCTGAACCGGTTCAACCTGGGGCTGTATCGGCGCAACGGGCTCCTCAATTTCGACTTCCACCTCGAACTCGGTCGCGGCCGAAGGCTCCTGTGGCATGTCCGGAAGCTGATCCAGGACGGAATCGCCCGGAAGCGGCGGCATTTCCATCAAATCGGATGCGACATCGGCCGCCGCCGACGGGGAAGCGATGTCAAAAGCCGGCATCGCGATGGTTGCGCCGCGGGCTTCCGCCTGTTCAGGCTCGGGCTGAACCTCGACCGACTGTCCGGCATCAGGCTCGACCTGCGTGACCTGAAGCACATAGTCACCGATATAGACCCGATCCTCGACCACAAGCTCCCTTGGGGACGAAATGCGGCGCCCGTTGACGTACGACCCGTTGGTGCTCTTCAAATCCTCGAAGACGATATGGCCGTCCGCCAGCCTGATTACGGCGTGACGCTTCGACACGTTCGGCTTCGGAAGCACGATTCCATTGTTCTGAACGCGACCGATGAAAACTTCGTCGGAAGCGAAAAACCACTCCTTCTCGGTACCGCCCTTCTCGATGACCGTTACCTTAAGCATTGGAGTCCCCGGTTTAATGCCGTTGCTGATTTTTCCAAAGCCGGGGGTACATGTCAAACTGAAAGCCGGTACAATCGACACCCGGAAGAATATATATCGGCTGAAAAGTACCGATAAATTTTAAGGGACATCCGTTTTGGCATTTCGAAACCAGAAAACCGACCGAATCAGGCGCCTTGCGCAGTGCGTCAATCTGGCGATCCTGGCGCTTGTTCTGACAGCCTGCTCGCCGAAAATGACCCAGTTGACGATGGAACCGCTGGAATTCGCCGGGATCCGGACTGCGGACGGCGTCAAGGTCCAGACAATGGATCCGGAACTCCTTTTCAACGACGGGGCCGAAGCCTTCAAGGCCGGTGATTTTGATCAGGCCGCCAGGTTCTTCTCGGTGGTGTGTGAAAGATTCCCCGACTCCAGCTTCGGGCCGCCTGCCCTTTTCAACCTGGGGCTGGCAAGGCTTCGCCACGGCCGCCCGGCTGACGCCGCAACAGCCTTCAGGCGCTTTCTGGAAAAGTTTCCCGGAGAGGGTGATATTGAACAGGTGCGACTCCGCCTTGCCGAAGCCCTTCTGGAGTCAGGAGACTGGGCCGCCGCCGAATCGGTTCTCGGGGCAATGATGGTCGCGGCCGCGCCTCGACCGGCCGTCGAGCTGGAAATCCGCGCCGGCCTGGCGCGAGCGCTTCGCAAGCAGGGACGCCTGAAGGAATCCATGGACCAGGTCGATGCCGCCATGCAGGTCTATGACAGGCACCTTGTCGATCCCGACATCAAGGGAAACTTCCATGCCGCAATGGCATCCTTTGAAGGCGGGGAGGTCTGGCACGACCTGTTTGCCT
This sequence comes from Deltaproteobacteria bacterium, assembly GCA_029555025.1. Taxonomy (GTDB): domain Bacteria; phylum Myxococcota_A; class UBA9042; order DTJE01; family DTJE01; genus JAGOFO01. The sequence continues at coordinate 100,299 of JAKPTZ010000051.1, forward strand.
CGATCAAGTTCATCCTTCCCAAGGATCGGATGGAAAAGGATCTTTCCGACAAGGGAACGATGTTCATCAAGGCCCAGGCGGGCTACATGCGGACGGTGCGCGTCGGCAACATATTCTGGGCCTCGAAGGCCGGCGTCCGCATCGGGCAGCTATACGAGGAATTTTACGACGACATCATGAAGGCCGAGGTTCCGCCCGAACTTGACGATCACCAGCTTGGGCAGTACATGGCCGAGCTTCGGCGCCAGGCACGCCCTCTTCTGTCCAAGTCGATTGAACTGTATGAGCGCAACATGAAGGTTGCCCGTTCCTACGGGGCGAAGGACGAATGGTTCGCCGACATGAAGGCCCGCCTTGACCGCCTGAAGGAACTGCTGAAAGGCATCGAATAGGATCCACCGGATCAGACCGCGCAGCCACCCGCCACGGATGGTACAGTACGATTGAATCAAGATGGTTCAAGATTTCCGGCAGTGCTCCCGGACGACCCGGATTTCGGGGCCGACGCCGTTTCGCGGCGCGGTGGACAGGCAGAAGCATTCCGGGTGGGACAGGCCGCTGGCCGACTTGAAATCCTCGATGGCGCAGGCCGGGGTATTGTGATCATCGCTCAGATGCATCAACGTTACGACTGACGGCTTGCGGGCGCTGAGATTGTAGACGCGGCCGATAAACCGGCCCGCGTCGATGTTACCAAGGTGGCCGGTCGCCGACTGCACGCGGTGGCGATCCCGCAATCCCCTGGCGCTGTGACGCAGCATGTTTTCGTTATAGTTGGACTCGATGAATATGGCGTCGGCATCCATGAAGTGACCGATCAGGTCGTCTCCCGTCCGACCGATATCGGTGGCGACGGTCACCTTCGGGAACTCCATCCCGGCCGGCCGCAGGACGAAGCCCATCGTCGGCACGTCGTGTGGCACGAAGAACGTCGTCACGTCGATATCCCCGATGACTATCCTGGTACCGGGCGCGAGAACCTGCAGGACGCCGTGATCCGGCAGACGGCCGGTCTTGTTGACCATCATTTCGGTGGCCTTGTTCAGCGTGTCAATCTGGCCCAGGATCGGAATGCCCATGTCGCAGCAGAACTTCAGCCCGGCAAAAGCCAGGTGATCGCAATGGCCGTGGCTGATCAACGCGGCCCTGATCTGAAGCGGTTCAACACCGCATTCGGCCAGCCGTTCCCGAATCAATCGCTGGGATCCAAGGCCGGCATCGATAAGGATGGTGGTCGAACCGGATCGGACCACGGCCATGTTGCCGCATGAACCGCTTCCAAGCGTCCTGAATGAGAGTTCCGCGTTCACGGTATTCACCGAAAATTCTGCAGCCGCCACAGGGGCCAGGCGTCAGACACGTTGTAGGGGCCAACGACCGTTCGACGCAATGCAACCAGGTGCGCCGGACAGCCGAGCGCCCGACCGATGTCACGTCCCAGGGATCGCATGTAGGCGCCCTTCCCGCACTTTACGACAAAAACGGCGTCCGGGCCGATCATTTCGACGAAATCGATCGAATCAATCCGAACCGGCCTGGCATCGGCCGCGACCGGGTTTCCCTGCCTGGCGTACCAGTAAAGCGGCTTGCCGTGAAGCTTCAGCGCTGAAAACACTGGGGGCTCCTGCATTATCGAACCGGTAAAGAGCTTCAGCGCGTCCAGGATCGCGCCCGTGGATGGGACGATTCCGCGGGGAAGATCCAGCGGCACGCCGGTCAGATCGCACGAATCAGTTTCGCAGGCAAAACGAACCGTCATCACGTATTCCTTGTCGCCTTGCAGGAGTTCGTCGGCCTGGCGCGTGAACTCGCGTCCGACCATTACCGGGAGCAGGCCGGAAGCAAACGGGTCAAGCGTGCCGCCGTGACCGGTTCGGCTTACGTGCATCAGCCGCTTGACGATGGAAACAACCCTGGTGGATGTGATACCGACAGGTTTATCGACCAGTATCAGGCATGGAGGAACCGGAAGGGTCGCGAATCTTTCGTCGTCAGTCATCTTTTCCGTCAAAGGCATTGTCCCGGTCAAATCCTTCGTCGGCGGCGACCTGATCCATGGTTCTGCCGCCGGAAAGGTCCTTCAGAAGGGACTCGATCCTGGCGCCCTTGTCGGGAACGTCGTCGTAATGAAAAACCAGTTCGGGGGTCTTGAACAGGTTCAACTGGGTCGCCAGCCGGGTTCGAAGGAACCCCGCGGCCTTGCGAAGGGCACGAAGCATCTGCTTGCGCGCTTCCGGGTCATCCTGCATGCACCTGACATTTATGCGCGCCAGCGAGAAATCGGCCGATACCTTGACGTGCGTCACTATTGCCTTCGACGCATCCGGATCCCGAACCTCGTTAAGCAGGATGGTGGAAATGGCCTCGCGAATCACGCTGCTTGCCCTGTCGGTTCTCTTGTACGGCTGCATCGCGCACCTGACTATAAATGAATCAACTCAACCGAATAATCTTCAATTTCCGCCAGATACAGTTCCTGGATGAATGTCACGGCCTTGTCGATAACCGAATTGACCACGCAGTGATCGCTTCCGACAGCGGCCATCGCCAGCACGGCGGTTCCCGGGACGTCCTCATCAACCAGTTCGGCAAGACACACGTTGAAAGACGCGCGCGTCCTTCCAATAATCTTCTTCACGACGCTGCGCTTCGTGTCGGCCCACTCCGATTCGGGAATGGCGACCGTGATCCTGCAGACTCCGACGACCATGGCGCACCCCAGTCATCAGGCATTCGGCGAACTGATCGTCTCGCGGACTTCCTCGAACTCGTAGAACTCAAGGATGTCGCCCTGGGCGATGTCCTCGAATCCATCGACACCGATACCGCATTCAAGCCCGGACTTGACCTCGCGGGCATCGTCCTTGAACCGCTTCAGGCTGAAGAGCTTTCCTTCAAACACCTTCTTGCCCTCGCGCATCACATGGACCGTGCAGTTGCGGTTGACGACGCCTTCGAAGACCATCGAACCTGCAATCTTGCCGACCTTGGACACAGCGAAGACCTGGCGGACTTCGGCCTTTCCAATCAGCTTGGCCACCAGCTTCGGGGCAAGCAGACCTTCCATCGCCTTCTTCAGGTCGTCGATAACGTCGTATATGACCGAGTACCGCTTGATATCGACCTTTTCCTGGTCGGCCAGGCTGCGGGCCTTCGGATCGACGTTGACGTTGAAACCCACGATAACGGCGTTTGCCGCGATTGCCAGGTTGACGTCGGATTCAGCCACGTTGCCGACCGCCTGATGGATAATCTTCAACGTGATCATCGGGTGCTTCAACTTCAGAACCGAATCGACCAGCGGGGCCATCGATCCCTGGACGTCTGCCTTGACGATGACCTTCAGATCCTTCACGTCGCCGGACTGAACCATGTTGAACAGGTCTTCGAGGCTGACACGGGAAGCGCCGACGGCGGCCCTTGCCTTGCGGTTGGTCTCGATCTGGAAATCGGCGATTTCGCGCGCCTTCTTTTCATCGGCCACGACGGCGAACACATCGCCGGCATCCGGCACGGTATCGAGACCGGCCACCCTGACCGGAGTCGCGGGACCGGCTTCCTCGAGCGTTCTTCCCTTGTCGTCAACCATCAGTCGGACGCGACCGTGTGCCATTCCGGAAACCACCGCATCGCCGACGCGCAGCGTACCGGACTGAACCAGAACCGTCGCAACCGGTCCCAGCGCCCTGTCGAGCTGGGATTCCAGGACAACGCCGCGGGCCGGTTTGTTCGGGTTCGCCTTCAGTTCCATCACTTCGGACTGAAGAAGGATCATCTCCTTCAACCTGTCGACGCCGATATTCTTCTTGGCGGAAATCTCGCAGATGATCGTGTCGCCGCCCCACTCCTCCGAAATCAAGCCTTCCTGGGCCAGTTCCTGCTTGGTCTTGTCCAGATTTGCGTCCGGCTTGTCGATCTTGTTGATCGCGACGATTATCGGAGCGCCCGACTCACGTGCGTGGGCGATGGCTTCCTTCGTCTGGGCCATGACGCCGTCGTCGGCCGCGACCATCAGAATGACGATGTCGGTCGCGGAAGCACCGCGTGCCCGCATCGCGGTAAATGCTTCGTGGCCGGGGGTGTCCAGGAAGACGATGTCGCCCCCGTCGGTCTTGACCTTGTAAGCGCCGATATGCTGGGTGATGCCGCCGGCCTCGTGATCGGCGACGTCGGCATTCCGAATCTGGTCAAGCAACGTGGTCTTGCCGTGGTCAACGTGACCCATGACAGTAATAACCGGCGGACGCGGACGCAGGTCCTCGGGGTTGTCCTCGATTTCGCGAAGCTGTTCATCCAGGCAGAACCCGGTCTTCTCGACCGTGAACCCGAAATCGTTGGCAAGCAGCGAAGCCGTCTCGAAATCAATGGCCTGGTTGACCGAGGCCATGATTCCAAGGCCCATCAGCTTGCGGACCAGTTCCGTCGCCTTCTGGCTCATGCGATGGGCCAGTTCGGCCACCGTGATCTCGTCGCACTCGACCTTGATGTTACGCTTGACCTGGCTGGGCATAGTGACCTGCGTCTTCATCGCCCTGCCGCGGCGCTGAGGCTTCGGAGCCTTTCGCCGATTCTGGTTTCGCTGCTCGAAATGATCCGATTCGTCCTCGGCGCCGTACGAAAAGTCCTGAAGGGTAATAACGCCACGACGACGGTCGAAAACCAGTTTCTTGCCGCCCTTGGCCTTTGCATCATCCTTGTCAACAACCTGGCTGGCCTTCGGGACGTCTTCGTCCTTGCGTGGCTTCTGCTTGCCCTTTCTCTGCGACTCTTCCTTTTCGCGCGCCGCCGTTTCGGCCGCCGTTTCCGGACGGGCATCCGCGGGAGCACCAGATCGCACGGCGGCGGTCTTGACGCCGGCCTCGGGCGGTACATCCGACGCCGCATCGATCGCGCGCTCCTGCGACGGAGCCTCGACCGAAACGGGCGTAACCACATCTACAACCGCCGGTTCGACAACGGCTGCCTCGACTTTTGCCTCGGGCACATCCCCCGTAACGGCTCCCTCGGCCACGACAGGCTGTTCGGCCGCGACCTCGGCGACCACCGGCTCGGTTGCCGCGGTCTCGGAAACCGGAACAGGAGCCGCGGGGGCGGCATCTTCCGGCTTGGGGGCTTCCCCCTGACCAGGCGCGGCGACGGCACCGGCACGACGACGAACGATGCGCCCACCGTCCATCCTCTTGACCTGAACCTCACCCTCTTTCTGGATCGCGAAAAGCTTCCTGATCCGATCCTCCTGCTCCCTGGTCAAGGGGGCAAGATGATCCTTCAGGATCTCGCCGGAATCCCGCAGCTTCTTCAGCACGTCGGCGGATTCGACGCCCAGTTCCTTCGCGACCTCATAGACGCGTCTGCCCATACGGAAACCTCACTTCAAAGCTTCCCCCAGCCGGGCAAGAACCGCTTCGCGATCCGGCCCCGGAGGAACTCTCAGCGCGCGTGCCAGATGCCCGCGCAGAACGGCTCTTTTCAAACATTCGGGGTTGCGGCACACATAAGCGCCCCTGCCACCCCTGGCAAGCGCCGTATCGAGTTCGAACGCTCCGTCCGCCCCGATCACGACCCTTGCAAGCTCCGCCCGGTCGCGAAGCTTCCCGCACCCGACACACTTACGTTCGGGGCGGAAAGGAACATCGGTCAAACGGGATCCCCCGCCTCGCCGACGGAAGCTGCCGCGTCACCGGCCACAGGGGATTCCGGCCCCGCCGATGCCCCGGCATCACCGTTCGAACCATCGGCATCGCCGGCCTTTTCACGACCGGAGACCGACTCGTCCTTAAGGCGCTGCTTCAGTTCGAACGCCGTCTGCTGAATCGCCTCGGCCTTCTCGCGCCCGATGCCCGGGATCGCGGCCAGTTCATTTTCGTCGGCGTTCAACAGGTTATCCGGCGAATGGTAGCCAAGCTTGAACAGGTATTCGGCCGTCGATTCGTCAATGCCTTCCAGCTTGACCAGTTCGGTCTTCAGCCTGTCCTTCAGTTCCTGGATCCTCGATTCACCGTGAATCTCAATATTCCAGTCAAGCAGCTTGCTGGCCAGCTTGACGTTCTGACCGCGACGACCGATTGCCAGCGAAAGCTGGTCATCGGCCACGATCAATTCGACCTGGTGGTTATTTTCATCAATCAGGACCCTCTGAACGACGGCCGGAGCGATCGCCGCGCACACATACCTGGCCAGGTCAACCGACCACGGAATGATGTCGATCTTTTCGCCCCGAAGCTCCTGGACAACCGCCTGAACCCTGGAGCCCTTCATGCCGACGCAGGCGCCGACCGGATCCACATCGGAATCGGAAGACGCGACCGCGACCTTCGTCCTTTCGCCGGCTTCCCGGGCGACCGCCATGATCTTGACGATTCCTTCATAAATTTCGGGAACTTCCTTTTCAAACAGCTTCGTCACGAAGCGAGGATCGGTTCGCGACAGAATAATCTGATGGCCGCGCGGCTCCTTCGTCACATCCTTCACGAAGGCCTGGACGCGATCGCCGGCACGGTACGATTCCCTGGGACACTGTTCGCGCAAGGGAAGAATGGCCTCGGCCTTGCCAAGATCCACGATGACGTTGCCCTTTTCAAACCTGCGCGCAACACCGGTGACCAGGTCACCCAGGCGATCCCTGTATTCGTTATAGACCTGGGTCCGCTCAGCTTCCTGAACCTTCTGAAGGACGACGTGCTTGGCGGTCTGGGCGGCGATTCGACCAAAGGCGTTGCGGTAGGTCTGAATCTTCAGGATGTCGCCGTGCTTCATGTCCTCTTCGCGGGCCTTGTCCTTGTCCGCTTCAAGGTAAAAAATCTGGAAACCCAGTTCGTCGCCGGGCTGGGCCTCGGGGTCAACCATCTCCGCCTCGGCGGCAGAAAGCTGCGTCAGGGGGCTGTCAACCTCATCGACGACCGTCATGTACTGAAACAGTTCCACCTGGCCGACGTCCGGGTTAAAACTTGCTTCCAGCGAACGCTCCTCGCCGAATACCTTGCGGGCGGCCTTCAGGATCGCCTCTTCAAGGGCCTCGATGAAGACATCCCTGGGGATACCCTTTTCCCGGCTTACAAGATCAATAATTTCGGACCAGTTGGTTTCGGTCGACATCGTGTCCTCCGCACAGACCATGTTACTGGCAACGGCACCATCATGCGGCATCCGTCCTGGATGAACGCATAAGTCATTGAAAAGAACTCTCGGCCACCCCCCCCCCGGCGAACGCAATTACCCGCAATCATGTTTGATAATTAAGGCAGTGTGGCGACTGGAGGGGAACCAGCCAGAGGAACGTACGCCTTTTACCGCAGACCGGAAAAAAATACAAGCATAACAATGCTTTTTTGTCGAAAACGATCGCACGTCGGGCCAATCGCGACTTAAGGCTATCTCTGAACCAGCCGGATTGGGACGCCCTCGAAGTCGTACCTGGAGTAAAGTTCGCGTTGAAGATACCGGAAATAGCTTGTATCGATGCGTCCGGTGCCGCTGCAGAAGAGCAGGATGGTCGGGGGATTCACCTGAACCTGCGTGATGAACTTGATTCGAACGGTCTTCGCCCCGTGACTGGCCGGCGGGTGACGCTCGATGACTTCCGAGAAGAAGCGGTTCAGTTCGGATGTCCCAATCCTGGAGAAAAGGCCGGCATGTACGTGATCGACGACCGGCAGCAATTTTCCGACATTCTTGCCGGTAAGCGCCGACGTGAACACGACCGGGGCGAAACTGGTGAAGGCCATTTCGTCCTGCATGTGAAGCTTGAAATCGCCGGCCGCATTTCCGCCGGTCTTCAGATCCCACTTATTGACGACGATGACGAGGCCGCGCCCCCGGTCGATGACCAGCGAGGCCAGTTTCTTGTCCTGATCGGTCACGCCTTCCGAGGAATCTATCAGCAGCACCACCACATGGCAATTCTCGATGGCCCGGATCGTCCTGGCAACGCTCATGCGTTCGACACCCCGTTCCACCGCGCGACGACGCCTGATTCCCGCGGTATCGACCAGGACATACTCCCGGCCGTTCGCGTGAAACACGGTATCGATGGCGTCCCTGGTGGTTCCCGGGACGTCGCTTGTAAGGAATCTTTCCTTCCCGAGAAGGGCATTGGCCAACGTTGACTTGCCGACGTTCGGCCTGCCCAGAAGGGTGATCCTGCATGGACCGGACATCTCGTCGTCGGCCGACGCTTCTCCGTCGTCGTTTGCGACGGTCGGCATCGGAATCGTCTCGACAAGTGCGTCAAGCAGTTCAGCGACGCCAGAGCCGCCCTCTGCCGTCATCGGATACAACTCCGTGGCCCCGAGCCCATAGAAGTCGGACACCAGCGAATCGGCCGCCGGCGTGTCAATCTTGTTGACAGCCACCAAGACCGTCATCCCGGAACGCCTGATCTGGTGCCAGATGACCTGGTCGATTGGAAGCAGTCCCTGGCGGCCATCGACGACGAACACCAGCGCGTCGGCCTCGGCAATCGCCGTCTCGACCTGAGCGGCCATCAGAACCAGCATTCCGTCCTCGGAACCAGGCTCGAATCCGCCGGTGTCCTCGACGATGAACTCGCGTCCGCAATGCTCGGCCTCGCCGTACTGACGATCCCTGGTCACCCCGGGAAAGTCATCGACGATTGCGGCGCGACGACCAAGAATCCTGTTGAAAAGCGTTGACTTGCCGACGTTCGGCCTGCCGATTATGGCAATGATCGGTTTTGCCGTGCTCATGATGACCTCCTTGAAAATGGTCGTATGACGGCGGCCCGGCATCTGGCGGCCGGGCGAAATCAGGCGCGGATTTTACAGAAAAATTCGATTATTACCACACATGAATCATTTTTCGGCAGGTGAGACGGCGGCGCGTGTCGGTTGCGTGCCCAGAAGCGCGGCGGCGCGGCGAAGCGAATCACGGGCAAGGTCATGCCTGCCGGCCCGACCCGCAACACCTGCAAGCGTCTGCCAGCCACGCGCGTATCCCGGATTGATGGAAAGCGAATTTGCGACAAGCTTCACGGCGATGCCGCTGTCGCCACCGGCGTCGGCAAGAACGCCGAGGTTGTGCCACGCCCTGAAATCATCGGGATTGACGGTGACGGCCCTTTGAAGAAGCTTCAGCGCGTCGCCATCACGGCCGGCCATCGCGGCACGCGTTCCAAGCAGCCGGTTGAATTCGGCAAGCCAGGCACGTCCCCAGCGATCCAGCCCGTGAAGATGCGTCATCGACGCCAGCGACGCGATTTGAACTTCGCGGAACGGGCCATCGGGCGACCCGCCTGGCCCGGAGGCAACAGGAGCGGCCGCGACCCACAACGGAAAGGCCGGTTGGAAAAGGTCAATGACGGATTCATCGACCCTGCCCTCGCCCGGTTCAAGGAAAACGGGCGCCAGCGGCATGAACGTCCGAACGGCCCGGGCCAGTCCGTCTGACGCGGTCTCGCCAGCCGATTCAAAAGGCCTGGCATCAACGGCGTCAAGAATACTGGCCCGCCCGCCCGCCGGGAACGCCAGACGAAACGGATTCAGGCGCCGCGTCACGAAAGCTTGATCGGACAGATGCTGTTTGACCAGGATCGCCAGATCGGGCCGTGAATCCTCAACCGCCTGGCGACCAAGAAGGATCGAGGAAAGGTCGTCCGATGCCGTCATCACGATGGATCCCCACGGATAATCGCGAACGACGTGATCGGTGATCTCCCTTGCGCCATGCAAGCCGGACATATCGCGATCGGCCGGCGCCGAAATCCACTGGAATACGACAAGAAGCGCGGCAAGGCCACCTGTTGCCAGCCATCCTGCCGTACCGGCACGCCCGATCATCGCGAAGGCAATCTCGGACGCCCCGATTCCCGCCAGAACGGCCGTGGCCCAGGTCGCGGTCATCAGAACCTGAAGGTCGAAAATCCCCATCGGGTTTATAAAGACGGCAAAGGCCAGGTCGGCCAGGATCAGGAACAAAAGAATTACGACTGCAAGCGGACGCCGGCGGCCCCCAAGGACAACCCCCGAAATCGCGAGCGGCAGGATCGGCCACAGCGACTCGACCAGGTTGCGCCCGGCCATCGTGGCGTTGGCGACAATCTCGACGATGCCCGAGCCGCCAATCCGCCCGCCGAACGAATCCCGGATCCGCTGGCCTGAAAGGTGGGCGACGAACCTGTCAAGACTGGATGGATCGCCCCAGTTGAGCAGCGGATCGCGCCCGGCGGCGACCGGAAGGTACAGGACGACGAAAGTGCCGATAACCCCGGCCATCATGACCAGAAACCCGGTTCGAAACAGGCCCCTGAGCCTGTCGGGACCGCAGGCGCCGCATCGGGCAAGCCCGACCAGGCAGGCAAGGATCACAAACGAACCGTAAAGCGGCATCGTGATGTGAACGCCGGCACCGATACCAGCTATGGAAGCGGCTGCAGCAAGCAGCCTGGCATCCCTGCGCTGAACCGATTCCAATCCAAGAAAGACGACCGCGGCCAGTCCCAGCATCGAAATGGAATAGACCTCGGTGGTCGTGGCGTGAAGCCAGGCGTTCGCCGATCCAAGGAAGGCCAACGGCGCGACCCACCAAAGGGCGGCGGGAATCGATTCAGACCTTCGGGTTACGCGATCGGCAAGCAGCCAGGACATGGCGGCGGCAAGTGCAGCGGCAAGTCCCGACAGAAGGTTGATGCGGAAGAAGGCGGTTCCCGCGGGAATGAACGAAAACAGCTTGCCCGCCATGCAGAACGCGGGGAATCCGGTCGGATGCGGAACACCGAGGCCGACGGCGGCGCCGGCAAGTTCCCCGCCATCCCTGAAATAGACGTCGGGGGCGCAAAGGGCCCACAGCACGGCCGTTGCCGCAACGGTAACGATAACGAAGCGATCGTGGCCCTTGACGACAGGCACCGATTCACCCACGGCGCGGCGCGACAAAGCCCACCCCGCAACCAGGACCGCTGCACCGCCCGCGACCGTCAATCCAGCGACAATAGCCGCGACCATAAGCCACTGAATCGGAAAAATGATGGCAAGTCCGGTTACCGTGGCCGCGACGGCCGCGATTGGAACCATTACGATTGGTGGAATGGTTCTTTTCAAATGATCTTCCGAAGCTGCCTAGCGCGGCAGGTACAACTCGGCGCCGGCGGCGAAGTCACCGCCGACCGAACTGAAGCCGCCGGTGATCAGGACGGACCCGTCAAGCAGGCCGCCGGTGACCAGCGTCGCGGAATGCCCGATCCTGGGCTTATCCATCTTCAGACCCGACTCCACAACCTTCAGGCCGGCTTCATCGACACGAAGGAGTACGGCATCCTGAACGATAGACCCGTTTCGATCCACGCCGCCGGTGACCAGGACGGATCTGTCATCCGCCAGAACCGTCGTCCGGTGAAGCGATCTCGACAGCGCGGCGACGTCACCGGAACCCATTGCCACTTCCGAGACGATTACAGTGCCGGCCGCTTCGTCCACCTGAAGGCTGTATGGAACGGCAGGGTTGGTGCCTGAACTGTCGGATGTGCCGCCGACTGTCCACACCCTGTCACCGGCAACAAACGCGGTCGCTCCGGAAAGCATCGCGGGAACCTGGCCGGAACCTGTAAGCACCTTGACCGAGTCGTTCGATGAATAATAGATTTCCGCGAACCTGTTTTGATCGCTTGTACCGCCGATGGTCAGATACCTGGTGCAAAGGCCAAGCGACATCTCCAGGCAGACTCCGGTCGGCATGAACCTGGCGACACCCTTGCCGGGTGCCAGTTCATTGCACGAGATCCCATTGGTGTCGGAGACGTTGCAGACCATCGAAATGCGGGACGGTCCCGAAACCAGATCGCCGCCCATGTCCGTTATCTGAGCCCCGGCGCGAACCAGGAAACCAGGCCTTGACCTGGATACGCCCACAACCGCGGACGCGATAATCGGTGTCTCCATCGTGGCGCGGGAAACCGCGCCGGTCGTTGTGTCAATCAAGTACATGTACGGGGAATACTCGACCGGACACGAATCGACACATTCCTGCGACTCGATCACCGGGGATGCCACAACGCCCTCGATGGCGCCCGTTCCGGCAGTTGACGTGCCGCCGACCACGACCAACCTGGTCGCGTCAATCATGGCGGCGGAGGCAAGTCCAAGGCCGGCATCAAGCGCCCGGTCGTGCTCGAGGATTTCGAACAGTCCGGTTCCCCCATCCATGAAGAAGGTCTCGGGTGCCAGAACCTCGTCGGTATAGCCGGCAACCTTCATCCGACCGGCATCCAGGAAGCTGAATCCGCCGACAGTCACGACGTCGCCCCCGGAAGTCGACACGGATGCGGCAAAAGCCCTGTCACCACGCGTATTCAAGGGGAAAAGGGATTCCAGTCTGCACGTCCCGTCCAGGCACAGCGCGCCGGGATGGACGTTGTACTGCATCACCTTCGTGCCATCCGGACAGTCGCCCTGGTCTATCTCCCAGTCCTCGCATTCAACCGTGACCGGGCACGGGCACACCTCGGGCTTGTCCGGGTCTTCACAGGGAATCACACGCCGGCAGTCGGCATCGGTCAGGCAGGTCACAACCGGATCGCCCGGTTCCGGATTCAACCTGCGATCCGGCAAGGCAAGCCGATTGAAAAGGCCGATTGAATTGACCGGGATGTAATAGAAGGCATCACCGGTGCCCTGCTTCGTAACCCTCATGCCGCCGCGAACGCCCTTGCTGACAAGCTGGCCAGGGCTGCATTCCCTGTCGGCGTATCCAAGGTACATCACGACATAATCGGATCCCTCGGGAAGGTTGCCGATATTGAAGCCCTGGGAATAGCCCGAACACCCGGACTCAAAAAACGGCTTGTCCGCAAGAAACCGGTCCCGGTTCCTAAAAAGCTTGATGACGAACGACTTCACCCTGACACCGCTTGAAGCCGCCGCCCCGGAGTGGGCAACGCCCATCGATATCGAGCCTTCCCCCCCGGAACCGTTCCATGAGCCGACAAGACCGTCATCGCAGCCGGCAGCCATCATCGCAACCGAAATCATGAACGCGAAAGCGCGCAACTTCATGGTATTGCCTCCAGGATTACCGGAACATCGGGTAAAGGGTTACGTCCCTCGGAGCATAACCGCCCCAGGGCGAGAAGCCGGCTTCACCCGGCGTGGAGTCACCCTGTGAAGCCAGGATGCCCGCGATTGTTCCGGCGCCGACAACGGCGACGCCGATGATGGTCCAGAACCACCACTTCTTATAGACAGGTTCCGAATTGACGGAGGACCGATTCTCAATCGGTTCGGCCGGGGGCGCGACAGGTTCCGGCATGGGCGCGGGCTCGACAACGGCAACGACCGGCGGCGGCAAGGGTTCCACCGGAGCCACCACAGGCGGGGGCACAGGTTCCACGGGAGCCACAACAGGTGCGGCAACGGCGGGGGCCGGGGCGGCGGCCGGGACAGCCGCGGCGGCCGCGGGAGGAACGACGGCGACCGGCGCGACGGCTGCGGCGACCGGTGCCTTGCGATCAAGCTTAACTTCAAGCCTGTCGGGCGAACCGTCCCGGACGATCGCCTGCTGAGTGCTTGAAATGTATCCGTCCTTCTGGACTGAAATCTCGTACTCGGCCGGTTCCAGGCTCAACCTCACCGGGGTCATTCCAGAAAAATCCCCATTTACGAAAACTTCCGCGCCGGAAGGGTCTGAAGCCACGGACAGATCCAACCTGGTGACAACCGGCGCAACCACCGGGGCGACCTCGGGAACCGGCCCCAGCGTCTTGACGATAACTCCGGCAACCATCTCCTCAAGCTGATCGCCGGAATTACCGGTGACTTCGGGATCCATTGAATTTCCACCAGCCACGCTGACCATGTGCGCGGTAACGCGGAACATGCCGCGAACATTCTCGACGACCAGCAGAAGGACTTCATCGACACCGGCTGATGAACCGATGGTCTTCAGGCAGGCTTCGTCCAGATCCTCGCAACCGGCCTCAAGCATGATATCCAGGGGATCATCTGAAGGAACCGGCTGCATGCGGACATCCGGATACTTCACAAGCTGCCGCACCATGGCCTGCGTCAGCCCGTCAATCCTGTCCTCGACCTGCTTGTCGCCCATCACCTTCAAGGGAAGCAGGCGCCTTGCCTCGGCGGCATCAGACCGCGAAGGTGTCGCCACCACGACAACAGCCAGGATGGAAACCAATGAAATAAGGAACTTATTCATATCAGACCGTCCCAGGGGATACCGGTGTTATACTAGCCAGCCGTAAAGGGGGTGTCAACGATGGATGGCCGGTTCGAACGGCGGTTCATGCGTCCAACAAATCTGGCGGTGATGGTTTCCGCGCTTGCTGTCCTTGCCGCCATTTCCGGATGCGCCCAAATCACGCGGTACGCAAGTGGCCCCCAGCCTCGCGCCGCTTCGCCCGGCCCCGACTGGAAAATGCTTTCCCCTGAGCTCGGGGTGAATGAATTCGAATCTTCGCCCGCGGTCCAGATCAGGGGCAGGCTTGCCGGCATAAGTGAATTGGTGGCCGAGGGCCGTACGCTCCTGTTCCGCATGACCGACGTCGAGTTCGGTTTCGGCGACAAGGTGCCGGAAGCCAGCTTCAGCCTGCTTCTGTGGGGCCCGGGAATGCCGGATCTCCAGCCGGGCGCCCAGATCAGCGTCGTGATGAACCGGCGGCAACCGCGCGAGTTGATTGTGACGGATGAACGCGGGCCGGTTATCCGGGCCTTCTCCGGGGAAGTCCTTCCGCCCCCGGATGGCGTGAATCCGATCCACCTTGCGGCCCTGCCTGAAACCGGCTACTCGGAAGTCGTGCTTTCGGATCTGCTCTGCAATCACACCTGGGTTCATTCAAGGATTGCCGTCACGACCGACGAAAGCAGGCTTGTCATGAAGCCGGGCGAGCATCCGACGTTGACCGGCACCCATGCCGGCTATTCGATGAAATGGCTTATGTCCGGCGCGGACTCCATGTTTCTTGACGAATCAAGCTGCCAGGAGGACATCGAACCTTCTGCCTGGTTCGTGTGGATGCGGGTGGCCACCCTTGGCAAGGCGAAACAGGACACCTTCCGGAAACTGCGACGATAATCTCAGACGCCGGCCGCCTTCAGCAGGTACGCTTCGATGAACGGCTGCAGTTCCCCGTCCAGGACGGCCGACGTGTTGCCGGTCTCGTATCCGGTGCGGACATCCTTCACGAGCTGGTATGGATGAAGGACGTACGACCTGATCTGGCTGCCGAAATCGATACCCATCTTCGCGGCCTCGCGGGCATCCTTTTCAGCGTCCCTCATCTGGCGTTCACGTTCGTACAGGCGTGCCTTCAACAGTTTCATCGCTGTTGACCGGTTCTTCATCTGCGAACGCTCGTTCTGGCACTGGACGACAATTCCGGTCGGCAGGTGCGTCATGCGGACGGCCGAATCGGTCTTGTTTACGTGCTGCCCGCCGGCCCCGCCGGAACGGAACGTGTCGATCCTCAGATCCTCTTCCTTGACTTCGACTTCAATCGTGTCCTCGATGTCGGGAATGACATCGACGCTGGCGAAAGTGGTGTGACGCCTTGCATTCGCATCGAACGGCGATATGCGAACAAGCCGGTGCACCCCGTGTTCCGCCTTCAGATACCCGAAAGCGTGGTCGCCCTCGACGGAAAAGGTAACGCTCTTGATGCCGGCCTCGTCGCCAGGCTGCTCATCCATCATTGCGACCTTGAATCCGGCCTTTTCGCAGTACATCAAGTACATGCGAAGAAGCATGGCGACCCAGTCCTGAGACTCGGTTCCGCCGGCTCCGGAATGAATGGTGACCAGCGCGGGGGCCGTGTCGTTTTCCCCGGACATCATCCTGGCAAATTCCAACGCGGAAACCTTGTGCTCGACCGCGATCAGTGCCGCGTCGATTTCCTGGTCAAACTCGACGGCCTGCTCCATGTCGGCCATTTCAAGCAGTTCGGCCGCGTCCCGGAGCATCCTTGCCGGCTCTTCCCAGGCCTCGATTTCCTTCTGGATCTGGTTCTTTTCGCGCATGATCGCCTGGGCCTTGCGCTGATCGGCCCAGAAACCCGCGCTGGTAGAAAGCTGTTCTATCTCGGCGATTCTGGCTTCCCTGGTCGGACGGTCAAAGATACCTCCCGAGAACCTGGGTTCTCTCACTAAGGTCGGCTATCTTCGCCCTGTGGTTGTCGAACATTGCATTCACCCTGTCAAATCGAGCCGCCCGGATTGTCCCCGATGGCGCCCTTCAAGTCAATCTGCGCCCGGGCTGAGTCATCCCCTCATAGGAAGGGAGTACGCCCTCGCATCGCATCGGGTGGGGTATGCCGCTCCAGGCTTCCCCGCCGCCTGCCCCGGCCATCGGCGTACGCCCGGCGATTATCGAAGCGCGATTTCAGGTTGTGGCGACATTGATTCGCAGCACCGTCCAGAATAGAATGACTGCAAAATAAATGCCGAGAGTCTTGGATCACTTGTGGATTATGATGCTCACATAAGGCTTGTGATTCATGATCCTGACCCAAAGGATGTACCAGATGAAAAGAGTCCCTGGAATTTTGTTTCTCTGTCTGGCAGGCATGATGACTTTCATGGCGGCCTGTGCCGGTTCGACCGATCAGCAGGACGTCATCAACCAGGACGACCTGGGTTATGACACGGCTCCGGAACCGGTCGCAAAAATTGTGGTTACACCAAACCCGCTTGACCTGGATTTTGTCCCGGTCGGGGTGATTCCAGCCCGGGAGAATCTGACCATTCACAATCCCGGCTTGAAGGAACTGGAAATTTTCAAAGTTGAAGGCCTCGCTTATTCGGAAGGATTTTCTTTCGTCTGGCCCTGCCGGCGATATGCCGATTCGACTATTCCGGACGCCTGGGCAACCGACAAGGACGCCAGCATTCCAGTTTCCGTGTCCTACCGGGAGGCGGACCTGTTTACTTTGGATTCAACCGTATGCGCGGAAGCGGTCGTGATCAATCCTGGAAACTCGATTGATATTCCTGTCTTCTATACCGCCACAAAACCCACTCCTGCGATGTTCCAGTTTCGTTTCCACAGCAATGATCCGGACTATGACAGCACCGTTGGCGAGGCCTTCACGGTCACGGTCCAGGCCAACATGAGCGGACCGTGCATCCAGGTCATGCCGAATCCGATTGAATTCGGTTCGACCATTGCAGCGACCGGCGTCAAGGGCGTTCCGGTCACCATCACGAGCTGCGGCGACGAACCGCTTGAAATCACGGCTATCCGCATGGATGGCGATAACTGTGCGGAATTCAGCTTCGACCTTACCGGAACGGGCGAGTTCGACAGCACGAACCCGCTGGTCATCCAGCCCGGTCTTTCAACCAGCGTCATCGCGAAATACACCCCGGCCGATGTCAGCCCCAAGGACTCGGACAAAATGTTCATTCCCGACGAGTGCCTCATGGTGGTTGATAACAATTCAGCCAGGCTGTCGGTCGAGATTCCGATGTCCGGCATTGGCACCGAGGCGGAATGCGCCGTTTGCCGGTTCCAGATGATGGAAGGCGATGTCCAGCTTGCCGAAAACGCCGAGGTACTGCCCCAGGTCATCATCAAGATGGTGAACAACAGTTATGATCCGACCATTGGCGGCGGCATCAAGTCTTACGACTGGACGGTCAGGCAACCAAACGAATCGGCCCAGGTATTCAATCCCGCTTCGACATGGAAGGATCCGACCTTCCAGCCAAACATTGTTGGCGATTACGAATTCTGTCTTGAAGTGTTTAACAACGACGGTTGTTCCGACAGTTGCTGCAAATCGATTCAGGTCGTTCCACCGGGTGGCCTTCACATCGAACTGACCTGGAATACGCCGTCCGACCCGGATCAGACGGATGAGTGCGAACTTACTGTCAATTGCGGCGCCGACCTTGACCTGCACATCGTTCATCCCCTTGCAGCCCCGGAAGGCGGGATTATTGATCCGGAAACGGGATCACGTTACGGATTCTTCGACCCCAGGTGGGACTGCATCGGCTGGATGAATCCACATCCAACGTGGGATGACGACAATCCGGGTGACCCGCTGTACCAACCCAACTTCGACCTTGACGACACCGACGGCGCCGGCCCGGAAAACTTCACGTACCCCAGGCCGGATCCCAAGTACTCGACGACACACCCGAACTGCTACAAGGTTGGCGTCCACTACTACGATGACCACACGTTCGGCAAGTCGTACCCGACTGTGAAGATATTCATCAACGGCGAGGAACCGATTTCGGTCACGCTTGAATCGGGCATGACGATGCTGGATATGTGGGACGTCGGCCGCATCTGCTACTACGACGACGCCCAACCCTTCTTTGAAAGGAAAAATGGCGATGGAACGCCCCACGTCATCCAGAACTACGTGGTGCAGTGGTTCTAGAAATCCCGACATGACCTGACCGGCTCAATGTTTCATCCAAATGAATGACAGGACTGCCGTTGTCCGCGCCAGGCTTGACATCGGACGGGCTGTAATACATAGTATTACACCACTTCCGGAGGGGACTCCGACATGGAAAAGTCCGACGTCATCACGTTCAAGGTGGATGGCGAACTGAAAGACGCGCTGAACCGAATGAAGAACCGTTCGGAATTCATCAGGTCGGCACTGATGGCGGCTCTGGACGGCACATGTCCGCTTTGCCGCGGTTCCGGCACGCTGACGCCACGCCAGATGACCCACTGGCAGAGGTTTTCGATGGCGCACCACATCAGCGAGTGCGGGGAATGCCATGGAATCGTGATCGAATGCGGCGATGCGAACGACGACGAATCCTGTATTGGAGGTCACCCGTGAAAAGGCGGTTTTTTCAGGCCCTGCTGGTGTCAGCGATCGTTATGATCCCGGCGTTTTCCCACGCGCTTGAAGGAAGGACCAAGGTTCTTTCGACGACTTTTCCCATCTGGCTGCTTACCGGAATTGTCACCGTCGGCGATGCCGGGATTTCGAACGACCTGCTCATCGCGCCTTCCATGGGATGTCCGCACGACTACTCGGTCACGCCGAACGACCTTTCCAGGATGGCCGCGGCCGACGTGATCATCATCAATGGACTTGGAATGGACGATTCGCTGGTTCAGGGCAAGAACCGGGCTTCCGGCGGCAAGGCCGTCGTTATCGATTCTTCCAGCGGTATCCAGGGCGTCATGGATTACTCACACGGCGAAGGCGCCCGCAAAACCGTCGCCCATCATGACAAGACGGCCGGCGACAAGACTGGACATGAAGGACACCACCACGAGGATCATTTTGGCGCCGGGCACCATGAGTGCCCGCATTATGCCGAACACCATGGGAACGACGGCAGGCAGGACGACGCTGCCGGACACGCGCATGAAGCCGGCCACGTCCACAAGGGAACCAACCCCCACTTGTTCGCAAGCCCTTTGATGGCAGCCAGGATTGCAAGGAACATCGCAAGGGAACTTGGGTCGATCCGACCTTCGTCAAAGGATCTGTACGAACGAAACGCGACCGCTTTCGAGGCCAGGATGAACAGGCTGACGGCCGATTTCCAGGCAGCCGTCAAAAGACTGAAGAACGTAAGGATTGTGACCCAGCACGGGGCCTTCGATTATCTGGCCAGGGACGTCGGGCTGCAGATAACGGCCTTCGTACAGGATCATCCCGGCTACGAACCGTCGGCCGCCGAGATGCTTGCCCTGACAAAAACCATCCGGGCCGGCGGCGCCGGGGCAATCTTTGTCGAGCCTCAGTACCCGCAGAAGGTTCCGCGGGCCCTGGCGGCCGAAGCCGGCATTCCGGTCGGACTGCTGGATCCGGTGGCAACCGGGCCGGCCGGGGCCGGAACCGATTATTACGAAAAGGTCATGCGGCAGAATATCACCGCGCTGGAGAAGACACTTGGAACCCGCTGAATGCACCGACTGCGGTCAGAAGCGCGGCGACCTCTGCCGCCACGACCCGAAGACGACGGCGATCTGCTTTGACGATGTTTCGGTCAACTTCGGCGGCGTCCAGGTTCTTGACTCCGTGACCGCAAGGATCCCGCGTGGCGGCTGCACGTGCATAGTCGGGCCGAACGGTGCCGGAAAGACCACGCTTCTGATGACCCTGCTTGGAAAGATCAGCCATTCCGGTGCCGTCAGGATCGGCAGCACCCCGGACGGCCGGGCCGCCAGGGTCGGGTACGTGCCGCAGCGCCTTGCATTTGACCGGGGAATGCCGCTTACGGTGATGGAATTTCTTGCAATGGGTTCACAGCGCAGGCCCCTGTGGCTCGGAATTTCCAGCGATATCCGAGAACGGGCGACCCGGCTTCTGGAAATGGTCGGGGCGGGCGCTTTGGCCCGGCGCAGAGTCGGGGCTCTCTCCGGCGGCGAACTGCAAAGAGTCCTGCTTGCACTGGCGTTTCAGCAGGATCCGGATCTGCTGATTCTTGACGAACCGGCCGCCGGCGTGGATTTCAGGGGAGGCCAGATCTTCTGCGAACTGCTTGAAAACCTGCGGGCCGAGCACGGCTTCACGCAGGTCATGGTAACGCACGACCTGGGCCTTGCCGCAAGCCACGCAACATACGCCATCCTGTTGAACGGACGCGTTATCGCGGAAGGTAATCCAACTGTAACGCTTAACCCGGAAAATCTTACCCGGGCTTTCGGAACGCATATGGGCGGGGCCGTCATCGGTCCGCTGTCGCATTCGTGCGGATGTGAAGGAACGGGGGCTGGCAATGCCTGACTTGAGCCCGATTCTTGCCGTCATCGGCGCCCTGATACCGCTTGAGTGCATGCAGGCCGGCTTCATGCAACGAGCCATGCTGGGACTTCTGCTGCTCGCGCCCATGACTGCTGCCATGGGCGTCCAGGTCATCAACCTTCGGATGGCCTTCTTTTCGGACGCGATAAGCCATTCCGCATTCGCCGGGATCGCCCTGGGCGCGCTGTTTTCGGTGCATCCGCACTGGTCTATGCCGCTGCTCGGGGTTGCCGTCGGCATCGGAATAGTGGCCATCGGACGACATTCGATGCTGTCGTCGGACACCGTCATCGGTGTGTTCTTCGCGGCGGTCACCGCCGGGGGAATCGCGCTTGTCAGCAGGGATCCTTCCCTTGCCAGGGACACCCAGATTTTCCTTTACGGCGACATCCTGACCATCGCGGACGTTGATCTGCTTCAACTTGGCGGACTTCTGCTCCTGTTTTCGGCTTTCCAGATTCTTGCGTTCAACCGGATTCTTTACATCTGCATCAACCCCGACCTGGCCGAAGTCCACCGCGTGAAAGTCTGGGCATACCAATACGTGTTCGCGGCGCTCCTGGCGCTTGTCGTCATCTTTTCCGTGTGGGCCATGGGTGTCCTGCTGGTGACCGCGATGCTCATCGTTCCGGCGGCCACGGCCCGCAACCTTGCAAGGTCAAGCGGAACCATGTTCTGGTGGGCCGTCGGAATCAGCGTTTCTTCGGCTGTCGGCGGACTGCTGCTTTCCGCGCATCAGTCGATCAGGACGGCAACCGGCGCGACAATCATCCTGATTTCATTTACATGGTTTCTGGTAAGCTTCGTGCCTGTCGCGCTTCGAAAGGAAAAGGCCCGATGAAAGCAAAAGTCCGACCGATCGGAATGCGGTCGTTCATTTTCGAAACACTGTTCCTTGTCGCCACCGTCACCCTGTTCTTCGCGGGACAGGCGATGGAATCGATGCGGACGCTTTCGCTGATCTTCGCAAGCATCGTCCTGGAGGCCGTGCCATTCATGCTTCTGGGCGCCGTCGTCGGCGGGCTGCTTGAAACCTTCGTCAGCCGCGAAAGAATCGCGTCGCTGCTTCCCCGTAAACGCTGGAAAACGGTTCTGATTGCGGCCGGCCTGGGGGTCATCTTCCCGGTGTGCGAATGCGCAATCGTTCCGATTGTCAGAAGGCTCTCAAGAAAGGGCCTGCCGATGGCGGGGGCCGTCGCGTACCTGCTTGGGGGACCGATCGCGAACCCAATCGTGGCCGGTTCGACGCTGGTCGCATACAAACTGGAATGGCCGATGATGGCGGCAAGATTCATCGGCGGCTACCTGATTGCGGTTGCCATCGGTCTTGCCATGGATCGCATTTTCAGGAAAAGGCAGGCTTTCGTCGATGACGTCGCGATGCCTGGCGCCGGCGCGGCCGGATGCGCGTGCGGCCACGACCACGACCACCAGGACGAACACGATGGCGAAAGCGGCCACGAACACGACCATGAGCATGAAGGCGGTCAGACATGCGCCTGCGGCCACCATCACGCAGCGCCGAAGGGCCCGCGTTTTATTGACAAAATGCGTGCCGCCATGCTGCACGCGGCCGACGATTTCCTTGGGGTTGGCCATTACCTTGTGATCGGCGCGTTCATCGCGGCCATTGCCCAGACGTACATCGATCGCACGGTATTCACGCAGATCTTCCAGATTCCGGTTCTTTCGATCCTGATGATGATGGCGCTCGCGATCCTTTTGAACCTGTGCTCGGAGGCCGACGCATTCATCGCGGCATCCTTCCGTGGAATCATGCCCATGTCGGCGCAACTCGCCTTCCTTCTTACAGGTCCGATGTTCGACCTCAAACTGCTGCTGATGTACCAGGGACTTTTCCGCAAGAGGGCGATCGCGGCCCTGGCATCCCTGATCCTTGTTTCGGCCGCGCTTGTCTCGATTGCGGCCCATTACAGCGGCTTCTTCACGAAGGTGATGCCATGAAGTCGCTGATTGCATTCATCTTCGCGCGTGCCAGAGTCATTGTTTTCTTCATCTGGGTATATGCCCTGATCGAGCTTCTTCAGGGTGGGCGTTACCTGACCTTCCTGCGACCGGAATTCGGCTATGTGCTTGGCGCGGCGCTTGCCATGTTCCTGGCGGTAATGATCGCCGAGATGGGGCGCGAACCGGGCGACCGACTTCACTGGTCGGCCTTCCAGCGCCCACTGATACTGCTGATTCCGCTTCTTTTCCTGCTGAACGCCCAGGGCGCGTCACTCGACTACTACACTTTCAACAAACGATTCACGGGAACTGCCGGGATGGCGGTCAATGTGGAACCTTCTGACGATTCGGGCGTCCCCGCGGGCGGCCGGGCGGCCGTTGACAACGGCCAGGCCGGGGAAGCCGGCACCGTTTCGGCTGACGACGCGGACGTTCCCTCTTCCCTGAACCCGTCAAAGACCGACCGGATAAGGTTCAGCCGCAAGTGGAACCAGGACGGGACACCGGGCAACGCTTCAGGCACCCCGTCAACCGGATCCGGGACGGACGTCGAGGCCGGCTCCCAGCCGCCACAGCAGCCACCGCACGAACCTGGCACGCTTCCTGAAGATCAACGCCCGAAGGGCGACAACGACGACGAAGCTGACGACGACGGCACGCCGGACGTAATCGAAACGGCCCTGACATCGCTTTACGAGACGCCCAAGCTTTTCGAGGGCAAGCAGGTATCAGTGATTGGCATGGTCGACACGAACGAAGACATCGCGCGCCAGTTCGGCGACCGGGCAAAAGTCCTCTTCAGGTTCCTGATTTCATGCTGCGCGGCCGATGCCCAGCCGATCGCCCTGATTTTTGAAACAAAACAGTCCACGACCATCAAGGGTGAAAACGTCTGGATTCGCGTAAGCGGAAAATTCACCCTTCATAAAAAGGACGGCCGCACCATCCCCGTGATCCGTGAAGCCTCCTTGAGCACCGTCCCCAGACCGGCGAACGAATACCTCTACTAGACCGATGCCTTTACCGATGCCTTTTGACGATGCCTTTACCGATGCATTTTGCCGATGCATTTACCGATGCCTTCTGACGATCCCTTTCCTGTACTGAATCGATGACCTTCATGATTGATGCGCACGATTCGCGGGGTTCCAGGTTCCCGTCCGCAGCATGGTGTCGCTCGGCAACGCCGCCGGCCTGAAGCCGAAATGCCGCGTCCTACTCAAGAATGGACGGGAATGCCCCGCGATGAATCAGCGAAAGCCAGTCCATCATGATTGCGACCATGCAGTGGATGAATACCCCACCCCAGATGCTGCACGTGCGCAGTGAGAGGACGCCCAGCACAGTTCCCGCGATGATGGCACCGAAGGCCTCTGGCGCGGGCTTGGTGAAATGAATCATCAAGTACGGAAGAACCATGACCCAGACGGCCGAGGAACCCAGCTTGAACTTCATGGAATGAACCATGAATCCACGGAAGAAGAACTCAAGGCCGAAGAACTGGACACAATAAAGGAAATCCCACAGCAGCATGTCCCAGATGAAACGGGGGTTGTGGTAAAACGGATAAGTCCTTTGAAAGGAATCGGAATAACTGACAAGAACGGTGCCCGCGGCGACCGGCAGGAACAGCAGCAGGTAAATCGGCAAGTGCTTGAAAAAGCCTTTCGGCGACAGGCCGTATTCGGAGAGTTTTTCCCGGAAGACCAGGCGGATGACCAGGGCGGGAATTACGAAGTAAAAGAACAGGCAACCAAGCGACCAATAGGCGTTCCTGCTGATTGAAACGACGTCCAGCAGCGTGGCGCGAAGATCCCCGGGCTGCATGGAAACGACGAAATCGATCGCATTCTGCATCACCCACTTCTGGGCAGGCCCGCCAATCACGAAGAAATTGTTCCCAAACAGAACGACGCACGCGACCAGCGCCGCGACGTTTGTCTTGAACTCCGGGGATCTATGGCGGTTCAAACCCTGACCGCGGAAATCGTCAATCGCGGTGAACTGGCCGGCAAGGAACGTGATTGCTTCCTGGATTTTCATGGGACGGGATTCTAGCCTTGCGCAAGGCAAGTCGCAACAACCTTTGAAGGCGCGGACTTTGCACCGAAGCCGGTGCGGGCATAACCTTGACCCAGCTTCAGACCGGATCGCGGATGACCAGTGAATCCAGGCCCGAGCAAGCGAAAAACCCAAGGTCCTGGGTTTTCTCCACGTATTTCGCCGAGGGGCTGCCGTACATGCTGGTGCGGTACCTTTCTTCGGTTTATCTGACAGATATCGGCGTCCGGGAAGCCTATCTTGGATTCGTCAATTTCCTGGGCATCCCCTGGAATTTCAAGTTCCTGTGGGCACCGGCGGTCGATCTGTTCGCGACGCGACGAAAATGGTTGCTGGTCGTGGAACTTGCCCTGGTCGCCGGATTCGCCATTGTCGGGCTGCTGGCCGCGGCCGGTCCGGATGTCACGGCAGGAACGGCAGCACCCGCGGCCGATGGAATGCAGTCGCTTGCCGTCAGGTCAACCATCGTGCTCCTGGTGATGCTGGCATTCCTTTCGGCAACCCACGATATCGCGATTGACGGCTTCTACATGGAGGCAATCGACGACCCGACCAGGCAGGCGGCATATACGGGCCTGCGGGTGCTGGCGTATCGGCTTGCCGTGATCTTCACCAAGAGCGTGCTGGTCGCCATGGCCGGATGGGTCTCATGGACAGCCGGCTGGATCGGGGGTGCCGCAGCGCTTGGACTGCTGCTTCTGTACCACTGGCGGATGCTGCCGAACCCGACCGGGGCCGACAGGACGGCCCGCGATGGCGCTGCCATTGCCCGGGACTGGGGACGGGCCTTCACGACCTACCTTTCCCAGCCACGAGCCTGGCTTGTCCTTCTGTTCGTGGTGACCTACAAGCTGGGCGACGAGGTCCTGTTTTCCATGAACACCCCGTTCCTGATGCGCGAACTGGGGGTGACAAAGCCACAGTTGTCATGGGTTTCCGGGGTCTTCGGCACGGTGGCTTCGATCGCAGGGTCGCTGGTATCCGCCCGCGCGATATCAAAATGGGGACTTGGGCGCGCCGTCTGGCCGCTGACGCTTGCGATGAACCTGAACATATGGGCATACATCTGGCTTGCCTGGGCCATTCCCGACGCAACGACTGCATCAGGCCTGTCGATAATCACCGCGGTTCACAGCTATGAGCAGTTCGCGGCCGGGCTGGGGAACGCGGTGCTTGTGGTCTTCATCATGCGCACCTGCAACCCCGAATTCAAGGCGGCCCACTACGCAATCGCAAGCGCAATCGCATCGGTCGGCGGAACGGCATTCGGGGGATTCGGCGGCCTTTTCGTCGAATCTTTCGGCTACCTGAACCTTTACATCCTTGCCTTCGCCGCGACAATACCGGGGATGATCTTCCTGAAATTGATGAAAATCAGGGATTAATTCCAGGGAACTGCAACCACTGGGAACTCCGGGGATTGACACGGGACTGCGTGTGTCGGTTAATCTTTGCCGATCCCGGGCCGTGGCAACTGCCTGATCCGAATCCACCCTGGAGGCCGAGCCGATGACAGACAACACCCTTCAGAAGGCAATCCCGGGAAGCCGATGGTTCAGCCTGCCGGTTATCTTTGCGATTGTCATCACGAACGGCCTGCTGCTTTCATCGTGCACGAAGAAGGTCGGCGGCCCCAGGGGCGCCATTTCCGTCGATGCCGAACTGGCCAGGAAATCCGATGTCAACATAACCCTGCGGGCCGTCGGCCGGGTCGAGCCATTGCAGAAGGTCGAAATCCGACCACAGGTCGGGGGACAAATCCAGGAGATCCGCTTTGCCGAAGGCGATGCCATCGAGGCCGGACAGACGCTTTATGTGTTGGATCGGCGCCCGTTCGAGGCCGCGCGAGCGCAGGCCGCCGCCCAGGTCAAGGCTTCAATGATCAAGCAGGACGCTGCAAAACGCGATCTTGAACGCGGACGGACTCTTTTCGAAAGGCAGATGATCAGCGCCGGTGAACTTGACGCGCTGCAGGCGGCGGCGGATTCGGCGGATGCGGCGGTACAAATGGCCAGGGCTCTTGAAAGGACTTCGATACTCAATCTGGAGTACGCCGTCATCAAGGCTCCCATATCAGGGCGTGCGGGACGTCACCTGGTTTATCCCGGGGATGTCGTTGTCCCGGCCGTGACCCCGCTTGTGACCATTAACCAGACAACACCGATCAGCGTTGCGTTTTCCGTTCCCGAAAGGGAACTGGCCGCGGTGAGGGCGGCTGCGTCGGCCGGCGCCGTCAGCGTGACAGCCACCGTGTCGGACGGAACCGGCACGCCAAGATCCGGAACCCTGAACTTCATCGACAACCAGGTCGACCCTGGAACCGGAAGCGTCACGATGAAAGCCGTATTCGACAACGCGGACGAAAGCCTGTGGCCCGGCCAGTTCGTGCAGGTCGGCGCGCAGATCGGCCGGGAGACGGATGCAATCGTGGTCGTTTCCAAGGCCGTGCAGGTCGGCCAGTCGGGATCGTTCGTCTTCAAGTTGGAAGGTGGAAACACCGCACGACTTGCCCCTGTAAAAACCGGAAGGACATCCGGGAACGACATCGTGATCCTTGAAGGTGTCGCCGAAGGTGATCTGGTCGTCACCGACGGCCAGTTGAAGCTGGCTGACGGGTCAAAGGTCGAGGTACGCGGGATCGGCCGGCCGGCAACCGGGCAAGAGGCCGGCCAATGAACTTGAACGAATCGGGCCGACAGTCGTTTTCCGGGATCTTCATCAGGCGTCCAGTCGCCACGATTACGCTGATGGCAGCCATCCTGGTTGTCGGAATCGGCGGGTTCGTGAACCTTTCCGTCAACAACCTGCCGACGGTCGATTTCCCGACAATCCAGGTCAGCGCCAGTCTTCCAGGGGCAAACCCCGAAACGATGGCTTCCTCGGTCGCGGCACCGCTTGAAAAGCAGTTCTCGGCCATCCAGGGAATCGAATCGATCACTTCGACCAGTTTCCCTGGCGGAACCAGGATCACCCTGCAGTTTCAACTTGAACGCGACATCGACGCTGCGGCGCAGGACGTGCAGACGGCAATATCGGCCGCGATCCGGCAACTTCCACGCGACATGCAGATGCCCAGCTTCTGGAAGGCGAATCCGGCCGACATGCCGATCGTGATGTACGCGCTGACGTCCAATACCCTGCCGCTTTCCACGCTGGACGAGTATGGCCAGACGCTGCTGGCCCAGAATATCTCGATGGTGTCCGGAGTGGCGCAGGTTGACGTCCGGGGCTCGCAGAAATACGCGGTCAGGATCCAGCTTGATCCCGCAAGAATGGCCGCGATGGGCTTGAGTGTCACCGATGTCGCGGCCGCGGTGAAAAGGCAGAACCAGAAGCTTGCGACCGGAACCTTGTGGGGCGACCAGAAGGCCGTTTCAATCGAGACGAACGCGCAGCTCCTGAAGGCGGAAGAATTCAAGCCCATCATCGTCAGCTATTCCGATGGTAACCTGGTTCGCCTTGCAGACATCGGTGAAGTCCGGGACGACGTCGAGAACAACCGTGCCGCGGCCTGGTACGTTGACGAGCGCTCCATCATCCTGATGGTTTCGCGACAGCCGGGAAGCAATGCGGTTCAGGTCGCGGAAAACGTGAAGGCAACCGTCGAGAGGTTGAAGGGACAGCTTCCGGAATCGGTTCAGATCAAGCTGCTGTTCGATCGATCCGAATCAATCAGGGAATCGGTGCGCGATGTCGAGCTGACGCTGCTGCTGACCCTGGTTCTGGTGGTTCTTGTCATCTTCCTTTTCCTTCGGAACGCGTCGGCCACGCTGATTCCCAGCCTTGCCCTGCCCCTTTCCATCATCGCCACGTTCGCGGTGATGTACCTTCTCGACTATACGTTGAACAACCTGACACTGATGGCGCTGACCCTGGCGCTCGGGTTCGTCGTCGATGACGCCGTGGTCATGCTGGAAAACATCTATCGCCACATCGAGATGGGAAAATCCAGGCTGCGGGCCGCGCTTGACGGCGCACGGGAGATCGAGTTCACCATCATCTCGATGACGCTTTCGCTTGTGGCGGTTTTCATCCCGCTGCTGCTGATGACCGGCATCGTCGGCCGCCTTTTCAAGGAATTCGCGGTGACAATCAGCGTTGCCATCCTGGCGTCCGGCATCGTTTCACTGACCCTTTCGCCGATGATGTGCAGCCTGACGCTGAAAATCGACACGCGCAGGGGCGCCCATTCGGGCAAGCCGCATCCGGTCTGGGCCGCGATCCTCGGATTTTATGAACGGACGCTTGCCGGCGTCATGCGCCACCGTTTCCTGACCGTTGTCGTGTCGGTTCTTGTGCTGGCAGGAACGGTGATCCTGTTCCAGGCAAGCCCAAAGGGCTTCCTGCCCGCCGAGGATATCGGGATGATCTCGGTCACGACCGAGGCGGCCGAAGGCACGTCTTTCGACGCGATGCTGAAGTTGCAGCACCAGGTCATGGACGTCGTCCGGGCCGACGATGCCGTCAGCGGATTCAACAGCAGCGTCGGCCAGTACTCGGGCGGGCTTTCGAACCAGGGTCGCATGTTCATCAACCTGAAGCACCGATCCGAACGCGACGTTTCCGCCGAGGAGGTCATCTTACGCCTGCGTCCGAAGGTCGCGAAGATTCCCGGAATGAAGTTCTATATGCAGGTTCCGCCGCCGATACGCATTGGCGGAATGTCAACGAAGTCGATGTACCAGTTCACCCTGCAGTCAACCGACACGAAGCAACTTTACGAACACACGGCGAAGCTTGAAAAGGAACTGCGCAACCTTCCCGAACTGGTTGACGTGACCAGCGACCTGGCCCTGAAAAACCCGCAGGTCGTTGTAAAAGTTGACCGTGACCGCGCCTCGGCCCTTGGCGTCTCGTCGTACGACGTCGAGCAGACCTTGAACCTGGCATACAGTTCGGCCTGGATTTCGGTGATTTATACCCAGACGAACCAGTATTACGTGATCATGGAGCTGCTTCCGGAATACCAGAAGGATCCTGACGCGTTGCGGCTGCTGTACGTCAAGACGCCCGACGGCAGGCTGGTTCCGCTTGGCGCGGTCGCGACACAGGAGGAAACGGTCGGCCCCCTTTCGGTCAACCACCTGGGACAGATCCCGGCCGCCACGATATCGTTCGATCTGAAAAAGGGCACGTCACTCAACCAGGCAACGGCCAGGATCCAGGCCGTTGCGGACTCGATGCTGCCCGACGGCATCTCGACATCCTTCCAGGGACAGGCCCAGGCATTCGCGAAGTCGGAATCATCGATGCTGATCCTGCTGATCCTGGCGATCCTGGTGATCTACATGATCCTGGCCGTCCTGTATGAAAGCTTCGTCCATCCGATAACCATCCTGACCGGGCTTCCCTTCGCGGCCTTCGGGGCGCTGCTTGCCCTTTACATTTTCGACATGGAATTGAGCCTGTATGCCTATGTCGGAATCATCATGCTCATCGGGGTCGTCAAGAAAAATGCCATCATGATGATCGACTTCGCAATTGACCAGGAAAGGAACGGCGCTTCGTCGAGGGATGCGATACTGAAGGCGGCATCCGTCCGCTTCCGCCCGATCATGATGACCACCGTCGCCGCCCTGATGGGAACTCTGCCGATCGCCCTGGGACTTGGCGCCGGTGGCGAATCGCGCCAGCCTCTTGGCCTTGCGGTCGTGGGCGGCCTGCTGTTTTCACAGTTGATCACCCTTTACGTCACACCGGTCTTCTACACGTACTTTGACCGGCTGCAGACCGCCTCGGCCCGCATCTTCGGCCACAGGGACGCCTGACTTGCGACCATTGGAAGTCTGAGCGACTCGACGACCCTCACGGGCGGGCTGTTCGCACCGAAAGGGCAACAATCTATTTGCCGGCGAACATCTTGCTGAAGAATCCAGGGGTTTCAATGCCGAGCGAGCGGTCGATCATGCCCTTGAGTTCTTCCTTCGGGGCATAACCGATCTTGTGGTCAAATACTTCCTTTCCCTTGAAAAGGACTATTGTGGGAATTGAACGGATTCCCATGGCCTGGGACACCATCGGACAGTCCTCGGTGTTGACCTTCACGAAACGGGCCCTGCCTTCGTATTCCTTCGCCAGATCCTCGACAATGGGACCGACCATGCGACACGGACCGCACCATGGAGCCCAGAAATCGACCAGAACCGGAACATCCGATTCCAGAATCAGCTTTTCAAAAGAAATGTCCGTCGCATGAATGACGCCGGTAAGGGCCTTTTTCGTCGTTGCATCCTGCATCAGATCTTCTCCTTCCAGGCATCCTTGCCCGGATTCACCAGGGAATGTCGTCAACATTTCAACCATCGGTTCAAAGGCCCCTCTTCGGAAGCAACGGGTCTTCCGGGCCCTGTCCGATGATGTCCCGGCCAGCGTCGGAAACGCCGACATCGTTGCCAGATAATGCGATCGAATTCAGGACTGTCAAGGTCTTATTAATGCGAATTACAGAGCGGCTGCAACATTCATTGACTATTTTTCTTCATCGATGTCCAGGACGCGGTTCAGAATTGCACCAAGTTCCTTTTTGTCAACGGCACCCACCCTCCGTTCGATTTCCTTACGGCCATCAAAAATGACCAGCGTCGGGATGGCGCCAATTTTCAAGGCCTTGACCGCATGGGCGGAATTGTTCGCGTTGACCTTCAGGAAGCGTACCCATCCATCGTATTCCGGACCGACGGCATGAATCACGTCCTCCATCGGGCGACACGTAATGCATGGACTGGCAGAGAACAGCATGGCGACCGGGAGATCTGAATCGTAAACCATGCCCTTCAGCACGTATTCGTCGGCTTCATCGACCTCGGAAATCAGATCCGCATTCCGCACGGCCTTCCGGGTTGCCCCGCAGCCGGACACAGCCACCACCAGCGCCGCGCAGAAAATCGGCATGAAAAGCACCGGCATCGGTTTCACAGGCACCTCCGAACGTTAACGAAACTGAATGGTTGGAAGATATCACATGGTGCCGGGATCATGCAAAAAAGGCCCTTGCGACCGAAGTCACAAGGGCCTTTTTCGCATTTGAACGAATCGCGAACCATCCGCCTTCGCCCCGGATCAACCTGGGCTTTCGGCGTGACATTGTTCGTCTGCGGTGTGGACTAGAATCCCATTCCGCCCATTCCGCCCATGTCGCCGCCGCCCGCCGGCATCGGCGGTTCCTTCTTCGGCTTCTCGACGACAACGCATTCGGTCGTCAGAAGCAGGGAAGCGACACTGGCCGCCTTTTCCAGGGCAACGCGGGTGACCTTGGCCGGGTCGATGACGCCGGCTTCGAGAAGGTTGCCGTACTTATCGTCAAGGGCGTTGTAACCGAAGGTCGGGTCATTGGCGGTGCGAACCTTTTCGACGACCACGCTGCCTTCCACGCCCGCGTTTTCCGCGATCATGCGGATCGGCTCCTCAATCGCGCGACGGATGATATCGACGCCAATCTTCTGTTCCAGCGGCAGGTCCTTCAGCGCATCCAGGGACTTCTGGCACAGCAGCAGAGCAACGCCGCCACCGGGAACCACGCCTTCTTCAACGGCGGCGCGGGTCGCGTGCAGTGCGTCCTCGACGCGAGCCTTCTTTTCCTTCATCTCGGCTTCGGTCGCCGCGCCGACCTTCACCAGGGCGACGCCGCCGGCCAGCTTCGCCAGCCGCTCCTGCAGTTTCTCGCGGTCGTAATCCGACGTCGTTTCCTCGATCTGGGCGCGAATCTGGGCGACACGACCATTGATGGCTTCCGGAGCACCGGCGCCCTCGACGATGGTCGTGTTGTCCTTATCGACAATGACCTTCGCGGCATTGCCAAGGTCATTCAGGGAGACGTTTTCAAGCTTCATGCCCAGGTCTTCGGAAACCACGCGGCCACCGGTCAGGATCGCGATGTCTTCCAGCATTGCCTTGCGGCGGTCGCCGAAAGCAGGGGCCTTGACGGCCACGACCTGGATGGTTCCGCGCAGCTTGTTGACGACCAGGGTCGCCAGCGCCTCGCCCTCGATGTCCTCGGCGATAATCGCAAGCGGACGGCCCATCTTGGCAGTCTGTTCCAGGATGGGAAGAAGATCCTTCATGCTGGAAACCTTCTTGTCGTAAATCAACAGGAAGGCGTTTTCCAGGGCTGCTTCCATCCTTTCCGGATCCGTCACGAAGTACGGACTGATGTAACCGCGATCGAACTGCATGCCCTCGACCGTCTCGAGCGTCGTCTCGATAGACTTGTTTTCCTCGACGGTGATAACGCCTTCCTTGCCAACCTTCTGCATCGCTTCGGCGATGATCTTTCCAATTTCGGTGTCGTTGTTGGCGGAAATGGTGCCGACCTGGGCGATCTCCACGAAGTCCTTAGTGGGCTTGGAAAGCGTCTTCAGGTCCGCCACTATGGCGGCCACGGCCTTGTCGATGCCGCGCTTGATTTCCATCGGTCCGTGGCCCGCGGCAACCATCTTGGCGCCTTCGCGGTAAATGGCCTGGGCAAGCACGGTGGCCGTCGTGGTGCCGTCACCGGCTTCGTCGGAAACCTTCGACGCGACTTCACGCACCATCTGTGCGCCGATATTGACGAACTTGTCGGCCAGTTCAATTTCCTTGGCAACGGTGACGCCGTCCTTGGTCACGGTCGGCGAACCCCAGGATTTCTCGATGACGACGTTGCGGCCGCGCGGCCCAAGAGTCACCTTCACGGTATCTGCAAGGATGTTGACGCCTTCAAGAACCTTGGCCCTGGCGCTTTCACCAAAAACGAGTTCTTTTGCTGACATGGCTTGTACTCCTTAACGAATCGCCCCGCTTCGGGGCGCGAAACCAGCATTCCCGGCCCGGACGATTACTCGATAACAGCAAGGATGTCGTCTTCGCGCAGGATGATGTGCTCTTCGCCGTCGATCTTGACTTCGCTTCCGGCGTACTTGCCGAAAAGAACCTTTTCGCCTTCCTTCACGCCGGGCTGGCGCAGTTCACCGGACTCAAGAACCTTTCCCGGCCCGACCGCGATAACGATTGCCTCCTGGGGCTTTTCCTTCGCGGTATCGGGAATGAAGATCCCGCCGGCCGTCTTTTCTTCCCTGGCGATCCTCTTCACCAGAATTCGATCCTGCATCGGTCTGACTTTCATCTGCTTTTCCTCCACGAATATCTTGCAGTCCACCCGCGCGCGACAACCGGTCGCACCGCGGAATCAGTAAGAAACCGGCCCATTGCCGTGGGCGAATCAATTTCTAATCACGGTTTCTTGAAACGCAAGAGCAGCCGGCCGCCAAGACCGGACTTTTTGGCGATTTCATCAGGATCCTTTCGGACGAAACCGGAGACATTCGATGACGTGGTCAGATCGACCGACATCGAAGCCTGGCGATCCAGGTACGGCCCTGCGGCTGAAAGGAAGGCGTTGCGGAAATCCATTACGGATGAGTATCTTGCAGTCAGGTCACGAACCAACGCACGATGAATGACCTGTTCGACGACCTCGGGAAGTTCGGGAACAATAGTCCCAACCCGATATGTGGGAACAGGCTTCTCGACATTGCGCAGATAGGCGAAATACGAATCGGCACTTGTGTCCTTCAGGTGAATCGCGCGAATCCCGGTCAGGATTTCGTAAGCCATGCACCCAAGCGAATAGATGTCGGTCTGCTCGTTCGTGACGCCCTTTATGACGGTTTCCGGCGCCATGTAAGGCGGACTGCCGAAACTGAAGGTGTCTTCCTTGTTCTGCGGCACGTCCGGTTCATAAGCCGGCTTGGCACAACCAAGATCCAGCATCCAGATGCTCCAGGCCTTGGCCGCGCCTTCCTCGACAATCACGTTTCCCGGCTTGATATCCCGGTGAACGATGTCCTTGCGATGCATCTCGGTGATGCCTTCACACACGCGATCCATGATGTAAACGGCCCGATTGATGTCCAGCGGTCCGTTCGACTTCAGAATTCCGTCCAGGCCCTTGCCGGAAATGAACTCCATCGCAAAATACGGCAAGCCGTCCGGCGTCAGACCGGTGCGGATGACACGCGGAAAACATGGTGAACGAAGCATCGCAAGATAGGACACTTCGCGCTTGAAGGCGGCGACGGTCGCCGGCCGATCCCGATGCATCGCATGCAACACCTTGATGGCGACGGCACGCTTGCCCACCGAAAGCTGTTCGGCCTGATAAACGCGTCCGTATCCACCGAAACCGACCATCTTCGTGACCATGAAATCATCGGAAAGAATCGTGCCCTCGAGCCTGTCGTCCTTTCCGAATGGATCACGATACCCGCCGCTGGCATTGGATGCGCCCGACCGAGAGGGATCCGGGGCGGTAATCGAACTGGAAACCGCGGAATTGGACGTTACCCGATAGCTGGTCGAACTGTTCGACTGACCGGAAGGGGCCGATCGCTGGAAGCCCTGAACCGTGGGCGACGGGGGACGCTGGGGAGGAGCGGCCGATGACGGCGAAGGCGAAGATTGTCCGCCACGTGGGGGCTGCTGAGGTGACGGCGGCGGTGACGGTGGCCGTGACGAAGGTGGGGCCGGGGGACGGTCACCCGGTGCCGGTCGCACGTTGTCGGCCGGCGGAGTCACCCGACCGGTTGGCCGCGACGCCGAATCGGGCGCATCCGGAAAAACGGCGTCGGTCCCGCCCACCCTGCCGGATGGTCTTCCTGGCGGAGAAGGCGGGGATTTCCTGTCATCTGTCATCGGTCAGTCCGCAGTCGTTCAGGAACTTCGCATGGACGTCCGGCCAATTATAAGGCGTTGCGTGTCAATCGGCGAAAATGATTTTCCGGCATGTTGAAATCACCAGGAACGCATGGATGCATCAAGAAGGCGTTGGACAATAGCGACTGCCCCGTTGTAACCCATCCACGGCATCGGATAAAGCCAATGCTTTTCCGCGCACGGGAAGCCCATCTCAATGACCCGGATATCGCCACGGCGAAATGCCGCCTTCTGCAACGACGATCCAACCACCACCGGAATGAATTCCCGCTCGCATTCCCGCATAAATTCAAGATACTGGCGATTTCTCGATGCGCCGGCCACAACGCGTGGCCCCCTGGCCGCCAGTCCGGAAGCACCCGGATCGGGATCGGCAAATGGGGCCCCGAGACGCGCGCAGGCAGCCATGAACCGATCCCGGGAGGCAGAAGCGCCGTCTGTAAGGAAAACCACCGGAACCTCACAACCGATTTCGGTCAGGAATGATGTCACCGCCGCCGCCAGATTGGTGTCCAGGAATACACCGACCCTTGTGCCGGACAGGGAACTGACGGCCCTCCGGATGATTGGAACCGCCCTTGCAAGTTCGCGATCGCAGACGCCTTCGACCATGGCGTGGTCAAGACCGAAAGACTCGCCAACCTTCCTGATGAACGCGGTCGTCCCGGTCAGCCCGACAGGCAAATCCGTCACGCAGTGACGCCTGCCGTCCCCGGCACAGGCGGTATTCGCCACACCACCGGCATAGGGCAGCCAGATCATGTTTACGGCAGCGCCGGCCCGACGAACCTTCTCGAAGGGACTTCCATCAAAAAGCGTCCCCCGAAACGCCAGCCCCAACCCGGCAAGAAGACGCTTGATTTCGTTAACGTTTGCGGCATGCTCCATTTCAAACCGATCCAGGAAGTACCCACCCAGGGCAACCGAATTCCGGTTGCCTTCGGACAAATCCGGACTGTCCAGGAATGGGATCATTGCCTCCGTGAACCTTTCAAAGCCGGAAAAAATCGATCCGTCGTGACCGGGTGCCTTCAGGTAAATCACCGGAATCGGAAGCCGCATGGCCAGTTCGCGGACACTGGCCTCGACATCGAAGGCAGAAAGTTCGACCGAGGCATTCGTGACCACAACGAACAATTCCGGCTTTCTGCGCTGGTACCAGGTTGTGGCAAACTCCAGAAGGCGTTCGCCGGAACCCTTGATTATCCTTGCGTCATCAACACCGGTCCACAGACGCTGGTTGTGCGATTCCCGTCCCCAGTCGTGGTCGGAAACCTGAAGCTGCGTCTTGAACTTGCATCCGACTGTCGTGTGAAGAAGCATGATGACGCCGGGAACTGAATGAACGCCCATGAAGATGCCCAGCAGATCACCGGCATCCATGTCTCGCAGTTCGAATTCGCCGATATCCGGCGGCACGGCGGCCGCCTGGTCTGACTTGTTCACCGAAAGCCCCGCTCAATGGAAGTAACGCCCAAAACGCCGGTCGAAAACCGCACCAAGCGTTTCCTCAATGCGACCGATGTACTTTTCGGCCAGCCGGTATCCGGAATTCATCTCACCAAGCCGAAGCATCGGAATGCCGGCGCGGTTGACCTGATCCCTCATGAAGTCGGCAACATAGGCGCAATCGTAACGACCTTCCCTGAGCGCAGGTTCCAGCACGGCCGGCTCGTAGTAAAGCCGATAGGGCGCATCAACTCCCAGCAGTTCAAGATTCCTGCGGATCCGGCGGTGAACCTCGGGATAGTCGCGTTCCTGGATGACGATCTCGACGTCAAAACCAAGCTCAAGGAACAGTGGGAGGTTATCAAGCCCCTCCCTGGCAAGCACGTCGGGACGGAAGTTGTGAATCGTCCCGATGCCGTATGCCAGCCGCATCCCGGAAAAGCGCGCCCTTGCCCGGGCAACCGCCTGAATCGCGTCCAGCCTGGGCTGAAAATTTTCAAGAACGGGCCAGGCGTTCGAGCCGATTTCACGTGCAATCGCCGCATAGAAGGAATCAGATGCGGCGACCCCTTTTGGCTGTGCAAGCTGGACAAAACGCCTGCCCTGCCCCTCAAGCAACCGGGCCAGTCCACCGACCAGGGATCGGTCAACAAGAACGTTCAGTCCCCCGCGCGGGAGATTGCGCCAGTCCGA
>JAKPTZ010000057.1 GCA_029555025.1 Deltaproteobacteria bacterium
TATGACGCAAGAAGATCCTTCCAGTGGTTGCCACGAATACCGTAAAGATCCGCGACCTTCTTGACGAATGTCGATTCGGCCCTGGCCGTGCCCTCAAGCTTGTCCCCGTTTTCAAGCGGCACGTCGAAAAGGGAAAGAAGCGTGACCACCACATTTTCGGGCATAAGTTCGGGCATGCGCAGCGGGATGGCCATCGCGGCGTCCTTCATGTCCGTAATGACCGGCTTCTTCAGCGCATCGGCAAGCCTGGCGGCATCGATGACGCCGTCGTACTCGAACCAGTCGATGAAGTTGTCGGCCAGCATCCGGTACTCCTCGTCCGTCTGGAGTTCGGAAACGGTGGCCATTATCCCGCACAGATCGATTATGGGACGCAGCCATTCGATGACATCCCACTTCCGGGGCGCCGGGATCATCACGTCGTGACTGACATAACCGGTTACAAGCCCGTAGTCGGCGTCTTCCGGGTCGTCGGAGACGATCACCGAACAGACGGCATAGACGCCCTCGCGGTCGTGGGCCAGGGCACCGGTCGGGATGAAGACAGCCCAGTTCCCGTTAACGATTTCGGCGTTCGTCAGGAAGTCCCCGTCATCATCGACGAATGGCTCGCGCCCCTTGATGAAACGTCCGGCCGAATCCCGCACGCCGACCCATGCCTCGACATACTCGGGAATTCCCGCCTTTTTCGGGTCAATCCGGAACTTCAGAAGGGTTCCGACCTCGTCGGAAAACACATCGACCTTTTCAATCTCGAAACGCTTCGCATCGGGATCATTATCGATATCAAGCGAATACATTGTATGCACGTCCCACAAAGAGAATCGGCCTGATAATGCCTCAAGTGCCCCGAGCTTTCAAACAATCCGGGGAAAGTTTGTGATTTGCCGACTATAATGGTCCGGTCGGATCGACTTTCCGCCCGGTTTCCGGGCAGTGTCCCGTTGACTTGATGGAGGCCCGAATGAAAGGTAACAGCCTGTTTCTTATGGTTGCAGTGACGGCGGCCACGGTTGCGTTCATGTCCGGTGCGGGATGCGGCGGCGACGCGACGCCCGGGCAGGACGTGCTTCAGGATTCGGTCGATCCTGGCGACATCCCCGGTGATGATGTCGATCCGGCCGACGTGCCGCCGACCGACGTCGGAACGGACACGATGCCTGACACGCCACCCGACGCGGCAGACATCGGTCTGGACGAAATCGGCCCGGACATCGACCAGGATGTCCCGTTCCAGTATCCAGACGCAAAACTGATCAACGAAAACAGGAATTCGCCCGTAAGCGTTCCGGACGAACCATACCTTCAGAAGATGACCCAGTACTTCAATACACCCGACGTGCTGCCATCGACGGACATTCGCGATATCCGGAGGATTGAGGGCGGGATTTTGCTTGGAACGGCGGGTGGACTCCTGGCGAAGGGGGACGGGGAATCGCAATTCAGCCTGGCGTGGCCGCTGCCGGTCAAGACCCCGCGCGAACCGTTGGACAAGGGGATCCGGCATTTCTCGGACCACGACCTTGACGGAAGAACCGTGTTCGTCACATCGAACTTGCTGGTAACCATCGACGTTGAATCGGGCGAGTTCGACCAGTGGCACGTGTCCGGCGCGGATCTGCAGGCTGTGGTCGTCACGCCCTCGGACGGACAGGTTTACATCGGCCGCGGCGACGGACTTTTCCGCCTTGACCAGGCCGCTTCCGAGGGCCAGAGCGAGGCCACGCTTGAACTTGTGGCGGGGACTGCCGATATCGACATCCGAGACCTGGCCGCAAGCGACACTTCCTCCCAGGTCTTCGCGGCCACGAAGGACGGCCTTCTGATGTATGAACCTGGAAAGGAACTGAAGACCTTTACCGGCGACAACAGCGGACTGGCGGACAGCAACGTGATGTCGGTGGCGATGTGCGGCTCGACTCTGGCCGTCGGATCCGAGACCGGATTCACGATTACCGGCGATCGCAGCATCTGGACCACCAGAACCACGGGAATCGGGCAACTCGCATGGGGCGAAGTCATCGACATCGCCTGCGCCGACTGGGGATTCGTGCTCGGTCACGAGATGGGCGCGACCGCCCTGGCGCTTGATTTCGGGGCCAGCGAATACTTCTATGGCCTGCGCTGGATGGCCGACGAAGTCGATTACGAAGGCGGCTCGGAAGAACTGCACCTGCTGGGAAAACGACTGCCGGCGGTGGCGACCGGTCCCCAGGGGGAAATCTGGCTTGGCGGCCCGAACGGGCTTTCCAGGATAATTCGCGTCGAAAGAACCCTGGCCGACAAGGAAGTGGTCTTCGACGACATGGTCAAGCACTTCTGGAGAATGGACGGCTTCTTCTCGAGTGACGGGAACACGGCATCCCCCTGGGATCCAATGGCGGAAATGCGCCTTCACGACAAGGACAACGACGGACTCTGGACCCAGATGATGATCGGAGGCTGGTGCTTCGCCTACGCCGCGACGGGGGACGAGAAGTATTACGAATATGCGCACCGGGCCATGGAGAACATGTACAAGCTGATTGATTTCCCGTGGGTCACGTTCGGGGAACTTGGCAAGGAACGCGGGTTCATTTCCCGGTCGATCATCAGCCAGGACTCGGACTTCATCCCTTGCAGCGGCGACTTCGTCAACAACGGTGGTTCCGGGGGATGCCCCGGCCCCGGCGAGCCTTGCACGGTACCGTGCATCGACGGCAAGCTGAACTATTACGATTACAAGGTCTGCTGCGCGGAGATGGTGACCAAGGTCGATTCGGAAGGCGTGCCCCACGCGACGCATCTGCGCTGGAACCCGATCGAGGTTGATGGAAAGAAGTACGTCTGGAAGGCCGACACGAGCAGCGACGAAATCGCCGGGCACGCTTTCGGCTTCCCGATCTATTACGACCTGTGTGCAAAGGACGACGAGGAACGGGCCAAAGTGGCAGGTTATGTCGCTGATTTGGCCGGTTACATAGCCCGGAACGGCATGAACCTGATCGACCTCGACGGAACCCACACGACCTTCGGAATCTTCGGGCCGGATACGGTCGGCATCGCGGTCGATGGTCTTGACGTCTGCATGGCAAACGGCCACAGCCTGGAACTGTGCATGGGCGAGTATTACGGTGGCGCGTGGCTGAATTCGAACGAAGGCATCGGCCTGCTTCTGGCGGCATGGCACATGACCGGGGACAAGTTCTTTTACGACACGTACGAAAACCTGATTACGACGCACAAGTACAACAAGGCGATGATTCCGTCCGAGGACACGCTGACAATCGTCAACCCCTCGATTGCGAACCACTCAGACCATGAACTCGCAATGCTCGCGTACACCACTGTCCTGCGGTACGAACCGAACGCGGAAAGGCTTGCCGCATGGAGGGATGGCTTCCAGTTCCTGTACGACTGGGAAAAGCCGGAAAGGAACCCCTGGTGGGCAGGTGTCGCCGCCCTGTCGGGCATGCCCGACCCCGATGCCGAAAACGCCCGCCGCACCTTGCGGGAACTGCCGGACGACCTTCGTGAATGGCTGATGGACAACTGCCACCGCAAGGATTACAAAATCAACCCGGCCAAGGATCGTCACGGGGATCGGCAGTTCACGGCGGTTCCCCCGTTCGATGAGATCCGGACGTTCTGGTGGAACGGCAACCCATACGATTGCAGTGAAGGCGGTGACGGTCGTTCCTGGAACGCCCCGACCGTATTCCTGCTGCCGTATTACATGGCAAAGTACACAGGCCTGATCACCGATGCCCCTGGCGACTAGCCGCTCCCTGTTCACGCGAACTTGAACTGAAAAGTCCCGAAGCATATTATCCATACAGCTCAAGGCAAACAGGCGCCCCGATGAAAAGACCTCGGAAGTACGACAGGCCTCGAACGGCCGTGGCCTGGATGGCGGCAATTCTGCTGGTGACGGGCTGCGCGGGCGGAAACCGGGACGTGCTGGACGCCGAGCCGGATCAAATCACCGACGACCTGCACCCGGCCGATGTTGACGCCCCGGAGGTCGTGCCTGACGATGGCGCGGGACAGGACCCTGGCAATGCGCGCCCGGACGAAGGCGAATCCGGCGACGATTATGGAAACGGTTCCAACTGCTATGAGTTCTTCTGTGATTATTCCGACTTCGCCTGCCTGGACGAAGGCACGTATTACACCCGCGAGTTCTACGCGCACCCGGAAGGGGACCAGTGTTACACCCGGCCCTGCGGGCTTTCCGGACCACGAAAATGCCAGGAGGGAACCCTTTGCTACTCAAGGGAAAGAAGCGGCTTCGAGGATGGGCTCGACGTCTGGAACGCGACCGGACGGCCTTGCCGGCCGATGGACTGCGACGAGGAATCCGGAAAATTCTGTGACGGATTCAAATTCTGCGACACGCTGCCCGGGAAATGCGGTGGACCTGGAGTCTGCGTGAATCCGAACTTTCCCGACCACATGACAGGCCCCGAAAACGGCTGGCAGTTCGTCTGCGGATGCGACGGCGTCACCTACTCCGGCTGGGAACAACGCGCCCGGGCCGCCACGTCGGTCAGGGGCGAGGGTCCCTGCTGCGACGAATCGAAGCTGAACTTCACCCGGGACAACGCCCCCGGCTTTTCCGAATTCCGCGTGTGCATGCACGGAAAGCTGCCATCCGGACTTTCCCCTTCAATCAAGGCCGTGCTCGACGCGGCAACATTCGGTACGGCCGGTGAGGGCGCGCAGTGCCCCGAAGGCGATTCGGCCTGGGTTGGCAAGTTGACCAAGGCACCTGACGGCTCAATCGACCCGGATCAGTTCATGGCACTTTGCAGACTTGCGGACATCGACGATCAGTTCGCGGTCACGGGACACGCGGAAGGCTTCTGCGAATCGATTCCATGCTACGACAAGCGCAAGTGCGTCGAACTTTACTGCCTGTCGCCATGCGGATGCTGCCCGTGCCAGGCGAACAGGCTCATTTGCGGGTACAACAATGAAACAACAATCTGCGACGAAAAGGCCGGCTGCTGGCGCAGGGGACCCGAATGCACCGAATGGGCGCCGTGCACCGACGGCGAGGAAACCGATTTCTGCCGGATCGACTGCGAAACGATGGCCAGGTACCTGAACAACGCGGCGACAAACCCGACTTCATGCTTCGACGACGACGACTGCGTGGTCATGCCGGCCTTCTGCAATCCCGAGGACGGCCCCTGCTGGGTGCCGTTCGGAAAATTCCCCGAATGGTATCGTGATGAACGGGACTTCGCCGCGGACTGGACATCAAACTGCGTCGATTTCGAGTCGTGTGGCTGCGGCGACCGGCCTGCGGCCAGATGCATTGGCGGGACATGCCGCGCCGGCTGAAATCCGCTTCAGCCACGCTCCGGACCACCTGATTCCAACCGACAACGTAAAGCCGAAATCCATGCCGATGCTCGCGGGGCCGCAAACGACCTGATTGAACGCGATTCGCGACAGCCCAATGTGCAAGCCTGCGTATTATTGTCCGTTTCACATCATTTACATTCTTTACCAGAATACCCTTGCAATTTTTCCAGCTTGTGACATAATTCACAACGTAAGCTGACAGAGGTTGCAACTCTGTTAGAAAACCGCACAACCCGGACAATTCGCGTCCGGATTGCTGAAGCAGGGGTTACAGAATGCTTTCGGAGAAGACAGTCGAGCGCCTGAGCGAATACAGGCGACACCTTTCGGATCTTCAGGCCCGCGGGGTGACGCACGTCTTTTCAAACCTGCTGGCCGCCGAGACCCGGGTAACGGCCGCGCAGGTGCGGCGCGATATGATGAACCTGGGGTTGTCCGGCAGCACCGCCACGGGATACTCGGTTTCCGACCTGCTGGAACACCTGGCCGGACTGCTGGATCACCCTCATTCAACCAGGGTCGCGCTGATTGGAACGGGAAACCTGGGACGCGCGCTGCTGGCCTTCTTCAGGGCAAGGCCGGGAAAGGCCGTCATTGCAATGGCATTCGACAGCGACCCGGAAAAATCGAACAGGGTGTGCTGCGGATGTCGCGTGTATCCGATGGACTCGCTTGAGGCAAGAATCAGGGAAGATGAAATCCGGACCGCCATTCTGTGCGTCCCGGAACAGGACGCCAACGCTGTCGCGCAGAGGCTTGTGAATGCCGGTGTAACCGGAATCCTGAATTTTGCCCCGACCAGGCTGAAGGTCGGTGATCAGGTCTATGTCGACACGATGGATATCAGCAGCGTGATCGAAAAGGTTGGCTATTACGCCGTCAGGGGCACAAGGGCCCCGGGCAGAAAATAACTTATGGTGGCACGATGAATGATCAGATCGAACAGATCCTCGGACGGTTCGCGGATGCTGAAAGAGACAGCCTGATCCCGATCCTGCAGGAAGTACAGGCAAGCGAAGGCTACCTGTCACGGGACGCTGTCGTTCGCGTCGCAAAGCACCTGAACATTGCACCAAGCAAGGTTTACGGGGTCGCGACCTTCTATAACCAGTTCAGGTTTCAGGCTCGTGGCAAGTACAACATACAGGTCTGCCGCGGGACGGCCTGCCACGTGAAGGGTTCGGCCGCCGTCCTGGAGGCGCTCAAGCGCAACCTGAAGATCGAGCCGGGACAGACGACCAAGGATGGGCTCTTCAGCCTGGAAATCGTTGCGTGCATCGGGGCCTGCGGACTTGCCCCGGTCATCGCGGTCAACGGCGAATTCCATGCCCAGGTGACCCCAGACAAGATCACCAGGATTCTGAACACTTACCGCAGGAGGGCCGAAGCATGAGTCCCGACGTCATCATTAACGGCAATCAGGGCAACGGCAATCAGGGCAAACCCGGCCCGGAACTGAAGGCCGAATTGCTTAACAT
This sequence comes from Deltaproteobacteria bacterium, assembly GCA_029555025.1. Lineage (GTDB taxonomy): Bacteria > Myxococcota_A > UBA9042 > DTJE01 > DTJE01 > JAGOFO01. Next base: position 6,831 of record JAKPTZ010000057.1, read on the forward strand.
CATTTCCGGCGCGGTCAGCGAACGGCACGACGCGCTTCGGATGGTCAGGCGTGAAGTCGTGGCGAAGCCCGTGATCTTCATGGGAACCGGCACATGCGGACTTGGCGCCGGGGCGGCGGCCACGCTCGAAGGCATCCGCGGATACCTTAACGAGCACGATATCGACGCGGACATCGTGGAAGTTGGCTGTATAGGCCTGTGCGCGTGCGAACCGCTCATGGATGTCCAGCTTCCCGGCAGGCCGCGCCTTTCGTTCAAGCACGTCACCGTCGATCGCGTGCATCCGATTCTTGACGCTGTGTTCCAGGATGAACTCCCCGAAGAAACCATCCGGAAGGACGTACTTTTGCAGTTCAACCCGGGCGACGAGGATCAGGCGTGGGACGGCGTCGTCACAATGAAGGATCACCCGTTCTTCGGTCCGCAGACCCGCTGGGTTCTTGAAAACTGTGGGCTGATCGATCCATCCAGCGTCACCGAATACGTTGCCCGCGGCGGCTACAAGGCACTTGCCTCGATGATCCACAGCGTCACCCCCGGCGAGGTATGCAGCCTTGTCGAGCAGAGCGGCCTGCGCGGACGCGGGGGCGGCGGCTTCAAGACGGGCACCAAGTGGAAGTTCGCGCATGAGGCCCAGGCCAACCAGAAGTACCTCATCTGCAACGCGGACGAGGGCGACCCGGGCGCCTTCATGGATCGCGCCGTTATTGAAGGCGACCCCCACCGCCTTGTCGAGGGCATGGCGATTGCCGCCTACGCAATCGGCGCCTCCAAGGGATATGTGTATATCCGTGCCGAATACCCGCTGGCAATCAAGCGCCTGAAGGAAGCCCTCGGCGTCGCCAGGGAACTTGGCCTTCTGGGTCATAACATCCTCAACAGCGGTTTCGACTTCGAAATAAAGATCAAGGAAGGCGCCGGGGCTTTCGTCTGCGGCGAGGAAACCGCCCTGATCAACTCCATCGAGGGCAAGCGCGGAATGCCGAGGCCCAGGCCGCCCTACCCGGCCGTCAAGGGACTCTTCGGCAAGCCGACGGTGATCAACAACGTCGAAACCCTGGCAAACCTGCCAATCCTGATGCGCAACGGCGCCGAATGGTTCAGCAGCGTCGGGACGGCCGGCAGCAAGGGAACCAAGGTCTTCGCGCTGTCGGGCAAGGTCGTGAACACCGGGCTGGTTGAAATTCCGATGGGAACTTCAATCGGTGACATCGTCATGAAGATCGGCGGTGGCGTCCCCGGCGAACACCAGTTCAAGGCGGTACAGATCGGCGGCCCGTCCGGCGGTTGCATCCCGAGCCAGCACATCGACACGCTGGTCGATTACGAATCGCTCAAGACGGTCGGCGCCATGATGGGATCGGGCGGTCTCGTGGTCATGGACGAAAAGACCTGCATGGTCGATCTGGCAAAGTTCTTCATGGACTTCATCCAGCGCGAAAGCTGCGGGAAGTGCATTCCATGCCGCGAGGGAACCAGGCGCATGCTGGAAATCCTTCAGAGGATTACCAGGGGACGCCGCAACGAAAAGGATATCGAGGCACTGGAACGCTTCCAGGGCGTGCTCTACCTTGAAAGGCTGGGACAGGTCATCAAGGACACGAGCCTTTGCGGACTGGGCCAGACGGCACCGAACCCGGTTCTTTCGACGCTGCGCTGGTTCAGGGAGGAGTACGAGGAACACATTTATGACAGGAAGTGCCGGGCCGGCGCGTGCACCGAACTCCTCCGGTACAGCATCGACGCCGACAAGTGCATCGGCTGCACCCTGTGTGCACGCCATTGCCCGACCGAGGCGATCATGGGAGCCCCGAAGAGCCCCCATTACATCATCCCGGACAAGTGCATTGGCTGTGGAACCTGTTTCAGCGATTGTCGTCACGGCGCCGTGATTGTGGAGTAACCGGGAGGTTCCAGATGATTACCATTGAAGTCAACAACCGTAAGATCGAGGCAAATCCCGGCGAAATGCTGCTGGATTCGCTTGAAAGGGCGGGCATCAAGGTACCGACCCTGTGCTACATGAAGGATCTGTTCCCGACCGGCGCGTGCCGCATGTGCGTCGTCGAGGTCGAGGGTGTCCCAGGCCTGGTTCCGAGCTGCGCCTTCCCCGTCCGCGACGGGATGAAGATCCAGACCCACTCGGAACGGGCGGTCAAGGCACGCAAGACGATTCTCGAACTGCTGCTTTCAAACCACCCGGACGACTGCCTTTACTGCGCAAGGAACGGCGACTGCCACCTGCAGGATCTTTCCGAGGAACTTGGGGTCCGTCAGCGGCGCTACACCGGCCTGCGGGCGGAACTGAAGCCGGACACCAGCAGTCCGTCCATCGTGCGCGACCCGAACAAGTGCATCCTTTGCGGGAAATGCGTCCGCGTCTGCGAGGAAGTCCAGGGCGTTTCAGCCATCGACTTCGTCGGCAGGGGATCCAAGACAAAGGTGGCCCCGGCATTCAACCGCGGATTGAACGTGTCCAGTTGCGTCGATTGCGGACAGTGCATCATCGTCTGCCCGACAGGCGCGCTGACGGAAAAGAGCAAGTTCAAGGACATCTTCAACGCTATCGACGACCCGAAAAAGTTCGTGGTTGTTCAGCACGCCCCGGCCGTCTCCGTGACGCTGGGCGAACTCTTTGGAATGGCCCCGGGGGCCGACGTGAACGGTGCCATGAACGCGGCTCTTCGCCGTCTTGGCTTTGACCGCGTATTCGATACTTCGTTCTCGGCCGACCTTACCATCATGGAAGAGGCCAGCGAACTGTTCCACCGGGTCAAAAACGGCGGAACGCTTCCGATGTTCACATCGTGCTGTCCGGCCTGGATCGACTTCATGGAACAGAACTACCCTGACATGCTGGCAAACCTGTCTTCGTGCAAGAGCCCCCAGCAGATGCTTGGGGCGGTGATAAAGAGCTTCTATGCCAGGAAGCAGGGAATCGACCCGAAGGACATCTATGTGGTGTCCATCATGCCCTGCACCGCCAAGAAGTATGAAGCACAGCTTCCAACCCACGTCAGCGAAGGATACCCGGACGTCGATGCAGTCCTTACCACGCGCGAACTTGCACGCATCATCAAGATGCGCGGACTTCACCTGAACAACCTGGAACCGGAAGGCGCCGACACTGCTTTCGGGGAAAGGAGTTCGGCGGGCAAGCTGTTCGGGGCAAGCGGCGGCGTCATGGAGGCCGCCATCAGGACGGCGTACTTCATGGGGACCGGGGCCGAGCTTGAGGAACTGAAGGTCAAGGCCGTGCGCGGGCTCGATGGCGTGAAGGAAGCCCACGTGAAGATCGGCGACCTGGAAATCGGCGTCGCGGTCGTCAACACGCTTGGCAATGCCAGGAAGCTGGTCGAGGAAATCCGGAACGGACGATCCGATCTCCACTTCATTGAAGTCATGGCATGCCCAGGCGGGTGCATCGGTGGCGGCGGCCAGCCGATCGGTGCGGATCTGAAGGCCATCAAGGCCAGACTGAAGGCCCTTTACGAAATCGATCGCGACGAAAGCCTGAGGGTTTCCCACAAGAACCAGCAGGTCAAGCGTCTGTACGAGGAGTATCTGGGCGAGCCGCTTGGCGAAAAGAGCCACCACCTGCTGCATACGACGTATTCCAGGAGGGACATTGATTTCTAACGGCCGTTGGGCGATGTTAATGTCCTGACGGCACTGGCGGAGCTGCTGAAATGGCGCTTGAACTGGTCACCACAATTGGGGATCGCTGCAAGGTCTGCTACACCTGCGTGCGGGAATGTCCGGCCAAGGCAATACGCATCAGCGGAGGTCAGGCCGAGGTCATCCAGGAGCGGTGCATCGGATGCGGAAACTGCGTCCAGGTATGCAGCCAGAAGGCCAAGGCCGTCATGAGTTCCGTCGAACAGGTGAAGGAACTGCTGGAAAGACCGGGGCTGAAGGTTTCGGCGTGTGTTGCCCCGAGCTTCCCGGTCGAGTTCACCGACTGCAGTCCGGAGCAGTTCATCGGCATGGTTCGCGCACTTGGTTTCGACCTTGTCAACGAGGTCGCGTTCGGCGCGGATCTGGTGTCCGAGAAGTACAACGAACTGGTGAAGCGCCATTCCGGAACAAAGCGGCGGTTCATCGCGACGGCCTGCGCCGCCGCGGTGGAATACGTCGAACACCTGTCGCCCCACCTGACTGAATCGCTGGCACCGCTTGCTTCACCGATGGTGGCGATGGCCCGGTACGTCCACCGGATGTACGGCGATGACGTGGCGGTGGTATTCATCGGCCCGTGCATCGCGAAGAAGGCCGAGGCGGTCGAGCTTTCCCGGGGGCAGGTCGATCAGGTTCTGACCTTCGGCGAACTGCGCGAGATGTTCCGGGACGCCGGCATCGATCCCGACAAAGTCATTCCGACCAACTTCGATCCTCCATTTGCCAAGCTGGGCGGGATATACCCGGTCAGCGGGGGGCTTGTCCAGACCGCCAAGATCGACGAGCGACTGATGTCTTCCGAAGCGGCGGTGGTTGACGGACACAATACGTTCGTCGAGGCAATCAGGGAATTCGAGTCCGGGGCTATCCAGGCTACCGTTGTCGAGGTCATGGCCTGCAACGGATGCATCATGGGGCCATCCGTTTCAAGTTCGGTTCCGCTTTACTCGCGACGGGCCATGATTGCCGATTACATCCGCCACAGGATGACGACGTTCGATCCCGAGAAGTGGGTCGAGGACATGTACCGCTATCCCGACCTGGATCTTTCGCAGACCTTCAAGCCCGAGGATCGGCGCATGCCGACCCCAAGCCGGGAGGAAGTCAACGACATCCTTGCCAGACTGGGAAAGGAGACCGCCGAAGACGAACTGAACTGCGGGGCCTGTGGTTACGATACATGCCTGGAACATGCCATCGCCATCTTCCAGGGCCTGGCCGAAGGTGAGATGTGCCTTCCACACACCATTGACCAGCTCAAGAGCTCGGTCACTGAACTGGCGGACGTTAACAAGCGACTGGAACATGCCCAGCACGCCCTTGTCCAGGGCGAAAAACTTGCAAGCATGGGTCAGCTTGCGGCCGGCATCGCCCACGAGGTCAACAACCCGCTTGGCGTTGTTCTGATGTATTCACACCTGCTGTCCGAAGACTGCGATGTGAAGCCCGAGATGAGGGAGGATCTTAAGATCATCACGGAGCAGGCAGACAGGTGCAAGCGCATCGTGTCCGGACTGCTGAACTTCGCAAGGCAGAACCGGGTGCTTCTGCAGCCGACCGTGCTGCGCAAATTTCTGGAATCTTCGTTGCTCGGGGTGCAGATTCCGGACAACATCAAGGTGGAAATCCAGTGCCCGGATCACGAAGCGATGGCGGAGCTGGACTCCGACCAGTTGATGCAGGTCTTTACCAACCTGCTGGTCAACGCGATCGAGGCCATGCCGGACGGTGGCCGGATCGTCCTTGGCTGCCAGTTCACCGAGCGACAGGTAATCTTCCGGATTGCGGACAACGGGGTTGGCATTCCCCCCGAAAATGCCGAAAAGGTGTTCACGCCGTTCTTCACGACCAAGCCGGTCGGACGGGGAACCGGGCTGGGACTGCCGGTAAGCTACGGCATCGTCAAGATGCATCGTGGCGACATCAGGTTTGAATCGAATGTGGATCCCGATCGCGGGCCGACCGGGACAACTTTCTTTATCACGCTGCCCAGGTACGGGAACAACGTGTGAAAAGGTGAGGAAAATGAGCGAGCAGATGAGAAACGGGAATGGCAGAAGGATCTTGATTGTCGATGATGACGTCGATTTCCTGGACATCACCGAGGCACGCCTGAAGGCTGACGGGTTTACGGTGATCAGGTGCGAAGGGCAGGCAGCCGCGGAAGAGTTTCTTTCGAAGGGCGAACCTTTCGACCTTGCCATCGTGGATCTGATGATGGAATTCATGGACAGCGGGTTCGTAATCAGCCGGAAGATCAAGAAGATCGACGCGACACGGCCGGTCATCATGGCAACCGGGGTCGAGGCGGAGACCGGACTCGGGTTCGATGCCGCCACGCGTGAGGAACGGTCGTGGATCCAGGCGGACGTGATGCTCGAGAAGCCCCTTCGTTACGACCAGATCAGGAAGCACATCGACATGCTGCTTCCCGTGGAATAGACTTCGCCCGCCCTTGCGTGAGGTATATCTTGGACGAGCTTCGAGTACTGGTTGTCGATGACGAGCTTGGCATCAGGATGGCCATAGCGAAGGCACTTCGCAACGTGGTCGTCGAGGTGCCGGAGTTCAAGTCCAGTTTTGCCCTCGTGACGGATTCGGCGGAGACGGCCGAAGACGCCTATGAAATGGTGAAGCAGAATCCGCCGGACATACTCCTGCTGGATCAAAAGCTGCCGGGAATGAGCGGAATCGAACTTCTCGAGAAGCTGGTCGCCGAGCAGGTCGAAGTCCTTACCATAATGATTACCGCGTATGCGTCGCTTGAAACGGCAGTCGCGGCCACCAAGAGCGGGGCGTTCGATTTTCTGGCAAAGCCCTTCACCCCATACGAGCTGCGCGCTTGCCTGTTCAAGGCCGCCAAGCACATCGTCCTTCAGCGGCAGGCCATGAAGCTGGTCGCCGAAAGGAAAAGGGTCCGCTTCGAGTTTCTGTCCGTCGTCGCGCACGAATTGAAATCCCCGACGGCCGCGGTCGAGGGATACCTGATGATGATGAAGGATCGCGTGATGGGCGACACGCTGGACGACTACACCGACGTGATGGATCGCGCCATCTTCCGCCTGTCCGGCATGCACAAGCTCATTGCCGACCTTCTGGATCTGACCAGGATCGAGTCCGGAAGCAAGAGGCGCGATGTCGTCGATGTCGATGTACTGCGAATTGCAGATCTGTCGGCGGATTCCGGACGTGAACTGGGCAAGAGGCGCGGCATCACGGTCGATGTCCATAAGGACGGAGAAACGACCATGAAGGCCGACAGCGGCGAGATAGAGCTTATCATCAACAACTTCGTGTCGAATGCAGTCAAGTACAACCGCGACCAGGGCCATGTCGATGTGACGGTCGGCAGAACCCCGGACGGAATGATGAGGATCCAGGTCAGGGATACCGGCATCGGAATGAAGCCGGAGGACGTGAAGCGTCTCTTCGGCGAATTCGTCAGGATCAAGAACGAGAAGACTAAGAGAATCGAGGGTTCCGGTCTCGGGCTTTCGATCGTCAAGAAGCTGGTTGACCTTTACCAGGGCCGCATCGAGGTTCACAGCGAATGGGAAGTCGGCACCCAATTCACGGTATTCATCGCCGACGCGGATCCGGCCATCCAGGAGTCCTGAACGCCTTACGAATTCCGTTTCTGCTGCAAATTTGCACTTTTGCATGACCACCTTATAGAATAGGGCGTCTCTTTATCGGAGCGTTTTATGGTGAAGCGTCTCAGTGTGATAATCAGTTTCGCGTTTCTGGCGTTTTCTGCATGCGGTTCCGACAACCCGATTGTCGATGTGACCGAGGGCGACGACATCAATGTCTCCGAAACGACGGAACAGGACATTGCCGGCGAGGATATCGTCGAGGACACGGGGCGGACGGACACGGTGACCGATCTTGGTTACCTTGACACGAACCAGCCGGACACGAACCAGCCGGACATGAACCAGCCGGACACGAACCAGCCGGACATGAACCAGCCGGACATGAACCAGCCGGACATGAACCAGCCGGACATGAACCAGCCGGACGACAACCCGATCGAGGATCTCCCGGTCGAGGACGTACCGGTTGAAGACATCCCGGTCGAGGACGTACCGGTTGAAGAGACCGAAATGCCCTGGATGTGCGCCGTTGACGACGACTGCGCCGATTACTTCGACGATGCCGACTACGATCAGTGCCACCGCCCGGCTTGCGACACCGAATCCGGTGAATGCGTAATCATCCCGGTTGACGACGGCACCGAATGCTCCGACGGCGAATTCTGCACCGCCCCCGACACCTGCGTTGCCGGCGAATGCATTCCCGGCGGCATGGTCACCTGCGATGACGGCGATGCGTGCACCTTCGATGAATGCGTCGGCGGCGCCTGCGTCAACACGCCCGACACAACCATCCTTACCTGCGGCATCGGTCCCTGCTATCGTGAAATTCCCGCCTGCGAAGCCGGCGTGGTCAACGAATGCGTTCCGGGCGAACCCCAGGCGGAAATCTGCGACACCATCGACAACGACTGCAACGGCTTTGCCGACGATAACCTGACGGACACCGGCGCCGCTTGCGACAGCGACCTTCTGGGCCCGTGCCTGGCCGGTACCGTTGCCTGTGTGGAAGGCGTCCTGTCCTGCGTCCCGAACGTCCAGCCGACCGCCGAGAAGTGCGACAAGCAGGACAACGACTGTGACGGCGTCATCGACAACGATCCCGTCAGCAACGGAATGCCCTGCGCCGTTCCCGGACAGCTTGGCAACTGCCAGGTTGGTGAAACCGGTTGCACCAACGGCCTGGTCGTATGCGTACAGACCAACTTCCCGGAAGCGGAAAAGTGCGACGGCATCGACAACGACTGCGACAACGACATTGACGAAAACAGCCCCGGCGCCGGCGTCGCCTGCTCGACCGGACTCCCTGGAATCTGCAATGACGGCACGACCAGTTGCGCAACCGGCAAGCTCGAATGCACCCAGACCACTTTCCCGCAAACCGAAATCTGCGACGGTCTTGATAACGACTGCGACGGCGTGACGGATCCGGCCAACACAACCGGCTGCACCACGTTCTTCAAGGACGTGGACGGCGACGGATTCGGCAGCGCCGAAACGGCCTGCCTGTGCGCCGCGGTGGCACCGTTCAACACGATCGTCGGCGGCGACTGCTGCGACACCGACAGCAGGGCCAAGCCGGTCGGGGCCGCTCCGTACACCACTCAGAACAACTGCAACTCCTGGGACTACAACTGCGATGGCACGGTTACCCGCCAGTACAACTACGGCGACGGTTCCTGTGGCGGGCTGCTGTTCTGCAAGCAGGACATGGTCGAGGGCTGGAAGGGCGCGGCGCCGAACTGCGGCGAGGTCGGAACCTTCCTGGAAAACTGCACCCTCGAGTTCATTCCGCCAGTCTGCCAGGAGACCACCAAGAAGCTGACCCAGGGCTGCTTCTGATCCACCCTCTTCAACCTTTCCTGAACCTCAGGCCACATGATTGATCAGGTTGCCTGTCGATAATCACCTTGAGCGGAACCGTTCAACGTGCGGGCGAATTGGAGAAAATTACATCAGTCCGCTGGTGAGCACGCACCGGAGAGCAACTGAACCAGCGCGTCATCTTCAGTGATAAGCGTGTGCCGAAACCTCTCGGCGAACTCCAGATCCGTGCCGAGTGCGGCCAGTTGCGCGGAGGCGCCGACAACCATTCGCCAGTATTCGGCGTATTCCGAATCGGGGCGTCCCATCAGGTATGGAAAATCGAAGCCTGCCGCCTTCAGCCTGCGCCTCTGATCGTTCATCAGGGTGCAAAGCATGTTTTCGTGGCACAAAGCCGCCTCAATCTTGGTGTCAAGGAACGAAGCAATATCGACGACGTGTTCACCCCTGACGAAATGGCGCGTGAAATAAAAATTTCCCAGCGGAACGTGCGGCTCAAGGCCCTGGCCGGCGTGCTCCGGATGGAAGTTTGGATAGCCGGCGGCCCAGCTTGCGTCAGCCACCGCCCGGGCGACAACGTGATGATCCGGGTTCTCATCATCGTTTTCGGCGGGATCGAACGACACGATTACTTCCGGCCTGATCTCCCTGATCTTGCGGATGAAACTTTCCCGAAGGACGCCGTATGGCACGTCCATCAGTTCGCAGTCGCGAAAACCCAGATGCGAAACCCCGGCCACGCCCAGGATCGACATCGCGCCCTCGAACTCGGCGCGGTTCCTTTCGATGGCCCCCGGGATGTCGGGCCGGGTGGAGTCCTTTTCGTCGTTGGTGACCCTTACGACATGAACGCGACACCCCCGCGACGACCATAACGCCAGGGTGCCGCCAGCAAAAAGCGTGACGTCATCGGCGTGCGGAGTAAATGCAAGCACGCATGCGGGAATGAAATCCTTTGTCAAAATCGTGTCCTCCACCCCAACAAAACAAACGGCAAGTCCTAGAACATCACCGCCAGCGAACTTTCCACCATGTACTGGATGTTGGTGCTGGTCATGTCGCCACGGTTCACAAACGCGGCAGCGGCCTTGCCAGGCACCAGCAATCCGCCGATGACGTGGAACGAAAGAAGATCCTTGTACCTGATTTCAAGATCAAGATCAGCCTCGACACCGACAAGACTGCCGCCAAGCGCGTTGTCCGGCTGAAGCGAGAATCCGGCGCCGACGATAATCGCGGGAACGAAGATATCCTTGTAGTTGTAGGCAAGCGCAAAGTCGGTCAGGCTGAACCCCGACCGCAGAAGGTTGAAGGTGTTGCGCCGCTGGCCCATGAATTCATCAATGTTGTATCCCTGGTCACGGATTTCGTCCTCGGAGAGGATTATCGTCCTGCTGCGGCTCTTGCCGGAGTAGAAGAACGCGCCGTTTGTGCCGTTGCGGTCGTACAGATCGTCGGCGGAAAGCATCATGTGGTTGAGCTGGAAGTCGAAGCCGTGCTTCTTGATCTGGGCGAACGCCTGCAGTGCCCATGCCAGAGTCGTCTCGTCGGCGAAGGCGGCACCGCTGTCTGTCTTGCCGTACTGAAGCGCCAGATCGAGGCCAAAATTGATCCACTTGTAGTCGGCAGAAATCCGCGCGCTGGCGGTCATCAGGTCGAGAGTCTGCCCGACCGTCTCGGCGTCGTGCATCCCCATCAGGGAAATGGCGAACTTCCACTGCCTGAAAGGAATCTCCGCGGCCGCTCCATAGACGAAAGTGTCGTGCTTGAAGTTGTTGGCATCCAGCCCGATACCTTCATAGGTCTGGCCTGGAAGCTGGCCGACCGTGGCCGTGATCTTCGCCTTGCCGAAATCGCTGCCGACACTGGCGGCACCAAGCCAGTGACCCAGGAAAAGCCTGGTGGGATCCTCAAAGAACTGGTAACCGACCTTGAAATTCAACTTCTTTTCAAAGAACTTGCCTTCAACGTACAGTTCACGGTGCGCAAGGCGGAAAGTGTCGAAGTTTCCGCTGGTGTACTGATCCGGGTTGTGACGACTCCAGAGGTTCAGGCCAAGCTCCATTTCCCAGAAGATGCGCAGATGCTTGTCCGGCGTGATGGAAATCTGTGGCTTGAAGAACGTTCCCAGCATGCCGACGGTCTGGCCCTCGACGTCGTAGTACCGGGGCGTCGAATCGAAGTCGTAGTCGTTCCGATAGACGATTACCGTCTGCAGAAGGCCATGGAACTGGACGTACTTGCCCACGTTCCATTTCTTCTTCGGTTCTTCCGGCTTTTCCGGCGTCCCGGCCGAATCGCCTGGTTCCGCCACGGCAGCCGCCTCCGGATCCGGGGAAGAAGCCGGTTCGCCGGCAGATTCAACAACTGCTTCGTCTGCCGGTTCGACCGCCTGTTCCGTTGCGGGTACAGGTTCCTCGATCCCGACCGCTTCCGGCTGGGCCTCGGGTTCCACTTCCTGCGCCACTGCATGCGACGACAGGATCATGATGAATGCTGCTGCAATTGCTCCACGGCCAAAAGCCGATTCATGGAAAATGCGCGTGATCATGACGATTCCTCCAGATTATCGGCTTATTACCTGGCCGCCCTTGACGAAGTACTTCCAGCCCTCGGTGGTCCACTCCTCGAACGGAGGCCTGATAATCACCTTGTGCTCGGCTTCCGGAAGGTCGTTCGTCGGATAGTAGTACATCACCTGGTCAGCCTGATCCCAGGCCATCCATCCGTCCGACAGCCACACATGGAATCCGTCGGGATACTGCGCGTTCGGGACATAGATGATCGTCGGCGCGTCGGTTTCCTTGCTTGAAAACACCAGTTCGAATTCGCGCCTTGGATCGGGAATGCCCTTTTCCGGGTCGTAGTAGTGGTAATCCGAGTAGAAGTGCATGGCAACCGGCTTGCCGGACAGCGCCCTCGGATACGGCCTGGACCACGCCAGTTCGCCGCGCGGCTTCTGGTCGGGACCGATGATGCTGAAGTCTTCCTTGTTCCAGCCCTCGCCGTTTTCGTAAGTGTTGCGGATCGAGTAGCACCACAGGAAGCTCGACACGAACATCTTCTCGTACGACTCGTAGTAGTTATCCAGGAAGTGCGCCGACAGCGAGTAATTGTTGCGGATCGACTGGAGGATGCCCTTTTCCTCCCAGTCCTCACCCTTGTACTTGTAATTCCAGTAGGTGCCGAATTCACCGAAGACGACCGGAATGTTCCCGAGCGACTCCTTCGAAGAGGAAGCCGACGCAATCAGGTCGTTGGTGTAGTCGCGGTACTGAATCTCGTCCACCGAGAAATCGCGTTCAGGCATGTTGAACCCGAGCCACGGGTAGATGTCCGGGTAGTAGTGAGGCGCATAGACGGCCTGCTTGATGCCGGCCGGCTTCGTCATGAACGTGCCGTTGATGCCGCCCGATCCGGTCGGCTCGAGCCAGATGATCGCGTTCTCATCGACCTTCTGGATCGCGTTCCCGACGCGCTCGAAGTACGGCTGCAGCAGGAAGTAGTCGAATGCATCCAGGACGCCCAGGGCGCCGAAAAGATCGACGTCGCCATAGCCCCACTTGACCCTGGTTTCCCATTCGGCGTCCGGCGGAAGAACTTCCAGGAACTTCAGAAGATAGAAGACCTTGGTTCCAAGCTGATCCCGGGCCGGATCACGGCACAGATCGATGCAGGTCCCGACCTGGTTCGAACACAGCTTGTTGCAGGCCGTCTTCTGGGTGTTGCACTGCTCGGTGCAGTTGGACTTCTGCTCCTGGCATACCGCCTTGCAGTTGTCGTCGGCGCCGCACATGGCATCGCAGTCGGTTCCGCACTGTGCGTTGCAGTCCGTATTGCAGACCGTTCCGCAGGTGTTGGCGCAGGAATCGTCGCAGTTGTCGCCCGGCTCGAACGGCAAATCGATTGCCAGCGGGGATCCGTTCACAAGCAGTTCGTTCGGGAGCAGCAGATTCAGGACTTCCTTGACCGCAGCTTCATTGCCGACTTCGAAGAACAGGGCAAGGGCGGCAAAGACATAAAGCGAGGCGGCCGGTTCGTTCATCAGGTCGTAACCGATGATGTTCGGATACTTGACAGCCCTCTTCGCCACCTCGACCCAGGCCCGCTCGAGCGACCCCTGGAAGTACTCCTTCATGTCCATCGCGTCTTCGCTGACTTCGTCGTCGTTGATGTTCTTGACAGTGCCATCCGGCTCGATCCTGACATCCGGAAACACCGAGTCGCCTGCGAACATGGCGGCATAGCAACGCTGGATGTCGATGCTGAAGATCATGTTGTCCCACCAGCCGGACAGCGGCAGCATGCCGGCCGTCTCGGACCGGTCGAACGGCTGGGCCGGCAGCTTGGCGCCGATTTCCTCGACAAGTCCCGCTGGCAGGTCGAATCCCAGGATCCCGGCGACCAGTTCGACGGTGTAGAGGAAATCGCTGCCCGGAATGCCGTCATTATCCTTGGCCATTGCGCCAAGCAGGTAAGTAGTGCCCCAGTTCGGGCTGTCGAACTTCTTGTAAGGCATGCACGCCTTCGTCGCCCAGGTTGGCGCGCCGTCTCCAACTACCTGGTTGTTGTGCGGCGGCAGCAGCGAGTACAGCATGTTTTCGATGTCCCCGCGGACGCCGGGCGCCTGGTCATTGAACTTGGCGACCATGTCGCGCCCCCACAGGTTCTCGTGCATGTTGATAAGCACGTATATGCCGTGGTCGTTGGCCTTGCTGATGATTGCCTCGAAGTAGTCCAGAAAGTCCTTGTCCGGAGTGTTCCTGTCATCCGGGAAGACCGACTCCCACAGGAAAAGCAGACGGACGGAGTTGAAACCGAGCGCACGGATCTGACCAAACCACTTGTCTGCCTCGTCCAGCGGGAACGGACGGCCGACGAACGTGAAATCGCGGCCGTTGTCCAGCGGTACGTCAAGCATCACGGGCAGTTTGGCATCGCCGCTGACGTTGATGCCGCGGAAATGGACATAGCGGCCTTCCTGATCCTTGAACCAGGTCCGCTCGGTGACGATGCGCGAAACCGACTTGTCGAAAGCCGGCTCGTCGCTGGAACACCCGGCCGCCAGCATGCCGGCAAGCACAGCCACGACGGGCACCGCCACGGCGCCAATCCGCCATTTCGATCCTGTCCGGAACTTCTTCATGGTCTTCCTCCGGAATCGTTTTCAATGCCCCCGCCCAAACGGGCGGGACGGCTCCAATCACTCGGGTTGCGACTGCAAATCAGCCTTGAGTACGTCCAGCAGGGTCTGATTGACTTCCAGCTCAAGCGAACCGTAGGACGCGAACTTCTGCCTGACGGTCTCCTCGCTGTCGATAAACAGGTCGGGACGGTCGAACTCGCCGACAAGACGGCTCTTCACGCCCCAGCTTGACTTGTCGCCCCAGAGATCCGCGGCCACCGGATCCTGGACGTCCTTATAAGCCCACAGCGACCAGGACCAGCCGTATTTTCCCATCCACTCGACGATGTATTCGACCGCCTCGTAAGCCCACGGCTCATCGAAGATGCCCGAGAAGCTGCCGATGAAATACGGTACGTTCCTGGTCTCCTGGGCGGTGCGGAAGAAGAAGTCGTAAAGATCGACCGTGCCCTTGAATGTGTCAAAATTCCTGGCCGACCATTCGAAGATGTGGGTCGAGAACACGACGTTGGTCCATCCGTATTCGGCAGGGTCGGCCATTCCGTCCATTCCCTTGAAGCCGTCGTGGATCACCAGCAGGTGATCGTCGCCAAGCGCGCGAATGGCCTTGACCAGCTTGTCGTACATATCGTCGCGGGCCTTGCGCGACGGGGCGCCCATCGGTTCTGCAAGCAGGCTGTATGCCGCCACGACGTTCCTGTCGTGGAACCTGGCGGACATCTCTTCCCACAGATCCACCGTCATGTCCTGGTACATCTGGGTTGAATAAAGCAGCGCCGGGCCCGAGTAATCGTTCTGTCCGCCAGGGCATTCCTGGATGTCCAGAACCGCATAGACTCCCCACTTCTCGCACCAGTCCAGCAAGGCATGGATCCGTGCGAACGCATCCTCGTTCCAGACCAGTTCCGTCGGCTGCGCCAGGTGGCTGCCCTTCGTCAGCGTGCGGTATCCAATCGGCACGCGCACCAGGTTGAACCCCTGCCCGGCGAGCCACTCGATGTCCCTTTCCTGAATCCAGGCGCCCTGATAGGTGTCCAGCAGGGAGTCCCTGGCCTCGATTCCGAAACGTTCCTCAAGCTTGGTGTAGATCGGCAGATCCGAGTCGTCGTATATCGCGGGCAGGTACTTTTCCAGTTCCGTGAAATAGGCTTCAACCGTGGCCGTGTCGGCAACTTCGCCAAGCTCGGTGCGCAGCAGTTCCAGCCATGCGTCAGCACCTATGCTGCCACCGCTGCCATCGCTGACGCCGACCATTCCGGCGACGATCTGCGGACCGATCGCGACAAGTACCGGTCGAACGATATCCTCGAGTTCCATCTCCACGGCGACCTTCCAGGCACGCGCCTGGGCCGAGTAATCGACAAGTGTCAGCCACGTTTCATGGTACAGGTATCCGCCAAGGTTCACGCCTTTCAGGACAACGACGTTTCCGTCCTCGTCAACGATGTTCATCCCTTCGGCGCGAAGGCGCGACATGCCGGATTCGACCACGTCCGGTGCGGTGTCGCCCGCGACATCCGGGACAACGTCGGGGGAAGTCGTATCCGAACCCGAGTCCATCATGACGTCGTCGCCGGGGATGTCCCCGCTGTGCTGGTTGTCGTCGCCGCAACCGGTCGTCACGGCCAGGAAAGCGATGGCAATCAGTACACTCCTCATCTTCTCATTCCTTTCCCCTTCCGGGGTCTTCGCACACCACTTCGAACTCCATGAAGCCGAGGCCGTCGGCGGCCACGGCAATAACCACGCCTGCAAACATACCCGCGTGCGGCGGCAGCCATCCGATGGCGCCTTCCCTCACCGTCGCTCCGGGAAGCCCGAACACCGACACGGACGAGTCCATGGCGGACACCGGAACTGACCACTCGGAACCGGCGGTGCATGGGGGGACATCGAAAGCGACTTCGACAAGGCGCCCGGTTCCGACTTTAACAACGGCCTTTGAAGCGGCCTCGAGCAGGTCCTCGATTTCGCCCTCGCCAAAGGTGAACCTGCAACTGTTGGACTCATACATGGAAACGGCGGCCTGCTCCAGGTAAGCGGCGGCGTTGCCGCCGGACGCCTTCTGAAGCAGCGCCTTCAGCACCAGCAGCCCGGTCTCGCCCTCGAGACGCGCCTTTTCGAGCGGATAATAGAGTTCATCGACTATGTCAGGCGCCAGATCCGAGTGGTGAACCTCGGACCAGGCAACCACCATGCGCGCCAGATGCGGCGCAAGTTCCAGGGCGTCACCGAGCCAACCGTCTCCGCCTTCCTTGAGCGAGTTCGCCAGCGAATCGGCCAGCCTGGCGACCGGCCGGCTTCCAGGCATCAACTGCGCATTTCCGTCGAACAGGGACATCAAATAGCGAACCAGTTCCCGGGAGCGCTCCGAATCCGAATCGAACGAAGCCCCGGAAGTCGCTTCCAGCCCGGCTGAAAAATCGATTGCGGCATCCGGATCGTACCCGTCCGGGTTCCGCATGAAATCGGCGAAGGTGCCCATGGTCAACCGGCTCAGCCCGCCCTGTATCGACGGATTGTGCATGATTCCGGTGACCGCGTCGGCAAGCGCCGGCTCACGGCCTGTATAAGTTGACAGCATTGTGCGGCCCAGGAATCCGTCGCCGCCGTCGTTTGCCCAGAAGTTGTCCCATATAACCGGCTTGCGGCCGGAAAACGATCGGAAATTGTCCATGTCGGCCGCGGTCATCACGGCATCGGACGTATGCGGTCCGGTCCAGAGGATCTGGACGTCAGAATCCAGCGCAGACAAGGCCGAAAGATACGCCGCGCCATCCCCGCTGGCCTCCCCGAGGCTCTCGATACGCTCGTCCGAATACACCGTCGGGCAGAACGCCATGACGACATCCGGATTGATCCGGCGCAGATCATCAAGCAGCCTGTTGACGACGGCCGCATGGGCCTGGCCCATCTCGCCACCGATCGGGTGCGCGGTCTCGAACTCGATGTCGTCGGCCAGCAGGGTCACGCTGGTGGCGCCGCGCAGGATGAACGCCTCGATTTTCGACTTCAGGATCTGGTAATCGTCATCGGTCGTGGTGTCGAAGTCGATGAAGGGACTGATTCCAAAGGAGAAAGCCACCTCCCTGTCCGCGGCGTAGGAAATCAGCTCGCCGAAGAGTTCAAGGTCCGTTTCGGGGTACTGATCCCGCCACTCGGCCCTGTGGAACGGATCCCACTTCGGGCAGTAGATGTAGCTGCCCATGCCGGTTCGGGACAGCAGATCGACCATGCGCCTGCGTTCTTCCCAGGACCACGGCACGCCGTAGAAGCCCTCGATGACCCCGCTCCACGGCCTGTCCGACACCCGGACATCGACCGGGGCCGGCGCCGGGGCGGCGACTGCCGCGGCAGGAACCATGGCGACAAGCGTCAGCGAGGAAACAGCCGCGTTTTCCGAAGCGGTCAAGGTGAGTTCGACACAGCCGGCCTCACGGCCGGACAAGTCCAGCGCGACCGAGATGTCCGGCCACTCGACCACAGTGGCCGTGGATCCGCAGGCACCCATCAGCGCCACCGAAACCGAATCCACGCCTCCGGACGCCTGGATTGACAGTGAACCCAGTTCCACCGGGCGCTGAAGCCACGGCTGGATGTCCAGCGTCAGCACCGTCTGCCCCGCAGGAACCTTCCAGGAGGTGCCGGGATTGCCGTCACGGATGGTTGCCGGACCGTCCTGCGCCTCGATCGGCCAGGGGAATGCCTCGTGCAGCGTATCGCTTGCGGCAATGCGGACGTGCGGAACGATATCTGCCATGACAGGCTTGACTGGCTCGTCCCCGCATCCCGCAACCATCGCACAGGCGGCCAGAAAGGCCGCCGCCAGTGTCGTCCTGCTGCGCATCGGCACCCCGCTGTCACACGTAGGAGTAAAACTTGACCAGCAGATCATCGACGCGCTCCTGCGTCGTTGGAACATGATGATAAATCCCGTACGGCAGATGTGTCTCGCCCTTCAGATATTCGGGCAGCGCCAGCAGGGTCGCCACAATCTGGGCGCGGGTCACCTCGACCTGATCCGGGCGCCAGCAGACGCCCGCCTGATCCAGGAACCGAACCACCGGTTCAACGTCCTGCCCCTGGTAAATCCCGGTCAGAACCACCGCCATTGAAATGAGCTCGCCATGGATGTAGGGACGATGGGTCAGCGATTCCAGGCAGTACGCAAAGTAGTGCTCGGATCCCTCCTCGGGGCGACTGTTGCCGTGTGCGTCACAAAGCGCGACCTCGGCGTAGTAAAGATCCGAAATCAGCTTCAGGCCCAGGTTCGTGCAATCGCGAATTTCCACGGCGCCGGCCATCAGCCGGGCAAGCAGCGCTGCCGACTCAGCAGCCATCTGGTCGCTGTACTTTTCGCCTGTCACATCACGACCCAGCAGCCAATCCGGCAGGGCCGTGAAAATCGACAGGATGTCGCCGATGCCGGCGATATTCAGACGCTTCGGCGACCTGCGCAGCAGGTCGAAATCGATCAGCAGGTAGTCGGGATAAACCATCCCGACGTACCTGACGTGATGGTCAACACGCACACCGACGGCGGCAGTGAAGGCCGCATCGACGCTGACGATCGAAGGCATCAGGATCAGGCGGCCGCCAAGCAGCCAGACGGCCATCTTGGCAGCGTCGCATGCCGATCCGCCACCGATTCCGAACCAGGTCTTTACGCCCCCCGGCGCCCGCCTGATCTGCGCTTCCAGCAGGGACTGCTCCATCGTCTCGGGAACCATCACGACCACGGGCGTGGCGGGAAACTCGTCCTTGACCAGATCCCATGCTTCCTGGGCGCAGATGACGCCGCAGTTGTCGAAATAACTTGCGTCAAGTGTCGATAGAAGCTTTTCCCCGTAAGTCGGTACCGCCTGTTTCCTGTTCTCCATCTCGCTTCTCCGTTCCCGAGCGGACAAGGCCGGTGCGGGAATCTTCGCTATTCGGCAGAGTCTTCACCAAAGAATGCGGCCTCGCTGGCCGCAATGTCCTCAAAAAGGGCGGCGTAACCGGCCATCAGGGTGCCGGCGACGTTGGGGCTTGCCGAATTGCGCTGATGCTCGTGGTTCGGCCTGTCCTCCTGATACCTTGGATAGATGTAGCCAATCTCCGTGTCGGAAAGGCAGGCGACGAAGCGGTTCGGCGTGTCGATGAACTGCTCGAGGTAAGGCTCGCGCTCGGCGTCGGCGAACTCGCCCGGCACCGGCTCGGGGTCGGGATAGACCCCCAGGACCAGTTCCGGGGTCAACTCGCCGGGGACGTTGACCCACGTAAGCAGTTCGCCGAACTTGACGACGCTTACGGGAACATCGACGCAGCCCATGAAGCCGCAGGGAGCGCCTTCGTCCCCGCTTTCCCCGTACAGGTAATCGATGAATCCGTTGATCAGGCCCGACTCGATTCCGGCCCAGAAGTCGAAATTCTCCAGCTTCATCGACGGCCGCGACTCGGCCGCGAACATGTATTCGCACGACGGCGCCGGCGGATCGACAAGGGCCTGGTTGACGATGTCGCCATAGGCGTTGCCGACCTGCTCGGTCAACCACATGCCGGTGTTGTCCCAGTCCATTACGGGCGTCGCCATCAGGCCCAACGCGCCGGCAAAGAAGATGGCCATGCCGCCCTGCACTTCCTCGACCTTCTGGCGCAGGTAGTGCGGGAAATCGCTGGAAACTTTCATGTTGTCCGGACCGCCTGACTCCGGATGGTTGGCAATGCTGACAAGCGTCCCGATGACGTCGCCGTCCTCCGCGACGCCCTGGATGATGCTGATGTTCCTGTCGATGACGACCGGCACGTCGATGTCGCGAACCAGGGAATCGGGCTGCTCGGCGCTGACCACGCGGATGCCGGCCGGAACCATCGAGTCAAGCGCCTCGACTGCCGCCTGAGCGGTCTGCTCGTCGATAAAATCAAGATATTCGAGCGGCATGAGATCCCAGACACCCTGGGTGTCCGGCCCCTGATGCGTGTGCGTGGTGGCCCAGGTGACGTGGCTGTCCTCAAGATTGAACTGCGGGCGCAGTTCCTTGATTCTCGCGACGATGCGGTCGTAATGGGAAAGCCCCATGCCAATCGAGTCGGTCGCGCAGAACAGGTAGGCCTGGCCGGTGCTCTCGATTGCCATGCAACGGGACCAGATCGGATCGTGGATACCCTGGGCCTGCCGCGGGCCAAAACCCGCGATGTAAGTCGGGTCGTACTCGTCATTGTCGTTGGTGTCGGTAAAGGCCTCGCCATCATCACGCCAGTTGTTGCCGTTGGTGTCCTCGAACGGTTCCACGACCGGGCTGACATCCCTCTTGCCGACGCCGATCTTCATTACGCACGGCGGAACAACGTGAACTTCCGGGGCGGCGTCGATGGCGAGATCGGTGCCGCCTTCGTCCGGGACTGCCAGGTCCAGGCCGGAATCCGTCGGTTCAATTTCGTTATCCATCACGTCCGAAACGGTGTCACCAATCGTGTCGGGAGAATCCTGGCCGGAAGAACAACCTGCCGCAAACGAAACCATGATCGCGAAGAGCGACA
This sequence comes from Deltaproteobacteria bacterium, assembly GCA_029555025.1. GTDB lineage: Bacteria > Myxococcota_A > UBA9042 > DTJE01 > DTJE01 > JAGOFO01. The sequence goes on from JAKPTZ010000057.1 coordinate 27,594, forward strand.
TACGCACAACGCCCGATCGGATAAATCCCTTTTGATTCAGCATTTTGGAACCTCGAGCAGTCTGAAAAAATTCCGAAGGCTGTCATAATCTGTAACTTGACAGCCCCTGACATCAATCTCTATCATGGACATTATAAGCAAGGCAATCTATTTTTGGTTGTCTTCTTAAAGGAAATCCAAGTTGGAAAAGATATCTCTCAGGGAAAGAAAAAAGACCAAGACCTGGGAAAGCCTTGTGAAGATTTCCACCCGGCTTTTCATTGAACAGGGATACGACAACACGACGGTCGATCAGATTGTCGAAAAGGCCGAAGTCTCCCAGCGAACATTTTTCCGTTACTTCCCCAGCAAGGAAGCGGTGATGTTCAGGGACTATGAAAAACGCGAGCAGGGATTGCTTCGCTATCTGAAGGAAGACGAGGACGGAATCGAGCCTTATCAGCGAATCAAGAACGCCCTGCTTGGAATGGCCAATGCATTCGATCAGGATCGCGAGACCATGCTTGCCGAATACAAGATAGTCATGGGTTCAAAGCACCTGATCGCACTGGATATCGAGCAGGACAGCCGGCTTGAGCGGCACGTTCACGCGGCCCTGCGGGAATTTCGTGGCAGGCCGTTCCTTTGCGACCGTGACGCCGAACTTGTTGGCGGCGCGATTTTCGGCTCGATTCGATCGGCGCTTGGTTACTGGTTCGAGGGTGGCTGCAAGGCCGACCTGGCTGAAATCAGCGGGCAATGTCTGAAGATTGTCGATGTTCTCGCCGCTGGTTTCCCCGGTCGAATCTGAGCAGTCTTCATTTCACAAGGAGTCGATGATGAACGGTTTCCGGAACCGGCTGGGTTGTTTCGCCCTTTCCCTGGCCATCCCGATGGTTGCTCTCGGTTGCGGCGACGACTGCGACTGCCCGGACGGCGGCGCGCAATGTGCCGATGCCGTGGTGGCCGACACTACGTCCGAACTGCCGCAGGACAACGGGATGGAACTGGCGCCGGACGTTCTGGCCGACCTTCGGGAAGCAGATGCGGTCACAGACGCTGCGTTGGATACACCCGACTCCGCGGACGTCGTCCCGGATACCGGTTCGATGGAACCGGTCTATTGGACTGCCGGGGCCACGAAGACCATCGAGTTCGACAACTTCGTGACTGTTGGCAGGAAAGAATTCTTCGGAATCGGCATGCACGCAAGCCCGGGCAAATCCTACGACGGCGTTACCGGACCGGGCGAATGTGACCGGGACACCGGGCGGGGATATGTCGATATCAACATCGGCAAAACCCGCGCAGGTGCCGCCGCCGGTGCCAACTTCGTCTATCTGTGGGGCTACAACGAACGAACGACGGAGATACTCGACGTTACACCAAGGTTCCACGGAATCTTCCACCGCAACTACGGCACGTCACCGGCTCCGGAGGACGACGTGGTGCCGATCATCTACAACGCATTCGGCGAGTCTGACATGGACGGCTACTCCGAGGAACGTATCGCCGAGATGAGCAGCGAATTCGGGGAATTCATCACCAGGTCAGGAAAATACTCGATCGAAAGCATGCCGAACCTGCCGCCGATCGAACAGGTCGGCCACATGTCCTGGCACCCGACATTCAGGATGCGCGGGGGCGGGGACGGCAAGGGCGAGGTTCTTCCCGACTGGCAGGTGGCCGAATTCGCGAAGACGACGAACATGATGATTGGCGACGCATACGCCTATGTATCGAACCGCTGGGACACCAACGACCCGGACGAGGCCCTGACCGCCATCATCACGGGTCAGATTGGCGATATCGGTGAAGGCTACGACCACTGGATCGAGACCGACGACGAGGCCCATCGAAGCTACTTCGACTCCGGATTCACGCTTGCCGAGTCGCTTGTCAGGAACAGGAATCCCGACGCGGTCGTATGGATGTGGCTGCAGGGATACGCGTTCGGCAACAGTATCAAGGAAGCCGAGTGCGAGGGCGAATACTCGGACTCCTGGGCCGCCGGCACTTTCCCGCCACTTGATTACCTTATCAAGGAAACCCTGTCGGTAATCGCTGCCGGAGCGACTGGAATCGTATTTTTCGGATATCCATCGACCAGCGGCCCGGAAGCCGAAATCATGCACACCATCTTCCGCGGCCTCAGCTTCCCGGAGGTGTACGAACCGGCGCTCCTCAGCCCCAGGCTTGACATGGGCGTCAACACCACGTTCATGGGAGAGGAAGGCTACGACGGAAGGGGACGGGCACACCTGGCAGTCAAGTGGGACGAGGCAGGCAGGCAGGCATTCATAATCGGTGCAAATCCCGGTGCACGGGCAACCACGGTGGAACTGGAATTTCCGTGGTCCGTGGCCAAGGTTGAACTCCTTGACTGGAACGTTCCCAGGTTCAGGCCGACCGAACGTGTCGAGGTGCGGAACCGCAAACTGCTCTGGACCTTCGATCGCGACGAAGGGATGCTGATGAGGGTCACGCCACTTGCGGCACCGGCCGGCAGTGACGATTGATTTCGTGTGGTTGTTTCTTCCAGAAGGACACTGAACGATGAAAAAGCTGGCGACGATTCTTGCGATTGCGGCCGCGCTGACGATGCTTGCCTGCGGGGGCGGCTCGCAGGGCACCGACGAAACCACCCCGGGGGACGTGCCTGGGGATGACGCGGCGACTGACGAGGGCTCCGGCGATGCAATCAACGACGCATCACCCGAAGATTTGCCACCGGTTGTTCCCGACAGCTTCCAGGTCGGTTACGCCGAACTCGACATCACCCCTCCCGTTGGAACCATCCTTGGCGGCTACGGCGTACCCGCGATGAACCGAGTCACGGAAGGAACCCACGACCCGCTGATGGCCCAGGCCGCCCTGTTCACAAACAACGCCGGTCAGGCCCTTCTGCTGATCAGCGCCGACCTGGCGGGATACATGTGGGACTTCGGCGACTGGGGTCCCGGGATCAAGGTTCTGCGCCAGTCCATCGTCGACGCCCTGGCGCCGACCATGGCCATTACGCCGGAACAGATCGTTATTGCCAGCAGCCACAGCCACGGCGCATCCGATCTGATGGGCTTCTCGCAGGAAATCGACGAAGGCCCGGACAAGGAACTCCTGGCCACAACGATCACCCAGTTCACTTCACTGGCCCAGGCGGCCGCCGCCGCACTGAAGCCGGCAACGGTTCTTTACGGAAAGACGAACCTCGAAGGCATTTCGGCCAGGGACAAGGACTGCTCGCCAGTGCTCGACACCGAGGTCGGCATCATCCAGGCGCAAGACGGACAGGATAAGGTGATTGTGACAATCGCCAACTTCGCGAAGCACCCGACCATCGCGCCCGAGTCGAACCGCCTGGCCACGGCCGATTTCATATGGGGCTACCGCGAGGAGATGAAGAAGGCTACCGACGCCCCGGCCATGTACTTCCAGGGATTTGAAGCAGCGGTTCATGGCAGGTACAGTTTCTATGACGAGGAAGATTTCTGGGACAAGGTTTATGAAATCGGGAAGAACCTGGCAGACGCGGTCCTGGCGGTTTCGGGAAGCCTGACCCCGGCGGGGGATTTCGGCATCCAAAGCCGCGAAGCCACGTATTCCTGCGTCGGCCGCGAGTCGTTCATGGTGGACGCCTACACTTACATGGGATTGCCGAAGCGCTTCATCGACGTCCAGCAGGACGGCACGCTCCTTGTCCGCGAGATTCCGGTCTCCTGGCACCGCCTGGGCAACGCGGAGTTCGTTGCCTTCCCCGGGGAGCCGTCGCCGGAGTACGGCGGGATGGCCAAGGAACGGATGTCCAGTTCCTTCAAGTTCGCCCTTGGACTGGCAAACGACGCGACCGGCTACATGGTGGAACCGCAGTCGTTGGCAAATGACACGACAGGCCAGCTTGAAGGCTATGAACTGAAGATGGGCCTGGGCCCGGACGCCGGCCCGAGCGCGTGGGACGCCCTTCAAGGCCTTGGCTGGTTCGACGGTGGCTGGCAGCAGGAACCGTGACACGTTTCGGCGTTCATGTTCGCCTTCCTTCCGGTGAAGCCTGACTTCCATTCGACACCAGCCCGGGTGTTGCCCAAATCGCGAATTACTTTAGAATGTGGCAGTTAACCGCTCCGGTAAGACCGCGTGCCGTTCGTGCCGGACCACAGAAAAAGGGGAACAGATGAAAAATCACAACGCCAGGGCGATGGTGGCAGCAGCAATTCTTATGATGATGACGGCGGGATGCGGAAGTTCGAATGCCGTGCAGGACGCGGCCCCCGATGCCGGCCCGGATATCGCCGACCCGCTTCAGGACGCGGCGGCAGACGACGCGCCGGACGTTGCGAATGACCCCGGGGATTCGCCGGATGCCACCACCGATGCCGATGCAGCAACTGGCCCCGACGACGTGGTCGATGTGCGTGAGGATGCGATTCCGGACGCGGATTCCGGTCTGGAAGACACCGGGTTCCAGTGGGCCGGGGGATGCGAGCCGCGTCAGGCTTACCCGACATGGACGGTAATTGGCGACACCACATTCAAGCGGGGACCGCTGATCCAGATGTCCGACCGGGACACCGTCACCGTCGTCTTCAGAACCGAGAATCCAACCGAAGACGAAGGCTGTGTCGATTACACGTGGGACGGGACGCCAAGGACCGCATGCGGCCAGCCCGACGTCAACGGCCAGTACGAAATCACCATTGAAGGACTTCCCGCGGCGACCGAAATACACTACTCGGCAAGGGCGGGTGACCTGAAGACCACGGATCTGACCTTCCGGACGATGCCCGACCGGCCTGTGGAAATGAAGTTCGCCGTCTTCGCCGACAGTCATGCGAACGAGGCCAACCTTAAGAGATTTTCCGAACTGGCTCTTGCGGAAGGCGTCGATTTCGTCCTCGGCAACGGTGACCTTTCCGGCGAAGGCCTGCCGGAGGAATATGACCTGACCTTCCGGGGATTCCGCGACCTGGGCACACGCGTGAACATCTGGACGACCCTTGGAAACCACGACGAAAAGAACGCCGAGGGATATTTCGAGGCATTTGCCCTGCCGCAGGGAAACGTCGATGAAATCGATACCGGCTACGGCGAAGGCTGGTGGTCGCGCAGGCTTGGGAACGTATGGATTGGCGGCGGATGGATCCGTGATTTCTACCTTTCGACTTCTGACTCGGACTGGGGAGAAGTCGGCTGGTACCGCAGGCAGTTTGAGACAAATGAATTCAAGACCGCCCAGTGGAAACTGTTCTTCATTCACCAGCCGGCGTACAGCCTGCAGTGGGACGACACCTGCGTGTTCGACGGGGACGACTGCCTTAAGGTCGCAATGATTCCATTGCTCAGCGAATTCGGGTTCCAGGCAAGTTTTCACGGTCACATGCACGGCATCGAGTACGGCGAGCAGGACGGGCTTCACATGTTCACAATCGGCGGCCTTTGCGATTGCGGCATGGACATGGACAACTGCCAGCCCACCGACATCTTTCCGGATCCGTACCACCGGATTTACGGCATTCCGACTTTTGCAATCGTCGAATCGAGATGCGATGGCCTGAAGATCCGGGCGGTTGACCTGGACGGCAACGACGTGATGAGCATCACAATCCCGGAAATTCCCATCCGGTACGACGAAAACATTCGCCTGATGAGCTTCAACCTGAGGATGCCGTTCGACTCGGAGCCCGGCAAGAAGTGGGAAGAAAGGCAGCAGCCAGCGCTGAACATCATCAACGAATTCAACCCCGACATCATGGTTGTTCAGGAGGGTTACCAGTTCACCCAGGACTTCATCAAGGAAAACATCCCGCGCCTGGACTGGATCGGTGAAAACCGAAGTGGAAGCATCGTGGATGAGTACTGCGCCATCTTCTTTGACAAGTCGAAATATGAGCTTATTGAAACGAAGACGCTGGCGCTGAGCGAAACCCCGGAAGTCATCGGCACGAAGTTCGACGAGGAAGACCAGTTGTATCCGCGCATCGTGACCTGGGGCCACTTCCGGAGGATTGCGGATCGCTTCGAATTCGACGTCTTTTCGACCCACTGGGATCACACTGGCGAAGAAGGCATCCGGGAAAAGATGGCCGTTGTCACGCTGCAACAGATGGCTTCCCTGGCCAACGGCCGTCCGGTGCTCCTGGCGGGCGACTTCAACTGCGGGTTCCAGTCGCTTCCGTGGAACGTCATGACGGGCGCCGCGGAATACCAGGGAGTGACCGGCAGCATGATCGATACCTGGGTTGAACTCGGGTTGCCCGAGGAAGGTACGTACCACGCTTTTACTGGCGTCACCTCCGGAAACCGGATCGACTGGGTCATGCACAACGGCGGCTTCAAGGCCGTGTCGGCCGAAATCCTGAAGTCCAGCTATGACGGCATATATCCGTCAGATCATTTCCCGATCGGTGCCGAATTCAGGATCACGAAGCCTTGATCTTTTTCCCCCCGCACCGATCCATGCCGCTATAATGCCGGTATCGAACCGATGATCCGGAAGATGAAATGAATACACGCATTGTTCCGCCTCTTGCGGCCCTGTTGGTCGCGCTGACCCCATGTCCATCACATGCGACCGAATCGACCGGGCAGGACGGCCCGCCGGTACTGGTCTGGGGCGTGACGGCCACCGAGGATGTGCCGAGGGAATCGGTCGATATGCTTTCATTCACCCTGGTCGATGAATTCGACGCCGTCACAGGCATGGCGACGACGGACGATCAACTGGTGGATGCCGGGATCGCGACCGTGGCGGATTCCGATGAATGGTCGGAAGATCCGTTGCTGTTCCTGGCTGCCGTCGCACGCCAGACCAGATCCGCCGAGGCCGTCACGGGCGAATTGAACGATGTCGGGGGCGCACTCGTCTTAACGCTTCAGCGAATCGATTCCGGCACCGGGCTGGTTGTCAGGCAGGTAACCGGTCAGACGCGTGACGATGTCCAGATCCTTGTGGACTCCATTCCCGAGATGATTGCGCGTCTTTACGACATCGAGTACCAGACCGCCGGAACCGTTGCCGAATCGGGCAGCAGGAACGGATACAGCTATGTAGTTGCGACTTTCGGAAATCCCTTTGAATGGATCAAGCCGCTCGCCAGGATTGGCAGGCTGCCGTTATGGGGCCACGGAGAAACCAGACACAATCAGCCCCGCCAGGAAATTTCGGGGATAAGGACCGGTGCCGGCGAAAGTGTCCATGCCAGGCCGCGATCAATGCTCCGGCCCGAACGACGGATGCCTCCGCCCAGGCACGTCATGCCGGACAGGCCGGATCCACGGCGCGAACGTCCTGTCGTCCGACCGGAACGAAACATGCCTCCGCCCAGGCACGTCATGCCGGACAGGCCGGATCCACGGCGCGAACGTCCTGTCGTACGACCGGAACGAAACATGCCCCCGCCCAGGCACGTCATGCCGGACAGGCCGGATCCACGGCGCGAACGTCCTGTTGTACGACCGGAACGAAACATGCCCCCGCCCAGGCACGTCATGCCGGACAGGCCGGATCCGCGGCGCGAACGTCCTGTTGTACGACCGGAACGAAACATGCCCCCGCCCAGGCACGTCATGCCGGATCGCCCCGGCCCGCGCCAGTACCCGTCGGGGAGCGTGCAGTCCGGCAACGGGAAGAAACGGCCGTCCCAGGCGGCCCCGGGAAAACGTTCAAAGCCTTCCAGGCCGACCCGTGGGCGGGGCGGCTTCGGTCGCAGATAGACGGGCCGGATACATCTTCAGTACAATTTTTTTTCCCGACAAGGCGGCCTGGCTGCCTGCGAACCCATAGAATCTGTCCCGTGCCGGATCGGCGGCGACAGGCCACCGGCCGGCCACAAAAACAGGGAGAGAATCATGATGTTTTCAAAAAGACTGTTGCTGACGACGGCCTCGATGATTCCAATGCTTGCGCTTTCAAGTCCGTCAGTCTCCCTGGAAAGGGGGCCAGCCCTGTTCTGGGGTGTTTCCGCGATCACGGAGTTGCCGCAGGAAACCGTTGACGACGTGTCAGCCTGGCTGGGGGGGGAAATCGGGCGCGCCGCGGGTGTCAGGGTTCTGGATCAGGACGCTGTCGATGAAGGGTTCGATGCCGCGGTCGAAAGCGGGGATTGCCAGGAAAACGACATGCCGTGCATCGTTGCCGTTGCCAGGGCAATCGACGCGGCCGAGGCGGTCAGCGCGGATCTGGGAAAAGTCGGCGGCGTGTTCGTTCTTACAATCAGGAGAATCGGCGCGACCAGCGGTTCGGTAATCAGGCAGGTAACCGGCCAGACCGATGAGGGAATCGACGTCCTTGTGCGCGCGCTGCCCGACCTGGTCGCCACCCTGTATGACATCCCGCATAACCAGTTGGGAACCATCAGGGACAGCCGATACGAGGCAGGACTTAGCTACGTGATCGTCACCTATGGACGGCCGTTTGCATGGCTCAGGCCGGCCTATCACCTTGGCAGCTATCCCTGGTGGTGGGCCGGGCCCGTCAGATACCACCACCATCACCACAGATGGTGGGGATGGCACCACAGGCACCCGGATCGGCGGCCGCACCATCCGGCCCACCGCCCGGGCCGCCACGATGGACGCCATGACGGGCGCCACGATGGCCGCCACGACGGACGCCACGACGGACATGGAAGGCACGATCAGGATCGGCGGGATCGCAACCACGACGGCGGCGACCGCGTCAGGATCGAGAATCCACCCCGGGCGGTTGTTCCGGCTCGTCCGGAAGTCAGGCAGCCCCGCGACAACGCGCGCGGATCCGGCATCACGGCGCCTGCCCGTGATCACCGGACGACCCGTCCGACCGTGACCACGGCCGCACCTTCCGTACGGGACAGGGACATCAGGAAAGATTCAAAAAAGTCCAAGAAACCGGTTGAAAAGAAGTCGGGGCGGGGCGACAGGAAAGCCAGGCCGGGAAAGGCCGCCATGCCCGGTTCGATTCCCCGCCGCTGACATCCGGATAACAGGCTCCACTCATTTGAAGGTACAATCAGGCCCTCTTGAAATGGTCTGGCCATGGACAAGGTCGCGCTTCTGGTCGGTAACTCGGACGGGATAGGACTGGCGATGACCCGAAGGCTGCTGGAACGCGGCTGGACGGTACACGGCATCTCACGAAGCCCGTCGCCCGTCAACCACGCTTCCTGCACTCACCTGGCGATGAGCGTCTCGGATCCGGCATATCCCGCGGAGGTTAACCGGATCGCCGCAACGACGCGCCCGTCACTGTGCATCTACTGCGCTGGAATCGGTTTGAAGCTTGATGTCGGAAACATTGATCGGGAATTATCGGTCTTCGACGTCAACCTGATGGGGATGATCCGGACGTTCGCCGCCGTCGTCCCCGGAATGATTCAGAGGAATGGCGGCCACTTCATCGGCATTTCCAGCCTGGCGGACGAACTCAACGACCACGGACACCCATCGTACTCGGCCTCGAAGGCGGGATTCACGCGCTACCTGGAAAGCATCGCGCCGGCCATGCGAAGAAGGGGGGTGGCCGTGACGAACGTGCGCTTCGGATTCGTCCGAACCAAAATGCCGGAAGGCGACCGGCTGCCGTTCATCATGACCGTGGAAAGGGCCGCCGACCACCTTGAAAGGTGCATGTCCAGGCGGCCGGTACGCTATTCGACGCCGAAGATAATGGTTCCGATGGTCAAGCTGGCCAGGGTCGTCCTGTTCTTCCGCCACCTGTTCGGCTGATTGCTACTTGTCGTAATAGTCCTGGTGATACTCCTCGGCCATCCAGAACTGTCCGGCCGGCACCACCTGGGTCACGATCGGGTCGTCCCAGAGCCCGGACTTGTCCAATGCCGCAATCGCGCGCATGGCGTCTTCCCGCTCCTCTTCCGTCAGATAGAAGACGGCCGAACGGTACTGGGAACCGTACCCCGACAACGGATGCACGACGGAGGGATCATGGGTTCGAAGGAAACTCGCGATCAGCCGTTCGTAAGTAATGACACTCGGGTTGTAAAGAACTTTGACCGATTCCGCATGCCCGGTCGTACCGGTTGAGACCATCTCGTATGTGACGTCCGGCACGGTTCCCCCGCAATACCCGACGTCGGTATCGATTACGCCATCAACCTTCTTGAGCTTGTCCTCGATACCCCAGAAACAGCCACCGGCCACGATGGCCACCCCGAACGCCGGAGGCTGGGAGTCGTCCGTGCCGCCCTCGTCGGAAGCGAGCACTTCGCCAGCCAACTGGTCGTCGGCAAATTCGTCTTCAACGGCACACCCGGTTCCAATCAACAGCACAAATGCAATCACCAGCTTTTTCATTCGGCAGCTCCGCAAGCCGGAAAGACCTTGATTGAATACTAAGGTTCGACGCGGCCGGACGCCGCATTGTAAACAAATACGCTTTGTAAAACGGCACGTTACGGTGCCGACGACATCACTTCGCGGACAACCGGAACGTCAAGACCGCCCAAAGCCGCAATCATCCGCCAAAGAAACTGACAGAAGCTGTCAATTTCTATTGAAACGACTGCCGCCGTCTGGTAATAAAACCTCGGATTCAGAAGGAACCAACAACATGAAAACACTGTCCGTGGCGACCGCGGCCATTGCCGCTTTGCTTTCAATTGCATGCTCGGGGGGCGCCGGAGCCGAAGACGACCTGGGCGGAATGGACGTCCGCATCGTCCCGGACGCCGCGCTGGAGGACGCCAGGGCCGGCGACGAGACAGTCGGACGCGACGAGGGAGCCGGCACGGATACCGGCGAGACCGACAGTGGCAGCACCGATACGATGACGCTGGCGGACACGACATCGGAAGACGTGGCTCCTCCGGACACGGGAACTCCCGATACGACACTTGACCAGGGGACGGTGACCGAGGTCGAGGCTTACGGCGAGTGCAACAACGACGCCGAGTGCGAAGGCGTCCTCGACGGGGTTCCGGTCAGCATGGAATGTTTCGCGTTTCCAGACAGCAAATACGGCTTCTGCACGAGAGGCTGCACAAAGGACGAGGATTGCCCGTCACATCCGTCTGGCTACACCCGCGGCTGCTACATCGAGGATGGCGATACTTCCGGGACATGCCTGCTGCTCTGCGGAGCGGTAGGTGGCGGCAACGGGTGTCCCGCCCACCTTCAGTGCGTTTCCAGCCAGTTCTGCCTGCCACCATCGACGACGGTGGCAACCAAGGAAGCCGGCGAGGCCTGCACTGGACCGGCCGAATGCCTCTCCGGGGAGTGCATCGAGGGCGAGGCGACCAGGGCGCACTGCGCGCTGAAGTGCCAGACCAACGAGGATTGTGCCGGGCCGGACGGCCTGTGGGCGGGAACCTGCACGAACGCCGGCGGCCTGAATTACAACTTCTGCATCTTCATGTGCGGAATGATGGGCGGCGGAAAATCCTGTCCCGGCGAACTGGAGTGCGTCGGCATGTCGGTATGCCAGTGACTGGAACCATTCCGGATATTCTGCCGTATCCTCTTAACGTAATATGATTGTCCGTCGATTGCGGGCGATACCATGAAAAGACCTGGAATTCTTCTGTGCATCCTGGTCGGGATGGCGGCTGGATGCGCCTCCGATCCGTTCGGAACCGACTTTTCAGGCATTGAAGCCGCGGATGTTGACGGAATCGATGATGCCACGGCCGACTCCCATGCCGGGCATGACCACGTCTCCGACATGCAGACGGATCAGACATCGGGGGACATCCCGGCAACGATCCCGCCCATTCGCTTGATGACCTTCAATACCGGGACATCCGAAGCCAACGGGAAGGCGGATCCGGACGACCGGTACACCGAGTGGCATGCGAGCCAGTCAGACGAGTATTATGGGGATGGTCTGGCCTGGATGCCGGCAATCGAGGCCGCAAAGGATTTCATTGACGCTCAGGCGCCGGACATCATCGCCTTCCAGGAGATCTTTCATTCCGCCGAATGTGCCGACATCCCGCTGGAATCAAGAACAGACTTCATTTGCACGGACTGGCGGCCTGGCGACCCGACGGTCGCGTCCATCATCACCGGGGATGATTACCAGGTGATGTGTAACCCCGGCAAGCCGGACAAATGCTCCGCCGTTCGGAAATCGTTCGGCCGGTTCAGGGGCTGTGACGACGACTTCTGCCTGGAAGGAATGACCGGCTGCACAGTGGATACATGCGGCAAGGGCGCAAGAATCGGCCGTGCCACAATCGAATTGAATGGCGGTGGCGAAATCAACCTGGTCAGCGTCCATGCGTCGTCTGGATTCAAGGAAGACGAGATGCAGTGCCGGGCCTGGCAGTTCGAACAGATATTCGTCGATATGTGCGGTGCCGGGCCTGGCGCCACGGGCGATGTCAGCGTCGTCATGGGCGACTTCAACACCGATCCCGGACGTGCGGTCATATTCGATCCCAGCGCCGCCAGACTTCTTGATTTCGTCGGCGTGGACAAGGAGTTCCATTTCCTGACGGAGGTTGGGGAAGATGTTGCGCCGACGTACGGTGGTGTCGGAAACATCGATCATGTCGTCAGCAACATCCTTGAAGGCTCCTGCTGGGCGGCCGGCGTTACCGAGGGACATCCACCCGTCATCGTGGATACCGTTTTCGATCACGTCCCCATCGTATGCGATGTCGCCATGCCATCATTGTGACGGCACCCCGATCAGCATAAGTCCGCGACACCAAGATTATTCCGGCAAGGTTGAACAGGCTCGCCGGCACGAAAATGGCTGACGCGCGGCATATCAATGTCGCCATGCTTGAAAAGCGAAGGTATAGTATGCAGGCAAATCATTCCTGCATCCTTGCAGCAAAGGGGAAAACCATGATGTCAAGAAGTCGGCGGAGGAAGGAACAAGGCCACAGGATTCGGGGGATCTTCCTGACCTTCTCAATGACCGCGATTACCATGTTCATGGTCACCGTCGGCTGCGGGGGCGATGCGGGGCCCACCGACACGCTGAATTCGGACGCAATCGATACTTTGGAAACAGACACGGGCGATCAGCCGGGGGGCGTGGTGCTCCACGCGGATCTTTCCGGCCTGGATGCGGACGAGACGGCCTGGCTGCATGTCGGCGCCAGGGTCTATCCGATGAAGGCCCACACCGATGAGACCCGCGACCTGTACCTGAACCAGAACGGATTGCAGGGCACGATCGACGATGAAGACGTGACCCACTATGCCGAGGGCGTAGATCTGCCGGATGACCGTGTCGCCCTGATGTGGGTGACGCACAGCCCGGAAGATGATCGCGATGGCGAGCACGGTCTTGGCCTGGTCGGGCTGCATATACCGCAGGTCGCGATGGAGAAGGCCAGAACCCTGCGTGCCTATCAGGGCTGGCCGCGATACCGGCAGTACCTTGATAACCCCATGCCGAAGCGCAATGCGCAGTTCGTGCCGAAGAAGCTTGTTAAACGGGACGCCAACGACGATCCGGACGACATGCTCACACCGCTGGACACCGCAAAGGCGCTTCTCTTCCACCATCCGGCAGTCACGAGCCTTGATCCGGACGTGGCGGCCCTGGTGATGACGCACATCGAAAACGCCGTGGGGCTTTCCGAACTGACGGACGCGATATCGGCGCAGGGGCGCGCATACGAACACGACGACGATTACGAGGACGGCTGGGCGGTTCTGGTGCCGATTCTGGACGAGGAAGGAAACCGCCGAATGAAATCGGATGGAACGCCTTATTATCACTACGTTCTGTCGGACAGGACGGCGGAGGAGGCCGAGACTGCCGTCAAGTCCCTGCTTCGGGCCGCCCACAATGATCTCGAACTGCGGGACAAGACCTGGCACGTCCAGGACGGAACCGGCGCGATCGATGCATCCCCGGAACCGGTGGCAACACACACCCTGCGTGCCGCCGGCGCCTATGACTGGACACTCGATTACACCAACTCACGTTCCGGCCTCGAGGCCCGCGTCGAGGCCCTTTCCAACAACCCGGACAACGGCCTGCGGCGCGTGAAGATCGGCCTGAAGAACCACTGGCTGCGACACCTTACGTTCTATGTCGGATTCGTTAAGGCGGACGGCACGCGAATGACCATCCCAGCCTCGATGGCGACTTCCCATGACGACAAGGATCACGACATCATGTACGTCGGCAAGGTCCCGCCGGTCGTCGAAATCATGAGCATCCCGCTTCCTGCCGACTGGGTCGATTTCACCATCGACGTGCCGAACGAGGCGCAATCCATCGAAATAATGGGCGGCGGGCTTGGCACCGGCAAGCTCGACTATCCCAAGGTTGCAAACAACGGGATGATCATGACGTTCGTTTTCGAGTACGGCATTCCGCTGTTCTTCCTGGCCGCCGGCGTGGGCATCGAAAACACGTCCTGGTACAAGGATCTTATGGCGGATGACGACCTGGTCTTCGCGATCATCGCGGTCGCCGGCTTCCTCCTGGCGGGCGAGAACGCGGCCGAAATCGGCCTGGGCGGAAGCCCGAAGGCCGTCCTGTCGCGCAGCGCGACGCTGGTGGGCAACCTGATTTTGTCAAAGGCGTGCTCCAAGCTGGCCACTTACGTGACAAAGAAGCTGACCGAGGCTGAACTTGAAGGGGCCATTCCTTTCGTCGGCTGGGGTTTGAGAATGCTCAGCGTTTCGGCGACGCTGTCCGCGGTCGCCCAGACAACGGCGGAAGTGACCAGCAGCCCGTGGGTGATCAAGAACGGCGTAACGCCCACGATGGACATGCAGGTCACCATCTTCCATGACCCGGACGACTATCAGTTCCCGGCAACGGCCACCAAGTACCAGGTCATCGCCACCTATGCCGACAAAAAGCACCGGATTCTTCCGATGAGAGCCCTTCCGGGAACGACCGTATCAGACCCGATTGTCGTGGAGTTCGAGGACGTTCCGGCCGGCGGCACCGTCGAGGTGACCGTTGGCTTCTTCGCACAGAACAACTGGCTTGCCGGCCGCGGAAGCACGGGAAGGGTCGCGAACCTGGTTCCTTCCGGACAGGACAAGCTGAAGCTCGATATCACCCTTGAGGAGATCAAGGTTCCACTGGATCAGACGACGAACTATCACCACAAACAGAAGCTGAATTACGCCAGCGGAAAGTATCAGTGGGTCGCGGGCGACGCGCCGACCGAGACGCTTTCCAGCCTTTCGTGCGCCAACGTCGGTTCCCACCTGTGTTCGCTCGACAACATCACCTTCAGCCAGCGCGCCGGCATGTTCGGGTACTCCTGGCAGGCCGCCGGTCCGAACATGGCCCAGTGCGACACCGGCACGACCGACATGCAGCTTCATTTCGTCCAGAACATGTCGGCGAAGGCCGATCCGAACATCGGCTACAAGACGCTTGACTGCGGAATGTCGGAAAAGACGACCATCGTCTATGAACTCATGGGTCCGGAAAACGGCACCGGCATGAATTTCTTCCTGGACACCAGGAACGGCAACTACCACCTGCGACGCGTGGTTGCCGACGAATCGACGCCGATGAGCTCATCCGGGCTGAGCTGGGGGCGATTCACGCAACCGCTTGACGACATCGCGATCAATGACGCCGGGTACGTGGTTGGCGCGAACTGGTCAAACAGCAAGCTGGAAATTCTGACGATTCCGGCCCAGGGATCTTCGGACGATGCGGCGCCGTGGGCCAGGCTGCTTGGCGGCGAAGGCACCAGGGAAGGACTGATGTACGGACCGAAGGCCATTGCGTTCACGGCGGAAGGCGTGCTGCTGGTTCTTGAAACGCTGAACAAGAGAATCCAGGCCCTGGATATCGACGGGAACCCGGTCAAGTACTTCAACGACAAGCAGGACTACTTCGCGGATCTGTTCGCGGATACGGAACTTGTAACGTACCTGGACATGGGCGTCGAATTCATGGGTTACATCTATGTTCTTTCGTACGTCAACGACGGCTCGAACGTTAACGACTACCGGCTGGACATCTACGACCCGCAGGGCGAATTCTTGAGCCGCACAATCGGCGTGGCGGCCCACAAGATGACGGTCGATTTCTGGAGAAACGTGTACAGCCTGAATTACCAGAGCATTGCGGGCCCAGGTGGCAGGACCGAACCTTCGGTCAGCGAATGGATTCCTTCCACCCCCAATCCGTAACGACGTGCCTGGTTCGACCGGAGGCGATCATGAAGCGAATTATTGTGGCGGCGGCCGTGCTCCAGATTTGTGCCGGATGTGAAGGTTCTGGCGGAGTCGATGACCAGGGTGGGCTGGGCGACCTGGGCTGGCAGGAGATTTTCGGTGACATGACCGAGTATCCTGACGCCGTGCCGGGCCAGGACGTGACCCTGATGCGGCCCGAAGAGCCGCGATCACCCGGGATGGCCTATCACGAGCACTCGCTTGGAATCCTTGACGATGAAGTCAGCCTGAACGCGGACGACACGCTGATCGTTTATCTGGAACACCGCAGATCCGGCAGCAACGACCTTATGGACTCCGGGGTCGATCCCGGGGTCGATGAATTCGAATACAGGTACTTCGATCGACATCAGCACACTTTCTGCTGGGAAGGCGGCTCGGTGGTCAGGCCACACGCCATGAGCCTTATCAACGAATCCGGCGACACCGTCCTTGACCTGCTCGAGGGTGAGGGGTGCAAGACCGTCTGGCTTGATGAAGGCCTCTATACCAAGGTGTTCGAGCACGGTGGCGGAGACGAGGGAGACGAACTGATTTTCGTAAGTCCACAGAGCACGGCGGACGTCGATCGGATGAAGATGATGGCCAGGCCGCCGGTTCCGAGATCGACCGGGAAGGCGTGCAACGCGATTTCCACGCTGACCGCGGGAACCGTCAACCAGTTGAAGCAGGGGCAGATTGGCATCGCGGACACATGCACCCCGACGGGCTCGACGACCGTCTGGGTTTTCGACCAGACCTGCCAGGACTTCAAGGGAACGCCGGGCTCGCCTTCCATGGATCCCAGGGCGGTCTATGCCGGCCCCAATACGACGGCGATCATCTACACGGCCTCATCGTTTGCCGGCCGTTCGGTTGTCGTCACGAACCCCGGAACCCAGCCGGTCTGCCTGGACAACGGCAGATTCCTGCAGGACTACACCTGGGCCTGGGATTTCAAGCGAAGTTTCAAGGTCTGGGCAAACCCGCCCGACGTGCCCGGCGCGGGCTGCCGCGTGACGTGGGCCGGCGAGGCGGCCGACCTGCCGAAGGCCGGACCCGCGGACGGGGAACTCTGGATATTCAGCGGTCAGTACAGGGCCGGGCATGCCTGGGTGTTGAAAGGTCCGTGCGAGGACCTTTGCAACATCAATGCCTCGATGCTGATTGGCTCAATCTGGGCCGGGCCGAACACCGTCGCCACGCTTTACCGGGATACCGTTTATCTTGGTGAAAACTGGCCGTACCAGTACGCGACCGACACGCTTTCCACCTTTTCGGCAACGGTGAAGTCGATCTATGTCGAGAGCCTTGCGTCTTACAACAA
Source organism: Deltaproteobacteria bacterium (assembly GCA_029555025.1). Taxonomy (GTDB): domain Bacteria; phylum Myxococcota_A; class UBA9042; order DTJE01; family DTJE01; genus JAGOFO01. Next base: position 44,989 of record JAKPTZ010000057.1, read on the forward strand.
CAAGACGACACTGATCAGAAACAACAACTGCGATTACTGCAACCTGATCGGCCTTCGGCTGGCAGACAACCAGAGCCTGAAAGGCGCGTCCCTGATACAGGCCAACCTGACGAATGCCAGGATTGTCGGCGCTGACCTGTCAGGCGCGGTGGCCGACGGCGCCATATTCCGCGGGGCTAACATGTCCTCGTGCAACCTGAAGGGAGCAAAGCTGTCGAACACTGTATTCGAGGGCGACGACCACACTCAGCCGGCCGACCTGAGTTATGCGTACATGCCGAACGCCCGCCTGGATCACGCCCATATGAACGGAGTCAACGCCGCCTATGCCCAGATTTACGGCGGCCAGGCGACCGTTGCCCAGGCAACCATGCAGGGCATCCAGCTTCCAAATTCAGTCCTGTGCAACATGGACTTCAGCCAGGCAACCATGAAAGGTGCCTCGCTTACGGGGGCGAACCTGATCTCGACGACGTTCCGCGGGGTCGATCTGACGGGGGCCAACCTTGTCGGCGCGCTGCTCCAGGGAACCGTGTTCGACGGCGCCACGCTTTACGGCGCCAAACTGCAGAACGCGGGAATTGCCTTTGAAGGCGGGTCACTTCAGGTTACGCGACTGGGGGACGACAACACCCTTCAGGTGGTGACTGTCAGCTTCGACAAGACTTCACTTCCGCCGGACACGACCAATGGCGACACGTTCTGTCCCTATGGCGGACAAAGCTTCGAAGGTCTTCCCGGATGCGACACGACTGCGGAACTTACATCGATGGATCCGCCAAAGCCCCCGACCTGCATACCGAGCGCCACTCAATTCTGCGACCGCACAAGAAAGTAGGCAGGTTCAATGTGTCTTCGCGCAGCGGAAGCCGGTCTCGACTCCGTCGATGCTGGCCGCGGCCTCGCCACGTGCCGCGCTTCGCAGCCACGCGGCGTCGTGAACGGCATAATGTCCGCCCCTGGTAACCCGTGTCGAGCCTGCATCAGGCCCGTGTGGATTCAAAGGCGGACTGCTGGAGTAATAATTTGGGTCATACCAGTCAAAAACCCATTCCTGCACGTTACCTGACATGTCACAGGCGCCGAATGGACTGTCACCCGCCGGCGACCTGGAACAGGGGATTGCCGGAACCCCGGTTCCGCAACCGGGGGTGGTCGATTCAAGCATGACGGCGAGCCCGCATGAGGGGGCGCCGTTTCCCCAGGGATAAAGACGTTCATCGGTTCCCCTGGCCGCCAGTTCCCATTCGGCCTCGGTTGGAAGCCGCTTGCCGACCCACGAACAGTATGACTGCGCCTGTTCCCAGGTAACGCAATTGATCGGGTACTGCTCCCGTCCAGAATGGCCCCACTGGCACAGGCCCTCGGTTCTGGTCGCGGAACACGCGCCGGCGCCGACGCACAGGGCATACGCCGCGACCGTGACCTCGGTCCGGTCGATGAAGAATCCCGATATGGTCACGTAATGGCGCGGGTTTTCGCCGGGACGGCAGGCCGGGTCGGTCGCGGGATCGCACCCCATGTAGAACATGCTGAACGGAACCTGCACCATGCCGTCCGGGACGCAGATGCCGGAAGAACCACACGAATACCCAAGGGCGCAGGTTCCGCAGGATCCGCCGCAGCCGTCACCGCCACACTCGCGCCCGGTGCAGTCCGGACGACACAGCCCTTCGTCGATCAAGCCGTCGCAGTCGTCATCGATGTCGTTAAGAATCTCGATGGACGACTTGTAAAGGGAATCGCAGGTCAATCCAAGCTGATCTGGTGAACAGACGACGGTGCCCCCCGCGCACGCGCCGACTCCGCAGGCTGCGCCCTTGGCAAGCTGGCTACCGTCAACTTCCGTGAACAGGAATCCCTGATCGGTCATGCCGTCGCAATCGTTGTCCTTCCCGTCGCACGTCTCGACAACGGCCCCCTGCATCGGTTCGCAGTTGCCCGGATTTCCATCCACGCAATTCAATACGTCGTGCTGACATTCCCCCAGCCCGCATGGCGAGCTTCCCAGGAACTCATCGGTCAAACCGTCGCAATCGTTATCCACATCGTCGCAAATCTCGGCCGCCGGTATTGCGGCGCCGCACGGAGCAAATCCAGTCAGGGTACACTCCGCAACCCCTTCACACGTCCCATGGATGTTGGCCCTGGTGCACGACGTGTCCGCCCCGGACTGCAGGACGCCGCACTCGCACGGCTGTCCGTCGCCACCGGCCCAGTAACATGCCTTGTTTCCAGAATCATCGGAGTCAAGACATTCATAACCGTCCGGGCACCCGGAGTCTTCCAGGCATGGAATCAGGCAGAATGACCCCGCCAGGCCGGACGGATCGGAAACCGGGATGCATGAAGCGACGGGCTGGTATCCTTCGGCGGCGCAGTCGGAATCAACGCGGCACGGCCTGCAGATGGTGGGGCTGAAGCCCGGATCGGCTGAATCGGATTGGACATCATACATAACGGAATCGTCCGTCACGTCCTGATCCGCAATTGCGTCACCATCACCGCCATCACTCAAATCCCCGGCCTTCACGTCGTCTGCATCGGTGTCGGAACCATCATCGGCCAGCCCGGAATCATCGACGTCACCAACATCACTGCCGGCATCGATCTCGAAGTCCACCGCATCGTCGCCAGGATCTGTCTGCAGATCCTCCTGCGCAATATCAGACGCGTCGGCAGAATCAGGAACGGCATCAGGGACTTGAATCGAATCCGGCCTGGCGTCGTCCTCGGAGTCCGGCGGAATAAGGCTGTCCGGGGGCGCGTCCGATTCAGCGACGGAATCCTGGATTTCCTCGATCGAATCGTTGACTGGGATCCCGCCGCCGCAGCCGGCCCAGATCAGAGTCGCGCAAAACGACGCAAGGACAATCATCCGATTGCGAATACCGATCATGGAGCTCTCCAATGCAGTAGTCCATCTGGGGACTATACTCCGGACGCCGGGACTGTCAAAATCAGTCCGATGAGAGTCTCATCGGCCAATAACCTCGCAATTCCGTTGTCCCTGGCAATGGCAGGCTCGCTTCTACAAGACGCGCCAGGCAACCCTGGCAAGCACCGGCAGGTGATCGGAAAGCTGGTTACCGTCTGCATCAACGAATTCTTCGGGAATGGACCACTCAACCGGTTCAAGTTCCAGATCGGGACAACTGCGGAACATTATTCGATCGATTCTCTCGTCGCCGCATTCAAGGAACCGGCACGAATCGACAAGGCCGGTGGCGGCCAGGAAATCGTCAAGTGTCTGAAGGTCCTCGGGACGGGTGGCCTTCAGGTTGGTGTCGCCGGCCAGCAGGACCGCCACACCTTCCGAATTCAGGGCAATGAACGACGCAAGCTGCGCTGACTGGGCCCTGCGGGCGGCGATGTCCTCTTCCGAGCCGCTGGCGTCCATGTGCAGGTTGTAAACGTCGATGGCGATGCCGGGTTCGACCTCGAGACGCGCGTAAAGGAATCCCTTTGTCGTCATGCAGTCGCCGCCGCTGTCGATAAGGCCGTTGCACTGCTCCCAGGCGACGCGGGTGAACTCGCCCGACGGGTATGCCGAAAACGTGTTCAGGCCGTCACCCATCTTGTCCCAGTCCGGGGTCTCCCACATCGGAGGTGACTTGTGGGGGTGCGTCGTTCCGGCGTCCAGATCCGCGTGATACCAGAAGTCTTCCTGGACAAGAACCAGGTCATACGCGTTCAGCAGGGGCGCAATCCTCGGCATGTTCGCAACGGGATCCGAACCGGAAAGCTCGGCGGGAAGTCCCGCCACATTGTACGTCAGGACGCCGATTTCACCGGATGGAGCCGCCTCGCCGCCGCAGGCGCACAACAGGATCAGGACAACCGATGCAGGCCGGTTCCAGAATTGCGCAACTGACTTCATCAAGTCACCTTCAGGGAGTCGCAACCGGGGCCGGGGGCGGAAGGGGCTTGATCCACTCGGCCGGACTGAACTTCAACAGGACATTCACGGTCTTTCCGGACGTGATGCCGGCTTCCTTGCCGTCATACCGCACGAAAAGGTGGGGCTTGTCCTTCGTGAACCACATGAACATCTTCGGGGCGATTGGGCCCAGGGCGCCCTTCAGCTTCATCTCCAGCTTATATGTGTCGAACGTGCCCATCGGCGTGGTCACCTTTTCTTCACCGCGCAGGATGATGTACGCGGGAAGAACCTGCCCGTTCGTCAGCACAAAATCCCCGTCAATCCTGGCGCCGGGGCCCTGTTCGAACGGAAATCCGCGCAGCATGAAATACATGGCGTCCGACGAGAATGCCGTTGAACCCAGTTCGACAGACTTGCTTTCCTTCTTGCCGCCGGCGCGATCCTGGTAGTTGTAGTGAACCTTTCCACCCGCCCAGTCGTACGTCAGCTTCCAGCTTTCCTGCTCGGCGCCGGTGGAATCCTTTGACCAGGACAATGTCCGCAGGCTGCTTCCATTAAGTTCCATCACCGAATTCTCGGTCCATTCGATCCGCTTCGCACCCGACTTGTTGTTGTCGCCCTTTGCGGAAAAGACCACCTTGCCTCCATCACGTTTGACGTTCCAGGAATAGTTGTACAGGGCCTCCGTCTTCTTTTCGAAGCGGGTCATCTGCACACCGCTTTCCTGCGGGGCAATTTCAATGGGGCCAAGCTCGGCCGCAAGTGCCGCCGCCGGCAGCGCGACCGCAAGAACTGACACCAGACATGCAATCCTGTTCACATTTCCACCTGCAGCGACGAATCCCCCTCCGCGACGGGGTCCGCCTGATTTTCGGGTACATCATCCATGGAAATCGCCAGGCCAAGCCGCGGCGCGACCACGGACACCCACGAATCGACAGCGTCGAAATCCCGGAAATCACCCCTTGGCGTCTTCATCATCTTCAAGATGATCCGCTCGAACAACGGGAATTTTTCCGGCACAAACCAACCTGGAAACAGCCCGACCCCGACCGGCTTCAGGTCAAGACGATCGAAGACAGGCTGTGTGAAGGCAAGGACTTCCGGCGCCTTCTTCTGGCCATCCCTCATCATGAGGCAGACCGTGAACATCGCGTGCGGAATTGCCCTGACGGCGGCCGCATGCTTCTCAATCCACCTGATCGCGGGGCCGTGCCACTTGCCGGCCCGCACACCGGAACCGACAATCACCGCATCGAACCCGGCAGGGGCCGGAGCCGACTCGACCGGAATCACCTTGACCTCCGCCCCGCCCTGTCGAAGCGCCGTGCCGATACGACGAGCCACATCCTCGGTACACCCGGAATGCGTTGCATAAACGACCAGAATCTTCATCGCCGCCCCCGCAAAACAAGCCGCATGAAGGATACCACCGGAAGAATCATTTCTGACGAAGGAAATAATTGAACAAGGCAAGCGGACGATAAACGGCATGGGCAAACTTCGAGAAGGCGAACAGCAGCACCAGTTCCATTGAGACGATGGTGTGAATAATGAAGATCGCCGCGTTCAGGTCGTTTTCAAGGTGCGCCATGACCGCGACTTCCATCCAGAAACCTGTCAGGCCGGCCGCAAAAAGCGCCCCGAGCAGGGCCCAGTCGGCCAGGGTCGAATTGCGGTACTGCCGGGCGACACCCTTTATCCGGTAAATGATCGCCAGCGTCGCGCCCCACATCATGGCGATGCCGGCAACCGTGCCCAGTATCCTGCTTGGCCACCAGGTCGTCGTCGCGGGATCCTTCAGCAGGAAGTCCAGGATGGTCGCGAAAAGCAGGCCGATGAAGCCCCACATGATGCTCCAGTGGACGAACCACGGCTGGAAGGGCCACTTCCTGTCCTTGAAATACGGCTCCTCGTCGTCCTGGCACTTGCGGTAACGCCTCATTGTCAGCAGTTCGGCCCTGACGTTGTGAATTGCGCTGACGATTGCCTTTCGCGGATTCTCCAGCTTCGGCATTCCGGCAAACAGGCGACGCCCCATCAGAATCATTCCCAGCAGGGCCGACAGGCCCATGAACGTGAAGATGACCATCCCCATGTCGTGGATGACTGAAAATGAAAGGTGGTCAAAAATCCAGCGTTTCAGCACGTTATCCGGATCGACGCGATCCGAAACCATCATCATGAAAGTGCCCATGACGACGGCCAGCAGCACCGTGAACACGACTGCAAACGGGCTGTTCGTAAAAAGCAGGCGCGTCAGGCCGGTCGGCTCGTGATGGGCGATGGCGAACTTGCGCGCGGCGGCCATGAAGTCCCCGGGTCCGGCATCGCGCGGACACGCGGCACTGCACTCGCCGCAGGCATAACAGAGCCATGGTTCCCGGGCCGAAAGAATCTCGTCCTTCATGCCAAGCGAGCCGTAACGCAGGAAGATTCGAGGATAATTGGCATCCTTCGCCGTCAGGCTGCAAACCGCCGTGCAGTTTCCGCAGTTATAGCAGGCCGGAAAGTCTTTCGCGCCGTACTTCTTCAGTTTCCCGGCCAGTGTCGGATCAATCTTTGCCATCCCGGGCCCCCGTCAGCTCTTCTGCTGGTAAAGGTAGTACTGCTCGCTGTCGTCAAGGCCGGCCGGCTCGGCGACGCGGTACCTGTTCATCGTCATGACGTGCCTGGTGACCAGTGAAGCATCCAGGCCGGACGCCTTCGCGATGTCGGGAATCGATATCGGCCCGTCCTTCATGGCTTCCAGGATCATGTGCCACTGCGCAGGGTATTCCTTCATCGTCACCGAAGGCGCCGCCGACTCCTCGGCCGCGGCGGTTTCGGTGATATTGATGTTCTGATCCAGGGCGAATCCATCGATCATCCCCTCGATCTCGGCATCGGTGAAGCAGGCCAGTTCGATGGCGTTTGTCGGGCAAACCGGGGCGCAAACGCCGCAGCCGACGCACGAAGGTTCATCGACAATCGCGAAATTCCTTCCGTCGCGCTCCATCTCGACCAGCGCGCCATATTCACAGACCGCAGCGCACTTTCCGCACCAGACGCATTTGCTGCTGTCAACACGGGCAATCACCGGATCCAGGTCAATCACGCCCTTGCCGATGACCGCATTGATCTTGGCCGAAGCGGCTAGAGCCGACGACAGGGTCTCGGTCACGTTCTTCGGGCCCTGGCAGGAACCGCCCAGGAACACGCCATTGATCACCGTCTCGACCGGCCTCAACTTCGGATGAATCTCGTTGAAAAAGCCGTCCGCGCCGATCGGCACCTTAAACGAGGCCGCGATCGCCCCACTGTCGGCCTGCGGCACCATGCCGGTCACAAGAACCACCAGATCGACCGGAACCTCAACCTCCTGCTTCTTCGTCAGCGAATCCTTCACCTTGATGACCGCCCCGCTCCCGTCGGCGGTCACGACCGGCGGCTCCTTCTCGGTGAACATGAAATAGACGTCCCCGGCCTTCGAGCTTTCGGTGTACATGACCTCCTGCTTTCCATAGGCCCGGATGTCGCGATAAAAGTGGTAAGCCTGCACCCCCGGATAGCGGCGGTGCATCGACAGGGACGCCTGTATCGCGCCGCTGCAACAAACGCGGCTGCAGTACTTGTTCTTTCCCTTCGTCTGCCTCATGCCGACGCAGTATATGAACCCGACGCTGCGGACCCTGCGCCCCTGGTGCATCAGTTCGCCGCTGCCGGATTCCACCAGCTTGACGAACTCGCCAATCGGGATGACGCCGGGGCTGCCCATCGAATACTCACCCGGCTCGGGCTTGTACGGGTCGAACCCGGTGGCGATCAGGACCGCGCCGACCGTGAACTCAAGATCCTCGGCGGGCTGGCCCCCGACGTTCACCTTGACCTGGAACTGGCCCATGCTGCCGCAGACGCCGGAAACCGTCGCGCCACAAAACAGCTTTATGTTCGGTGTGGCGCGAACGCGCGCGGCCAAATCCTGGACAATGCTTTCGCCGCTGACATCACCCGGGAACAAATCCTTCCGGCCCGCCAGTTTGCCGCCGGGCTCGGCCGCCTTCTCGACCAGCACGACCTCGTTTCCAATCGAGGCCAGCGATATCGCGGCCCTCATCCCGGCGACGCCCGCGCCGACAATCAGGACCGATCTGGCGGCCGACACGCGGATCGTCTCGTGGGACTCGGCGCCCATGACCCGCCGGATGCCTGCCTCGACCAGTCCGGCGGCCTTCCCGGTCGCCAGCTTCCTGTCGTCGTGATGTGGCCAGGAACACTGCTCGCGCACGTTGACCTGGACGTACTGATACTGGTTCAGGCCGGCCCGCAAAGCCACGTTCCGAAAGGTGTGCAGATGCAATTTCGGGGAACAGCTTGCGACAACTATCGCGTCAAGCCCCTGCTCCTTGATGTCGGCCACCATGTCCTTCTGGTTGCTGTCGGCACAGGCGAACATCACGTCCTTGGCCACGACGACGAAATCGTCCTTGCCGGCCAGTTCGCGAACCTGGGCCACATCGACGTAGTCCGAGATGTTGCCGCCGCAGTGACAGATATAGACGCCGATACGTTTCTTCTTTTTTTCTTCCATACGTCAGTCCGTCACCGTCTTCCTGTTCAGATATTCGGCAACCTGGGCGGCCGCCGCGCCAGCGGAAAGAATCGAGTCCGGGATGTCCATCGGCGCCGCCGCCGTGCCAGCCACGAACACGCCGTCGACAGTTGTCACGGCCGGATTCACCATGGGATCCGCCTGCAGGATGTAACTGTAAGGATCCAGCTCCGGAACCTGCCCACGGAATTTTTCAACAATCAGGTTCTGCGGACGAAGTCCGACCGCCAGCACGACCAGGTCGTGTTTCACTTCCTTGACCACGCCGTTTTCCACGTCCTCGACACGCAGGATGACATCGCCGCGCCCCTTTCCGTCGTCGGTAATCTTCGCGACACGGCCCTTGACGAAGCTGATGCCCATGCCCTTGCTCTGCTGGAAAAACTCCTCGTAATTCTTGCCGAAAGCACGGATATCCATGTAATAGACCGTGATATCTGCCAGCGGAAGCGCACCCATAAGAAGTTGGGCCTGCTTGGCGGAGTACATGCAGCAGATCTGCGAGCAAATCTGGCTGTTACGCGATGCGCCCGGGCAGGTCCGATAATTGTCCAGGCTGACGTCGCGAGACCCGGCACAAAGGACGTACGCAATATTGTCGGGAACCTTGCCGTCGCCCGGCCGGAGCACCGCGTTGAACGGACGGGTCGGAGCGATCAGGCGTTCCATCTGCATGGAAGTGATCACGTTCGGAAGCTGCCGGGAATGGTAATGCGGCTTCTCGGCCGGATCCCACAGATCATATCCTGTCGAAAGCACGACAGCGTCCGCCTTGACGTTCATCACCTGCTTCTTCTGGCTGAAGTCGATCGCGTATGCCGGACAGGCGACAACGCACTGGTGACACTCGCGGCAGTTACTGCAGTCCATGCAGCGCGAAGCAGACCGAACCGCTTCCGAAGCCGTGAAGGTGCTTTCGATGTCGTCGAAATCGACAATCCTGGATCGACCGTCGCGGAACTTTTCCGCAAGTGTTTCGGCCGAAGGGATATCGTGCCGGGACAACAGAGTCTGCTTATCGACGGCCGGCAGCGTGTCGCCATACTCGAACGCCGTCAGATCCTGGCCGGCCAGCCACTTGTCCATATAGAACGCAGCCCTGCGACCCTGGCCCACGGCCTCGATGATCGAGGTCGGACCGGTCACCGCATCCCCGCCGGCGAAAACCCACGGGACGCCGGTCTGAAGCGTCCTTTCGTCCGCCGCGATGGTCCGATCCCTGCGCAGTTCAAGTTGATCCTTGAAGGCGCCGGTGCCGGGACTCAGGCCGATCGCCTCGATGACCAGATCAACCGGCAGTTTGTATTCCGAACCCTTGACCTCGACAGGCTGCCTGCGGCCGTCGGGACCAGGTTCGCCAAGCTCCATCCTGATAAGCGTTGCTGACGTTACGCGGCCGTTTTCGCCCGAAAAGGCAACGGGGTTACACAGGACCGCAAACTCGACGCCCTCTTCCAGGGCCTCGTGGCGCTCCATCTCAAACGCCGGCATCTCGTGCAGACTGCGGCGATAGACGACCGTCACCTTATCGGAGCCCAGCCTGATGGCGGTCCTGGCCGAGTCCATCGCGGTATTCCCACCCCCGACCACCATGACCTTCTTTCCGGTCAGGTCACGCTTCTGGCCGATTTTCGATTCCCGCAGGATGTCCAGGCAGTTGACGATTCCGTCCAGATCGGCCCCCGGGGCGCGCAATCTGGTGGAGTCGTGCGTCCCCGTCGCCATGAACACGGCGTCGAACCCCTGTTCCTTCAGCGAATTCAGGTCGGTCACGCGGGTATTGCAGCGAATCTCGACGCCCAGGGCCGTCACGTTCTTCACATCGCGATCCACGACATGGTTGGGAAGCCTGAACTCGGGCAGGGTCAGGCGCATCATGCCGCCGGGAAGCGGGGCGGCTTCGAAAATGACGACTTCATGCCCCCGCAGGGCCAGCGCGTACGCGGCGGTCAGGCCGGCGGGGCCGGAACCGACGATCGCGACGCGCCTGCCGGTGGGCGCCGCCTTCTCCCTGGGCTTGGGCTCCAGGTGCTTCGCATAGTAGTCATCAGCGAAAAATCGCTTGATGCGCCGCATATCGACAGGGCCCTCGAGGCTGGCCCGGGTACACTCTGCCTGGCACGGCGCGTAGCACGCACGACCAAGACAGCCCGGCAGAGGGACGTCCTCCAGATGAAGATCCATGGCGTCCTCGAACTGCCCGGCACGCACAAGCGACACATAACCGTAAGGCTTGACGCCGCCCGGACATCCGGCGATGCACGGCGCCGAAACGCCCTTTCGCTCGATTGACGCAATCCTGGGATTCGCCAGGTTGAACGGGATATAGGCGACCTTGCGGTCGGCCAGATCCTCGTTATATGCGTCACTGCGAACCTCGGGGCATACGACTTCGCACTGCAGGCAACCGGTGCAATTCTCGGCGATGACGAACCTTGGCTCCTTCGTAAGCTGCACATCAAAACCGTCCGCCACCTTCTGAATCGAATCGATCGTGGTGTTCAGGGACAGCGTTATGCTGGTGTTGCGGGCCGTCTCGGACATCTTCGGTGTGGTGATGCACGCCGCGCAGTCCAGAGTCGGGAACACCTTGCTCAACTGGATCATCTTGCCGCCGATGGACAGCGCCTTTTCGACCAGCAGGACCTTGCGCCCCATGGACGCCAGGTTCAGCGCGGCCTCCTGTCCGGCAATGCCGCCGCCGACGACCATCACGTCGTACTTGTTTTCCGGTTTTCCCGCGCTCATTCTGCCTTCCCGTTAAGTTCGACCAGAATCCTGGTGAAATTGGCCATGTGGCTTGCAAACTGCTCGGCGCAAACCGAACAGATTGCCGCCATCCTGATGCGCTTCGGGTCGATTCCCTTCGCCTGCATCAGCTTCTGGGAATGTTCAATCAGCTCGTTGGTAAGTTCGCTGCACTTCGGGGTGTAGCTGCACTCGTGACCGTCGGCCGCGATGAACACGCCGTCAAAACCCTGCGCGAACGCGTGCATTATCCACTTCGGCTTGATACCGGCCGAACACGGCACAGAAATGACATATACCGACGGCGAGTAGTGGATCTTGCGCAATCCGGCCTGGTCGATGCCGGGATCCGAGATCTTTTCCGTGGAAAAGACCAGTATCTTTGGAGAGCTGGTTAACTTCTGCATGCGCGCGTTCACCTGAAAAGAGAATGGCCCCGACATGAACGCAAGGCGACATGCCGTTATCAGGACTTCTTCAGGAACATCCTGACGTAGCTGGACTCCTCGACGACACCGAGGTAATCGTGGCCCATCTTCTGACACCATTTGGGAATATCGACCTTTGTGCCTTCATCGGACGAATACACTTCCAGGATTTCCCCGGATTCGATGTCACCCATGGCCTTCTTTGCCGCAAGCAGCGGGCCGGGGCAGGCGGTTCCACGGGCATCGACAAGGCTGGCAACCTTAAGTCCCTTCAGTTCATCGGTGGTCATGGCGCATCTCCTTAATCAGATGAAAAGCTGGATCTTGCTTTCGGACGCGTCGCTCAGGAAGGTGGCGACGCCGCAGATCTTCATGTTCGGGTAATCGATCAGTTCTTCCTTCTTGAAGCCCATCAGGTTCATGGACATCTCGCACACATTGATGTTGACGCCGAGCTCGCCCGCAAGCTTAAGCAACTCGGGAAGTGAAGCCACCTTGTGCTTCTTCATTATCCCCTTGATCATGGCGGTACCCATCCCGCCCATGTTCATCTTCGAAAGCGCCACCTTTTCGGCGCCCTTCGGCAGCATCCATCCGAACATCTTCGACATGAAGTCCTTGCCCGCGGCCTTCTTCGACGGCGCCCGAAGCGCCGCCGTGGCCCAGAAGGTGAAGAACAAATTCACCTTCATGTCGTATGCCGCCGCGCCGGTCGCAATGATCATCGCGGCAAGCAGCTTGTCCAGGTCGCCGGAAAAGACGACCATGGAAATCTGTTCTGTCTCGGGGCCAGTTGAAACGGTTGTGTTTGTGTTTTCAGCCATAGTGGACAAAACTTATCAATTTCATATGAGATGTCAACAAATTCATTCAATCCCCCTGGGATTTAAGGGTTTTCACCGAAAATCGGTTCTTTCCGACCTTGTCTTGGACTTTGGATGCACCGCTGATTAACATTCAAGGGTCCCCGAACTGGTGAAGTGATGGCGACAAGCCGGGAATTCATGGAATTCGTGCTCGAACAAATCTCCTCGATGCCGACAGTGCGCGCCAGGAAGATGTTCGGCGAATACGCGTTGTACTGCGATGACAAGGTCGTCGGACTGGTGTGCGACGAACAGGTCTTCATCAAGATAACGCCGGAAGGCAGGGC
>JAKPTZ010000071.1 GCA_029555025.1 Deltaproteobacteria bacterium
CAGGAACGTAAAGGCCAACCGGACGAACAGGACGAGTAAGACACCGAACCGGGCAGCGGAAGATAGGGTCGGCTCCCGCCGACCCTCAGACAACACCGACCACGATGTCCAGATTTCTACGGATCACGACGAGCGGCAACAGAAAAAACCGTGTCGGTAAGTAATGTTGTTTTTCGCGAGGTGGTTATGAGGTATTCAAGCATTCTGGGTACTTTCGGGCTTTGCTTGGTTCTTGCAGGGTGTGCCGGCGAATATCGGATGATGATCAAGAGGACGGCCCCGACAAAGCCGGTGGTTCACCAGGTTTCGGGATTGTCACGGGTACCCGCGAAGGTTCTTCTTCTGACCAGCGACGAAACCAAGCGTGCCGAACCCCAGGTTCAGCAGCAGCCGCAGTACCAGCCGGACTACTACGCCCAGGGCGCCCAGCAGCCGGCATTCAACATTCTCCAGCTTTGGGGAATGGCCAGGCGTGGCCCGGCCCTTCCGGAAGCCAGTGCGCTTCTGGACAAGGATTCGGCCGCGAATAACGCGCTCGTCAGTGCTGTCGAGCATTCCCTGATGGCAAAGGGCTTCCTTCTGGTTGACAAGGGCGTGGTTTCCAGAATCGAACAGTATCTGGGCGCGAACAACCACAATACGCGCGAAAGCTGGAACACCCTTGAAAAGGCGCTTCTTCTTGGCAAGGAGACCGGCGCCGATGCCATCGTCCAGGTACGCACGATGAAGGTTTTCAAGGAAACCAAGATCTATGCGCTGAGAAACGGCGAAAACGTTTTCAATCCCGTTCCCGACAAGTACGGTTACAACCTGATGTGGTCCGGCCAGGGCTCGATCCTGCCGCGCGAATGGTGGTCGGTCATGGTTGAAATCCGGATGATCAACATCCAGGGCGAAGTGATCTGGGCCGGGTTCAAGGAAGTCAAGTTGACAGATGTCCTGCCGGAAGACTGGAAGGCCGTACTGCTGCCACAATTCGGCGGATACGCGATGGTCAGCGAGGCAAACATTCCATACGAAACTTACGCGAACGACGAGGCCCTTATCAGGAACAAGCTGACCGACGCCCTGTTTGAAATGCTTAACATGATTCCTTCGCCGACCAACTGATTTCGGTGGATTGGAGACTTTATGATGAAACGTTTTGCGACGATTCTGGCTCTTTCGATCCTTTGTCTTACCGCGCTGGCAGCGCTTGGGGGATGCCAGGAACAGCAGGTTCGCCGTTATCCGTTCTGCCTGTCCGATGGGGACTGCAACAAGGGTCAGATCTGTGTCAGCCAGCTTTGCACCAGCCCCACGAGAACCCAATAAAGTTCATTTGCGCTTGGGAACAGTTACCTGCCCGTGCTATTGGGCTGGAACGACGACCCTGAAACCAACATCAATGAAGAACCGATCCGGGTTCTCGGCATCACGTGCCGCCGATCGGGTGGCGGCCTGAAAGGACAGCCAGCCGGCGCCGCGAACCGATCGCAGGCTGCCCCTTTTTGGACCGACGTATCCCGGCGCTGTCGAGCCCGGTTCATAGCGCGCGGAATACCAGTCGCGAACCCATTCCCGCAGGTTTCCATCCAGGTCACACGGCCGGCCGGTCGGGGAATCGGCGCGAAGTGAACAGACCAGGGCCGGGCCGTTCTGACCACAGCCCGGGGTGACGCCACGGATGATCGCGCCGGGACACTGCGGCGCGACGGTGGCGCTGGCCCAGGCAAAGCCGCCGGAGCCACCACGCGCAACGAACTCCCATTCCGACTCGGCTGGAAGCCGGCCACCCGCCCAGGCCGCGAACTGCTCGGCCTGTGCCCAGGTAACACAATTCACGGGCATCCCGGCCTTGCGATTCACCCATGTGCATCCCTTTTCGACCCCGGGCTCGGAACAGCGGCCGGCCTGGACGCAACGGGAGTACTGCTCAACAGTGACTTCGGTTCGGGTTACAAAGAAAGGCGGCAGGGTCACGTCATGAACCGGGCGTTCGTCGGCCTGTCCGTCGGGATCGCCCATGCGGAATGTGCCGCCCGGGACATAAACCCAGGAATGGCCGGCCGGATCCGATGGGGCCGAAGGCTGCTTTCCCGACCTGGAGGGGCGGACGGCCGTTCCGTCATCCCGGGGGCCTCGGGCCTGGTTGGGGTTAACAACGACTGGCGGTGCGTTGCCAGCCACGGCGGCAGGCTGGGAAGCGATCTGGGAAACCGGCTGCGGCGCGTCGCCGCGCAGGGTTGCCGCAACGGAAATGACCGCGGCCTTCAGCCCCTTGACCGAACAGTCGAAATCGACCGTAGATGCGTCGATCGTCAGCTCGGTTCGAAAATCGTACATGGTCACGCTTAATGAACATTCATCGGAAACCTTCAGGATCTTGGATACAACCCCGACATCGGCATGGATTGCCGCGCCAAGTTCGATACGGCACAGATCGTCAAAGCAATCGTCCCAGGACGTAACCTTCTGTTCCGAAAGCCGTTTACGGATGTCGGACTCGGCCATGATGGAAAAGCGGCCGCCTCGCGCAAGGTTCACCGAAAGGATTTCACGAACGGCAGACAACTCCGGCGACGAAAGGGTCATCCCGACCGTCGAGATGGGAAACACAAGCAAGGGGACGATGCGCTCGCCACCCGAATCGTGATTTGCGTAACCGCCGGCCTGCATCGCGATGACGCCCACCGGCTTGCCGTCTGCCGGGCCACCGGCAAGCAGCAGGCAGCACAGTACGACCGTGCCGGAAATCATCAGACTAACGAACCGGGACTGATTGTTGCTGGTCTTCATCCACGCGATGTTAATAGACACCAAGCCGGAAATAAAGGCGGAAAGGCGGATCAATCTTCCACGTTATTCAAGGAGATTGGGACGGTCGTCTGGTTGCCGTTTTCGTCGATCGCCACAAGCTGGGCAAGACGGCCCCTGGCGGCGGCCAGTTTTGCATTGGCATCCCGGTACGCGCTCATGCCGTCTTCGTAAAGCTTCAGGGATTGCTCGAGATCAAGGTCGTCCTGTTCCAGCTTCTGAAGGATGTCGTCAATCTGGCCAAGCAACTGTTCAAAGGTCTTTTCGGTTGTTTCCATTCGGTCACCAATTCCATCAGACGCAGTAATTATCGTTCACCGCGGGCGGGCGTGCCACTTTACAACACGTGATATTTTTTGTACCTTGACGCGGCAGGTCGCGAACCGACGGATTCGATCCACCGTGCGGGACCTGGCCGCGACACGAAGCGGGACGCGCGGACACAATCCGCCACACAGGAATAACGCAATCGATACGACTGAATTGAACGAACCGACAATCGACACGACAGAAATGACTTTCGAGACCATGGGATTGCCGCCCTGGCTGCTTGACGGGGTTCGCGCCATGGGTTTCGAACGCCCGATGGAGGTTCAGGCCCGCTGCTTCGGCCCCGCCATGGACGGACGCGACCTGGTGGTGCAGTCACGAACCGGTTCCGGCAAGACCGCGGCTTTCACCCTGCCCCTTCTGGCGCAGGTGAAGCCAACCGGGATCCCGACCGTTCTGGCCCTTGGCCCGACAAGGGAACTTGCCCTTCAAGTGCATGGAGTGATCGAGCAGCTCGGCAAGCCGGGCGGTCTTCGCAGCGCCTGCATTTACGGCGGGACCGGTTTCACGGCCCAGCTTGAGGCGCTTCATGACGGCGTCGATATTGTGGTCGGCACGCCTGGCCGCATACTGGATCATGCCAGGCGGGGAACCCTGAAGCTTTCGGGAATCACCAGGGTCGTGCTTGACGAGGCCGACGAAATGCTTTCGGCCGGCTTTTACGAGGACGTCCGTGCCATCCTGCGAATGATCCGGAAGATCGAGCAGATGTTCCTGTTCTCCGCGACCATCGAGCCCGGAATCGAAAACCTGATTTCCGACATGATGGTTGATCCGGTTCACGTCAACCTTTCCGGTGACCGGGTCGATGTCGATCGGATTGAAAACGTCGCGTACCTGATCGAGGAAGAAGGCCCCCGCATACGCTCGCTGGTTTCCGTGCTTGAATCGGAAGACCCCGGCGCGGCAATCATTTTCTGCAATACCAGAAAAACCACCGAGTCGGTCACTGCATACCTTAGGCGACGGGGATACGACGCCGCCATCCTGAACAGCGACCTGCCGCAGAAACAGCGAGAGGCCGTCATCCAGAGGATGCGGGACGGCCGACAGAACCTTCTGGTCGCGACCGACATCGCCGCGCGCGGCATCGACATCTCTTTTCTGCCGTGCGTGATTCATTTCGATCTTCCCGACGATACGCAGCAGTACATTCACCGGACGGGGCGCACCGGGCGCGTCGATCGACGGGGACGTGCCGTCTCGCTTCTTTCGGCCCGGGATCTGCACAACCTCAAACGCATTGAATACAGGTACGGAATCAAGCTGGAACGGGCACAGCTTCCAAGCCGCGAGGAGACACTTAAGATGCTTGCGCTTCGAAGGATTCGCGAACTCAAGGAAAAGGCCGACTGCCAGCCCGTCATTCCCGACGAGTTCCAGGCTATCGCAAAGGAAATCATTACGGATCCGGATGCCGAAACGCTTGTCGCGATGCTTGTTGACCAGTACCTTTCGGCCGGAACGACGGCCGGCGGAAGCGTTTCCAGCGACCGCGGCTATGACGACCCGACCAGGACGGAATCCGGCGATGGCGCGTCCCCCGGCGGTCACGGCGAACGCCCCCGGCCACCTCGCAAGGATGGCGGTTCGCGTCGTGGATCGGGCGGACGCCCAGGACGCAGATAGCCCGCAAGGGGATGTCCCGACCGTGGCACCCTGCCATATCGATGTCAGAGGTTGACACCAATTTGTCCATGTTATTGATTAATTGAATGTATTCCGTTGCTGGCCCGCATCGCGATATGTATCATTGCCCGCTGGCTTCCGGCCCCTTCTTTCGATGGATGAAAAGATGAAAACGAGAGTGAAAATCACACTGACTGCCGCGACGATTCTTCTTGCGACTTCCGCCGGCGCTTTGGCACTCGAACCAAATGGACGCTTCGATTCGAACGTTTCTGGACGGCCCGCTGCCATCAAGGCCATCGAATCGACTTTCGGCCAGGGCGCCGGCATCGTTTTCGACGATCACCTGCGCATTCGGATCACCGGCTTGGCCCGCTCGGGCAAGTTCAGGGCACCGGCATTGGCCGACAAGGCGCCGATGCGCCAGGCTCCGGACATTCATCGGGCTGCCGCTGATGTGTTGTCGGCAATACGGCCCATACTGTGGGGCGACCGCACGATATCGCCACTTGAAACAAGAGTTGAATCATCGAGGTTCGGACACCAGGCATTCATGACTATCACACTGGACGGCGCCCCGGTCATCGACCAGGTCATCCGGATCCAGGCCGATCAAGACGGGGTTGTCCAGTCGGTAAGCTCGACCCTTCCGGCGACGTTTGATGGGCTGACGGTCATCCGTGATTCTGAAAAGGTCACCATGGCTGCTGCCATGAAGGCCATCTGCGACCATGCGGCGGCAAGGTATGACGGACTTATCTGCCCGAAACAGGTTCAGCGCGTCTGGTTCAGGGACGGCATGACCCTGGTTCCGGGCGGAAGAATGCTGTTGCGTTCCGCCGACATGGGAAGTCTGCTCGAGGCGATTGTCGATCTGCGAACCGGTGAAATTGTGCGCTTCGCCGAACTGGCCAGGAGGTGACCCGATGAGAAAAGCGATATTTGGATTGACGATTGCGGTCACACTTTCGGTCGGATGTGGAAGCGACTGGATTGCCGGTTACGATTTGATTGATGACGCCGTCGTGGCCGACATCGCATCGGATCTGGTTCCCGGCGATTCGACCGGCGACCCCGGGGTCGATGCAAATCGCGGCGACGTTGTCGAGGACGCCGCTGACAACGGGGATGTTGCCGTCGATGCGGTCGGTGAGACCGTTTCGCCCGTCGATTCAACCGAAGTCCTGGCCGAGGATGCGGTACAGACCGACCTGAACGTTCCCTTCATGGAAGAACGTGCCGGGTGGGCCTGGAATTCTTCGCCGCTTGACGGGGAGCCGACCCAGGTCGTTTACCGGCACCTTGAATCCCGCCAGGGAAAACTGACGGGAAAATTCGCCGATGTCTGGAACTGCCTTCGCGAGGACGGCGGGCCGATCGAGCAGATGTATTGGGACGGCATTGTCTATGATATCCAGCTTTGCCATTACAAGCAAACAGTGGTGCCCGGCCCGGATGGAACCTACCTGCATGTGCTGCCCCCGGAAAGCGCCAGGGACGGGAACGATCCGTTCGCGGAAGGCCACACTTACTACTGCGTGAACCGCGTCCACGATTTCTTCACTGATCAGTTCGGCCATACAGACAACGACCGCAGCCTGCAGTGCGTGGTCAACATGGGTTTCCAGGTTCTTGGCAGTCCGGGATGGATGCCGCTTGATAACGCCGCTTTCCTGCCGGACGCTTCATACGGATTTATGGGGTTCAACATGGGCGACGGTGAACTACTGGCGTTCGGCCAGGGACGCCGACTCGACTTTTCCAGCGACTCGTCGGTCGTTTTTCACGAATACACGCACTTCCTTGTCGGGCGCGACAGGCTGTCGCTTAACACTGGCGACAAGTACGGCTTCTCGGGGGATCCGCCCGGAATGAACGAAGGTTTCGCGGACTATTTCGCCAGCACCATCCTGGACTACCCGGTTCTTGGCGAGTACAGCCTTGGCGACGATTCACGCGACCTGTCAGAGTTCAAGCGCTGCCCGGATCATTACGTCGGCGAATCACACTACGATGGGCGAATCTGGTCATCCACGCTCTGGGACATCCGCACTAAGCTTGGCATCACACTTGCCGACGAACTCGCTTACAGGACGCTGATCGCGACCGAGATGACTTCGACATTCAAGACAGCTTCAGAAAGTCTGCTTGAAATCGCCGGCGAGATAAGCCCCGAAAATGTCGATGCGATCCGGGCAATCCTTGAAGAACACAACGTGCTTGATTGCTCCCGCGTCCTTGAGTACGGCACGGATCTCGCTGAAAAGGGATACTACCTGCCCGGCAAGATGGACAGTTACGCGTACGAATTCCAGACAAGCGTGGCATCGCCATTCCAGTACCGGATCGAGGTTCCCGAAGGATCAAACGGATTCCTGGTTTACTTCCTGGCCGAGGATATGTACGGGTACGACGAGGCGCCGGAAGTCAAACTGATGGTTAAGCGAGGCGAGGATCCGATCAACTGGAGCTACCGTGACCGCCCGGTTCCCGACGCCGACAAGTCGTTCGAGGCGACCCGCCTGAATTCCAAGGACGTGATGTTTACTGTTGCGGGAAGCTGCGTTACACCGGGCGTTTACCACGTCCAACTTCTTAACAAGGCATCCTATTCAATCGTTTCCCGTGTGAACACAGTGTCGTTCCCGGCCGATTTCTCGGAACTGACCTGGGAT
Organism: Deltaproteobacteria bacterium; assembly: GCA_029555025.1. Taxonomy (GTDB): domain Bacteria; phylum Myxococcota_A; class UBA9042; order DTJE01; family DTJE01; genus JAGOFO01. Next base: position 7,431 of record JAKPTZ010000071.1, read on the forward strand.
ACCTGCCAACCGGCGGATGAAGGTATCGTTGAACAGGGCGCGGACGCGATCGAGTCAGACATCGTTGACGATACAATATAATTGTTAAGAATCAACAACATACGCGTTCCGATTTCGCAGGCTGGCGACATTTCCAGTGCCGCAGCGAACGCAATTGGCGTGAACGAATCGGCAATTTGCGAATTGAGGTTCGTTCGAAAGTCGGTCGATGCGCGTCATCGCCAGCGCCCCGTTCTTGTCATGTCTGTCGATGTGGAGCTTGGGCCGGCCAATTCCATGCGGATTGACACGCTGTCTCTTGCACCAGGGATTACTGTCGAACCCGTCGAATCAGTCCGGTACGACCTGCCACAGCCTGGCGGCGCCCCGCTTCCTTCGCGTCCGGTCGTCATCGGCACCGGCCCGGCCGGCTTGTTCTGCGCTCTTACCCTTGCGCGGGCAGGGTACGCTCCGATAGTCCTTGATCGCGGTGATTCGGTTGCCGAACGCACCGGCTGCGTCGGGCGCTTCTGGGGCGGAGGCCAGCTTGATTGCGATTCAAACGTCCAGTTCGGGGAAGGCGGCGCAGGCACGTTTTCCGACGGTAAGCTGACAACCCGCATCCGCGATCCCAGGTGCGCCGAAGTCCTTCGACAGTTCGTTGCGGCCGGGGCACCCCCGGAAATCGAGTGGGAGCACCTTCCACACATCGGGACGGATCGACTTCGGGTGGTCATCCCGGCAATGACAGCCATGATTCGGACGCTTGGCGGCGAAGTTCACTTCAGGTGCCGCGTCGATTCCATCGTGTTCGGCAGAAGCAAAGAAGTCACCGGCGTTAAATGCGCCGATGGGCGTTCGTTTGGCACCTGCGCGGTCGTCCTGGCAACCGGACACAGCGCCCGCGACACATTTGAGATGCTTGCGCGGCAAGGGGTCGAAATGACACCGAAGCCGTTTGCCGTCGGCCTGCGGATCGAGCATTCCCAGAAAATGATCGACGCGGCCCAGTACGGCGATTTCGCCGGGCACCCCGCCCTGCCGCCGGCTGTTTACAAGCTTGCCGAAAGGATTGACGATCGCCGTTCCGCATGGTCCTTCTGCATGTGCCCGGGTGGTTCAATCATCAACGCCGCGTCGGAAGCCGACGGCGTGGTGACAAACGGCATGTCCAACCTTGCACGTGACGGACGCACGGCAAACAGCGCGATCGTCGTCAATGTCGGTCACGATGACTTTGCAGATCACGGCCCGCTGGGCGGGGTCGAGTTCCAGCGATCCATCGAGCGCGCCGCGTTCGCCATGGTTCGGGCGGGGCGTCTTCCTTCGGGTTACGGACGTTCGACCCCAGTCACGATTCGCGATGGCATGCCGGCTACGACAGTCGGCAACCTGCTTGGGCTCTCGCCACCCGCCACGGCCTCCGGCGGACATGGCCGCGGCCCGGCACGCTCGGGGTCTGCCGGCGGCAGGGATGCGGCCCCGTACCTTCCCGCGTTCGTTACGGACACCATCGCCCGGGCGCTTCCGATAATGGGTCGGAAAATTCGTGGATTCGACAACCCTGGCACGGTCCTGGTCGGCCCCGAAACACGCACATCTTCGCCATTGCGGATCCCCCGGGGGCCCGACTTCCAGGCCGTCCGCAATCCCGGTCTTTATCCATGCGGGGAAGGCGCCGGTTACGCCGGCGGCATCGTCTCGGCGGCCGTTGACGGAATCCACGTCGCGGAAGCCATCATCACCCGCTTCAAACCCGGCTACTGAGATTTTTTCCCGAAATCAACACAGAACTGACTCATGGACTGGTCGGCAAGCATGTTTCCAGATCCAAACCAGTCCTGGCCATCCGGCAAGGCCGTGTCGTTCAAGCAGAAGAGTGTCGACTTAATCCGCATCGCGGCAGCAACGAAAGCCCAGCGCGGTTGATTCTCGATCGAGAACGGTCAGGTACCATGATCTGCCGGAGGCCCGAAGAGTCGTATGAAGATTTATATATGACCCGCCCCGGATGACATGGCTGCTGCCGGTGGCCGGGCCCTGGGGATTACTGGCGGGCGATACGTCGTAGTATCCTTCCGCATACCAGTCAGAAACCCACTCGTTCACATTGCCCGCCATGTCGCAGGCGCCGTACGGGCTATCTCCAATGGGTGACTTGCCGCAGACGTCCCAGGTATCGTCCGTTCCGCATCCGTCATCCGACAAATCCCAATCGTGCATTACGGCATAGTCGCATGTCGCTTCGGTATCGCCCCATGGATATATGGCCGCATCGACCCCGCGGGCGGCCTTTTCCCACTCGGCTTCGGTGCACAGACGCTTTGAACGCCAGGAACAGTACTGAACGGCCTGATCCCAGGTGACACAGGTTACAGGGCTGTCGGCTTTACCCTGTCGATTCCAACTGCACTCGCTCCAAGTCGTCGCGGGCTTCGTGCACTTGGCTGCGGCCACGCACTCGCCATACTTGGCAACGGTGACCTCCGACCTGTCGATGTAAAAGGCCGAAAGATTCACTTCATGAATCGGATATTCATCGCCATCACAGTACCAGTCGTTTTCGCTGCACCCCATCCAGAATTTGCCCGCAGGCACGAGACCTTCATCCGCAACCGGCGTGCATGTGCCGGATTCGCATGATTCGGTTGGACCGCAGGCGTCGCCGCAATCGGAGCAGTTCGAATTTGAGCCAATGATGGTGCAAACGCCGGAACAGTCAACCTTGCCGACCGCATCACATCCGGCACAGGCCCCATCGACGCATACAAACGGGCAATCCTGCTTCATGACGCCGGCCTCGCCGCACGAATTGAACCAGAAAAGGTCGTCGTCAATGCAGTCGGAATGATGCCTTGGCTCACACACGCATGCCCCGCTCTGGCAAGTCGCCCCGCTTTCGCACTTGCCGCAGGAAATTCCATACGCCGGATCCGGCCCGCATTCCAGTCCGGTGCAGTCGGCAGTACACTTATCCAGCTTGCAGCGGTTCGACACGCACAGGAAATCGTTGGAGCAAGGCGTGTCAAAGTCGCCGCAGTACAGTTTCTGGCAGCGCGGCGGGGACAATTTCGTGTTGCACCGGAACCCGTTTTCGCAATCCTGTACATCGACGCACGGCATTGAAGTGACGCAAGGCTGGTCGCCGGTGTCGTGTGGCAAATCAACCGGTACATCAAGGAAGTCGTCCTGAGCATCCCCCGGCTGGACTCCGGGATCCGACGATTCGTCAGGGACGGCATCGATTGCCCCGCCATCGGCGTCCTGATTGCCTGAATCGGGATCCACCAGGCTGTCCGCACCGGGAATTTCATCGTCCCGGTCGTCCACATCATACGTGTCCAAACGGGCGTCGTCTGGATGCGCCAGATCATCACTGGTGCCGCTATCGATCTGCCCGCCATGATCGGTGGCAACGTCTGCAGCGATTGAATCGGAACCGGTGTCCATGGCAGGGCCCTGGCCCCCACCACATCCCACGAAAAAGACGAATGCCGGAAGGATCATCCATAATCCGATCACGCGACCAGAAAAACAAGCGAACTGTTTCATAATGCCACCATCCCCTCTTCCCGGATATCAGGAGTTCCCCGTTCCCGCGGGATCATTTCGCCCTTGCGGGGGCGGACAGACAAAGCAACAGGCCGACCAGGCCGGACTCAGATGCGGCCTATGGCCTGCATGTTTTCACCATCGTGACCAGGTACCCGTTTTCCAGGTCGGATGGAAGGTACGTCTGGACAACAAACGGGCTTCCATCCGGCATCAACTGAACGCGCCCTTCCATGAACGGATCTGAAAGGTACTTTGGAACGGACGCCTTACGGAAGGTGCTATCGCCGTCCCACTCGATCAGGTACATCTCATTCGAACTGTTCCACACCGCCACGAAATCATCGTAGTCAAGGGGGGAATACAATTCCGAATTGGCCTTGATGCTGATGCCGCCGACAAGATCCGGCGATATGATTTCGGGGTCGGACCACGCACCGTATTGATACGCATTGTTGTACCGAACCTTCGGGACACCGTCAGACCCAAGGGCGATGAAGGCCAGCTTTCCCGAACTGCGGTTAAGGAAAACGACCGCCCCGGAGTGATTTGAGCCGAACGAAAGCCCCGAGAACACGATCTCGCGCTGGGTAACCGCGCTGCCGTCAAAGGCGATAATCACGGTCGAACCGCCGCTCCAGGTCGTGGTCGCGGCAACCCACATCACGCCGTTGTAATCCATGACGGCCGAGCCGGAAAAATAGACGGTGCCTTCCGTGCCGATATGCTCGGCCTTGACCCAGTTCGTCCAGGTCAACATTTCATCGAACGAACGGGCGAAATAGATGTCCTCGTTCGGATTCGAATACGTCACATACCGCCACTCATTAACAAGCATCAGTTCGCCATCAGGTGCCCGCCTGATCGCGGAAGGAAGGTTGTCGGAGAAAGCTGAGGTCGGATACCACTCGTACTGGCTGCTGACGCGTTCACCGGAGGCGATTTCCAAGCGATCGAAATGGAGTTCATCCTGGCTGTTTGAAGAATACCGACCAACAACATAGAGAACGCCATTATCGCCGATGGTAGCGGCTTTGATATCGTCGCGGCCATCGACAAAATACTCACCTGGTTCCAGTAGGAATTGATCTTCCCAAAGTATTCCAAGTCTCCATTGAATATGGCTTGCATACTCGGAATGCTCAAGAAACAAGACCCGGCTGAAGCCAGGATAAAACAGCGGCAACCACTGACTCCCGCTGTATGAACGATCGTCATCGTAGTCAAGACACAGTGGTCCCGGAGAAATCATTGCCGGGACGCACTCGCAGACGCCCAGGATCGAACATGCCCGACCTCCGGTACACGTTCCGCAACTGACGCCACAGGCCGGATCCGGCCCGCACTCGACCGATTCGCAATCGGGCTGGCAGCAGTCGTCGTCAATCAAGCCGTTGATATCGTTATCGCTGCCGTCACAGATTTCCAGTTGCGGTTCGCTTCGGACACAACGGAAGCCCAGGTCACGAAACGCATCGGCGGGATCGTATCCACCCCGTCTTGATGCCCGAAGGTTGGATGCAAATGCGTCGCCGCTGATGAAGCCGCCACCCTTTTCAACCCTCTGGCTGCCGGCTTCCGGTCCCAGGGGATCCTTGAATGGACTCGCCGTGAAATAGTCCGGGTCATAAAAGTCATGAACCCACTCCCACGCATTTCCGGTGCAGTCACACAGGCCATATGGGCTGTCGCCATTCGGGGATTTTGAGCAAACCTGAACCACGCTGTCCGTTCCGCAGGCCGGGCCGCCGTCCGCCATGACGGCATATTCACAAGTCGGAGTTTCCGTTCCCCAGGGATACGGCCTGCCGTCGGTTCCCCTGGCGGCCCTCTCCCATTCGGCCTCGGTGGGCAGACGCTTGCCGGCCCATCTGCAGAAGGTGTCGGCATCATCCCAATCGACGCACACGGTCGGGAAGCTGCCGGTTGCGGCCGGATTCCAGTCGCAAGTCGGCTTCGTGCAGACACCGGCCTGAACGCAACGTGCGTAATCGGCCTGGGTCACTTCGGTTCTGTCGATGTAGTATGCGGACAACCCGACCACGTGATACGGGCGCTCATCATCGCCACATTGAGGATCGACCGTTTCATTGCAGCCCATCCAGAAAACCCCGTCCGGCACGAAGCACATCGAGTCCGCGCCGCAAAGCACCTGGTACTGGTCAGGGGCCCAGACGCAGGCGCCATCGATGCAGGCATCGGAACCAGAACACGGCCCGCAATCCATGGTTCCGCAGACCGGATCCAATCCGCATTCCCGACCCGAGCAGTCAGGAACACAGGGCAAATCATCGGTTAAGCCGTTACAGTCATCGTCAATCCCGTTGGTGACTTCAGCGGCCATCAGGTACTTGGTGTCGCAGGTGGATCCGCCTCCGTCTTCGTTGCAGACCACACGGCCACCGGCGCACGCACCAGTTCCGCACGACTGACCAACGCCGGCAATCGTTCCGTCCCATTCCAAAATCCCGAAGTCTTCGTCGGTCAATCCGTCGATGTCGTTATCAACGCCATCGCAGTTCTCGGGCTCGGAACGGCTGATTACGCATCTGAAACCCAGGTTTTCCGCGGAAAACGTGTCCTTTCCATAGCTTCGGGCAGACGCTCTTAAGGGGCCGGCGGTATTGTCAAATGAGCCGCCGCGCGCCACGCGGGATCGACCCGAAGTCGGGCCGGTGGGGTCGACGCTTGCTGAAGTCGCGTAGTACTGCTCGCCATACCAGTCGTTTACCCACTCCCAGGCATTTCCGGCCATGTCGCACAGGCCGTGGAAACTGTCCCCCGCCGGGGATCTGGTGCAGACTTTCCCGATGCTGGTTCCGCATCCGGACATGACGGCCAGTTCACACGTTGGGGCTTCATTTCCCCATGGAAAGACGCGACCATCGGTACCGCGTGCGGCATGTTCCCACTGGGCCTCTGTCGGTAGTTGCTTGCCCGCCCAGGAACAGTACATCCCGGCCTGGTTCCATGTGACGCAGACGACCGGTTTGTCCGGTGTCGAAGCCGGATTGAAGCCACACGCGGGCCGTGAACACTTCCCGGCAAGCACGCATTGATCATATTCGCCCTGGGTGACCTCGGTTCTGTCGATGTAATACCCCGACAAATCAACCTTGTGGTAAGGAAGTTCCCCCTCACCGCAGCCACCGTCGATGCCCTGGTTACAGCCCATCCAGAATGTCGCCGGGGGGACAAAGACCATCTGGACTTCCGGTTCGACGTCGGCGTCCGTTCCAACATCCTGCGGCCCGGAATCCTGGGGCCCTTCGTCAAGGGACAAGTCGCCATCCGGCCCGGAATCACCGGCATCGGGCATGTCGGTTTCATCGGGTGTGTCGTCCGGTGCATCGGAATCCCGCGCGTCTTCCTGCAAGTCACCGGCGTGCGAATCGGCGCCACCGGAATCCCCGATCATATCGACCGAGCTACCTTCATCCTGCGGGACATCGTGAATATCATCGACATAATCATCCGGGAGGCAGACGCCATCGGTGCATCGTTCGCCGGCGCGGCACTTGTTGAAGACACTGCAACGAGCGCTGCAGAAATCCTTGTTCGGATCGTTTCCGCCGTAACTGCCGGGGGTGCAGACCTCAAGGTCGCTGCAACCGCCCGCCGGTGAACACGCCAGAAGGATGCATTCGCCCGACCGGCAGACAAGACCGCGCTGACAATCGATTGAATCGATGCATTCGTCGGACGAGCCGGAACACCCGGATCCGGTCAAGGCAAGCGCCGACATCGCGAACACAATGTATCCAATCCGTTTCAGGCTGGGAACTGAACCGCGGGAAATGGACTGATGCATGAATCAACCCTGGAAATGACGGATATCGGTCAAGGCCGGATTTTAACCAGAAGCGCTTGAAGGTTCAATATCGAATTCAAATGGAAGGCACGGAACTGGGATTGCACTTTTGAAGTATCGATTCGCGGCGGGCGGATGTAATCCGCCCGTACAGGGGCCGCGGCGGGGAAAATGGCACGATTTGCACGGGGGACGGTCGGTGGCGTTGACTGGCGATGGTGTTGAAAGGATAATTACCCGTCAGAATTCATTCAACACTGCAGTGGGGTTCCCGATCATGCGCAACGCATCGAAACGAATTGCCTTTCACTCTGTGGCGGTGCTGGTCCTGCTGTGCTCGGCGCCGGCGGCCGCCCAGCTCGTGAAGAAGGCGGATCCCTCCAGGGCCGGCGAACAGAAGGGCGATCGGGCAATCGACCGCCTGGTCAAGGCCGTCAATTCGGCGTACGACACGGATCTGAAGGCGGCCGATGTGGTCGATGGGGTGCCGGCAGCGCTGGTTGAAGTCGTCAGGGCCTTCTACGGCGACCAGGCACAGAAGGCCGCTGACAAACTGAAGGCATTTGGTGCGGCCGGTAAGCGCTTTGATGAGCGTTGGGCGGAATATACGGCGAAGAAGGCCAAGGTCGATGAAATCCTGAAGAAGGTCAAGAAGCTTAAATCATCAGGCTTTGAAACCGATGCCCGCGACGTATTGATTAACGCCGTTTCACCGGTCGAGCGCGAAGACGACGGCACCATCAGCCGGAACAGGCAGTTCCTCGAGTCAAGCGACGCGGAAATGGCGTTGCTGACGGAACTGGGGCACCTGCTCGAAGGACTTAAGGAATACGGAACCCTGTTTGAGGTTGCCGCGGCAATGGACGGGCGTCGCAAGGTCTTCTCGGTCGAGGAGGAACGTCTGCTGTGGATCGCCGCGGAACATGATCTGTCGAAGTTCGCGGATGGCGCACGGGCACCGGTTTCCGACGCAATCGGCTTCATCGTGGATTCCGTATCGAAGACCAGGGAAATGGGCGGACTGCTGTCGTACGGACTGTGGCAGAAGTTGAACGGCGGCATGCTGAAGCGGCTTCAACCGGCCGACCCGGACACGGCCCAGATTGATGACTGGGTCATTGTCAACCTGACACCCGACCGCGTCGATGAATCCGGCGCGTCCTGGTTCAAGGACGGATCATTCGACGTGGAAAGGGATTGCTACGCGACCAGCAGGATTGTCGGCATCGACTACTGGACTGGACGCGTCTATTACCAGGTCGCCTGTCGGAAGGTTCACGTCACCGTCAACATCCGGGTTAACGTTGAATTTGCGACCCCGCCGGACTCCTGGGCCCGTAAGGGCAACGTCTTCATCGTCGGCCGCGTCACCGGCAAAAGCAGGACAAACGGCGTCCAGTGGAAGATCGAGGACGCCTTCATTCCCGACGTACGTTTTATCAACCGCTGATTTCGGAGAAATTTCATGAAGCCCACATCACCCCACCGACTGTCCCTTGTCTCAATTTTCCTGACAGTCTCTGTCGTTTGTCTGGCTGCGTCATGTACCGGCGGCGTGATAACTGGCGACAGCATCGATGAAACTGGCGGTGCGGACACCATTATCCAGGCTGATCTGCCCGGCGACGGCAATGCCGATCCGGATGGGGCTGGTGACACGGGAATAGTGGATGATGTCGGGCTTGATGTCCCGGTTCCCGATTCAGGCGACGCCGTCAACGATTCCGGTGACCCCGATTCCCAGGGTTTTGACTTGGGTGACGAGTCGGATTCCGGGGATCTCGGGCAAGGCGACGCGGATGGCGGCGCCCTGGACGCGGCGGACTTGTTCCAGGCCGATTCTGGCGATCCCGACGAGGGGCGCCCGGATTCCATCCTTGACGATGCCGATGATGCCGACGATGCGGACGATGCCGTCGATGCCGGCGTTGAAGATGACGGCGAACAGACCGAAGACGATGGCGGCCACATCGACATCGCCGACGACCAGGGACATGACGCCACCATCCCGGATTCAGGTGACGATGTGTCCGTCCCGAACTGCCCCGGCGAGCCAGGCTGCCCATGTGAAGACGCCACCGACTGCTTCAGCGGAATCTGCATACCGACGAACGACCAGTCCGTGTGCGCGACTGACTGTTTTTCGAAGTCAGACTGTCCCAGGGGCTGGTTGTGTGAACCGGTTCCGACTGGAACCGGGGCTCCGCTTGTATGCGTGTATCCATTTGAAAACCTCTGCCGCCCCTGCAACGATGACAGCGAGTGCGTCCCGAGCTATGGCGTCGCTCTTCTTCACCATTCCTGCATCGACTTCGGGCCGGACGGCAGCTTCTGCGGACGGGAATGTCTTTTTGCGTGGGACTGCCCTGACGGGTACTCCTGCCAGATAACCCAGACGGCGATGGGCCCAATGAGCCAGTGCCGGCCAACGGACGGAACCTGTGAATGCACGACCAGGTTCATCGAATACGGCTTCTTCACCGAATGTTACCGAGAGATGGGCGAATCCAGATGCTTTGGAACCAGAACGTGCGACACCGAGTGCGATGCGCCCTTCCCCGCCACCGAATCGTGCAACGGCATCGATGACGACTGCGACGGGCAGACCGACGAGGAAGGAGCCCAGGGTTGCACCAACTTCTTCCTGGACTCTGACGGCGACGGATACGGAACCGGACAATACAAATGCCTGTGCGCGGCCAGCGGCTCCTTCAGGGCCGTCCGCGCGTGCCAGGGCACGACAACATGCGACTGCCGCGACGATGTATTCGGGGTCAACCCGGGGGCAACCGAGATCTGCGGCAACGGTTACGACGACGACTGCAACGGCATCCAGGACACGGAAAACGCGCAGGGGTGCAATCCGTATCTTTTCGACGGCGATAATGACGGCTTCGGGCGCAACGACATATCAAAGTGCCTGTGCGCGCCGGACGGAAATTACCGGACGCTTGTCGGCAACGACTGTCGGGACGACCTGCAGGCCGTCAACCCCGGGGCTTATGAGAAGTGCAACAACGGGCTGGACGACGACTGTGACGGCCGCATAGACAACAAGCCGGGGGATACGAACGCGATCTGCAACGTCTGCGGCGACGGATGGATTGATAACATGGAGGCCTGCGACCACGGGAACCAGAACGTCGGCGCCGCCTGCTCATCTGACTGCCGATCGGTTGCGTGCGGATCCGAGCAATACGCGAACATCACGACGTTGCTTGGCACCACCTGCTATTGGCGAAGCACCGACGCAATCGCAAGGTCAAATGCCGAAACCAGGTGCGGCGAACGGGGCGGCTTCCTGGTCAGGCTGGAATCGGCTTCGGAACGCGACTGGGTATTTGACAACCTGATCTTCCCGCCAGGCAGCGGCAGTCGAGTCTGGATTGGGGCCAGGAATTCCAATGGCGCGTGGCGATGGGATGACGGCACGCCGGTCGGCGACGAGTTCGTGTGGAGACCGGGAGAACCAAGCGGTAACGGTGACTGCGTCCAATCGTCCGGAAGCGGCATCAACTACGATGACCTGCCTTGCACCGGACAGAACCGCGATTACGTATGCGAGCGCCCCAAGGTCGGCACCCCAAGATAACTTCAGTTGAACTCATAGGCGCCGATGTCCCACGCCCCACCCTGCGGACGCGCGGTTCCGGCAAGATCCTGAAACACTCCCAGGCCACGAGTCAGCGGGTCAACGCCGCCATCCTTCAGCGGGCTTCCGGGATCGACTTCGTCCCACCATCCCCAGAGTTGGTCGGCAATAAGATTCCCTTCGGCCTCGGTTACCCCGTCGATTTCGGCAAGGCCCTCAATTCCGCCCTCGGCGATCACGCAGGCCTCGCCGGCCCGAACACGACATACGCCGTATTCCATGTCCCACCATACCGAATTGATCATCGCCACCGTCGCCTGGGGATCAATGGACAGCAAGGCGCTGTCATCAACGTTAATCTGGCTGTAACCTGCCGAATTGACAACGACCGCGTTCGCGCCCGCATCGACTTTGACCAGCCCTGTCAGATTTGTCGCCGAAACTACTTCCTGGCCGCGGGATGAAGTTGCCTCGACCACGGCCTCGCTGAAGCGCTCGGTGAACAGATCGCAGTGCGCGACAACCAGTTTTCCACCGGTTGCCAGCACCGGAACCGCGACCGTGCGTGCCGTGGCGACCGCATCGATTGGATTTTCCACTGTGCCGACCGTATCCAGTTCGACATAGGTTTTCACCATGCCGCCGCCGATGACCGAATTAATGACCCATGCCTCGCCACCAGTCACCTCGATTCCAGCGCCATCACCGATGGCCGTGGCCTGGCCTGTGGTACCGTCGTCGCCGCCGTCGTCAATAGTCACGTCAATGCCACCGGAAAAATCGACACCGGTGACAACCGCCCTGCCCCCGGCAACGAGTATGCCGCGCGATGTGGCCTGGGCGTGGGCAGCACCCTTAATGTCCGAAAGTTCGATTTCCGGATAGAAGCCTGCGGTTCCACCGTTCATGCGCAGGTTTCCAGACACCAGCATGATGGCACGGCTGATGATCCTGCGATCCACGCTGCCGGTGCCGCTGTACTTGCCGATCATCGGGCCACCGTCGCCAATCCTGCACTCATTCATGGTCACGTCGGAGGACTGAATATAAACGCCGGCGGAAACGATATCCCGACCATCGACGCCGGATGTCTGGACAGCGGAGCCACCAGCGACGACGTTAGTCAGGAATACGCTGGAATCATTGATCATGATCCCGACCACTTTATCGGCCGCATTCACAATCGTTCCGTCCTGGGTTCCGAAAATCTCGAACTGATCAATCGCGACTGTCGAACCGCTTATCACCACGGCACTATCGGCGGTTCCAAGCAGCCTTGACTTCTGGGCCGCCCTGGTCCACGTCGTCGCGTCGTAGCCGCCATGAATCTGAATGTCAGAGACAATGGTTACCGAATCGCTGATAGTGCCGGTTGCGACAAAAATGTGCGACTTACCGCCCGAAACGGCAAGAGAAACGGCTGCCGAAAGCGTGCCGACCGGGGATTCGCGGGTTCCCGGGTTGGTGTCGGCGTTACCCGGCTTGACGAAAATTCCGTCGGCGGTCGCGGCCTTGATGTCTTCGCCGCCACAGTCGCTTGTCTTGTTGTCATCGGGATTATCAGGGGCACCAGGAAACACGGCCGCATTCCCGTCGTCGCAATCGGTGTTGACCAACGAATAACCGGGCGGCACGCCGTCGGCGGAACAAACGGAATGCAGTTCGCCCGCGCCGAAGCCATCGAAATCGCTGTCGATGTAATACTGAACGAACTCATGCCGCGAAGCATCCGAAGGCGCGCAGTCCGGGCCTGCCTCACATCCGTTGCCGAAGCCGTCGCCATCCGGGTCGTTACAAACGGGATCGATGACATCCGTCGGATGCAAATCGGGGAGGATGTCGAGCTCGCCGGGATCGATTCCCAGATCAACAGGTTCCTCGGTTTCACCGGCGTCCTGACCGCCTGGATCGTTCTGATTGTCCGGCACGTTCAGATCCGGACGCGGACCGTGATCGGGGACTTCAACATCGTCGCCGATGCTGTCGGACGCCACATCGGTTCCGCCAAGGTCATCTTCCGGTTCCGACCCACCTCCACAACCGGGAACAGCCGCCATCACCGCAACAAGGCCAAGGCACGACAACATCCTTCCCCAAGACAATGTATTCATTGCATATCCCGAAATGGTTGACGCAGCCTAGCGTACAGGAAGCCTTAACTTTGTCAACAAAATCAAGGTCGAAGGCTGTGTTAACGGCAGGTTTCGCGACAGGTCATGGAATGACGAAATCCTTGACCACGGCCATATGCTGCATCTGGGAAGAGGACGAATCGCCGGTCTGTGCCGGCGGGAAGTACTCGTTCAACTCGGATTGCGAAAAGGTCCGCGTATCAAAGACCAGGCCTTCCGGATAGACCCTGTCAGGGCCGGTCGAATTGGATGGGTACCTGACGCCGACCTGATATCCGGCCATTTTCTGATCCGCCAGCACGAAATCGTACTGCTTGCTGCGGCTGGCGTTCGTATTCACGTTGCCGTCGTCGTCGGCCGGATCCGGCGGATCGACCATGAACACGCCGTCCTGCCCGAAACCGCTTTCAGACACGGCGGAGGTCCCATTGAAGTCGCCGCCAACCACGTAAAGATACTTGCCCGGGTTCTGCGAGCGATGGGTCTTCACCTTGCCGACGATGACCTGGGCGGCCTCGACCTGATCGGATGAAGGACTGGTATGTAGATGAACGCTTATCGCAAAGATATCGACCGGCCCGGGGATATCAATGGTCGCCCACATCAATTCACGGTTTGACAGGTTCGGGTCGTCCCACCACCCGCTTCCGGTGATGGGCCAGCGACTCAGGACGCCGTTCGGTATCTGGAAGCCAGCGTCGTCAACCGCCCAATAGGACGTTCCGACGACATCCTGGGCCAGTTCGTTGTAATCCGACGTCGTGTTGTCGCCGTAGTTCATTTCCTGGATAAGGACGATGTCGGGCCGAAGGGCCTGCATAATCCTGATCCCGTGGCCATAATCGTAAGACTGGTAATTGCCGCTGGTGACATTGGCGGCAACTATCCTGACCGCAAGGCCCGGCGTTGAGATGTCCGGCCCGCCGCTGTCGACCGTGGTGGGAACGTCATCGGAAACATCCGGACCGTCGTCGGCCACATGCTGGTCGCGTTCCGGCACGTCTTCGAAAATGTCGTCAAACACTTCCTCAAGGATTTCCGACCAGGCATCGGCCAGGGCATCCTCGATGAATCCATCGGGATCGCCGGCGTCCGGGCCCGTGTCCCCGGCTGCGTCCGGATCGGCGTCGGGAAGGTCGGCGTCTGGATCGACATTGCCGTCAATCGCGGAGTCAGCCAGCGCATCAACCGCCACTTCGTTCGCGACATCGGTCGGCAAATCGGAAGCGTCAGACGCGTCCGCCGTGGAATCGACGTTCGCCTGGTCACGCGGATCGGCGTCACCGGGATCCGACACGTCATTGTCAATCAATTCGACGGCGGCATCCGGGGAATCGACGGTATCTGTGCCACCGTTTGCCCCACAGCCGCCGGCGACGACGGCAAGCATCATCAAAGGAATGATTCGCATGAGTGAAGAATGATGATTCATTGAGGAGTCCAGAAAGCCAGCGCCAAGATTACAGATGAAAGCCGCATGATGCAAGGTCGGCAGGCCACGATTGAACAGTTGAGGATCGGACGGCAAATGCCCCAGGCACCGATGGCCGATGGATTGGCCGCCACCGAATCAGCCCGCCTTACGACGGATCGCCCGACCTACCTGTAGAAATGGAACACGGGCTGGACTTCCTGGCACGGGCGGCACATCGAGGACGGCAGCCCGGTATTGCGACGATTCCGACCGGCAACGGCCTTGAACACCGGCCCGGACTTGACCTCGTCGCAGACAAGGCATTCGTTCAGGCTGCCGTCCGGATTGTGGTACGGCTGATCCAGTGCGGCAATGCACGGCGCGAAGCATTCCTGCTGGGTATGAAGCGTGTTGTAATACCAGATCTGCGCGCATGGAAGCTCGAAGCCCAGATCCATCAGGCACTGGATATTGCCGTCCTTGTTGCCGAAATTGTCCAGGCCGCACTGGCGCACCGGATCGGTCAAATCCGGCTGCCGCATATAGACAACGAGATTTTTCAGAGTGGAACAGACGCCGCATCCATCCCAGTGGGTTATGAATGCCCCGGCCTCCTGCGCGGCGGCGGCGTCCTGAAAGGTTTCAAGGCGATAACCGCCGGCAACGCTGTCATCAAGGAACAGGCCGCAAACGGTTCCCGGAACCGGCTGGTGGGCGTCCGGATCCTCCCACGGGTCCTCGGTGACCTCCGATGGAGGGTTGACGGGAACCATCGCCAGCAGATCCTGGATGTCCTGTTCCGTATATGCGGGCGGTTCAAAACATTTGCCCAGACAATTGCAGCGTGGCTGGCACTGCTGGTCGGTCAGGCCTGTCTTTTCATTGGGGACGCCGAACTGGATCTGGCACGGCGAATCGCTGACCGGCTGCGAACATTCGGGTTCACTATTTTCGCCGCACCCGGCGGCCGCAAGTAACAGGATGGCACATGGAAACAGGATTCTTCGCATGACGTTCCCCGCATCAATACTGGTGTTGTGCATCGCGCTTCAGTGGGTGCGCATGATACCCGACGCCGCGCGAACCCGTTCCATGGTTCGTTCGGCTGCGGCGCGGGCCTTTCGGCCGCCCTCTGCAAGGATATCCCGCAGGTAATCGGGACGGCTGATCAGTTCGTCATACCTGACACGCGCGTCCCCGAAGTGATCGTTGATAAGCTCGGCCAGGCGCTTCTTCGCGTGGCCATATCCATAACCGCCGGCACGATAGGAATCGGCAATCACCTGAAGCTCGGCTGGTTCCGCGAACAGCTTCAACAGGGCAAAAACATTGCATTTATCCGGATCTTTCGGGTCTTCAAGGGGCGTGCTGTCGGTCACAATCCGGCCGCACGTCTTTGCCGTGGCCTTCGGTGTATCGAAAATCTGGATAACGTTGTCATATGACTTGGACATCTTCTGGCCGTCGATGCCGGGCACGACAGCAACGGACTGGACGATGTAAGGCTCCGGCGACACAAGGACTTCCACGCCGAAAGCCTGGTTAAACTTGGCCACCAGATCCCGCGTGATTTCGATGTGCTGCTTCTGGTCGGCACCGACCGGTACCATGTTGGCGTCATAGATGCTGATGTCGGCGGCCTGCAGGACCGGATAATCGAAAAGGCCCATGTTCGGTGCAATGCCACGCGCAACCTTGTCCTTGAACGATGTGGCACGCTCCATCAGGCCAACCGGGCATACGGTGTTCAGAAACCAGCACAACTCGGTCACCTGCGGCACGTCCGACTGCACGAAGAAAACACTGCGCCCGGGGTCGATGCCAAGCGCCAGGTATCCCGCGGCAAGATGCATGGTCGATTCGCGCAGCGCGTCCGCATCCTTCAACGAAGTCAGCGCATGATAATTGGCGATGAAGTAGAAGCAGTCATGCCCCTCGGCCTGAAACTTCAAATACTGCCGGATCGCGCCGAAATAATTACCGATATGCAGCCGGCCGGACGGCTGTATGCCAGACAGGATTCTCATTGGACCTCCGGTCGAAAAAACAAGCAAGTCCCCGCCCCGATTGTCGCGGTTCGGGTTAGCGCGTACACTACCACCACGGCGGAGGTTTTTCCATGCAGTCGTGGCAGGCGGCCGTTCTTGGCGTCGTCGAGGGAATCACAGAATACCTTCCGGTCAGCTCGACCGGTCACCTGCTGCTGGCCGAGCGCCTGATGAAGATCCCACGGACGTCCGCCGCCGACTCTTTCGCCATCGCAATCCAGCTTGGCGCGATCCTGGCGATTCTGGCGGTTTACGGCAGCCGCGTCTCCCAGATGGCAAAGGGGCTGGTCGGACGAGACGACGAAGGCCGCAACCTGGCGCTGAACGTTATGGTTGCGTTCGTACCCGCGGCTGTCGCCGGATTTCTGGCCGGGGATTTCATCAAGACTTACCTTTTCAACCTTAATATCGTCGCCGGGGCCTGGGCACTCTGGGGGCTGGCCATCCTCGTTATCTTCATGAACCCACGCTTCTGTGATCCGTCAATCGGGCAACCTCTTGAGACCCTGACGTGGCGGGGTGCATTGACCATCGGACTTTTCCAGCTTCTGGCACTTGTCCCGGGAACCAGCCGCAGTCTTGTCACGATCATCGGCGCCCTGGTCGTCGGTTTGTCGCTGCCTTCCGCCGTCGAGTTTTCATTCCTGCTTGGCGTTGTAACGCTTGGGGCCGCGACGGTCTGGGATCTGACAAGCCATTTTGGTGAACTCACTGCTGAATTCGGATGGGAACCGCTTCTTATTGGGATGATAGTTTCCTTCGTGTCGGCCTTGGGCGCGGTCAAGTGGATGGTCTATTACCTGTCCAGGCACGGCATGAGGATCTTCGGCTGGTACAGGCTGGGAATCGCGGCGCTTACGATCGCGCTGGTCGCGGCCGGCTTCATCGGCAAATAGACATGCATTACTCAATCGGAAGGCCCGACGTTTCCACAAGCGCCAGGACGACCGCACCAACCCCGTAGCCAAGGTCATCGGCGACCGGCAGGCCTGCGTAGTATTCAAAAGTCCCGGCTTCCGTGGGCCCCGACACGTTTGAAACAACCGGACGTCCCAAATCATCCGTGGTAATCGTGGCGCGGATTCCATCCATCGCACGCTTTATGACTGGCAGGAATTCGTCGAAGAGAAGGCCATAGCGCCACCCGCGCGCCATCCCGTATGCGAACAGCGCGGCCGTCGATGTCTCGACGTAAGCCTCACCGGGCCGATTCAGCACGATCCACCAAAGCCCGCTTTCCTGATCCTGGGCGAACCGCGCGGCCTTTGCCTGGGCGACAAGCGCCTCTTCGGCGACAACATCGCGCTCGCCACGGATAAGACGGGCCCGAAGATAATCGAAACCGGCCGCGCTTACCCAGCCATTCCCGCGTCCCCAGTAGATATCGGTATCGACAGGCTTGTTGTAATTAAACGCATGAACATACAGGCCGCCTTCCGATTGAAGCCATGCAGTGAAGACGGCAACCTGAAGGCCCATTTCGTCAAGCGCGGCCGAATCATTAAAGAATTCGCCCCACCTGGTCAGCATCGTACCGACCATGAAAAGCGTGTCCAGCCACAAGGTCGCGCCGCCGTTGAATTCCGCCTCGCCCCAGTGGTTAAAGCCGCCGTCTTCCGTTCGAATGACCGTTTCCTCGAGATAGGTAAAGGCATCCTGGACGACCGCGCGATAACGTTCCTCGCCCGTTTCCATGTAAAGGAAGGCCGCAATCAGGGCCGGCGACGCAAAGTCGGAACAGAACATGAAGTAACCGATTTCCAGGTTGGCATCCATCCAGTCGCGCATGTACTGAAGGAAGCGTTCATGGCCGGTCACGCGATAAAGTTCGTAAACCCCTGTCATCAGGACGGTCGGTTCCCAGGACCACCCCAGAGTGTCGGCCGGATATTCCTGGATGTAACGATCCATGATTGCCGTCGCCAGTTCTATGTTGTCCCCGGCCGGGTCACGAACCTGCGCATAGCAGTTCCCGTCGGGCCACTTGCCGCCGCACTGGTCGAAGATTCCACGACCTTCGTCACAGGCGATCGCCAGACACGACAGAAAAAGCATCGACATGATTGTGAAAATTTTTCCGATACGATGGGCGCTGATCTGTATCTTCGGCATTGATGCCGGCCTCCAGGTTCCGGTTGGAATTCCAGAACATGCGATAGTGCGTCCGTGAACGTACGGGCGGATTACATCCGCCCGCCGCGTTCAGGCGCATTGCCTTCAATCGCGCCGCATCCCGGCGTACGCCCCAGTTTACGAAGGACTCAGTCACGCCGAAGCTCCCCAAGGCGGAGCGAAGGCGGATCAGCGGCAAAGCTGGTCGTCCTTCGGGCATCTGAACCTGACATGGATATGGTCGTCGTGGCCTTTTGACCAGCGTATGATGCCGGTTCGAACCCGACGTCCCTCGGGATACTGGAACACGCGATCAAGCTCGGCCCTCTTGAAGCCCCGCCCAAGCGCGTATTCATACATCTCGCGCTGAAGCGTCCAGTCCATGAAGATGTATTCGACCTGGCGCGTGTCCAGCAGGGCCCGCACAAGTTCCCAGCTTGGCCCGACATCCATCGTCTTCGCATTGACCTTGATGAAGTGCTTAAGTCCCGTTCGCCCCCGGGCAAAATACGAAAGATCGACATCCCTGCCGGTCTTGTGCGAAAGATGCCGGGAAAGCTGGCCGGCAACGATGCCGGACCAGTCACCGACCACGATATTGTCGGTGTCCGGAAAACGCCGGCGCAATTCGCAGAACGCCCGCAGCATCAGGTTCATGGCCCACGGACGTCCATATGCCGTCGATGGGCGCTTGATCGAGAAACCTTCACCGTCGGTCAGCTTCACCCAGTCCTTCAGGAACGGTCGATGCGCAACAAGATCCTTTGGATCCCCGATTCGAATCAGAACCTTCTTTCCCGGATGCATCAGCCGCCTTGCCTTCTTTGGATTGTTCCTCAACCCGTTCATCGACTGAAGATTCTTGACCGTCGTACGGTACTTCTTCGCAATCCTGCCAAGGGTGTCGCCCTTCCTGACCGTGTGATAGATATTCACGGAACCCTTCGGGTTTTCAGGCATTTTCGTGAACTGGCCAAGGTATTCGGCACAAGCGGCGCCGTCGTCTGAAAACCCGAATTCATTGAGCTCGATTTCAGGCATCTCGCCGGTCTCGTAGTCTTCCGCAATCCCGGACTCGTCGTCGTCGTCTTCCGCATCGCCCGCCGCGCCGAGTTCGAATCCGTCCAGTTCGCATGGCTGGGCCGGCGGTACTCCGACGAGATCGGGGGGAGTCGCGTCGTGCCCGATCTCGGGCGTGCCATCATACGCGCCCGCCCTGGCCAATTCCTGACGGATCGCGGACGGATCCGGAAAATCCGCCGACTGCGCCGGTTGGACGTCATCCGCCCGCGGACCGGATGCAGAAGCTTCGGTGCCGGGCGTGGAAGCGGATTCGGAAAGGCGGTGGTCGTCAACAGGTTCGCCTGTGAAGACGACACCCGTTTCGGAAGGGCCGTCCTCCAGACTCGCCGAGGGCGAAGCCGCGGCATCTGAAGGTGTGGCTGGCCGGGTTTCCTTGACCTTCGCGCACGGCTTCGCGGCTTTGACAATCAAGATCCGGCCAGGATGCAGATTGCGGGCCTGCTTTCCGTTAAGCCGCTTCAGGGCGTCAACCGTAGTCCCGTATTTTCCAGCGATCTTCCAGAGGCTGTCGCCATCGGCGACCTTGTGCCTGGTCGGCTTCCCGCAGGATTCGTTCTTCGCAGTCTTGCCGGATTTCTTTGTGGATTTTTCTGAAGTCTTCGTGGCCTTGCCGGTCGTCTTCTTAGTCTTCGCCTTGCCGACAGTCTTCTTCGGCGTCGCCTTGCCGACAGTCTTTTTAGTCGTCGCCTTGGCGGTCTGTGAAAATGCCGGGACAGGCTGTACCGTCACAAAGGCGCCGGCCAGGAACGCGGCCGTCACGACCACGACCAGACGGTTAATACTTCTATCCGCCATCAGGCCCCCACCATAATCTGTTGCGGGAACTCCGGCCGGTGGCCGTCAGATCCGCCTACGGTTCGATTCGATCGCGGAGCGACCTGGGACGGCCGTTCCGGACCTGGCTGATGACCATGTCAACGGCCACCGTATTGAAATTCATCCATGGAACCACGATGTCGGCCCTCTGTCGGCTTCGCTCGACGAATTCCATGTGCATCGGTCGAACTGTCGTAAGGTACTGTTCAATCACTGAATCCAGGCTTCGGGCACGTTCCTGCATGTCGCGACGCAACCTGCGAATGAATCGCAGATCGCTGTCCGTATCGACGTAGATCTTCAGATCCATTTCACGCCGCACGACATCCATTTCCAGAACAAGGATACCTTCGACTATAATGGTGTCCTTCGATTCCACGCGCAGGGTCTCGGTCTTTCGCGTATGCGTCTTGAAATCATACAGGGGCATGTCGATCGCCTGGCCGCGACGTAACATCCCGATATGTTTGGCCATCAACGAAAAATCAATCGCGTTCGGGTGGTCGAAGTTCTGCCGGGCGCGCGTGTCGAAATCCTCGTGCGATAAGTCCTTGTAGTAATTATCCTGGACGACCTTGACGACGTTTTCGCAGCCGACTTCCTGACAGATCATGTCCGCCACGGTAGTCTTGCCGGAACCGGTTCCCCCGGCAATTCCAATAACGAAACCACGCTTCATCGGGAACCTCAGTCAATGCCCATCCGATAGGCGGCGTACTTCTGGAACGCACGCATCGCCTGATCGACACTCTGGAACACAAGAACTCCCCTGGCTCGCAAAGCCTGGGCCATCGGCTGATACAGAGTCCCGCAGTCGATAGTGGCCATCACCGGCTTTCCGGCCGCCGCGACGATTGGGGGCAACGTAAACACCAGAGAATCCGGCTCGTCATAAGTAAACATGCCTGGGCCGTGATCCCCCGGTGGAAGCGACTTGATGGTCACCGACAGCGGAATAATCCCGACGATGCAGGCATCAACGGTGGAACAGGCGAGTTGTGCCTTCAGGCATTCGGTATAGACCGCATCCGGCGCCATCGGGGTGATATCAAGCGGGTTGTGGACGGAAACCAGTTCGTTAAGCCGGAAATCCGCCAGGATCTTCCCAATCGCGGCCTGGGTTGCATCATCGTACTTCGCCAGTTCAAATCGCGGCTTTTCGGAAATGCTGTCGGCCATGCAGACCGTTTCATAGCCGGCGTTAGAAATGAACGAAAGCCTGTTGCCGCCAATCACCCGATCACGGAACGTGACCGCCATCTTCCACTGCTCGTTGAAATCCTCGAGAGTGGTTACGACCATCGCGCCGGCATCCTTCAACGTTTCGGCACAGGACGGATAGTCACCCGAAATGGAGGCGGTGTGGGAAGAAGTCGCGGTGCGCCCCTCGCTTGTCCTGCCGGCCTTATAGACGATGAAGTCGCGTCCCTGGGCCCGCCCCTTCCGGATCAGCTTCGCAAGACGCAGACCGTCAAGCGCGCTGAAGCCTTCGATGTAAAGGCCGAAAACCTCTGCGCGACCCTCAGCCAGAACTGCCTCGACATAATCGGCAACACCAAGATCCATCTGGTTCCCGGTTGAAATCGCATAACGCGACTTCACGAAATCCATGATGTTCATGCGGGTGATCATGTACGCGCCTGACTGCGAAATCAGGACGGACTCGGCCTGCTTCATCCCATCGGGAACAACCGGCAGCGGCAGTTTGGGCTTGGGTATGAACATCGTGTCGTAAAGCCCCGGCACCGACTGGATTCCCAGGCAGTTCGGACCCACAAACACGGGCACGTACCGGCCGGCCGCGCGCGACTCGGCAATCAGTGCGCGAACCGCGCGATCGGTTTCCCTGCCGCCTTCCGTTTCGCCCATGCCGCCAGGGATCAGGATCATCGACGCGGCCTTTTCATGTTCAATCGTTTCCCGAATCACATCCGGGACGAATTTCGCGGCCACCGCGACGACAATCAGGTCGGCCCGCCAGGGAAGCTCGGCGATTGAACGGACGGACTCGACACCATCAACCGGCTCGCAATCCGGACGAACCAGTCGGATGTTCCGGATCGGGAACCCCTCGCGCTGCAGGTTGTTCAGGATGATGCGCCCGGGGTTCAAGCCCTTCGACGAGGCGCCAAGGATCGCGACGGTTTCCGGCTTCAGAAGGCGCTGGATCTTCTCGATGTCGCAGGTGCGTTCGGCCACCAGGGCCTTTTCAAACCGCATGAAGGCATCGACGGCGACAAGGCGACCGTTGGACACGAAGAAAGGATTGATTTCGAAATCCCGAACCAGCCAGCCGGTATCCGGGTTGTTCGAAAATTCGTTTGCAAGTATCCGGAAAAAATCGAAAACCTTCAGAAGCTCATCGTCCGGAATCTGCCGCTGTCCACCGCGGGTCAAGCCCGCCAGTTTTCGATAAACGAACGACTTCTTGAACTTGGCCATCATTCCGGCCGCGTCAAGGATTACCGGGGACGCCAGAACCATGCCCTGCCCGTCCTTGAACCGAACGGCAAGCTCCTCCGCCTCCAGGCCGCCAAACCCGAAGGCGAGCATCGGCCCCATGTCCGGAGAAAAGCGCATTCCTGCAAACAACTGGCTGGAGATATCGGTGCCGACCGGAACCTTTTCGCACACGATCAGGCTTCTGATGGTTGCGGCAAGCTCGGGACCACCGCGTTCGGCGACGGTTGCCATGATGCCACGGCACGCATCCGCGATTGCGTCACGATTATTGGCGACGACGCGTACCCCGCCCATCTCGGTCTTGTGGGTGATTTCAGGCGAAACCACCTTGACGACAACCTTCTCGCCCGGAACCTGGGACACGGTGGCGGCCCAGTCACGATCGATTTCGGCGGGCGTGATGGTGTAGAAAGCCGGCACCGGAACCCCGCCCTCCCGCAGCAGCGAATACAGCTCCGGTTCAAGCAGCGTGTTTCTTCCCTCGGCCGCCGCGGACTGACACAGTCTTGCGGCAAAATCGTTGATGGACATGGAAAAACCTCTGTAACAGCCTGTCGCGACTACGCAAGTTCAACGATAAGATCGTCAAGCGTAATCAGTCCCTCGCGAGCCTTTGAAAGAACTTCGCCGACCTTCTGGCCGCGAAGCAGTTCCACGACCCTGGGCGCATGGACAACGTCCAGCGAGTCCGGACGGCACATGGCGACGGCACGGCAGGCCACGGCCCCGGGCAGACCGGCTTCAAGAAGCGCGCGGGTGAACTTTCCGACCCGATAGCCGTTTTCAAGAACCTTCATGTTTGCGACAACCATTTCCGGGCCCTTGCGCTCGAAAAGCTTGCGGATGATCGGTTCGTAGTCGGAAAGATCGAACGGCATGTAGGCGGTGGCGGCACCGGCCATGGCCATGTTTTCGGCCTTGGGCACGCCGGCCTCGGTGGCGATGGCGCCCGCGTCAAGCGCCACCGGGCGCGGCAGGTTGTAAAGCGCGTCCAGGACGACACCCTGATCCGGATAATCCGGGATATTGATGACCGGTGCGATATTGCTTACGACAACGCCTTCGGGCGACAGCATGTAAAGATAGCGATGGATTTCAAGAGGTTCCACGCTCAGAACCATGTCGGCTCGGCCTTCCGGAATGATGTCGCTGACGATCTCGCGATCCGAAATCCGCATATGGCTGTAAACCGCCCCGCCGCGCTGGGCCATGCCATGAACCTCTGCCTGCTTGAAACGCAGACCGCGGTTGATTGCGGCGTTGTCCAGCAGATATGCAATCGTCAGGATTCCCTGACCCCCGACACCGGCAAGAATTACATCGTACTTCATGATTTCACCTATCCCCTGGCCTTGCGAGCCGCCTGGACGCAGATGCGCCGAAGAATGATGACGGACAGCCCGCGATATTCGACTTCCGCCTTCAGAATGGCCGCGTTCTGCTCCATCTTGTTGCGCAACGGGTTGATTATCTTGATGTGCTCCTCGGGAACGCCAAGGCCGCGCACGACGTTGTAGAGTGCGTCGCCGGTCGCCATGGTTTCCTGGGTGCCGGTCATCGCGACGCTGCTGTTGTCAAGGATGCACAGGGTCATGTTTGCATTGTCGCGCGCGGCGCCGACCAAACCAGTCATGCCGCTGTGCATGAAGGTCGAATCGCCGATCGTCGCGACCACCGGGAAAAGCCCGCCATGGGAAGCGCCCTTGGCCATCGACACGCTGGCGCCCATATCGACGCAGCTATGGACTCCATCGAAGGGCTCGTAGAATCCCAGAGTGTAGCAACCGATATCGCTGAAGGTCCGCTTGACCGGGTAATCCTTCAGGACTTCCTTGATCAGCGTGTAGCTGTCGGCGTGGCTGCATCCCTGACAGAGCTTGGGCGGACGGCCCGGGACATGACCAAGCGTTGATTTGATGCCGCCGGTCCTGCCGATGCCGAACACGTCCATCGCAATCGCCGGCGTCAATTCGCCGGTGGCTGGAACCGTGCCGTCGGACCGGCCGTGAAGCGGCTTACCGATACCGTTGATACCGGCGATTGCCTCCTCGATCAGCGGATAGCCTTCTTCAAAAACATAAATCGATTCGCATGCTTCGATCAGCTTCCTAATCAGGCCCAGCGGCAGCGGGTAACGACTGATGCTGAGCATGGCATGCGGGACTTCGCCGCCAAAGGCCTCGCGGACATAATTGCAGGCGACTCCGTTCGCGATGATGCCGATCTTCCGATCACGGCCTTCCAGTTCCAGCCTGTTGAAACGGCTGGCTTCGGACTCGCCGATAATCTCGCCCTGCCTCGCCACGAGAGCGGCCCAGTTGCGACGGGCGTTCGTCGGCAGAAGCGTGAACTGCTGCTTGTCGGTCGGCGGATTCAGCCCGTTCTGCGGGCGGCGATCGCCAATTACCACGTCGGCGCGGCTGTGGGCAAGGCGGGTGACCATTCGAAGCACTATCGGCAGGCGCAGGCGCTCCGACACATCGAAAGCCTCGCGAACCATGTCATAGCATTCCTGCTGATTCTTCGGCTCGTAACAGGGAACCGCCGCGAACTTCGCGTAGAAGCGGGAATCCTGCTCGTTCTGGCTGCTGTGCATTCCGGGGTCGTCCGCAACCATCAGCACCAGTCCACCGTTGACGCCGGTGACGCCGGAATTGACAAATGCGTCTGCCGCCACGTTCAGCCCGACGTGCTTCATGCTGACAATCGCCCGCTTGCCGGCGAACGACATACCAAGCGCTTCCTCATACGCGACCTTTTCGTTGGCGGACCAGCGGGCATGAATCCCGTACTCGGCAGCCAGAGGCTCCACGTACTCAAACATCTCGGTCGATGGCGTTCCCGGATAACCGAAGGCGCCACTGATCCCCGCGTGAAGCGCGCCAAGCGCGACGGCCTCATCGCCCAGCAGAATTTCGCGAACTTCCATTGGAACTCTCCTTGAATTGTTGATTCGTCAGCGAATTACCTTCAACTGCCGACCTGATTCCTGATATGGGACTCTCCGATTTGACTATTCGTCGATACCACTGAAGGTGCCCGTCATCTCGATTTCGGCGGCGCCACGAACCCACGTGCCGGTGTACGCCCCGGCCGAAAGCTCGTCGGCGAAACCGTCGCAGGTCGCATCGGTATAGGCCCCGTTTCCGGCAAGGCTCAGATAGCTGTCGGCCACCAGGGCGTTGTGAGCTGCGGTGATATCGGCCATCGCGGCATCGACTGCCGCGTTGCAGATGGCCTCGGTAACGGCGGGCGCCGAAGAAGCCAGGTCAGCGGCCATTGTCGCGCAGGCAATCCATCGCTTGTAGGCGTCCTTCAAATCGGCAGCCGCACCGACGGTGATGAGTTCCTGGCTGGCATTGATGTATCCGCCGGTAAGGGTGACCGCGGCGACCTTGTTGGCCACATAGACCAGCAGGCGACCAGGATTCAGGTTGATCTGGTGGTGCGCGATCGAGAAGTTGTTGGCAATGCCCAGGGAACCGCCGAAGGTCGATTTCGAAATGGCAGGCGAATAGCTGATGCCGCCGATGGCCGTCTGGGAGATCTCAAACTTTCCGCAGTTGTAGTAGTTCGGATCCGACGGGTCGCAATCCATCTTCCAGTAAAGGACAAACGTCCGCCAGTCCTCGCTGCCCTGGAAATTGCCCTCACCGTCCGGCGCCTCGATCTTCAGCTTGGACGTCATGTTGGTCTGGACGATCACGTTGCGAAGCATCGCACCCATTGAAGCGGCCTTGGCGGCCCAGGCCGGCTTCTTCGTCGCGACCCATTCCTTGACCGCATTGACGGCCGCCGTGCGGCTGGTTCCTTCCAGGCCGGCCTGATCGGCTGCCGCATTGGCGAACGCGGTCCCGTCATCCGCGAACAGTTCCTGGATTGAATTCAGGTAACAGCATGCCTGCTGGCCGATGGTCTTGTCGCCGACATTCGCGCAGTCCATCGACGAACTGAAGGTACACGCCGGGACGACATTCGTGAACGTGAACTTGTGCTTGCCGTCGTACTGCTTGTTTATCGCGACCTCGATGCCGTCGAGCGCGACGGTGCCAGCCCCGCAATTCTCGCCGTCGTTGGCGGCCCCGACGGTGACGCCCTCGGCACAACCCTTTGCAAAAGCACAGGTTTCGGCTGCCGTGACAAGAACGGTGTAAGTGGCCCCGGGGGTCAGGCACGGAATCTTGGCAGGGGTCGTGATGTCGCCATGATTGATTTCGGCCGCAGCGGCGGGAAGCTCGTCGGCTGCCAGCAGTTCGGCGCAGGTGTGGGAAGAATCAAAAGCCAGAAGATGATACGAGGCGCCATCGCCAGGCACGCCGTCATAGGTAAGCGTCACGGCGCTGCAACTGCAGTCCATTTCCTGAACCAGAATCTTGAAAACCTGATCGACGGCCCCATCCGAATGAACCGTGATCGTGTAAAGGCGCTTCGGGGTTTCCCCGGCCTGGAAAGTACTCGAAACACGCCCCTCGGCATCACCGACCGTCGACGGTCGGGTGATCCAGCTGTCGTACTCAAGGACTTCCTCGGCCTTTTCCGTGTCCTCGACATAGGTGATCGTGAACGAAACCGCGGGATTGGGAACCGGGTCACCGGTGTTCGCGTCCTTCACCTGGCCACGGAAGGTGAACTGCTGATTGATTGCGACCGGGATCGGGTTCTGCTGATCCACCTGCAAGGTGATTACGCGCGTGATTTCGCCGATATCCTGGGGCATCGTGTCGACGACGGCGTCGGACGCAATGTCCGGTGTTCCAGTGGTGTCCTGATTATTGACATCGGACGGTGGATTATCGACATCGGATCCACCGTTGTCGTAATTGACGTTCACGTCAATGTTCACGCCATTATCGGTGCCATTATCGGAAGAACCGCAGGCGACAAGGAAAACGATCGGTACGAACAGCAGGGCTGCACGACGCATGGAAACCTCCAAAGCGAAGTTCGACAAAAACGTCCGGGATCCGGGAACCAGGCCGCCACCCCGGGGTGGCATGAGTTTAGAAAGCAAACGAGCCAATAACAAGAGCAATTATTATAAATCTGTTATATTGCGCGTGCGCACGGGCGGCCCGCTCCGATACCGGGCCCGGCTTTCGCGTTTGCTTAAGCCTCGACCCGACAGGACGGCCTGGACATGCGCGATGTATCATCAAGCCAGCCCCGTCTGGCGGCATTAATTCTTTCTGGAGGCTTTCATGGCGAGCACATTCGTAATCCTGGAAACAACCGTCGGCAACATCGAAATCGAGCTGTATATGAAGGAAGCGCCGGTCACGTGCGCAAACTTCCTGGAGTACGTCAAGGCGAACTTCTACACGGGCACAATCTTCCACCGCATCATCCCGGGATTCATGGCCCAGGGCGGCGGTTTCGATGTCGCGAAGCGGCAGAAGCCGACCCGAGCCCCGATAGTGAATGAAGCCGGCAACGGACTGAAGAACGTCCGCACTTCGGTGGCGATGGCGCGCACATCCGACCCGAACAGCGCCACGGCCCAGTTTTTCATCAACCTGGCCGACAACGGCTTCCTGGATCGCGCCGAATCACAGGACGGCGTGGGTTACGCCGTTTTCGGGCATGTGACCCAGGGCATGGACTTCGTTGACGAAGCCGCGAAGATTCCGACAGTCCGCAACGAAATCAGCGAAGCCTGGCCGACCAAGCTGGTCGCCATCCGCAAGGCCAGCGTCATCGAACGCCCGTAAGGGCGAATGAAAATTCGCCCGCCCAGGCCCGGGGACTCTGTACTCGACCGCAGCGGGCGGATGTAGCCCGCCCGTACATGTAAGGGCGAATGAAAATTCGCCCGCCTGCGCATGAAAATCCGTCTGTCTGCAAATCACTTAGGTGAGTGGAACAGATACTTTGGGAAATCGTTGCGGGCTGTCTCCAGAAGCTCCTCGAACTCGGCCGGATTGTTGATGCGGTAAAAATCGGCGCCGGTGGCGCGGTACTCCGGATCGTCAAAGCCGGCCAGAAGCCTGGGAATCGCCGAAAGACCCGCGGAAACGCCAACTTCGAACGTCACCCCCGGCACTTCGATGGCGGCCGCCAGTTCCTCGCAGCTTTCATATACAGCCATAAGAGCGTCGTCGCCGCCGTTGCTGTAAATCGCCAGAACCCTTCCCTTTTCGGATCTGTCGAAATTTCCCCCGAACTTCCCGAAGAAGTCATGATGCGGAAACTTGTCGGTCGAATCGAACCGCTTTTCAAATTCCATCAGGAAGCGCCACAAACCGAAAAGCTGCTGGCTTGGTTCGTGATCCCGACTGTGCGCGATGACCAGAACCTTGTTGTGCTGGCGCACGATCTCGCCAGGAAGGTAAAAACCGTTGTCGCGGGCGATTGTCTTGATTCGGTCGATGTCGTACAGGAAATGGGCGGGCTCGGCCCTGGAACTGCAAAAAGTCACGTAAGACCAGCCCTTCTCGGTCGCGCCGACCATCTGAGGGTCGGTCACCTTGTTCTCGATTGCCTCCTTCAGTCTTGCGTGTGCGTCGGACCAGTTGATGATTGTCTTTCTTCTCATTGGCTCTCCTGCAGGCTGACTGCCAAAAGGAACAACGGCGCCGGAAGGGGTGTATTCCCGCCGGCCACACAAATAGATTACATCCGGTGGATTGCCTGGCCAAATCCTTTGGCATTAAGAGTCATGAATCAAGGGTGTTGCGAGAATCGCTCGAATCCAACGCACGCCGGAAGATTAAGCCGGAATCCTCGATGCCAGGAACATCCCAAGAAACCCCGCGCCACCACACATCAGGAACGTCACCCCGACGTTGGCAACCGCGAGCTGCCATCTCCCGGCCTGGATCATGGACAGCGTTTCGTGATTAAAGGTCGAATACGTGGTGAATCCGCCCATAACGCCCGTGGTCAGCATCAGGACGACCGCGTCGGGCAACTTACCGTGCCGCATGCTGAACACGGCGATGAAGGAAAGCAGGAACGACCCGACGATGTTGACCAGGATGGTGCCCACCGGAAGCCAGGACCAGGCGACCGAATTCAGGGCGCGGCCGGCAAGGAAGCGGGCCCCGGTCCCAATCCCGCCGCCCAGGCAGACAAGAAGAAGTTCCCTCATTAATCCAAACCCTTAAGAGCCAGCTTCAAAAGCGGGCTCAGCCGAGCCTCAAGCATTTTCCCAGGTTACCATCGGCGGGGTCGGCAGGGCGACGACGCCCGGATGAACGGGAATAATCCTTGCCGCGAATCCGTGACGTCCGGAGTCCCTGGCCTGGATCCTTGCCTGGAACTGGGCCGCGCCGTCGTTCATGCCGACGAAGATGGCACAGACGGCCCGGCCGTCATGAATCTGGTCGTCCGAACCCAGCACGCCGGCCCACACCTCGACCCGGACCTCTTCCGGCGCCAGGTCGCCAAGACCAGCGGCAAGCCGCACGGTCATCACGCTGCCCGACACGACTTCGGACGCATCGGTTCCGACAACACGTACCCAGACACCTGACCACGGCTCGGCAATCCGGCCACGCCAGGCGGCAAGATCACGGAAACCCTTGAATTCATGGGCCGTACCGACAATCCCCTGAAGGTGCAGCGGCCAGTATGCCTGACGTGTGTATTCCGCGACCATCCTTGCCGTGTTGAACTGACTTCCAAGACGCGAGATGGAATTTTTCATCATCTCGATCCAGCGCTCGGGCAATCCGCTGTGATTACGGTCGTAATACAACGGCACAATTTCCTGCTCGAGCAGGTCAAACAGGGCCTCGCACTCGATGCGATCCTGTTCGACAATGTCATCCGACACGTCATGCCCGCCGATCTGCCAACCGCAGTCCGGGCTGTATCCTTCATCCCACCAGCCGTCCAGAACGGACAGGTTCAGCGCGCCATTGACCGCGGCCTTCATGCCGCTGGTGCCCGAAGCTTCCAGCGGGCGGCGGGGAGTATTCAGCCATACATCGACGCCCTGGACCATGTACCTGGCCACGTTCATGTCGTAGTCCTCCAGGAACACGATGCGGGAACGAATGCGCGGGTCACGAGTGAAATGCACGACCTTCTTGATGATTTCCTTGGCCGGGAAGTCCTGTGGATGTGCCTTTCCGGCGAACACGATCTGTACCGGCCGGTCCTTGACGGTCAACAGTTCAATCAACCGCTCGGGCTGCTGAAACAACAGTCCCGCCCGCTTGTACGTCGCGAACCGGCGCGCGAAACCAATCGTCAGGGCTTCGGGATTCAGAACGTCCTCGACACCGGCGACCGATACCGCGCTTGCGCCCTGTCGCATCATCTGCTTCTTCAGATGCTTGCGCACATAAAACATCAGCCGTTCCTTGCGGGTCATGTGGACGCGCCACATCTCGCTTGCCGGAATGCTGCGAACGCGCTGCCAGACTTCGGGGTCTTCCGGGTGTCCCTTGTACCTTGGCCCCAGATACATATCCAGAAGGTTGTCGATTTCCGGGGAAACCCAGGTACGCGTGTGGATCCCGTTGGTTACATGGGTAATTGGGACTTCAGCCTCATCCAGCCCCGGCCAGATATCCTTCCACATATGCCGGGATACGGTGCCATGAAGACGACTGACCGCATTTGCAAAACCGGACGTGCGCAATGCAAAGACGGTCATGCCGAACTGATCCTGGGCCCCGCTGAACTTGCCAAGCGCGTCGAACTGCGGCCAGGACAGCCCTATCTCGTTGGAATAACGTTCGACATACCGACGCATCAGGCCGTTATCGAACTTCTCGTTCCCGGCCGGAACCGGAGTGTGTGTCGTAAATACATTGGTTGAAATGACATATTCGGTGGCCGTCTCCCGCGATACGCCATGACGCGCCATCACCTGGCGGATGCGCTCGATCGCAAGGAAAGCCGAATGACCCTCGTTCATGTGATAGACGGTCGGGTTCAGCTTCAGGGCCGCAAGCGCGCGGACGCCGCCGATTCCCAGAACGATTTCCTGTCGAATGCGCATCTCGCGGTCGCCGCCGTAAAGCGTACTGGTGACCTCGCGTGCAGCCGGGCTGTTTACCGGAAGGTTCGTGTCAAGCAGGTAAAGCGGGGTTCTGCCGACCTGGGCACGCCAAACCGCGGCAACGACGTTTTCGCCTGCCAGATCGACCGTTACGGTCACCTGGGCACCGTCGGGACCGATCTCCTGACTGACCGGCATGTTGTACCAGTCGTTGTCCGGGTACTTTTCCTGCTGCCAGCCGTCCAGGTTCAGGTACTGCCTGAAATACCCCTTCTGATAAAGCAGGCCGACGCCGACAAGCGGCACGCCAAGATCCGAAGCCGACTTCAGGTGGTCGCCCGAAAGGACACCAAGGCCGCCGGAATAGATCGGAAGGGACTTATCGATCCCGTATTCGGTCGAAAAATACGCGACAAGAAAATCGGGGTCGGCCTTGACTCCGTCGCCAAGGGTTTCGTCAGCCCATGAACGGTCGGTCAGGTACTTTTCCAGTTCGGCCCGAACCCGTCTGACACGCGCAACGTAACTGTCATCGGCGGCAAGCCGCGCAAGCTGGTCGGTTGACATCATACCCAGCATGCGAAGCGGGTTGAAACCCGACTGCTCCCACAGGACGGGATCCATGCGGGAAAACAGCATCACGGCGTCCCAGTTCCAGGAATACCAGAGATTCTGGGCAATTTCCTTCAACGGGATCAGCTCTTCGGGCACCGTCGGCTTAACCAGGAACTGTCTGATTTTCATTGACGAATCACCTTTCCGTATCGGCCCATGATGATGCCCCCGACGGGTGCCGGGGTCAATGCGTACTGGCGAACCGCGCGAATCTTGTCCGTTTTCAGACGCGACGTCAAGAACGGGCCGGCGAATGATCAACCACCCGGGTGCATTGCTGATTGAGGTCTGCCTGAATATAGACACCGGATTTTTCGCGTCCATCTGCAAGTGGCCAGGAATATGTGGTTGGACGAGGTGGACTGGATCCGAAGACGATTAGATGCGGCCGTCGTCGGCATTCGGTTCGCCGCCTTCGGCTGTTTCGACCTGGCCTGCCGGGCGCGGCCCGAAATACCTGGTGCGCCGGGGTCCCATGGCATCGCTTGAATGAAGCACAACGAACGTGCGTCCGTTGGCGACCATGTTTGCCTTCACCGGTACCGTGTTCACGATACTACCGCCGGCGCCGATGAACTGAACCTGCAGGTCATATACCCCGGGCGGTCCCTTCAGGCGTGACATCAGATACTTGTCCGGCAACGTCATCCAGCTTCGAGTGTCGGCCACTTCGACCGCCTCGGCGATGCTGATGCCGGCGCTGACGGCCGTTGCGGCAAGCCCGGCGATTGCGCCGAACAATCCTCCGCCGCTGTTGTTTCTGGCCGAGGCGGCCGCGGCCTGGGCGGCCAGACGGGCCGCCTTCTTGGCCGCATACCTGGCTGCACCGCGGGCAACGGCACGCTCCTTGACCTGTTCGGTACGTTCCTTGTTGACGGTGACTGCAATCCGTCCAAGGTCATAAACCATGGAAATCCGCGCCGAGGATGAACCGTTGTTAAACACGACCCGGGCGTTGGTTACCCTGGTCGGCGTGTCCTCGAATTCCGGATATGTGACGACGAACGTGTCCTGACCATCGGACATGACCCATTTGCGGCTTTCCTTGTGTGGAATCAGGCCGACGCCCAGCAGGAATACGATTTCCGAATATGCTCCATCCTCGATGCACGGACGCCCGACTTCGGAACGTTCCTTCGGGTTGCACAATTGCGCCTGGACATTTTCAAGATCCATGTCCAGCCACGGCGGCGCAGAAAGCCCGTACCGCCCGCCCAGCCGGTTGTAATCGACCCTTGACCGGATATATGAAATGCGGGCCCCGTCCAGAAGGAAATTCCGACGATCGCTGCCGGGTGGCTCCTTCATGGCGCCGGCCTCAAAGGCAAGACCTGAAATGTAGTGTGCAAACGGATCCCCCGTGAATCCGGAGTGGATACCGTTGCGCCGCAGCATCATTACGAAATCCTTCAACTTCTCGTTGACCTGGGCGGCCTCGACCCTTGCCTTCTCCAGATTCCCGACGACCAGGTAATTCAATGCCTGAAGGATATCGACCATGTTGCGCTCGAAATCCTCGCCCTTGTAAGTCGCCGAGGACTCGTTCCAGCCAATGACCGCCAGCACGTCGCTTACGTTCTTCGTGAAGTAAGACCGGATCTTCTGATCCGCCCTTTCAAGGAACTTGTTCGACTCGGTATATCGACCAGACCTGCTCAAGACCATGGCCATGTCGCAGGTATCGACAAGGAAGTCTATCTTCCGCTTGCCACCGACCTGGTAAAGGGTCTCCCTGGCCTGGACGTAATCGCCTTCCTTGACCTGTTCCATGAACTGCCGTCGGGCATCGATATGCGAGACACAGCCGCCGGACACCGAGACGACAAGAATTCCAGCAACCAACCATTGGAATAAATGCTTTCCAACCGCCATGAATGCACCATCCGGAGCCGCCGGACATAGACGGCAACCGATCAAATGTGTTCAGCCTTGATTAAATATCTGCAATGCGGAATCGCACGTGGACGCAATCCCCGCGGGATGCAGAAACCCCAAAAGCCCCATGCCATTAAAGCTTGTGATACGGGCGCAGTCTAGCAGCCGCCTTGCCAGAATTCAACCGACAAATGCGGATGGTGGAGTCGCTCCAAGTCCAGGCTCAAGACCTGCGCCCCCCTTTATTGGCCCGTCGCCAGGCAACTCGGGTTCCCCGTCTGGACAATCTGACAGACAGAACAATTAAATGACTTGACCGGATTTCGGGAATATACTTCCGTCATCATTCAGGATTGCCCGATGGAAATGCGCATCTGCTTTGATTGCGGAACCCATTGTGAGAGTGATGTCTGCCCTGGGTGTGGTCGCATGACCGGTCGGTGGCAGAAGGTCGGCGAGGATCGCGACCCATTCATCGGGCGCATGATCGACGGTCGATACAGGATTCTTGACCTGATTGGCCGGGGTGGAATGGGCAGCGTCTATCTCGCCGAACAGATCGCGGTCAAACGGGCTGTCGCGCTGAAGGTCATCAATTCCCAGGATTCCTTCAATTCGCCTTTGAACGATCGCCTGGAAAAGCGTTTCCGGCGCGAAGCCATGGCCGCAAGCCAGCTCGAGCATCACAACACCGTCCGCGTGTTTGACTTTGGAAGAACCGACGACGACGTCCTTTACCTTGTCATGGAACTGCTTCACGGCCGAACTCTTTTCAACATCCTGAAGGACGGGCCGGTTCCGGCGGCCCGGATGATCCGAATCGGGATCCAGGTCTGCCGCAGCCTGGCCGAGGCCCACGACAAGGGAATCATTCACCGCGACCTCAAGCCCGACAACATCATGGTTTACGACACCAGGGATGAACGCGATTTTGTGAAAGTTCTGGACTTCGGAATGGCGAAGTTAACCCAGGTTTCGGACACTTCGCTGCTGACCTCGCACGGCGTCGTGGTCGGCACGGCCACCTATATGGCTCCGGAGCAGGCCCGCGGGGCATACGTAGTGCCGGGATCGGATCTTTATTCCCTTGGCGTCGTTATGTACGAAGCGCTTTCGGGAAGAATTCCCTTCGACGCATCGACGCAATTGTCGATAATGATGAAGCACATGACCGACCCGGTGCCCCCTCTGGTGCGCGACGGTTATCCGCGCGGGATTCCCGATGAGTTGAACGAAATTGTCAATCGCCTGCTTGAAAAGATGCCCGGCAAACGTCCGTCTTCTGCATTGCAGCTTGCAGACTGTCTCTCCCGCATTCCCGCCGACGGCTTTTACGACGATCACGTTCAAAGGCCGGCTGGCGCCCCTGGCAGTTTTCTGACCCCGACAATGGTTCAGAGCCTTAAAAGGATGCTCTCCAGTGCCGAACAGCGTGCCTATACCCGGGCGACCAGGGTTTTCCGGCGGCGTAAAAAATCCATTCGAAAGCGGGTCTGGCCCCTCGTGGTCGGCGTCGCCGGCGGACTTGCCGCGATCCTCGGCGGGGCACTGGCCCTGCTGCACTTCTTCGGTCATCTGTAATCAATCAATTGATTTACGTCAGAAACTGGCAATAATTGCCGCGGACTCCTTCAAGAGGCGGGTCCCGGGTTCGTTTTTTTTCATCTTTCGGGGAATTCAATTATGTCAATGGTTTCACTTCGTCAGCTTCTTGATCACGCGGCCGAAAACAATTACGGCGTCGGCGCCTTCAACGTCAACAACATGGAACAGATCCAGGCGATCATGGAAGCGGCCAGGGCCACCGAATCCCCGGTCGTCATCCAGGCCAGCCGTGGCGCCCGCAAGTACACGAACGACGCGTTCCTTCGCCACCTGATGCTGGCCGCCGTCGAGCTTTACCCGGAAATCCCGGTTGTCCTGCACCAGGATCACGGCAACAGCGTCGATACGTGCGTCAGCGCCATCGACAACGGCTTCACGTCCGTCATGATGGACGGCAGCCTTGAAGCGGACGGCAAGACCCCGGCCAGCTTCGAATACAACGTCGCGGTCACGAAGGCGGTCGTCGAAGCCGCCCACAGGAAGGGCGTCAGCGTCGAAGGCGAACTCGGCATGCTTGGCAACCTGAAGACCGGCATGGGCGAAAAGGAAGACGGCCACGGATTCGAAGGCAAGCTGGACCACAGCCAGATGCTGACCGACCCGGAAGAGGCCGCGGAATTCGTCCGCCTGACCAACGTCGATGCCCTGGCGGTCGCCATCGGCACCAGCCACGGCGCGTACAAGTTCACCGAGCGCCCCACAGGCGAAGTCCTGGCGATGGCCCAGATTGAGAAGATCCACGCCCGCCTGCCGAACACCCACCTGGTCATGCACGGCAGCAGCTCGGTGCCCCAGGACCTTCAGGACATCATCAACGCCTACGGCGGAAAGATGAAGCAGACCTACGGCGTTCCGGTCGAGGAAATCCAGCGCGGCATCCGCAGCGGCGTCCGCAAGATCAACGTCGATACCGACAGCCGCATGGCGATCACCGGCGCGATCCGCAAGGTCTTTGCCGAGACTCCCGAAAAGTTCGACCCGCGCGACTACCTGGCCCCGGCCCGCGACGCCATGAAGAAGCTGGTCATGGAACGCATGGTGCAGTTCGGCCAGGCCGGCCAGGCCCCGAACATCCGCGCCAAGTCCCTCGCCGAAATGGTCAGCTATTACCTGTAGACTTGCCTCTGCAGCAGACCGCATATTTCTTTGGTGAGTCGCTTCAGGCATTGCGGCTTGTGTCACTGACGCGCTGCCAGCGTGGTCTGTCGGATCTGCATGCCGAATTCCCGCGAACTTACGTCCCGGGCTGTTGCACGCCGACCGTCACGCGGTTATGCTTTTTTCCCAACCGGGGTTCTTTTTGATGCACGAAACGGTTCTTCAGACTGTTGCAATCACCGCCGCGCTTGCAACCGGTGCCCTTATGCTTGGGCGTTGGCTGCGCATGCCCACCCTGCTCTTCTTCATGCTTCTTGGACTTGTCGCAGGCCCTTCGGTTCTTGGACTCATCCACCCGGAATCACTTGGGAATCTTCTGCTTCCGTTCATCGAGCTTGCCGTTGCAATCATCATTTTCGAGGCGGCACTGGCTCTGCCCTTCCGTACCTGGAAACACGCCCCGACGGCCATCCGTCGAATTCTGGCGTTCACGCTTCCGCTGACAGGTCTTGGTGCCTTCCTCGCGGCAAGATACATCGCCGGGTTCAGCATCCAGACGGCCGCGCTTTTCGGTTCGCTTATAGTCGTCACAGGCCCCACGGTCATCGGGCCCCTTCTGAAAAGCCTTTCCCTTGCGCCACGAATCGAGAGCCTGCTTAGATGGGAATCCATCTGGGCAGACTGCATCGGCGTTGTCGCATCCGGCGTCGTGCTGGAATTCGTCCTGGCGCCAAGGGCAAGCGGATTCACGATCCCCCTTCTGTTCATCGGGAAGGCCGCGGTCGGATTGTCAATCGGCGCCGCTGGCGGACTCGTTCTTGGGAAGGTCCTGCTTCCGGCGGCATCCAGGACGGGGGATCACGGACTACCGGGAATTGTCGCCCTCAGCAGCGCCGTTGGACTCTTCTTCCTGTCAAACACAATCATCTCGAACTCCGGCGTTCTTTCGGTGGCGGTTGCCGGACTGGTTACCTCGCTTTTTCCATGCCGGGAATTGGACAACGTCAGGCATTTCAAGGATCAAATCACCACGCTGGTGGTGGCATTCCTGTTCGTTCTGCTTTCTGCCCAAATCGACACCGACCGCATTCTGCACGGGTCGTGGCCCCTTGTCGCCGTGGCGCTGACAATTGCCTTCATTGTCCGGCCGGCGGCAGTTTTCATCGGACTCCGCGGAACCGGCATGGGGTGGCGTGACAAGTTGTACATCGGACTTGTCGGACCACGCGGAATCATTTCTGCCGGGGTGGCTTCCTACTTCGCAATAGTCCTGGCCGATCGGGGAGTTGGCGTTCAGGACATGCACCTGCTCGTCTTCATCACCATTTTCGTGACCGGCGCCGCGGCGACGATTCTTGGCAAGCCGCTGGCGTCCGTTCTGGGTGTTGCCGGCAGGGGCGCGTCCATGGGAATCGTAATCGCCGGGGGTGGACAACTTGCGATTGCAATTGCCAGGGCCACCGGTGACGCGGTTCGGACGCTTGTCG
This sequence comes from Deltaproteobacteria bacterium, assembly GCA_029555025.1. Taxonomy (GTDB): domain Bacteria; phylum Myxococcota_A; class UBA9042; order DTJE01; family DTJE01; genus JAGOFO01. The sequence continues at coordinate 46,063 of JAKPTZ010000071.1, forward strand.
TCGATCGCAATCCCATAAAGGTAACCGACGCCATCGAAGCGGGAATCGACGGACGCGAAGGCGACATCCTTTCCGATGCATTCCTCGAGGAACTCATCGACGAAGGCTACCGGCGCATTGTAATAATGACCCCGAACTCGGCACTGAACGCACTGGTCGCGCACAAGGCGGCCCGGCATTTCGGCGCGGATCGGACGTTTCTGGTCTCTTCCGCGGGCACCGGCCAGTCGTTGGAAGACACGATTCCCCGGATAAGAACAATCCGGCTTGGAACAACCATCAAGCTGGCCGAAGCCGGCATCGAAAGTGGCGATATCGGCATCGAGTGGATTGAGACGGCGGAAGCCCCGGCAAAATTCGACGAAAAGACCGTGCCGTTCGCCTGGCAGATGCCGCGGGACAAGGGAGTACACCTTGCCGCACCCGGTGGTCGCGCCTCGCGGTCGCTGTGCGTGGTTCAGAAGCGGTCAGGGGACATGCAATAGGCACCCCGGAGCAGCGCCCTAATCAGCCGTCTTCGCACAACGAAAACCCATTTGGCCGAATCCCGCGTATCCCGGATCAAGACCATAACGGTCGCCAATTCTTACATTTCCATCCGAAGAATGGAAACTTCCACCGCGCCTGCATTTATAGCCGCTGTTTCCTGGACCTGGCGGATCCACCGACGGACTGGCCGCGTAATATCCCGAGTCGTACCAGTCATTAATCCATTCAGCCAGGTTGCCGCCCATGTCGCACAGACCATACGGACTGTCGCCGGCGGGGGACCTGCTGCAGACATCGAGGGTATCGCCCGTTCCACAACCGTCGCCACCTTCCGGGAGTACCGCATATTCGCAGGTTGGCGTCACATTTCCCCATGGATATTTGCGACCGTCATTACCCCGGGCGGCCTTCTCCCATTCCGCTTCGGTCGGGAGTCGTTTACCGACCCAGGTGCAGTATGCGGACGCCGAATACCACGAAAGACAACGGGTGGGGCGGCTGCCCATGATGACCGGATCCCAGGAACAGCCCGGCGTCGCGCAAACACCGGAATCAACGCACTTCCTGTATTCCGACTGCGTCACTTCCGTCCTATCGATGTAAAACGCTGACAGAGTCACTTCGTGGTACGGGAATTCATCCGCCTGGCATTCGGAATCGGACAGGGTGTTACACCCCATCATGAAAGCCCCGGCCGGAATCAGAATCATCTCAACCGAACACGAGCCGGCAATGCATTCCTGACCTGGCCCGCATTCCCCGCAAGTCCCGCCGCACCCGTCTGGCCCACAGACAAGTCCGGTGCATTCCGGAACGCACAGGCATACCCCGTCAACACAGGTGTCCCGCAAGGTCTGCGGGTCATCGTCGTCACAGGGGTCGGAGTTGTACGTAAATACACATCCGGAAACCGCGTCGCAGTATTCGTTCGTGCAGGGATTATCGTCATCGCAGGCCGAATCAGTTGGCACGAAAACACACAGCCCGTCGCTTGCCCCGCACTTATCCGATGTGCAATCAACTCCGTCGTGGCATGACACGGGTGTGCCGACACAATCACCCTTTATGCATACATCCCCGGTTGTACATAGATTGTCGTCGTCACAGGGATCCGAATTTTCTACAAAGATGCAGCCCATCGAGATATCGCAGAAGTCATCAGTACACGGATTTTCGTCATTGCACAGGATGGCATGGTGCGAACACTCGTAGGTGAGCTTGTCGCAGATGTCTTCTGTGCAGATATCAAAATCCTCACATTTTGGCTCGGACTGGCAGAATCCCGTCTCGGCGTCGCATGAATCGATTATGCACTGGTTCAATCCCTGCTGACACTTAGGATAATGTACACATCCAATGCCAGTTTCACAGATATCGACCGTACAGAGCAGGCCGTCATCACAACCCAGCGCCCCTTCACATTTTCCATCGGAATCGCACACGTCGCCAAAGGTGCACGGGTCCCCATCGTCGCAGGATGCCATTGTGCTGATGTGCTTGCACCCGATGGATGGATCGCAAAGATCCTCGGTGCACGCATTCTGGTCATCGCAGGCCCCTGCTATCTCGGTGCCCACGCATTCCCCGGTCTCCGAATTGCATACATCGTCATGCGTGCAGACATTGCCGTCGTCGCATTCTCCGGCCCGGGGCACGCTGCTGCACCCGGTGATCGGATCGCAACTGTCGCTGGTGCATTCCCTGCCGTCGTCGCAGACTATCGGCTCGCCCAGACATTCTCCGTTGAGACAGGTTTCCCCGTCAGTGCAGACGCTACCGTCGTCGCAGTCTGTCCCCGACAGTTTTTGAAAGTTGCATTGCCCAGCAATACACGAATCGCCAGTACAGTCGTTGAAATCGAAACATTGTCCGCAATCCAGCGTGCCGCAGACCGGATCCATGCCGCAATCGACGCCCGAGCAGTCAGGCACGCAGGCGGCTGGTTTTCCCACGCATCTGAATCCACCGTACTTGTTCAGTCTCTCGGAATCCGCCTGAGGAATCCTGCACGATGCTCTCAACGACGACAAAAGATCGGCGCCATAGCTGCCACCACGACCAAGACGGAGCGTACCGGAATCTGGACCGCTCGGATCCTGATACTCCCCGGAAAGATAGGATTCCGCATCATACCAGTCCCCGACCCACTCCCAGACGTTTCCCGCCATATCACACAGACCATAGGGACTGTCACCCACGGGCGACCTGCTGCACACGCCAAAAGTTCCTCCAGTTCCGCATCCTTCTCCCGTCCCTTCGTCGGCAACAGCGCGCGAACACGATGGAGATTCATTCCCCCAGGGATAATTGCGCCCATCCGTGCCTCGCGCCGCCTTTTCCCATTCAGCCTCTGTCGGAAGACGCTTTCCCTTCCACCTGCAGTAAGTATCAGCCTGATGCCAATTGATGCAATTGACCGGGAAGTTCTTCCTGCCACTAACATCCCAGTTGCAATCTTGATCAAATGTCCCCGGGGTGGAACATACTCCGGCAACCACACAGGAGGCAAAGGCTTCAACAGTTACCTCGGTTCGGTCGATGAAGTACTCCGACATCAGAACCTTGTGATAGTGTTCTTCGTCGGCTTTGCAATCACGAGCCCCGTCCAGAGAATGATTGCAGCCCATCCAGAATTCCCCAGCGGGCACACGACACGAGCCATCCTGGCCGCATTCGACAACATAGGTGCCGGAGATCCATTTGCAAACGCCATCCAGACAGACATCTGAACCACTGCATTCGCCACAACTGGCACCACACACAGGATCCGGGCCACAACTCAGGCCCGTGCAGTCCGGCACGCATTCATCCTCGACGCACTGACCGCCGGTACAATGAAAACCTTCGCCGCATTCGCCACAACTGGCGCCGCACACAGGATCCGGGCCACAACTCAGGCCCGTGCAGTCGGGCACGCATTCATCCTCGACGCACTGACCGCCGCTACAATGAAAACCTTCGCCGCATTCAGGCACGCAGCGGTTCCAGGGGCACCCGGGGCCGCTCACGCCTTCGTCCGTTTCATTGTCGCAGTCGTTGTCTGCCCCATCGCACAGCGTTTCCACTTCTTCATACCCGGTTATGCCGGAATAGTCGCAAACTGGATCGCCACCAATGCAACGGATCGTGACCTGACCCGCATTCTGACCGCAGACGCCCGCCTTGACGCAGTGTGCATCAACCAGCGCTGCCCTGTCCCCGCCAAACACGGAATTATCTGAATCGTACTGATCCGCCAGGCAGTCGCCATCCAGATCCGCACTCGCAAGGGACGACTCAACCGCGTCTAACAAACCGTCGCCGTCGCCGTCCAGTGGGTTCTGCAAATCGGAGCCGACTTCAACGCCGTCAGCAACCCCGTCGCCGTCCGTGTCGCCAAGACCATAATCCGTCCCGATTACGTTCTTCTCAATGCCGTTCGGCAGCCCGTCCAAATCGTAATCCCCATCGGGATCCAAACATTCCGAGTCATAACACAGCCCGCTTTCGCACTGGCCCTCGTCAATGCAGAATTCACCAATCTTTCGCCCATCGGCCCCGGCACACCCGAGAGCGGAACTCACCCCAAGAAGATATATGAAAACAAAACGCTTACTTATCGCAGAATTCATCTGGACTCCCTATGGGCTCAAGTTCACCGACAACAGCCAGGTCGCGAAGAAAACCACCACGCCTGGGCGATGGATAGTCTATCGAGCGCCTATGTGGTTTGTGATTTATACCTGAAAGGCCAAATAATCAAGAACAACTGAACGGAGACCGGAGCGCCGCGCCCAGCGTTCAACTGGCGTACGTTTACTGGCGAACGCCATTATCACATATTCAAACGTGCTCTGTTTCGGACTCGTCGGATCGCGCTGAATCATTCCGGCCGGCGTGATTTCATGCCTCGCACCCGTCAAGGCGGATTCAACGAACCATTGATAAGGAGGCCGACCGGCCGGCCAACCGGAAGGGTCGAAACATTCATGTTGGGACGCGTCTGCAGGCAGACGTCAAGGAACTCGTCAAAATGAACCGCCGGCATGAATCTGAAACTGGTCGATACTGGGTGGAACATGTTGTCGAAATGAATCGGGATGACCGTCCTGGCGCCCAGGGCGTCAACCACGTTCTTAAGATATGTCGATGTCCCGGCCCGACCGGCTATCCCAAGCAGCACGACGTCCGCGTGATGTCCCGCATACATATCCCGGTCATACCCGGCGCTTCCGTGGTGCACAAGAGTACCGGCAGGGTGCTGGATGACAATGCCGAAAACCCCGCCCATCCTGTAGCCCCGGGCACCGGCAGGCGAGACGAGCGGACTGGTGATGACGCCCGGATAGGGGACGCGGTTGAACAGGGCCGGCCCGTGGACACTTTCAAGGAAAGTAATCTTGAAAGCCCCGATTTCCATCGTGTCAGCATGGCCGACCACCTTTATGAAATCGTCGGAAAGACGGGCGCCGCGCCCGATATTGGCCGTGCTTTCGGTGCCGACAAGCGGTGCGTCAAACAGACGGGCAAAGAACGGGGCGTCAAGGGCATGATCGTAATGGCTGTGGCTGGCAATGACCGCCCCCACCAGCGCGGGGTCGAAAGTGGCCGCCCATTTGGCGATGACATCCTGCATCGGCGGCATTCCAAGACCAAGCGCCACCCGTAACATACCGTAACGACTGACAAAGGGATCAATCAGGAAGCCGGTGATGCCATCTGTTACGTGAACCCCGGCATTACCAAGCCAGGTTACGTTAATCCCATCCCCCGGCCGGGCGGGAGGCTTGTCAACCAGCAAGGACAGGTAGCGCTTGAATGTTAAGGACATATTACCTCACGGAAGAACGGCCGGAGCCACGGGCGAAATTCCTGCCAACGGGCGAATTTTCATTCGCCCTTACGGTTCGCGGCGGGCGGATGTAATCCGCCCATACAAGAACACGGGCGACCAAATATCACAGACAGGCAGCGAAATTCCAGGCAACGGGCGAATTTTCATTCGCCCTTACGGGTTCAATTGCATGCCCTGAGCCTGTCGAATGGTCATTCGCACCTACGGGGAAAGGCCGCAGAACGCCAGCAATTCGTTCAGGGTCACCCCAAATTTCGCCACAATCGCGGCATCGACCTGGCCTCGATCACCGCCTGGTATCCCGGCACAACGCAGAACCGAATCCAGGGACGGCGGCTCGGCACCAGTCGCGGCACCTGCCGTCCCGGTATTCTCGCCCGCGACACCATCGCCCCCGAAACGCCCACTCCCGGCCGGACCGCAAAACCTGGCCTTCTGACAGTCACCATAGACACCGACCAACCACGTCGCAACCTGTGCCGCAAGATCGGCAGCAACGGCGTCCTCGCCGGGGAATTCGAGAGGATCCGGTTTCAGCCCAATCGCGGGATCGCTTTTATCGTGAACGAAATCGTTGTCGACTCGCTGCCCGTCGAACGACTTCTGGCCGCTGCAGCCCGAACCGTCGTCAAAGCTCGCCCGGATCTGCCATACGGCGCTTCGCTTCCAGTTGGTTCCGCTGACCTGTCGAACGTGCTTATCGACCCTTACCAGATCGACCGGCCGCTGTTTCTTGATACAGGTGCGCGTGGTTTCGGTGACCTTCTTCTTCCTGCCGTCCTGTTCAACAATCTTCGTCGATGCATCTTCCTTCCATTCGCAGTATTCCTGCATTTCCGAGTACGGAACCTGCACGCCGTACTCGAATGCAAGAGTACCGGGTAGGCTGCTTTTCGACACCACCGATGTACCGTCAATCACGCACGAAAGCACACCCTCGGCGCCATTGGAAAGAAGCCCGCGCGCCGCCGCGGCCGCATTCAGGCTCTTATCGATTGGAACCGACTGCAGGAAACCCTTAACCCTTGAATCGACATTGATAATGCCGACAGGGGCGGCCACCGGCGACAATCCCTGGCCGGGCCCCAGGCCAGCCGCCTGTCCCCCGCCCTGCCCGACCGCCGGCCGGCCATCGCCAAACGCGGCACACACAGCCTCGGCCAGGATCACCGCTCGCGCTGCACCGGCCGCAGTGGCCCTGAGTTCACCGCACAGCGTCCTTCCAGCCTCCTGAACCTTGGCGGCGGCATCCCTGGCCCTGGCGGCACCCGCCGGTTCAAAGAGCAGGACGTCCCTGAACTTCGCCAGTTCCATCGCCGCCAGCACCGGAAATCCGTCCTCGATATACCTGGAAATCCTCGCGTCCATCTTGTCGGCAAAGGCAAGCGTCTCGTTGACCTGGACAACCGCCAGCTTGCCCGACGGCTCGATTCCCGCCGCGCGCTGGAACTCCACCAATTGCCGCAGGGCTGCGCCGGCCGCACCGTAGTCATCCTTGAAATTTGCTTCGACAAGACTGTCAAGCAGGGGCTCGGTGGCGTCGGTGGCCCTTGCCACCCCCGAAATCAATGACATCGCCGTCAGGACCATGCAGAAAGATGCCGATGGAAAAAGCGCCGAGTACCGGGAAAACTGTGAAACACGATGGCAGCGCATCCGTACCCCCCCTGGGCGGACACGTCACACGGCGGACTCGCAGGGATACTTCACCCCGGCTTCCGTCGGGACGTACGCGATGGCCCCGGTCGGACAGAATGCGACACACTGCGGCTTACCGCCGCAAAGGTCGCACTTGGCCGCCTTGTCGAGGCCTGGTTCCATATAAATGTTTCCAAACGGGCACGCCGCCACGCACATCATGCATCCGACACACTTGTCGCGATCGACCTCCAGCGCGCCCGTTTCAACGTTCCACTTAATGGCCCCGACACTGCAAGCGGCAGCGCAAGCGGCTGAATCGCACTGCAGGCATATGATTGGCACGCCCGCCTCCGGACCACGCCTGTAAATCCTGATCCTGCTGACGCCCGGAACACCGTCCTGTCCATGGGCGAAGGCACATGCGAGCTCGCACTTGCCGCACGCCACGCATTTCTCCGGAACAACCCTGAATATCCTGTCCATTACATAACCTCAAAGGTTGCCTCAGCAACCCATCAACTGCCTTGCCTGCCCGACCATCCTGCGACGCTTGCACTCGTCGCACAACTTGAAGGCCTCGGCATTGACGCCCTTGCGCCTGCTGCCCCAGTCGGCCTGGGCCGTGGTGATGGTCAAGGCACCGCAGCATTCACAGCGGACACGGGCGATTTCGACCGTCCTTACCGACGCTTCGACCTCGACCTTGCTTATCGCCTTCTTCGGACAATCGAAGCAGGCGCCGCAAGCCATGCACCTGGCGGGATCAATGGTGTGCTTTTCTTTCGGGTTGCCGCTTACCGCCTGGTACGTGCAGACCTTGAAACATCTGTGACAGCCGATGCACAGCGCGTGATCGACCTGATATACGGTTATTTTTTCAGTCATGATTACACCGCCTTCTGTGCCCGGCCGACTTCCAGTCCGCGCCGGAAGCATTCCACGTTAACGTCAATCAGCTTTGGCTTGGCCGCGAACGTCTCGCGAATCAGGTCTTCCATCTGCTGAACCGGAACCACTTCCGTCGCGCCGACGAAACACCCGACCGTGACCATGTTCGCGCCCTTCGGGTTGCCAAGCTCGTTGCAGATTTCATTTGCCGCGACGTTGACCACCCGGACATCGGTGCGAACCGCCGGCCGATTGATAAGCGACGTATTGATGACCAGAACGCCCCCCGGGGCCACCGTTGGCTCGAACTTGTCCAGTGACGGCAGGTTCATCGCGACAACCGCCCACGGGCTGGCCACAACAGGCGACCCGACCGGTTCATCCGCCACGACGACCGTGCAGTTCGCCGTGCCGCCGCGCATCTCGGGGCCGTAAGAAGGAAGCCAGCTTACTTCCTTGCCACTGTTCAAGCCGGCGTACGCAATCATCTTTCCGATAAGCAGGACACCCTGGCCGCCGAAACCGGCAAAAATCATCTCGTGCTGCATCACTTACCTCCGTCCTGCAACCCGCAAAGCGGCAGCGGGGCGCGATCCACGCCTTCCTCCGGTGTCTTGAAGACTCCCAGCGGGTAGTACGGCATCATCGTCTTCTCCAGCCAGTTCAACGCCTCGGCCGGCGGCATGCCCCAGTTGGTCGGGCAAGTCGAAAGGATTTCGACCATGCTGAAGCACTTTCCTTCCTTCTGGTACTGGAATGCCCTGCGCAGCAGTTCCTTGGTCTGAACGGCCTGCAAAGGCCTGATCACGGTGCCGCGCGCGACGAAGGCCGGGGTATGCAGCGTCGAAATAAGCTCGACCATCCGAATCGGATGGCCGGCGAGATCCAGTTCACGGCCGCGTGGAGACGTCGAGGTCACCTGGCCCGGCATCGTCGTCGGAGCCATCTGGCCGCCGGTCATGCCGTAAATCGCGTTGTTGACGAACACGACGGTGAACTTTTCGCCACGATTCGCGGCATGGACGATTTCGGCCATCCCGATCGATGCCAGGTCTCCGTCACCCTGATAGGTGTAAACCATCAGATCCGGACGGGCCCTCTTGATGCCGGTGGCGACCGCCGGGGCGCGTCCATGGCTGGCTTCCTGGTAGTCTGTCGAAAAATAATTGTACGCAAGGACGGCACAGCCGACGGGAGAAACGCCGACGGTCCTTTCGCGGACGCCCAGTTCGTCGATTACTTCGGCAATCAGCCTGTGGATGATGCCGTGGGTACATCCCGGGCAGTAGTGTGTCCCACCCGTGGTCAATCCTTCCGGATATCCGAATGCAAGTTTGTCCTTCATCTGGAAGCCTCCCTGGCGGCGAGCTGCGCCAGAATCTTTTCACGAGCCTCGTCCGGGGTAACCAGGTTCCCACCCGTCCTTCCATGGAACGCGACCGGAAAGTCCTTTCCGACCGCCATCCGGACATCCTCCAGCATCTGGCCGGTGGAAAGCTCGACGACAAGCACGCGACCTGCCTTGTTTGCAGCCCTTTCAATCACTTCCGTCGGGAACGGGAAAAGTGAAATCGGACGCACCAGGGCAACACGCTTGCCTTCGGCCCGAAGCTGCCGAATCGCGGAAAGGCAGACGCGCGCCACCGAGCCGTACGCAACGACCAGCAGATCGTAATCTTCATCGGTGAAGTACTCGGCCACCCTGACCTCGTTCCTTGCCATCTCGGCATACTTCGCGGTCAGCTTCTCGTTGTGCCTTTCCAGCAGGTTCGGATCGAGGAACAGCGAATTGACGATGGCCCGCGGACGACCCTCGCCCTTCCAGCCCGTGGTCGCCCAATCCTTGGACGGAAGCGACCGGCATGGCTGGCGGTCTTCCTTGAACTCGACGGGCTCCATCATCTGACCGATCAGGCCGTCGGCAATGACCATAACCGGATTCCGGTAATGATCGGCCAGGTCGAACGCATCCTGCATCAGATCGACTGCTTCCTGAACCGAAGAAGGCGCAAGCACCAGAAGGCGGTAATCACCGTGACCACCGCCCTTGGTTGACTGGAAATAGTCGGCCTGGGACGGAAGGATTCCGCCAAGACCCGGGCCGGCGCGCATGATGTTAACGATGACGACAGGCAATTCGGAACCGGCCATGTACGAAACCGCTTCCTGCATCAGGCTGATGCCGGGCGACGAAGATGACGTGAACACGCGCTCGCCCGCGCCCGCGGCGCCGTAAAGCATATTGGATGCAGCGACCTCGCTTTCCGCCTGAACGAAAGTTCCGCCCACCTGCGGCAGCCTGCGCGACATATACTCGGGAATCTCGTTTTGCGGAGTGATCGGATAGCCGAAGAACAGCTTGCAGTTCGCCTTGATTGCTGCTTCGCCGATCGCCTCGCAACCCTTCATAAGTTTTCTGGCCATGGCCAAACCTCAATGGTCCCGCGGGACCTGCAAAGACCGCCTGTCGCCGGTCAGTACTTGAAATAGTGGTACATCGTGCCGTTGACATTCAGGGACAACGCCACGTCCGGGCATGTGATGCAGCAAAGCCTGCATCCCAGGCACTTCGTCGGTTCCACCCGCTTAACAAAAAAGTAACCCTTGCCGTTCATCTCCGTGCCGATGGCCAGAACCCCCTGGGGGCAAGCCTTCACGCAGAGCTCACAGCCCTTGCAGCGCTCCTTTTCGACATCAATCCTGGGCATCTCAACCTTCCTCGTCCGGCATGGCAGCCGGAACAAACAAGGGGCCGACCTTCCGGACCCCGTAACGACCTTCAACGGCAGGCGCGAATCCCGGCGCCGGCGGCTGTTCTGGAACACCCGAATCCCCACCCGCGGAGTCGGTATCCGCCGCAAATGTCGTGCGGATCACCCGGGAAATCGGGAAGAGCTTCGATTCGAATTCGTCGCCGCTGAATTCGCCTTCTAGCACGGAAGGCACGCAGACGGCCAATACTTTTACACTAAGACGACGAGCACACTCGCACGCATTTTCGTATCCGGATCGAACCGTTTCAGGCTTGGTAAACTGCATCAGGTGCGTGTTGGCTATCACGCCGGTGACCCGCATCCTGGCGTTTCCTTCAATCCCACGAATCATCGCCACGGCCTGATCGGGATCGGCGGTGAACGGTCTGTTGAAATTCAGGACTGCCGCGACCTCGATTTCATCGGGATCCAGCACGTCGTCAAGGGATCCGATGACCCTGGCCCCCGCATCGTCGCCGCCAACGTCCATTACTACCCGCCGGTCGTGCTGCCTGCACAAACCGCGAACACGGGGGAGCATGATCGGCAGATCGGCGTAGAAACTGTCGCCGGTCGGCGCGACCAGTTCGACGCCAGCCGCGGCAAGCTGGTCGCGGGCGGATCTGGAACGGAAATAGGGTTTAATTACATCAAGGTCGATAAGGGAAACAGGAAGGCCGTCGCGCGCAAGCCGCATCGAATAATTGACGGCTATCTCGCTCTTGCCGCTGCCGAAGTGCCCGACCAGTATCGAAATACGCCTGGTGAACATAAACAAACCAGCTTAACCGGGTTGCACTTCCATGCCGACCCGCCGCGGCTAGGTTATTGTGTCCCCCGAAGCGCGTCAACCCATCCTTTCAAATAAATCCTTTGCTGCAGGAACTCCCGATTTCTGGTCATTCATGCTGGCTGCGTGCAGGTCAACAAAGGCACTCGACATGTTTATGGAAACTGCTGTATCATTCCGCCCATGCAAGGTTTTCCAGGAAATCAGGGGAAAGTCCGGGGATCGCGGGCGGCGGCATTGAATGGCTGGATTCTGGCGTTCCTTTTCCTGGCTGGCTGTAACCCCCAGGAAGACCAGGATCCCTGGAAATCGGCCGAGGTGATTTCTGCCGCAGGAACCGTGGACGCGACACCGGCATCAATGGCATGGTCGGGTCGCCCAGGGGTTAAGCCCGGACTCACCGATCGGCGCGGTACGTGTCGGGCCGGCACGCGGCGCCCCGATCGTGTGCGGATCGGCGTTCCCGAACTGCTGGTAATGGTCAACGATACTACCGGTCAGCCGGATCCCCTGATTGATCTGGCGTCTTACATCAAATCCCGCACCGGACTTGAAGTCGAATTCGTGCGGCTGAACGCGTACCCCCTTTTCACAAGCGGCCTGATTGACGGTTCCCTGCAGGGCGGCCTGTTCCCGCCAGGGGAGTATCTGAGGGCGCGCAAAATCGACCCCTGTATCCACCTTGTCGCGACCACGATGTACGGAACGTCAACGACTTACACGACCAACCTGGTCGTTCGGCGCGATTCGGACATCATGGTGCCGTCGGATCTTGTCCAGAAGCGGGTCGCTTTTTCCTCCCGAAGCTCGGCTTCCGGTTATATCTATGCGGTCAAGTTCCTTGCCGATCGGGGACTGATACCCGAGCGCGACTACATCCCGGTCTTTACTGGCGGCCATCAGGAAACAATTCGGGCGGTTGAAATCGGCACTGTCGCCGCAGGGGCAACTTTCGGACGGGCCTTGAACGTCGAAATGCAGATTGGACGCGACCTTACCGGTCTGTCGATCCTTGCGGTCGCCGGCCAGATACCGAACGAACCTCTGGTTTTCGCATCGGATCTCGATCCGGACATCATCCGGGCGATGACCGACGCCTTCCTGTCCCTTAACCGCGGAACCGCAGAGGGACGAAAGCTGCTCGGGGCGCTTGACCTGATGTCCGGATGGGTGCGCGCGGATGATTCGTTCTACGACGGATTGATGACAACTGTCCAGGCGGTTGACAGAATCGTTCGCTCGGCTGACTCGGGCGGGGAGATCGGACGATGAGCCTTCGCCTGAAAATCCTGCTGCTGACGATCGGAATCGTTGTTTTCGCCGTTGCGGGAACCGCGCGCCTTATTGCAAAGGGCATGTACGAACGGCTGGTTACCGAGTCCGAACTTCGGGCGGTCGCGCTGATCGAGGGCGTTGCCTTGTCGGTTCGTGACGACCTTGCTTGCGAGAGACTGGATGAAATCGGGAAATCCCTGATTCAACTTCGCGATCCGGGATCCGGCAGATCCGACGTCATCTTCACTCTTATCCTTGACGGCAATGGACGGGCGGTCGGACGCGAAGTGATGCCGGAATACGAGCAACTCCTGAAGAGTGACTTCGTTCGACAGGCAACCGCGGCAAGCCGGGAACTGAAGACACATGTCACCTTCGATGGCAGGGACATCGTCCTGGTCAGCATCCCGGTCATCAGCAGCGTTCCCCACATCGAGGGCGTTCGCTGGGGAACCGTTGTCGGCGGAATGGACATCGGCCGCATCGAGGCCGCGATGTTTCCGCTGGTCAGGTACGCGGTTGGCGCGGCACTCGGATTCCTGCTCATCGGGGTGTTCCTTCTGGTTCTGACGCTTTACAGAAACCTGCTTTCACCGATCAATAAGCTGGCCGAGGCCGCGTCGCGCTTCGCCGCAGGCGACCTTCAGTTCAGAGCGCCGCAGGGCACGGCCGACGAGCTGGGCCGACTCGGGGCGACGATGAACCAGATGGCCAGCGATATCGAACAGCACACCCGGACACTTGAGGACGCGGTCAAGGCAAGGACCCGCGAACTGGAGCAGGCAAATTCCAGATTGCACGAACTTGCGGCCATGGACGAATTGACCGGTCTTGGTAACCGGCGCACATTCACCGCCGCGCTGAATCGTGAATTCAGGCGGGCCAGACGCGACGGCTCCTGCATTTCGATGCTGATGCTCGATGTTGACCATTTCAAGAAATACAACGATACGCACGGCCACCCGGCCGGCGACGTGGCCCTGAACAAGGTCGGTGCGATCCTTCGAAACCATTTGCGCGTGACGGACATACCGTGCCGATACGGCGGCGAGGAATTCGCGGTTATCCTGTGCCAGACCGCAAGGGATGACGGGATGCGGATTGCGGACGACATCCGCCGCGTCGTGCAGCAGGAAGTCTTTTTCGGGGAAGATCGCCAGCCGCTTGGAACCTTCACTGTGTCCATCGGTGTTTCAACTTTTCCCCGTGACGCCGACGATCCGGACAAGCTGGTCGATGCGGCGGACATTGCGCTTTACCAGGCCAAGGCATCGGGACGAAACCAGGTTCGCGGGTTCGAACCCGGCATGACCGCCAAGGCCAACCTGTCCAATTGAACCGTTTGATTCCCGTCTGCGGGTCGGCATTACGATGACGATGCGGTTCGGCGGATAAACCGGTTGGTTCGAACAATCCTGGCAATCCGGAACATGAACCGGAAAATCCGCGACGGAACCTACAGGGAACGGCCGGTCAGAAGCATGTAAGCGTCCACATAACGTGACGAAGTATTGGCCACGACTTCCGGTGGCAGGCTGGGAATGGGCGGTTCCTTGTTCCAACCGATCTGCAACAGGTAGTCGCGGACGTACTGCTTGTCGAAGGACGGCTGCGCGCGGCCCGGCGCGTACTGATCCGCCGGCCAGAAGCGACTGCTGTCCGGCGTCAGGACTTCATCGCAGACAATCAGTTCACCGTCGATGAAACCGAATTCAAATTTGGTGTCGGCGATGATGATACCCCGGGTAAGCGCGTAGTCGGCCGCGGTCGTGTAAAGCATCAGGGATGCGTCACGAATCCTGGCGGCCACTTCCGCGCCGACAATCTCGACGGCCTGGTCGAAGCTGATGTTTTCATCATGACCGCTTTCAGCCTTGGTTGACGGAGTAAAGAGCGGCGACGGCAACTTGCTCGAATCCTGCAACCCTTCCGGCAGCTTGATGCCGCAGACCGCGCCCGTGCGTTTGTAGTCGTTCCAGCCGGATCCCGACAGGTAACCGCGAACGATGCATTCAACCGGCACCATCTTCGCCTTGTGGGCAAGCGTGAAACGTCCCTGAAGGATGTCGCCGTACTTGTGAAGCGACTGCGGCAAATCCGCGACTTCCGTTGAAATCATGTGATTCTTCAGCTTATCGGCCGTCATTTCGAACCAGAACTTCGACATCAGGTTCAGGACGCGGCCCTTGTCGGGAATTGGCTGCGGCAGGATGTGATCAAATGCCGACAGCCGGTCGGTCACGACGATCAGGAGATTTTCGCCAAGATCATAGATGTCACGAACCTTGCCCTTTGAGATCAGCGGAAACTCGGTGAAGTTGGTCGAAGTGACGGTGGTGCTCATGATTCCTCCACTATTGCGACGCCACCCTGGCGACGCAGGACAGGATTCTACAGTGACACCGGCACGGAAAAAAGGGGACACTCTCGTCATTGTGGTCGCGACCGACGCGAACGACGGCAGCTGTTGCAAAACCGGATTTCCTGCACCTTTTTCCCTTGCCACGCAACCCGCTTTCCTATTAGTATCTGTCGGATTGTGTAACCCGGGGGCACCGTAAGCTGCCCCGTCCTTGAAACAGGGGATTCCAGATGACACGGAAAGCGGCCCTTCTGTTCGTGGCTGTCACGCTCATGGCGACGGGTGCCGTCGCCGCCGAAGGCAACACCCACATCGGCTTCCAGGGACAGTTCATTGCCTACGGCGTCCAGCGTGAAGCGGGTGTCAACACCGACATGCAGGTACCTTCGGGCGGCCTGGTTTTCTTCGCTGAGTACGGCGTTCTTGATTACATCGCGCTCGGCGGCCAGATCGAGTACGGCAACATCTACACCCCGGGCTCGAATCCCGAGGATCCCTTCAATTCGGCCATGCGCAACTTCATGGGCTTTTCGGGAAGCATGCGGGTCGGATATCCGTTCCTGGACAAGAAGAACCTGGATGTCTATGTCCGGCTGAACGTGGGCTATGGTCTTTACGGCCTGAGCCAGCAGGATCTTATGCACGGTTGGGTTGCCAGGGCGATGCCCGGCGTGATGTACACGACGAAGTCCGGCTTCGCGGTTTTCGCGGAAATCGGATGGGCCGGCGGCGGATTCATCAACGAATCTGACAATCACGTCTTTTATAACGGGCTTGCAATCGATTTCGGTATCGGCTGGAAGTTCTGATCCCTCGACTCGCTGCGCCCGCCCTCCACCGATTCGAAGCCGGCTTACAGGTATTAACGGGGATTTCACCTTCTATGGTTAACGTCCGCAACTTCAGCATCATCGCACACATCGACCACGGAAAATCGACACTGGCCGACCGCCTTATCCAGCACTGCGGACTGGTCTCCGATCGCGAGTTTCACGACCAGCTCCTGGACAACATGGACATCGAGAGGGAACGCGGCATCACAATCAAAAGCCAGACCGCCCGACTCCCCTTTGTCGCTGCCGACGGCCGGCAGTACTTTCTTAACCTGATCGACACCCCCGGGCATGTTGATTTCTCTTACGAGGTCTCGCGGGCTCTGAAATCCTGCGAGGGCGTCGTGCTTCTTGTGGACGCATCCCAGGGGGTTCAGGCCCAGACCGTTGCCAACATGTATCTTGCGATGGAAAACGGCCTGGAAATCATTCCGGTCATCAATAAAATCGACCTTCCTTCCGCGGATATCGATATGTGCCTGGAACAGATCGACCGTGAACTCGGCCTTTTCCCGGAGGAAACCGTCATGGTTTCGGCCAAGACGGGAAAGGGCGTTCCGGAACTGTTGCAGGCCGTCGTGGAACGCATCCCCGAACACAAGGGGAATCCCGGGGCGCCATTGCAGGCCCTGATTTTCGATGCGTTCTATGACCCGTTCCGCGGGGCTGTTGCCAGCATCCGGGTCATGAACGGAACGGTCAAGCCAGGCCAGATCGCCCGGATGATGTCAACCGGCGCGACCCACCGGATCGAAGAAGTCGGCATCTACAGCATCAACCGCACGGCGGTCAAGCAACTGGTCGCTGGGGACGTCGGCTACATCATCGCCGGCGTCAAGACGGTGGCGGACACCCGCATCGGCGACACGGTAACGACGGAAGACAACCCGGCGACAAGCCCGCTGGAAGAATTCAGGGCTTCAAAGCCGGTCGTCTTTTCATCGCTTTATCCTGTTTCGACCGAAGATTACCAGGAGTTGGCCGACGCCCTTGAAAAGTACAAGCTGAACGACGCGGCTCTGACCTATGAAAAGGACTCATCGACCGCGCTTGGCCAGGGGTTCCGGGCGGGGTTCCTGGGCCTGCTGCACCTGGAAATCGTCCAGGAAAGGCTGGAGCGCGAGTTCGATCAGTCGCTGATTCTGACCGCGCCGTCCGTCGAGTACCACTTCTTCCTGGAAGACGGGTCGATGGCCGTTGTCGATAACCCGGCCCACTATCCAGATCCCGTTTATATCCGTTCCGCAGAGGAACCATATATCCGGGCATCAATCATGATCCCGGATCGATACATGGGTGCCGTGATGAAGCTCTGCCTTGAAAAGCGCGGCGAAAACAGCGAGCTAGGATATCCCGCGCCCGGTCGCCTGGAAATGCGGTTCGACATGCCGCTTGCCGAAGTCATCTTCGACTTCTACGACAAGCTGAAGTCGATTACCCAGGGTTACGGCAGCTTCGACTATGAAATGCTTGATTACCGCAAGTCCGACCTGGTCAAGCTGGACATCCTGGTCAACGGCGAGAAGGTGGATGCGCTTTCGATGATCGTTCACCGCGACAATGCGCGCGCGCGCGCCCTTCAGGCCTGCGAACGGCTTTCGGAGGAAATCCCGCGCCAGCAGTTCAAGGTGCCAATCCAGGGTGCCATCGGCGGCAAGATCATCGCCCGCGAGACGATCCAGCCGTTCCGCAAGGACGTCACCGCGAAGTGTTACGGCGGCGACATCAGTCGTAAGCGCAAGCTGCTGGAAAAGCAGAAGGAAGGCAAGCGGAAGATGAAGATCGTGGGCGACGTCGAAATTCCGCAGAAGGCTTTCATTGCCGTCCTGAAAACCAAGGACGATTAGCCGTGCCTTGTGCCTTGTTCAAGCGGATCGCATCCGCCCGCTCTGAGGTTTCTGTATGTCCACCTGTTTCGGCCTTTACGTCCACATCCCGTTCTGCCGAACCAAATGCCCTTACTGCGCGTTCGACTCGGCACCCGACCAGGACGACCTGATTGATGAATACATCGAGACGCTCTGCGACGAAATCGCGGCACGTCCCGAGCAGGCGCGATCGTTCGACACCGTATATTTCGGCGGCGGCACCCCCGGCCTGCTTTCCGAAGAGCATATGGGGCGCATCACCGATTTCATCCGATCCGAGCTTTTCGTTAAGCCCGACGCCGAATGGACGATCGAGGTCAATCCCGGCGATGTGACCATCGACAAGGCGTCGTTCTGGGTCAAAAAGGCCGGCTTCAACCGAATCAGCCTTGGCGTCCAGAGCTTCGAGCAGAACGAACTCGATTTTCTGGGCCGCCGCCACGACGTCCAGGACGCGCTTGACGCGATCTCTGACTGCCAGATGACCGGCGCGAAGATCTGCATCGACCTGATCCAGGGACTTCCCGGCCAGAACACCGAACAGCGCATGCGTTCAGTCCACAAGGCAGCGTCCCTGAAGCCTTCACACATCTCGGTGTATGAACTGACCATTGATGAAGGCAGCGCCTTCCACGCGGCCGGCGCCAAGTTCCACCGCCCCGACCAGGATGCCGCGGCCGACGGTTACCTGGCGACGTCGAAGTACCTGCGTGGCAAGGGGTACCTGCACTACGAAGTCTCCAATTACTGCCTGGACACGTTCGACAACATGGCCGCCCACAACGCGCGCTACTGGCAGGGCCGTCCGTGGCTTGGCGTCGGCGCGTCCGCCCACAGCTTCGACGGCACGCGCCGCTGGTGGAATGTCCGGGGCGCCGCGGCCTATATCCAGGCCATGAACCAGGCCGAAAACGCCATCGAAGACACGGAAGCATTGACCGACGACCAGCTTCGCCTTGAACGCGTGGCGCTGGGCTTCCGCTGGATGGGCGGTGTCGCCCGTGCCGACCTGCATGCCGATGGAGTCGATGACAAACTGGCCCGCCTGGTTCGCGAGAAGCTGGTCATGATCCGTGACGACCGCGTCCACAGCACCGTTGAAGGCTTCCTTATCGCCGATGCCCTGGCGCGCGTCCTTGCCTGACGAACCATCAACGCGGATTGAATGTGCCTTTGGTTCGACGCGGCTGACTGCACCGTGCTCGACCGCTGCTGGCTGATATAATCCGCCCATGCAGGTACACGGCGCCATCCGTTCATCGTGCTGGGGCTGCAGCCCGCCCGACACAAGTGGCGGATGCGCCAGGGGAACGCTGCGTGGTGGCTTACCGGGCTTGCAAAGATCGGGTATAATCGCGCGTCTTTTCGACTCACCCGGGGGTTGCCATGAAACTTTCAAGAATCGCCATTGCCGCCGCACTGACGACTGTTGTCGCCGCCGCCGGTTGCGGATCCGGTTCGAACCCGACCGACGACGTGCTTGACGACACCATCGCGGATATCCCGGTTGATTCCATCACGCCGGATGTTGGCGACGATATGGGGCCTTATGACATTTCCCTGGACACACATCAGGACAGCGCCATCGACACCCCACCCGATTTGGACGCCGAACTGCCGACCGACATCGGCACGCCCGATATTCCGCCCGAGGTCTTTACCTGCGGCACTTACGAAGACTGGCCCGACCAGGACGACGGGCAGACGAAGTTCGGGCTGACCATGTTCCACTGGAACATCCAATACGTGCCCGGTGGCCTTGTGCTTGAATACAACGGCGAAACGATTTCCATCTGCGCCGACATGGGCCTGACGCATGAAGACTGCATGGGACTTGACGACGAGGCCCTGACCGACTGGATCATCCGGATTTCGTTCCTGCCGATTCTCGACCTTTACCTGGCACACCCGACCTGGCGCGCCACGTTCGAAATGCCCGGGCTGATGGTTCAGGCAATCGCCGAAAAACATCCCGACGTCTTTGCGAAGCTTCAGTGCGCCGCAAACAGCGGACAGATCGAACTGGTCAGCATCCACTGGTCCGACCAGCTTTTCCTGGCCTTCCCGTCACGCGACCTGAAGTGGTCCATCGACTTCAACCGCAAGGTTTTCGAAGAAGCGGGCCTGCCCCTTTCGGGCGTCGTGTTCAACCAGGAGGGACAGTCCGGCGTGGGCAAGCACCGCATCATGGCGGAAAACGGTTACACCATCGACGTGATGCACCGCAACCTTTACAAGTACCACCAGCAGGGCGATACCGACGATGGAGTGTGGCCGGTGTATGAAAGTACCGGCCCTGGCGCTCCCGGCCCGGTCAAGGTTGTGGTCGGCGGCAGCGTTGATCCCACGGCCGGTGTTGATGTGGATTGGACGTTCTTCGACGACGGCGAGGTTCTGGCAACCCCCGGCAACCCGTATCTGGCAATGGTCACGCCCGAGCCGGACATGAAGGCAGTCGGCAAATTCGAAAAGGAGTTGCAGGAAAAGGCGGACGCCGGCTACTACCATACGACGATAACCGACTACGTCACGCGCCTGGAGAAGCTTGGAATCGCCCCGAAGCCGCTGCTTCCGTTCGCCGACAGCACGTGGCAGCCCCCCAGCACCGAAGGCATCAGCCGCTGGATGGGCCGCATGGGCACCATCGGTTACTCGGTCAAGGAAAACGACAACGAGATGCGCATCGGCAACTACAAGGCATCAACTTGCCTGGCCGCCGCCGATGTCGCGCTTGAACTCGCGGCCGCTGACGCCATCGACGTCACCGCCGACCGGGAAGTGCTGGATGACGGTTACCTGTCAATCATCAAGGCCGAAGTCTCCGACGCCACGGGCATCAACCCCTGGTTCGGCGAATGGGCCTATGGGGCCATCCACAACGCGGATGCCATGGAAAAGTGCCAGCAGGTCATCGACTCCGTTCTGGACAAGATGGGCAAGCAATGGCTGACCGTCGATATCGACACCCGCGCCGCCCTGCAGGATGGTGAATACGGCCCTCTCTTCCAGTTCTCGCCCACTGCCGAAGCCGAAATCCCGATATCCCTTGATATCCAGAAGACCGCCAGGCCGGTCAATGTCGATTGGCGCGACGATGGCCGGGTGTATCAGTTGACGATTGATATCGGCGCCAGCGACGACCAGACCGGCGACGTCCGCGAGCAGCGTACCGTCATCATGACCATCCCGATGACGATCGACAGCCTGATTTACACACCGGGCCTTATCGAGGATCAGGTCGTCGAAATCCCACTGTCCGACTTCGACCTGTTTGCCGACCAGATTTACGTCCCGCTGGCAAACGGACTGATTGGCGTCGGCCCGGATCTGTGGATTGTGAAAAGCTGCCGGTCGGTTCACCTGGCTGCCCGTATTGCCTGGGACGGAACAGATGCAACGTTGCAATTCATCGACGAGACCGTTCCGCCCGCAGCCCAGTTGCCAAGGGTCTTCTTCGTGGTAAAGGGCACCGCCCAGGAGGCCCTGGGATTTGCCCGCCTGATCAACACGCATCCGAATTACATCCTTCAGCACAGCAGCGTGCGTTGACGAAGGTTCCGCATCGTGAAATTCCCATTCAGAATTCCGGAGAACCTGCCGCGCAGGATCCTGCAGGCCCGCATGACGACCGCCGCCTTCGAGCTTACAGCGCTTGCCCTGATACTGGTTATGGAAGGTTTGATGGCATGGGAATCAAGGGCATTTCTGGCCGCTTTCTATTCAATAGTCGGCCTGCTGATTGCATCATCGCTCTATCGTCATTCCCTTCGACTGCTTCAGGCCATCTACAAGTGGCGGTGCCTGAAGACCGCCGTCCCGGATCTGATCCTGATTGCGCTCACCCTTTCCCTGATCCCCAAGCCGCCTTTGATGGCGCTTGTCGCGGGATGCGCCATCATCTACGACCTTGTGAAGATTTTCCGCCGAACCGGTGCCGGTCAATGGTTCATCGGACGATTCATCGGCACCCCTGAAAAGGCGGTCGCCTTTTCGTTTATCGTGCTGATACTTGTCGGTACCATCCTCTTGATGATGCCGCGTTCGTCGGCCAACGGCCTGTCGATTTCCTTCATCGACGCGCTTTTTACCGCAACATCTGCCCATTGCGTCACCGGGCTCGCCGTTCTTCACACTGGCATCGACCATCTCGCCAGGTCGGACATCGGCGGATTTTCGGCGGTCGGCCAGATCATCATCCTTGTGCTCATCCAGACCGGCGGCCTTGGAATCATGACGCTTTCATCCGCATCGATTGCCTTGTTCGCCGGCAGGTTGAAGATGAACAGCCGCGAGGTCATGCTGACATCCGTCGGACGCGACGATTCAACGCTTACGGTTGTCGGCCTTGTGCGCCAGATTGTTGTGATGACCCTGATTATCGAGACGGTCGGCGCCCTGCTTCTTTCGGTTCGCTTCTGGGGTATCTTCCCTTCCCAACCGGACAAGGCACTGTGGTTCGGCGTATTTCACTCGATTTCCGCCTTCTGCAATGCCGGCTTTTCCCTGTTTTCAAACAGCCTCGTTCAATTCCGCACGGATCCGATTGTGAACCTCACGGTGATAAGCCTTGTTGTTCTGGGCGGGCTGGGTTTTCCGGTACTTTCGGCCCTGTTCTCGTTCCGAACCTGGTCGGATGGATTCACAGGCGGTCTGCGCCAGCTTTCAATCCATGCGAAACTTGTGCTTCTGCTGACCGGCATAATGATCGTCGGCGGCGCCGTTCTTCTTTTCATTTTCGACTACAACGGCGCCCAGGCCGGATTCGGAATGGGTGAGCGCGTCTGGGCAAGCCTGTTCCAATCGGTCACCGCACGCACGGCGGGCTTCAACACGGTGGATATCGGACAGTCCACCACACCGGCAGTGATGCTTTTCCTCTTCCTGATGTTTGTCGGAACGGCACCCGGCGGAACCGGCGGCGGCATCAAGATTACGACGTTCGCGCTGATCGTGCTTTCGGTCAAGGCAACAATGCGGCGCCGTTCCGACATCGAGTTGTTCAACAGGTCTGTTCATCCGAGAACGATTCACAACGTCGTCGTGATTGCCTTTGTATCGCTGATGGCGTGTTTTGTGGCAACCTTTCTGCTCACATGGCTTGAACCGGAAGTCAGGCTGGAACGCGCACTGTTTGAATCCGTCAGTGCATTTGGCACCGTCGGCCTGTCGATGAACCTTACGATGGATCTCCACTGGCCGGCAAAATTGCTTGTCACCATTTTGATGTACGTTGGAAGAATCGGGCCCCTCACCTTGACGCTTGCCCTTGCAAGGCGCACCCCGGTGGGTGTCAGCTATCCGCAGGGGCGCATTCTGGTGGGTTGATTAGAGGTGGTTTCAATGAAGGTCAGATCTTGCGCTGTTATTGGCATGGGGCTTTTTGGGCGCAGCCTGGCGTATGCCCTGAACGACCTTGGCATCAACGTCCTGGCGGTCGATAAAAACGGAAAGCTGGTGGAAATGGTCAAGGATCGCGTGACCAGGGCGCTGTGCACCGATCTCACGATCCCTGCAAACCTTATTGACTCAGGCGTCCTGGACGCCGACAGAATCATCGTCGCCATCGGAGAAAACCTGGAGCAGTCCATCCTTGTAACCGCGATGCTCTACACGCACGGGGCCGGCAACATTTATGCCCGCGCGCACAGCGACATCCACAGCCAGGTTCTTCGAACGCTGGGCGCGATCCGAACAATCGACCCTGAAGAAGAGATGGGCGAGCGGCTGGCACAGGAAATCTACGCGCCCGACGTGATGGCACGGATCACACTGTCAACCGGCCAACAGGTGGTGGAGGTGAACGCGCCACGTCCGCTGTGGGGAAAGACGGTTCTGGAACTCGACTTCAGGCGCAGGTTCCTGCTGAACATTCTTGCCATCAAGCGAATCGACGACACGGATCAGACCAGGGCGGCTCGTCTGGAGCGCAACGGCGGCCTGCCCAACCCGGACGACAAGATAAATGAGGGCGATATCCTTGTGGTCATCGGGAGTCCCGAAATGATATCGGCATTTCTCGAATTGACCTGATATTATCGGCTGGTTTGATTTTCTGGAGCATAACGGCATGAAAAGAAAGCAGTTCGCTGATGGCGTTTTCTGGATGGGCGCGGTTGACTGGGATCGCCGCGTCTTCGACTCGCTGATTCCGACACCGGAAGGAACCAGCTATAACTCATGGCTGATAACGACGCCGGAAAAGACGGTGCTTTTCGACACGGTTGACCCGGCCAAGACCGACGTCCTGATGTCCCAACTGGCTGATATCGAAAGGATAGACTATATCGTCACGCATCACGCCGAGCAGGATCATTCGGGCTCACTGCCGGTCGTCATGAAGGAATTTCCGGAAGCGGTGGTTCTCTGCACGCCCAAGTGCCGATCCATCCTGACCAGGTTGATGCCCCTTGACGCCAATCGGATAAGAGTCGTCGAGGACGGTGAGATCCTGGACATCGGTGGCGGCAGGAAGCTGCAGTTCATGCACATGCCCTGGGTTCACTGGCCGGAGACCATGGTGACCTGGTGCCCGACCGACGGCATCCTGTTTTCATGCGACCTTTTCGGTTCACACCTGGCGACGTCGCAGCTCGTTGTTCCGTGGGAGGTCGTCTATGACCCGGCCAAAAGGTACTACGCCGAAATCATGATGCCGTTCAGGCAGAAGATTGCCGGATACCTTGAACGCCTGGATGCCTTGCCAATCAAGATGATCTGCCCTTCCCACGGTCCGATGCACGCAGATCCGGCTCCCATCATGAATTCGTATCGGGAATGGGTCGGTGGGAAGCCGGCCAACAAGGTTCTGATCCCGTTCATTTCCATGCATGGAAGCACCGAACGCATGGTTTCCCTGCTGGTTTCCGAACTGGCGGCGCTTGATGTCATCGTCAAGCCGTTCAACATGATTGAAACAGATCTTGGCCAACTGGCCGAATCCGCAATCGACGCGGCAACAATCATACTGGCTTCGCCGACGGTCCTTGGCGGGGCGCACCCCTTCGTGCTTTCCGCCGCCGCGGTGGTCGGACTGCTTAAACCGAAGACCATGTATCTTGGCGTCATGGGATCATATTCGTGGGGCGGACGCATGCCTGATCAACTCGCCGCGGCGGTATCCACACTTAAGGCCGAAGTCCTGGAACCCCTGCTTGTCGAAGGCTATCCGGACGGCGAGGATGCCGCCAGGATTCGCGAACTCGCCCGAAAGATCCACGACCTGCACGCCGCCGCCGGCCTGAAGTAACCCTTCGGCCCGCCTTGCTGGTTCGACAGACTCACCACAGGTCGCTCACGTCACGCCCCACAGTCCATTGTTCCACGCTCGACGAGTGACGCAGTCGTGCCTGTTGCCGGCCATGAAGTATCCGGTTCGAGAGGCCTCACCGGACACTCATGGTGCGGCCCGATCCGCCCCCGATCGGCAGGGGCGAATGAGAATTCGCCCGTCTGCGTGAGAATTCGCCCGCCTGCGTGAGAATTCGCCCGTCTGCGTGAGACACTTTTAGCGGTGGAAATGCTAGATGTCGCCGGCAAGCTTGATGAGCATCATTCCGCCCGGATAACCGTACGAAACATAGCTGTCCCAGCCATAAACGTACAGGCCGACGGGCTTGTCGGATTCAAGGGTGTGCGAGCCCGGGTTCATGTGCTTGACAGCCGTGCCGAACCCGCTGCCGGAAATCGCCGTGAATTCGGACGCCGCAAGGGCCGTCCCGTCAATCTTCACGTTCGCGCCGGTGGGGGCCACCACCGAGATGTAGCTGTCCGCATATTTTGTCGGAACCAGGAAGATGTAGAAGTCGCGGTACTGCTCGACCGGAACCGCCATGATAAGCGACGGGTCGCCAACGTTTGCATCGTCCGGGCTGCAGTCCGCATTGACCTTGCACGACTCGCTGCCGACGCTGGATCCGTCATTGATCGTGCACATGCACCCGAAGCCGCTGCCGTTGTGACAGAAATCGTCCAACGTCGAATTGATGCAGATTTCATGAGCCGAACCTGGCGCATCCTCGCCCTCAAGGACAAATGCCGCCAGGAACTGGTTATCGGACTTCACGACAACGGATCTGTCGATCTCAAACTCGTAGTACTCACCAGGGCCAAGAACCTTGGTACCGGCAATCGGCGGCGTAATCGTCACACGGGTGTTGGCCTCGTTTGCAACGACGCGAACCAGATCCGGGGCCTTGCCGCGGGACTTGCTTTTCGGAATGACGTATTCCTTTCCCCAGGCGGCCAGAGGCTGGATCTGCTCTTCAAGATGGTCGCACGCCATCACCCACGGACACGACGCCTGGGTACTGCACGAGACCGACTTGTCAAAACTGCACTTGCCGGCGGCACAGGTCGAAACCGGCGCATATGCGCAGGTATGGCCTGAAAACACCGCGATCTTCTTGTCGGCCTCGACCAGCGTGCCGGTCAGGTCGGAATATGCCACGTAATCGGTCTTCAGATTGGCGACCTGGCCCTTTTTCAACGTGAACTCGCCGGTCGCGTTCTTTGCGATCGCGGGAATGCCATCACCGGCGAACAGGCTGGTGGTCGGGGTCACCTTGATAAGCGTGTCGCCTTCCTCGACGCCGACAATCGTGATCAACCCCGTCAGGAACTGGCCAGCCCCGTTCATGCCTGTCGAAGGCATCGCCATGACGCGATAGCTCCGGCCAAGGACATTGGTGGGCAACAGCAGCGACGCGTCGTTGGAAAAGACCTCGACGTTTTCAAGCGGATTGAACTGATACGCAACTATCGGCAGGTTCGACTTCACATGGTACGTCTTGTCCGTGATGCCCACGCCGTTGATGTTGAGCGGCTCCAGATTGATGATGGTCGCCAGGCCGGCCGGTGCGTTGAGTGTCTTGACCGGCGTGTCGCCATGATAGACGACAACCCTTGCGTCCAGCGCCTCGAAAGTGTTGGAAACAACTATCGCGAACGGAGCGTCCTCGCCGTAGTACGGCGGATCACTGTCCGCGAACTGCTCCATATCGACCGCGTAGTACTCGCAGCCCTTGTTCGTGTAAAACTTCGAGGTGAATTCGCACAGGTTGATGCACTGCCCCATGTGGCAGATGTCGCCTTCGTGGGCATCCCAGCAATCCACATGTTCCTGGAAGCCCGAACCGTCCATCGTGCATTTGCGAACCTTGGTCGAGCCGTCACATATGGTTTCACCGGGAATGCATGACAGGCAGTCGCCATTCGCGCAGGTCAGGCCATTTCCGCACGTTTCCTCTTCCCAGCCCGAGCCATCGGCCTTGCAGCGCCTGGCAACCTTCTCGGAAGGGCAATCCCCAAGCAGCGGAGGGCAAGCGTAACAGGCGCCCTCGACACAGTACTTGTCTTCCCCGCAATCGGTGACCGTCTGCTTGCTGCCGTCCTCGTTGCAGACCTTGGCGACGTTCTTCACGCAAATCGCCTCGTCAGGCTGGCATTCGGTGACACCGCAAACAAAACCCTCGAGACAGAATCCCCTGCCCATGCAATGTGAATGCTGGATGCACTCAACGCACTCGCCCCGGGCAATCAGGCAATGTGGCTTTTCACGCGGGCAGTTGTCATCGCCGGTGCACTGGCCCACAACCGGAATATCAGACTTGACATCATATCCGACTGGAATGTCGCCGTAATTGATGTCAAAGCCGTGCAGGAAATCAAGCCCGATGGTGTCGTCCGAAGCACCGCCGTCACCACACGCCGACAACGCCAGCATTCCGGCAAACACAACACCGCAGAAGAAACATCTGAAGAAACCGGACATGAAGACCCCCGGGCGAATAACTACATGCCGTGATAATACAGTAAACATCGTTTTTGCCAAACATTGTTTCCGCCGAAAGTTTACCGATTTTCGGGCCGTTCAAGCCCACTTCCGACAAATTTCGGGGCAAGCCGTCGCAAATCACTGTGATGAAGTCAAACGGACGCGGAAGATGTCAGACCAGTCTGGGTGAAATCCTGGTCGATCAGCCGCCAGGAAGGTGATCGTGACCTTGCGCTCGCCACCGGGAACCTTGACCAGGGTATGCCCGAAAAGCTGGCAGAAACCGTACTCGGCCTCCTCCAGTTCGTCCGGCATCGCGAAGTAGGCCAACTCGATTCCGTCCATCATCATGACCGGGACATCGTCTCCCAGGCCGACAACGTCAAAAATCGCTCCCTGGGTGAATTCCAGGCCGTCGCTGAAGGTCAGTTCATACACGTCGTCATCGACCCAGCCCTGCCCCAGGACGGTACCGTCAAACAGGGTGAAGGTGCTGGGGTCGCCCGCAAACACCATCGGATAGAGGATTCCGGGATTGCCGTGATAAGTGTCGATTTCCTGGCCTTCGCCCACCGGGGCAATGGCCTCGATGGTCCGACGAAGCAACGGGACGATGGCACCCTGGCGCATGAACAGCGGCAGGACGTCAAGCGGAGCGCTGACGGTTATCGTCTGGCCACCCTCGCGGGCGATGTCCTGGTCCAAATCCCACCACTTTCCCGGCGGCAGGATGACGTCGCGCTCGACGGCGCCCTGGGTGACGACCGGCGCCACCAGCAGGTCATCGCCGAACATGTACTGATCATCGGGATGAACACCCAGTTCCGGATATGCCATCCCGAACGGGCGCTGAATTGGATGGCCGGTCACGGCGATGTTCTTCGCGTATGTCCAGTGGTAAGGCCACAGGCGCAGGTGAAAGGTCGCCCACTTGCGGTAGATGTCCTGGAATTCCTGGTCCAGGTCATAGCCGGATTCAAGATCCCACGGGACGGTATTGCTGCTGTTGCCGACCTGCATTATCGACGAAAGCGCGGTCTGTTCCGCCCACCGAGCGAACAGTTCCTTTCCAGGCGGCGAATGGCGATATCCGCCGGTATCGGAACCGAAGAACGGGAAGCCGGAAACACCAAGGGTCAGTCCGTAAATGACCGAGGCCGGCAGTCCACCGACCATGTTGACGATCTTGCCGTCGTTATCCGCCATCGGCTCGCGATGCTTCGCGAAATTCGCGTCCAGGTCGCCGGGCCAGATGACGCTTACGTTCTTCTGGTCGCCCCAGACCCCACGGCGTGCCATCAGGAAACCGCCATCCGACGGAAGCGTTTCGGCGTATATTTTGTGATAGAAAATCTGGTACTTGGCGTGCATCGTGCGCTCGGTGCTGCCATCGAAGAACTGCGTATCCAGCACGTCCATTCCAAGCATGCCTATGACGATGTCCTCGCCGTAGTCCAGCTTGAAGCCCTCGATACCCATGTCGGTGTACTGACGGATCAAGCCCTGGAACCATGCGTACGCGTCGGGATTCGTGAAGTCTATCGGCTCGCCCCACTTGTTCAGTATCAGCACGCCATCGACCAGGAAGTCGTTGTCCTTTGCATGCTTGTAAAGCGCCTCGGTCGTTGGCGAACTTTCCTTGTCCCCGTTCTTGCCGCTGCTGATGTAAGGCGTTGACCACAGCATCATGCGGAAGCCCATGTCATGTGCTTTATCGATCATGGCCTGCGGGTCGTCGTAATTATCCGGATGGAAGTCGAACGCGTTGACGCCGCTGGCGTACGGCCGGTCGATCCAGTATGCGGTCGTCGGCAGCTTCAGTGCGCGTATGGTGTCCAGATCCCACTCCACTTCATCCTGGCCGGTCACCTCGTCCTTCCAGACCACCGGGCCCAGGCCCCATCGAGCGGGCAGCAGGGCGTCGCCGGTGTCCGTGTAGTAATGCTTCGTTATGTCCAGCGGCTTTTCGGCCGCATATAGATGGAACTGGAAACCGTCGGAACTGCCTTCCCCGGTCCCGAACACGATATCGACCTTTGTCGATTCCCATGCGGCGCAGTCAAACGCCCCCGGGTACCAGGATTCCACGAAAATTCCCCACGCGTTGGTGCTGATAAGCAGGGGAACCGGCACATGCGCCTCGTTATAGCTGCTTTCGATGTTGAAGTCGGTCTCAAGCTGCATGGCGCGGACCTTTCCGCGGTGGGCCACCTGATCCAGATAGGCGCCAAGGCCGTAGAAGTTCTCGGTCTCGGTCACATCCGGTGCGATACGGAAATATGCGACTTCCATGTCACCGTCCATCGGGATCAGATTAACGCCAAAGCTGCCATCCTCGGGCGCCGTGACAACCATCTTCCCCATGACAGAATTGATGCCGTCGGACATGGTTACGTCAAATGATGACGTGCAACCGTCGGTTATCTTATGAACGAAGTGCGTAAGTGGCAGCCATTTCAGGCCAGACTGCGGATAGAAGCCTTCGTCGCGGGCAAGCATCGGATAGGGATCATAAGTCATCGTCGGGTCAAGCGCTGGAACGGCGCCGACCTGGATGGCATCGAAGTCAAGAATCAGCCGTGGCTGATCGCCATACTTCAAGGTAATGGTGCGGGCCACGCGGTCGAACTCAAGTTTGTTCGATCCAGCCTGCAGCACCACGTTATCCGGGCCGGCCGAACAATCCGCGCCCGGGTCGCAGGCTGGCACGTCCGATACGGTTTCCCCAATCTGATCCTGCTGGCCCTGATCGCCCGATGTATCCGGGCCGGTATCCCCCACGACATCGGGGGAGCCCTCATCAGGGGCCACGTCGGGATCCTGAAGATCGGTCATCGAATCAATTGTCGCGTCGCCCGCCGGGTCGGCTCCATCACCGCAACCCGAAGCCGAAAAAACCAAAAAAGTGGCAGAAACCGCCAAAATCGCCCGAACCGTCTTTACCATCAAGCACTTCATCAGTATGAACCTCCTGCCATGGCCTGGGATCACAAGACGACGAATACTATCAGTTGTAACGCTTACGTGCTAGCTTATCGCGCGCAAACCGTGCGCGACGGCGCAACAGGAAAACGAAAAACATGACACTTCAGTCGATACCCGGCATTGGGGAAATTTTTTCGGCGACTTCCGCGATTCTGTGGGCACTTTCGCTGGTTCTGTTCAGACGGGCCGGCGATTCGATGGCGCCCTCGACCTTGAACCTTTACAAGGGCACTGTTGCGCTGGCGTGCCTGATACCGACAATGGCACTGCTGGGGATCGATTATTTCCCCGATGACGTGACGATTCAGGACTGGCTCATCATGCTGGCATCCGGCATGGCCGGCATGGGGATCGCCGACACGATCCTTTTCATTTCGTTGAACAAGGTTGGGCCGGGCAGGTATGCAATCATCAACTGTTCATTCGGCCCCGCGACGATCCTTGCTTCGGCGGTGTTTCTTGGGGAACCGGTAACCGCGGCGCTGATTGGCGCGGCGGCGCTGATTGTGGCGGCGATTCTCCTTTCGGCATGGGATCCGGTGGGACGCATGCAGGCAAAGGCGGCCACGCCGGATCCGAATCGCCCGCGCCTTGGGCGTTATTACCTTCTCGGGGTGCTTGGGGTTGTCATCATCGCCGTATCGATCGTTACGGCGAAGCCGATCCTGAATCGCACCGACGGCGTGTGGGGCGCTTTCGCCAGGCTTTGCGGCGGCCTTCTGTTCCTGGTTCCGCAGAACCTGATGCCGGGAAACTTCAAACGGACCGTCGCAGCCTTTTCGCGGGGGCCGCACCACCGACACGCCCTTCTTCCGTCGTTCCTGGGGGCGTATGCGTGCACCGTGCTGTGGACCCTGGGGATGAAATACACATACGCATCGGTGGCCAGCGTCCTTTGCCAGTTGACCAACATCCTTCTGTTCCCCTTCGCGTTCCTTATCCTGAAGGACAGGATTCAGGCCAGGCAGATTGTGGCGGTTGGAATCGGGATTGGCGCCGGACTCCTTATCATCCTGGCAAACTGAGCATCAAAGTCTGTTAATCGCGAAGGGATTTCGTGCCATGACCGGGTCGCGGAGTGCCATGATCCGGCCGCCGGGTGCCATGATCCGGTCGCGGAATCATTCTCCCCGCCATCGATGCCCTTCCACCGGACGGTTGTCTATCCATGCCATCTGGTGGATAATTCTGCCGTCGATGCTCTTGGAGAAGCATTCATGAAAAAGATCCTGCTTGCGATTTCGATGATTTCCGTCTGGGCCATGGCTGCTTGTGGCGCGAAACCCGCCGCCGAGGTTCAGCCGGCACAGGTTGCATCACCACAGGTTCAGGCAGAGCAGGCGGCACCGGTGGAGCCGCCCCAGGCGCCAGCGGCACAGGTCGATCCGGCCGCCCAGGCGGCGACGGGCGGTACGCAGCCGGCCGGCGATCCGACGGGCGCTGTGCCTGCAGCTCCGGCTGGTGAAAAGAAGTACCAGGGCGAACCAGGCCGTCAGTTCATCGTCACCGACCTGCATGTCGGCCCCAACCGGGCCATCGACGCCGGCGACATCAAGATCAAGAACCCCGACGCACTGAAACTGCGTGTTTCCCCAAACAGTGAAATCGCGCCACCCGGGAATCCTGCCGGGAACGATGTCCAGACGCCAACCACGTCAGGTCTGCGCCGCCCGCCGTTCAAGCCGCGGGCCAACGACGGGACTGCCCCGGCACAGGGCCAGGCACAGGGTAACTGACGCGACGGGAACCCAGTTAACAAACCAATTAATCACAGGTGCAACGTGAACGTGGTCAGACATGATCTGGTGGTCATCGGCGCCGGTCCCGGCGGTTACGTCGCCGCATTGCGCGCGGCCCAGCTTGGAATGAACGTGGCATGCGTGGAACGCGAGGAAATGCTTGGCGGCACTTGCCTGCGGGTCGGGTGCATCCCCAGCAAGGCCCTGCTGGAGTCGTCGGAACGCTATCACACGACGGTTCGCGACCTTGAGGATCACGGGGTCAAGGTCTCGGGCGTCGAGCTTGACGTCGCCGCCCTGATGAAACGAAAGGACAAGATCGTCAAGGGACTGACCGGCGGAATCGCCATGCTGTTCAAGAAAGCCGGGGTCACCCGGTATGCCGGCCAGGCCAGGCTTTGCACGATCGCCGATGCTGCCCCGGGCTGCGCCGGCGCAGCCGTCGTGATGACGGCCGCCGACGGCACGCAGACGGAAGTGCGCGCCGATCGCATCCTTATCGCGACCGGCAGCATGCCGTCCGCCCTTCGCGGAATCGAGTTCGACAACGACCGGATCGGAACCAGCACCCAGGCACTGTCGTGGCCTGAAGTCCCGGCCGAGCTGATAATAATCGGCGCAGGCATCATCGGTCTCGAGCTTGGCAGCGTCTGGTCCCGGCTTGGCGCGAAGGTCACGGTCCTCGAGTACCTGCCGAGAATCCTGCCCGGCATCGATGCAGACATCGCCGACAAGGCGTACAAGGTTTTCCGGCGCCAGGGATTGAAGTTCCGTCTGGAAACGCGCGTTGAATCGGCCCGGTTCAACGGGGAAAAATGCGAAGTCCGCATCGCGGGCGAGACCGAACCGCTGCTGGCGGATCGTGTCCTGGTCGCGACGGGAAGGCGGCCTGAAACCGAGGGGCTTGGCCTTGAAGAAGCCGGCGTCCAGGTTGACGGCCGAGGCTTCATCCTGGT
>JAKPTZ010000074.1 GCA_029555025.1 Deltaproteobacteria bacterium
CCCCTGAGCGAAGCGAAGGGCCCACGGGCGAATTTTCATTCGCCCGTACGGATCGGGGGGGCGGATCGCATCTGCCCGGGGGGCGAATTTTCATTCGCCCTTACGGATCGGGGGGGGGCGGATCGCATCTGCCCGGCGGGCGAATTTTCATTCGCCCTTAGGGAGCGGGGGAGGGGGCGGGTATAATGCGCGCGGTAATGCAGCAACCGGGATCATTCATGAAGAAGACCGCGCAGCCACACAAAAGGACTGTGCCTGGGGATCACAGGACAGACACACCGGATAAAGGTGGTGGGCCGGGGTTCCAGACCGTGACGGACAAGGGCGGGGGACCGATGCTCAAGACGGTGCCGGCGGTCCTGCTGTCGGCGGCGGGCGGGCTGATGATCCTTCTGTCGTTTCCCAGGTTCGACCAGTCCTGGCTTGCATGGGGCGCGGCCGGATGCATGATGGCGGCGTTCCGCGGCCGACGGTTCGGCGGGGCCTTCGGCATCGGCATGGTTGCCGGATTCATCGGCAACATGGGCGGCTTTTACTGGATTTCCAACCTGCTGGTGGACTTCGCGCACATCCCGCTGTGGGCCGCCTGGATCGTGACGTGCCTGCTGGTGGCGTACCAGGGGATTTATTACGCGCTGGCGGCCGGGCTTTCGGCGGCCGTCACGACGAAGTTCCCGAAGGTGCCGTGGGTGCTTGCGTTCCCTGTTTCCTATACCGCGTTCGAGTTCGTGTTTCCGCTTATATTCCCGTGGTACGCGGCCAACGGCCAGCAGCCGATCATCCACGTCATCCAGATCGCCGACATCGCCGGCGCGCCGGCCATTTCCTTTTTGCTGATGACCGTCGGAACCGCCGCGGGCGAGGTGGTCATCCAGGTTGTCAAAAAGAGGCCCTTCCCGATCCTTTCAACGGCGGTCGCGGCCGTGCTGCTTACATCGACGCTGATTTATGGCGCCGTCAGGATCCACACGGTTGACGAAAGGGTGGCCGCCGCCCCGAAATTCAGGATCGGCATGGTCGAACCGGACGTCGGCATCTGGGAAAAGGAAGCGAAGCATCCCGACGGATCCCCGATGACGAACCGGGAAAGGTTCGACCTTCGAAGCCAGAACCTGCTGAAGCTGCAGTACCTGTCGCGTGCCGTCGAACTCGAGCACGCGCCAGATTTGATCGTTTGGCCCGAAACATCGTACCAGCCGAACAGGCAGGTCCTTGTGCGCCGCAGGAATTCCGCCCCTGGCGGCGAAGCCACCGGGACGACCGGGGCCGTGGCGATCCCGCCCGAGCTTCAGGCGGAAGGCTTCATCCAGGCCTGGCCTTTCCCGACCGACATGGAACGCGCCTTCGTGTCGCGTTCGCCGCTTCCGGCACAGGGATCCTTCAAGGACCCCCTGCCGGCCCTGAAGGCTGACTCGGACACGCCGATCTTTGACAGGAACGCCGCCATCCGCGGGTTCTCGACGCCCGTCATCATCGGGGCTTCAAGCCGCCTGCCGGACACCGCCCCGGGTCAGACGCCCGTCAAGTACAACACCGCCGTGATGCTGGACAGGGACGGCAGCGTCATCGGCATGTACCGGAAGACCCTGCTGCTTGTTTTCGGCGAGTACCTGCCGTTTGAACGTACCTTCCCGTTCCTGCGCAAGTGGCTGCCGGAGGCCGGCCGCTGGAGCCCGGGCGACGGCCCCCGCGTCTTCGAACTGGGCCAGGCACGAATCGGGATATCCATCTGTTACGAAGACCTGCTGGCGCCGTTCCACTGGAAGATGTCCGAACTGGATCCGAACGTGATCGTCAACATCACGAACGACGCATGGTTCGGGCGGACGCGCGAGCCATGGCTGCATCTTCAGCTTGCCGAACTTCGCAGCGTCGAAACCAGGATGTTCATGGCGCGCGCGACCAACACCGGCGTTTCGGCATTCGTCGATCCCGTTGGACGACGCCTGGCCCATACTTCGATGGACGACCCCGAATACCTGGTCGCCGACGTTGCCCTGACCAGGGAAGACACCCTCTATATGCGGTTCGGCGACTGGTTCGCGTGGGCCTGCGCGGCGTTCGTCCTTGCGATGGCGGCGGCCTGCGTAACATGGCGCCGCGATTGACTTTGCACGTCATCCGGAATAAAAGATACTGCTGACCTTCCCTTGAAATACTTTTCACGAACCGGCGGTGGCGAAGATGCGTCGAGTATCTGTAAGTGCATTGCTTTTCCTTGTCGTCCTGGCCGGCTGCCAGGCGCAGGACTTCCCGCCGCCGACCGCGGCCCTTTCAAGCCCAGTCCTTGTGCCAGGCTTCCAGGTCCCGGATGATCGACTTCAGAATTCCCCGGACGCCCCGGACACTCCGCAGACACCCGACGGCGAGGATGTCACGGCCGATGGATCAACCGGACTCGATGCCGCGGTAAGCAGCTTCAAGGCCAAAAACCGCATGAAAGTCCGCCGCATCACCGGGCCGGATGGAAAGCAGATCGACGAAATCGTCGTCGATGGGCGCCCGCCGGAGCACTTCAGGATGACCTCGACCATCATCGATCGATCAGCGGCCGCGATCATTTCAGGAATGCCCGCGTTCGACTGGTCGTATGGATGTTCGGCCACTTCGGCCGCGATGATTGCCGCCTATTATGACCGCAACGGCTTCCCCAGCATGTACAACGGCCCGACCAACGGCGGGGTCATGCCTCTTAACAATTCATCCTGGGGCGCGGGCGAATGCCCGTTAAGCGCGACGCACATGGGAAAGGACGGACGCGCAACGCGCGGCGCGGTCGATGATTACTGGGTCGCCGTTGAAAGCACCGCCCAGGATCCTTACATCACGAACGGATGGACAAGGCACGCCTATGCCGACTGCACCGGCGACTTCATGGGCACCAACCAGTCGGCGTTGTCCAACATCGACGGCGCGACGACGTTTTATAACTACACGGACGGCACCAGGCTGGACAACTACACCGGCGCCGAGCCTTCACGCGTTGACGGATGCCACGGACTGCGCGACTTCTTTGAATCGCGTGGATACGTGGTCACGGCGAACTTCAACCAGTACATCGTGGGGTACAACGGCAACACCGCGGGCTTCACGTACGACGAATACAAGGCGGAAATCGACGCCGGACGCCCGGTGATGATCCAGGTCGATAACCACACGATGGTCGGATACGGATACCAGGCCGGAACCTCGACGATCTACATCCACGACACCTGGGACTATTCGGATCACTCGATGACCTGGGGCGGGTCGTACGGCGGGCTGAACCATTACGGGGTAAGCGTCTTCCGCATCAAGGCGTGCGAGTGTTCAGGTGTGTCGCAATGCTGCGACGGCTGCTATTACACGACCGGTTCCTGCAACGCCGACAGCAGCGGGTGCACCGTCAACGACACGTGCAGCGCCGGCGTCTGCGTGGCCGGCTCGGCCGCGAACTGCGCGTCCGCGAACGACCAGTGCAATGTCGGGTACTGTTCGTCAACCGGCAACAACACGTACCAGTGCCTGAAGAACCCGGCGCCAAAAAACAACCTGGCTTGCAACGCCGACAGCAGCGGATGCACCCAGGGTGACAAATGTGTTTCGGGCACGTGCGTGGCCGGGGCGGCCCCCGATTGCAGCGCCCTTGACGAAACATGCGCCGTCGGCGCGTGCAGTTCGACGGGAAACACCACATATACCTGCGTAAGAAGCACCGAGCCGAAAAACAACGCGCCGTGCGACGCCGACAGCAACGGATGCACCCAGGGCGACAAGTGTTCGGCCGGGATCTGTGTCGCCGGAAACGTCCAAAGCTGCTCGCAGGCAAACGATCAATGCAATGTCGGTTACTGCAACCCGACCGGACCGACCACCTTCGAATGCCTGAAGAACCCGGGGCCGAAGGAAGGCGGCCTGTGCGATCTGGACAGCAGCGGATGCACGCCGGACGTCTGCGTGTCCGGATCCTGCCAGGCAAGGCCGCAGGTTGACTGCAGCGGCCTTGACCAGACCTGCGCGGTCGGCAAGTGCGAGTCGCTTACGATTCACAGTTACCGGTGCGTTCCGGATCCCGCGCCGCGCCAGGGCATGGCGTGCGACGCCGACTCGGACGGGTGCACGATTGGTGACAAGTGCGTTGACGGATCCTGCACGGCCGGGACGCGCGCCGACTGCTCGGCGATGTCGGATCAGTGCAATATCGGCACGTGCGTTCCCGACGGACCCGATTCGTACCAGTGCATGCAAAACGCAAGCTCTCTTGAAAACCATCCATGCAACGCCGACAGCAACGGATGCACGGCAAACGACCGTTGCGTCGCCGGGGCCTGCATCGCCGGGCCCGCGCCGAACTGTTCGACGGCGACGGACGCCTGCAACGTCGGAACGTGTTCTTCGACCGGCAACGGCAGTTACGTCTGCGTCGGCAACCCGTTCCCGAAGGAAGGCCTGGCCTGCGATCTTGACGGGGACGGTTGCACGCAGGATAAGTGCGACGACGGCGCCTGCACCGCCGGGCTGACGCCCGACTGCTCGAGCCTGAACTCGGCTTGCTCTGTCGGGGTGTGCGACTCGACCGGCAGCCTGACTTACACCTGCGTCAGGTTCACCGCGCCCTTCGAAGGGACGTCATGCGATGCCGACGGCAACGGGTGCACGGCCGGGGACAAGTGTGTATCGGGCAACTGCCGGGCTGGAACGGCACCGGACTGCAGCGCGGCAGGCGACCAGTGCAACGTCGGACAGTGCGTAA
>JAKPTZ010000104.1 GCA_029555025.1 Deltaproteobacteria bacterium
GGGTCAAAAGCCGCGATGAAGGTACCGCGCCACGAATCGGCCATCGCATTCCACAACTTCTGCGGCTCGCCGTCACGGGCTGCCTTGATCACCCACCTGGCCATGTGAAGGGCCTGTCCGTCGGCTTCCTTCGGAACGTCATGATTCGACCCGGTAAGATGCGGGATCCCGGCCCATGCGACATAACCGAGGCCGCCCAGGACCGCGACCAGCACCGCAATCTTGATAATCTTCGGTCTCATCGGGCACCTCCGTGCACAATGACGCACCCCCCTGCGCCACGCAGAAACCGATTCTACTGGAATTGGGGATTATGGAAATAGGCGGACTGGACACAATCGTCACCCTCTTATTGCCACCGCCGGTTTGTGCTAGATTGGCGTTCCAAAGAGGTATCGGCATGAATTCACGTATTTCCGGGTGGCTGCTTCCAGTCATTTTGTGCGGCTGCGGCGGAAGCGGCGGTATGCCCGACAGCGGCCTGCCTTTCGATCTGCCGGCATATTTCGATGTCGCCCGAAGCGATCTGCAAGAAGACCGGTTTCCGGACGACACCACCGGCGATACCGACGTCATGCTTCCCGATGACGCCTTCGCTATCGGACAGGCCGACATCCTGTTGGAAGGCCATGGCCTCGACGAGATCGATTACGACGCCGGCACCGACCACGGTTCGAACGACGCGTTCATCGATGTGACAGGCGACCAGGGAACGCACGACTCGGACGAGGATGCCGGTGCTGGCGATTCATGGTGCACCACTGCAACCTCCTGCGGACCTGCCGCAACCTGCAACCTTTCCAGCGGGTTGTGCGAGGATCGATCCCCGGGCTGGACTCCGTTCGCGCTTCTGTCGGCATATCCTGCAGCCGGAGCGCCCGGGGACATGATTGTGATCGACGGCGGGGGCTTCAATTCTTTCACGTCGGTATCGGTCGATTCAGAATCTCTGACGAAAAATTCGGATGAAACAAGAATCGTTGCGTTCCGCGGCCAGGAATCCAGCGGAAGCCTGAAAGTCGGCGGCGCGACCTGGAATGCGCCGTTCGCGACATCGACGTCTTTCGCCGGCCAGCAGGAGTGCACGCCAGGCGACCCGCCGCCCACGGCAATCCCGGCAGCCAACCCTTGGGAACCCGGCCCGCACGCTGCCGGATTCGCCGACTTCAACGGCGGGGCGTTCGGGGTCAAGGTTCGCGTCTATTATCCGGCCACCTGCGGTGGGCTGCGCAAGCCTCCGGCCGACGGAAAATTCCCGTTCGTGTATTTCGTCCACGGCGACGGATATATCCCCCTGAACTTCGAGTATCTCGCAAGACACCTGGCCACCTGGGGCTTCATGTCGGCCATACCCGACAACCCGGGCTATTCAAGCTTCAACACCGGGCGAACGTCCCCCAAAACCTGGTTCGGCGCGCTGGCGGGCCATGAAACCGGCTCGGACGCAATCATCGTCTGTCACTCAAAAGGCGCTGAATACACGTACAACCTTGGCCTTGCGAACGTCGCCGCCGTCGTTTTCCTGGGCCCCGTTTACACCATGGAAGACCCGTACGGCAGCCTGTTCCCAATCCAGGGCCTTGTGGTGGGATGGTCCACCGACGGAAGCATGAACACCGACAAGTGTTATGACGTTTACCAGCAACTGCAGGCCCCGAAATATGCCGCGATGATTATCGGTGGAACACACGGTCATTTCCTGGACGACAAGATGTGGGATCCTCCTTCCGACGGCAGCGGCGACTACATCACCAGGAACCGCCAGCACGAACTGACGCAGGCCTTCGTCCTGCCGTACATCCAGCACATATTCAAGACGGCCGAACCATTCGCGGAAATACTTTCAAGTCCAGGCCTGGAAGGCGAGATCACTTTTACCAGCAAATGACGAAGACGATACGTGTTGATTTGTGCCCAGGGGCGGGATTGAACCACCGCCACGCGGATTCACTTTTCCCGAACGTTGGCCGACGGAACCACATCAACAGCCATGACCAGTTCTGCCGGATCTGGATAATCAATTGGAATCAATTCAATCCTGAAGGGCAATTCCCGTCCCTTAAGATCATCAACCGCGCAGTCCATAAGGCCGTTGTCTTCACAGTAACAAACGACGAGTTTCAAATAACGCCTCAGGATCATCAAAGGCGGAAATGAATTTCTGTGATGCATCCATTCCATCAAGTCCTTCTTCCCTTTCGAACTATTACAGGTTCGGCAGGCATAGATGAGATTATCGCCTGAATCCTTGCCACCCATTTTCTGACAAAAAACATGATCAACCGAAAGCTTGAGCGTTGAACCGCAATAGCTGCATCTATTTCCGGAAACCAATTTGACCTTTTCATCGTCAAACAAGCTTCGAATATGCATTGTTCTGTCCATCAATCCCTTGAAAAGCTTGGCCCTTATCATGTAGTTGAAGGTTCCGTATCTGGCCTGCCTTCGCTCAACCGCAGTATGTGCCATGGCCAGATTCGCATAGGACCAGTAAAGGAGCTCTCTGACAGAATCGAATTTGTCCCTGGCCATATGCGACCATCGTGTGGCTGTCGGAATCAAATCATGCCACGATTTCACTCAAATCGGATCTGATGATTTTCACGGCGAATCGATTGAACTGGCTGCAAAGCTTCACGCTCACTTCGTTCCGCCAAAACAACTGAAACAGGGGGCGGGCGACATGGGGGCCGAGCGGGTACCCGTAGCCGGGAAGCTCTCGCAGGCGCGCGACACCTTGCGGGGCGTAATGACCGTCGCGCGCCGAGAGGCAGCGGCGCGACACGGGGCTGGCCCCGTGCGCGACCGCGATTCCCGGGACG
>JAKPTZ010000132.1 GCA_029555025.1 Deltaproteobacteria bacterium
CCGCAAGGCCCTGCCACACCCGCCAGCCAGGCCCAAGAACGCCCGGGGGGACGACAAGACCCCCGGGGATCGCCAGCTCCCAAATGTCCCGGTCACCCCAAAACCCGGGGAGTTTCGAAAACGCACCCACCTGTCATGGGCTCGCCTGTTGCGTCGCGCCCTGCATGTTGACGCCCTTTCCTGTTCCAGGTGCGCCACGCCCATGGTCGTGCTCGCGTTTATCACAGACCCTGCGGTCGTCATTCGCATCCTCGACCACCTGCACCTTCCATCGACCGCCCCCACAATCGCACCGGCCAGGGCTCCAGACGACCTGTGGACACTCGACGACCACGGGGTTCGGGAACCAACGTCCGGATATGGGACTTGCGGGCGGCTGGCACTGCGTCGCCGACGCCCGGGCAACAAGGCTTCCCGTCCTGGCCCAGGACCTGCACGAGACCCGCCGCCCGTCACCATTTCCTAACGTTCTCCAGTTCAAGTCGGCCACCGGCCCCCAAAGACCCGCTTCGGGAACCTTCCACCGATCCGTCCCGGTCATGCCAGCAGCTCGCGTCGCATCCCCCGCGTTCGCTGTGTTCGTTCCGATTCCCGACTTTGACAGCCGTTGGAACCCCGACTATACTCACCTCATGGAGACGTTTTGTGGATGAAAGTTCCTACACGCGCGGCCACCGCCCGGAGAACGTCCAGAATCGTTGCGGTCTGGACACTGACGTCGTCCTGTCTGGGGATGAGATCCAGCGGGTCGACCTTCAGGGCGCTGGCGACCTTGCGGACGCCGGGACTGATGGGGTCATACCCGGGTTGCATGATGTTATAGATGGTCTGGCGGGAAACCCCGGCCATTCTAGCCACCTCGGCGACCCCGACATCGTTGTCTGTCATGACTTCTTGAAGTCTTACTGCAAATCCAGGCATGGCACCCTCCGAGCAAAGTATCGTCAGTCCATGTTGTGATGTCAATAATTAGTTTACATGTGATGCTTTACTTGGCGATAGCGACCGGAAGCATTCTGATGGGAGATTTGTCCCCGTTCAGGGTCGAAATGGGTCGTTTTGGGACGGATTTTGACGTTCCGTCAGCTGGGCTGTCTGCTGGAAGTGTTCAATTTTATTGAATATCGCGAACCGGCGTTGTAACGCCTACACATTAAACCGGAAGTTAAGAACCCGCGTCAGGACTGGGTTTGAGGGGCGTTGTCCCCGTTTTGTCACCGTTGTGCCCTTCCGGCATTTCACGCCAGCCGGTGACCTGGATTTCTTTCGAAGACAGCCTTCCTGCCCCGCTGGCGGGGCGGCAGCGCCTGTTTGGGCCAAGGCTCCATGGATACTCCGGCACACTTGACGATTGGTGCTTGATCTTTCGGCCTGCCATGGTACCCTCTTCACAGACCAGTTATGGATATCTGGAAATTCAGGGGGTTTCATGATCAGGCTCGGGCTCTGGGGATGGAGCGCCGTTATTCCTGTCATCGCCGTTGCTGTCGCAGGTTGCACGGGTGGTTCGAGTGATGAATTCACCGGAACCACGCTTGATTACGAACTTGCAGCGACCACTGTCGTCGTGGATGAAAATGCGTCGGCGTCCGTCGTTTCCGTCAGTGAAGACGGCTCGATAGTGGTCGAGCCCGGCTCCGCCCTCATCGGCCAGGTTTCCACCGGGACCGTGCTTCTTTTCCAGCGGTCCGACGTCACCCCGAATGGGCTTCTTCGCAAAGTCACGTCCGTTTCTGCTGATGGCGACAGAATTGTGCTTGCTACGGAACAGGCGACGTTGGAAGACGCCTTCGACGAATTCCACCTGGTCATGAGCGAGGCCGTCGAATCAACCTCCAGCGCGCTGCAGATGCGTTCTGCGACCCCCGGCGTGACGCACAAACGGATTGGCGGAAGCGGAGGCGTCACATACACGGATCAGGTCGATTTCGACAAGACCGTTGTGTATGACCGCGACGGCAACAAAAAGACTACCGGCGATCAGGTTGTACTTGATGGCAGCCTGTCATTCAGTTTCGGCATCCGGATGGAAGTCGATATCGGCTGGGGCGGGCTGAAGGAGTTTGCGTATACCCCCGTACTCAAACAGAAGGC
>JAKPTZ010000061.1 GCA_029555025.1 Deltaproteobacteria bacterium
TGGCATTCGCCGCCGATGGTGTAATCCTGGGCAAGGCAGTCGGCCTTGCAGTCGAACTTGTTCCAGAACTTCGTGTTCTGGTCGCAGTAACAGATGTTGTCCGTATCGGCGCATTCCACCGCGGCCGTGGCCGGGTCGCACGGACCGGCGCATTCGCCCACGTCCATGATCGACAGTTCCATCGAGAACGCACCACCGGGGTGTCCGTTCGGTTCGACGACGATATACACGTCGTGGTCAACGGCAACCGGCGGCATCGTGATCCATTCCGGCATGTAATACAGCGGGCCGGGGCCGAACGCCACGCAGTTGTTGGTATCCTGGGCGTCCAGGATATACATGTTCGCGGCGGTGAACCTTTCCTTCATCTCGACCTTCAGGAACTTGCCGTCCGGAACCTTGACCGAATACACGATATCCTTGCCGGACATGTCCTTGTCGGCGCACAGGCCACCGGTTGGCGCGACGTCGTTCGTCCAGGGGTACGCCAGGTTCATGAACTGCATGACCGGGGTATCCTCGATTTCGACGAACAGCGTCGAATCCAGGCTTTCACCCTGGTAATTGAACGGCGTGTCGCCCATCGTCATCAGTGTTGTCAGGTTGACGGGGCCGGCGCCGAACCTGGAAACGTTCATCGCGATGAAGTAACGAACCGGGTCGGCCGTCGTGTTGACCAGGGTAAGACCCTCGGTTCCTTCCTTGCCGACGTTGAAGTTCGACCAGGTAACCGCGGTGCCGGCTGGATCGTCGCAATCGGTGAA
The DNA here is from genome assembly GCA_029555025.1 of Deltaproteobacteria bacterium. Taxonomy (GTDB): domain Bacteria; phylum Myxococcota_A; class UBA9042; order DTJE01; family DTJE01; genus JAGOFO01. Next base: position 765 of record JAKPTZ010000061.1, read on the forward strand.
CGCCCACATGGAAAGGTTGTCGGCAGGCTCGTTCGGCTCTGCCTGAACCAGATAGACGCTGAAATTGCCGGGATCGGTCACGCCGGGGACATCGACCCAGCGCACAAGGTCGGGTCCGGCCGTGTCGCCGACGACGGTCGGTGAAGCCGTCGAGTCGGTTACGTTGTTCATCGCCAGGGCCGACAGGGCGATCGGCATCGCCACGTCGTCCGAACAGTTGTCGCCAGTGACCGGCAGGAAACTGGAGACTTCCAGGACGTACGGCTGGCGAAGGAATCCGTCAACCCACGGATCCTGGACGATTTCCACATAGACGAAGCCGTTCTCGGCCGGCACGTATCCGAAGATCGCCGGGAAGTAGCTGGTGGCCGAATCCGCGATTGCGTAACCGTCGATGTATTCGCCGTCGCCGTCACGCAGAAGCATGGCCGGGTCGGTCTCGACCCCGCAGGACGGGCCGGTGATGAATGAGTACGCCATGCCGCCGGTTACGGCGAACTTGAAGATGTCGTTGTCGTACTGGGTCATGCCGACAGGATTGAACGCGGCCATCACCAGCATCGGAATGGACTGAATGACCTGGGCCGTATCGACGTCGTTGTTCGGCTCGACTTCCATGACGCGACCCTCGGCCGCATAGTATTCGCAGTATCCGCCATTGCAGGCCAGAAGTTCGCAATCGCATTCAAGGTCGCCGTCGCATGTTTCGGATCGGCAGATGCCGTTTGCGCACTTGCCGCCGATGCATTCTTCGTCAAAGCGGCACGCGTCGCCGTCGTTGATGTAAGGACGCACGCACAGTCCGGCCGTTTCCTGGCATCCGACGCCGCCGGCCTGGCAGGTGAACGACACGGGGGCGCAAACTTTCGTGAAGCCGTCCAGCGAATAGCAGCGGGTTCCGACCGGGCAGCTTCCTTCGTCAAAGGTGCACTGCGGGGTGCAGAACATTTCGGTTTCCGAAACCTGGACGCAGTAAGCTTCGTTGAAGAAATCTTCCGTGCCGTCGTTACAGTCCGCGTTGGTCGCGCAGGACGCGCAAAGATCCATCGGTCCTTCCGGAACGATGGCCTCGGCGCCCTCGCAGTCCTCGTCGGCGGCGCACGTTTCGGTGCACATGCCGTCGGTGCAGACGTACGATTCGCAGTCGGCGTTCATGCGGCAGTACCCGTACGGGAAGTTGGGCGTCGGGAAGCCCTTGTTGCAGACCTTGTCAACGCATCCCATGCCGTGCGGGCAGTCGAGCTCGGTCGTGCACGCCTTGCTGCAGTAGTATTCGCCAAGGTATCCGTCGGCCAGGCACATCTCGTCGCATTCCCAGGCGTATTCGCAGGTGTCCTGGATGTCCTTGCCACCGACCAGTTCGGCCGGCACGCAGCGCTTGTCCGTGTCGCTGTACGCGAAGCAGATGCCGTTCGGGCAGTCCGAATCGATCTCGCAAACCTTGTTGCAGACGCCGTTCAGGCAGTCGAATCCGTCCGCGCACTGCCATTCCCAGACGCACGCCTCGCCGTAACCGGCGCCGCCGTCAACCGTCTTCGGCACGCAGGCAAGATCCTCGAACTGGACGGCCTCGGCAAGGACGCGCACCGAGGTGGCTGCTTCCGGGAAGGCGACCTCGAACTTGAACCAGTCCTGGCCGGCCGCTTCCATCGTCGCCTTGACCCTGAACGGGGCCGTCTTCGCTTCCGCGCCGGCCTTGTCGTCGTTTGCCTCGACCTCATCGACGGTCGTCTCGGCCATGGCCTGTTCGCCAAGTCGAACGTCAAGGTAGTACGGGCCCGTGATAACGTCATTGACGCCCTTGACGCCGATGAAATATGTGCCGGCTTCCTGGACGTAGTATGAAATCCTGGACAGGTTGCCTTCGCCGGCGTTGTCGTCGGTCGCCACGGCAGCCTCCGCGCCGTCCTTCCACAATTCCATCATGGTGTCGATCCGGATCCAGCCTACCTGGCGGCATTCGCCGTCGGTGCAGTCATCGCAGCCGGTGATGCACCTGGTGGTGCCGGCCACGTCGCGGCAGGTTCCGACCGAGCATTCATAATCGTGCATGCATTCGGCGCCGAACGGCTTGTTCAAAGACGTGTCGGCGACACAGATCGCAACGTCGCCGTTGTATGCGTTCAGGACGCACTCGAAGCCGTCCGGGCAGGAATCCAGGTCTTCTCCGAAAATGAAGCACTGGTTGCTGCAGTAACCTTCGTAACAGAAGTGGTTGTTGCAATCCAGGGGGCTCTGGCACGGGGCACCCTCGCGGCCTTCCGCCTCGGGCACGCAGTAAAACTCGAACTGGAATCCGTTATCGGTTCCACCGTCTTCGCACGCGCCGCATTCGCCGCACTTGGCCGAGTCCTTGGTGCCGCCGGCCTCGCTTTCGCAGTTCATGGTGCAGAAGCGGGTGGTGTCAAATCCAAGACACAGGCCGCCCGCGCAGTCTTCGTCGCGGTTGCACGGCTTGAACAGTTCGATCGTTCCGTCGCCCGGGTAGTTGTCGGTTCCGATGCGCATGCAGAAGTACTCGTTGTCCGCGTTTTTCGTGCAGCGCAGGCCGTCCGGACAGGCCGCCGTCTCGCAGCGCTGGGTGCAGAAGTGATCCCAGCCCCAGCCGTCGGCCATGCACAGGCCGGAAGCACATTCCGAATCGAAGTTGCAGGGCATGCCGGCCACCTGGTCGTACGCCCTGAAGTCACACTCGCCGAACGGCTGGCAAACGCCAAGGATGCACGCGCCGCTGCCGTCGATTCCAGGCTGCGCCTCGCATGAGGTGCCGTTGGGAAGCGCGCCGGAAAGGTCGAATTCGCAGGCGCCAGTCTCGAGGTTGCACGTGCCGTTGTCGAACAGGCACTTGCCGTCGGGGGCGCAAACCACGTCAACGGCGACGCAGGCGCCGGACTGGCATACGGGGGTCTTGCAGTTGCCGGCGCCTTCCATCGCGCAGGCCCCGCCTTCGTTGATTACGTTGCAGCCGTCGCAGCAGTCGTCGGCGACCGTGCAGGTACAGACAACGTCGGTGCCTTCATCCGGGCGAACGTCCGGTGGGGTCGTATCCGGTGGGACGTCCTGCATCGAGTCCATTTGTGAATCCGGCAACGTCACGTCGTAGATGACGTCCGGCTCCCCGTCGCCGCCGCCGCCGCAGGCGACAAGCGTTGTCGCCATGAAGGCGACCATGATGGAAACTGACAGAACCCTGAAGGCACGATTCATATTCGATACCTGGTCAAAGATTGGACGATTCTACACCCGGCGGGGCGGACTCTCAACACAGGATTTGACTTTATGAACGGCGAAAAACCCGGTCTTCGGGGCGGTTGCCGGTACCTGTCCAGAAAGAAAAGGCCCGAACTGCCAACAATCTGGCAGATTCGGGCCAATTCCGATCGAACATATGGCGCTGAAGCCCCCCGACGTCCCCGCTTGCGGTTAACAACTGCAATAATGGTGCCAGTCGGCGGGGGATGACCGGAGCGTTCTTTTTTCGGGTTGCATGCCTTCGTTATTAAAGGGAATTTTGATTCGTGCCAGGGCGCGGGCGTCCGGATTCACTGGCGGGCCGGATCTCCAATCCGCCGCTGTTCAGGTCGATTTTGGAGCCTTCGGACGTGTTGTGTCGATGGGTGGTGACAATTTTTGGCACCCGCTGCCGCTTCGACCGCCAGGGGGCGCGATTCGATTGACATCCAAGGCCCGAAAGGCGTAATGATTAACGGGTTCGAAGCCTGGGGAAATCCCGACATGGATGGCCTGCTGCTTCTGTCAATCATGGCCGGTGGACTCGTGCTGATCGGCATGGTCGAAAACTATTTTCACCGACGTGCCCTGTTTTCCATCAAGACTCGAATTCATGTGGCTGGAACCAGGGGTAAGTCCAGCGTCACAAGGATACTTGCGGCGGCGATGAATCACGCGGGTATCAGGACCGCCGCGAAGACGACCGGAACGACCGCCCGCATGATCACACCGGAAGGTCGCGAGATCCCGATGTTCCGTCCAACCGGCGCCAACCTGATTGAGCAGAAGCGCGTGGTGGCGGCAGCGGTCGGGATGGGTGCCGACGCGATTGTGCTTGAATGCATGGCCCTTCAGCCGGCGCTGCACTGGGTGGCGGAACACATGCTCACACGCGCCACGCACGCGGTCATCACGAATGCCAGGCCGGATCACCTGGACGTGATGGGCCCGGACGACACCGATGTCGCAAGGACGCTTGCGGCAATAATCCCCCCTGGCAGAAGCGTGTTCACGGCGGAGCGGCGAAATCTTGACATCATTCGTGACGCCGCGGCCGATCGGAAGGCGACTCTGTTCGACGTGACCCCGGAAGAGGTCGCGGCAGTGACGCCCCAGGACATGGCCGGCTTTTCGTACAAGGAACACCCCGAAAACGTGGCGCTTGCGCTGAAGGTGCTTGCGTCGCTGGGAATTGACCGTCAGGTTGCCATTGAAGGGATGTGGCGGGCCCAGCCGGATCCTGGCGCCTTGAATGATTTCATCCTGGATTACTTCGGGCGAAGGATCATTTTCGTCAACGGATTCGCGGCAAACGACCCTGAATCCAGCCAGACCATCTGGAACGCGGCAGTCGCCAGGCACCCTGGCGTCGATCGCGTGATGGCGGTTTTCAACCTTCGGGAGGATCGTCCGGCCAGAACCCTTCAAATGGTCAACGACACCGATTTCTGGAAGGACGCGGACAAGGTAGTCGTAATTGGTACGGGCGCCTATCAGTTCATTCGGGCCGCCGCGAAGAAGGGCATGGACCCGTCGCTTTTCGTCGATGCCGCTGACGAGCGGGTTGAAGGCATTTTCGAAAAGATCCTGGAAAACTGTTCCGGGTCGAACCTGGTGATCGGCATGGGCAATATCGGCGGTTTCGGGCTGCCGCTGGTTTCGTATTTCCGTAATCGCAGCGAAGTCAGGGGGTTGGTGCAATGATTTCCGAAATCCTGCCAGTGTCGATCGGTGTCGGCATCGTCACCGGCGTCCTGTTTTCCGAGGCGTTTGGAATCGCCACGGGCGGCATCGTTGTTCCGGGATACCTGGCCCTGTTCGTGAACCAGCCGCTGGTCATCGCGCTGACCGTGGCCGCCGGGTTCCTGACGTATGTCGTCGTGAAGGCGCTTTCGATGTACCTGATCATTTTCGGGCGGCGGCGAACCGCCGTCATGATCCTTTTCGGGTATGTGGTCGGGGTGCTTCTGAACCGTTTCATCGGCAACCAGGTCGGTGAGTTCGCCGTGATCGGCTACATCATTCCCGGATTGATCGCGCTGTGGATGGATCGTCAGGGGACTGTCCAGACGCTGGCGTCGCTGACGATTGTCACCGTGATCGTCAGGATGGTCCTGATCGTCACCGGCTTCATCGACAAGGGGGCGTCGCTGTGAAAAAGCTGTACTGGCGTCCCAGGAAGGTATCGACATTCGTTCTGGTCATGGTCGCCCTGGTTGCCGTCGCGGGCGTGCTGCTTGTTGAAAACGTGACCATCCAGGAAAGGCAGAAGAATTACAAGTTGAAGCTTGACGCGGCAAGGCTGGCAGCCCAGGCGTACGACGTTGTCAAGGCCGAGCGCGTGCGCCTGAAGCACCCGGTCAACCTTGAGTACGATCCTGCCGGCACCGGAATGCTCGGTGACGCGGTGACCTCCGTGACGACCAATCCGGGTTACATCACGTCGAAAAGGACTTCGGCCAACCCGAACTTCGCCGCCGTCGTGGTGCAGTTGTTCAAGCGGGCCGGGCTGAACCGGGGCGACGTCGTGGCAATCGGCATGACGGGGTCTTTTCCGGCCATGAACATCAACGTGCTTGCGGCCGTTCATGTGCTGGGACTGAAGCCGATCATCATCACCAGCGTCGGTTCGTCGCAGTGGGGCGCCAATTTTCCGGACTTCATGTGGCCCGACATCGAAAGGATACTGGTTGCCCGCAACATCCTGCCGTATCCGTCCGAGGTTATGACCCGCGGCGGAATCGACGACAACGCACTTGGTCTCGAGGCGGAAGCCGTCACGCTGATTGACGATTCCATCGTGCGCAGCGGCCGGCCGGCCCTGGTGGTTTCGAATTACAAGGACAGCTTCGAAAAGCGGATGGAGATCTACGATCGGGTGGCCGGCGGTGAAGACAACATCCGCGCCTATATCAACATTGGCGGCGGTACCGTTTCCCTGGGGCGCTCGGTCGGCAAGAAGATCTTCACGACCGGCCTGAACACCGAAGTTACTACCAGCATTGAGTCTTCCGACGATTCCGTCATGATGCGTTTCGCACAGAAAAGCATCCCGGTTTTTCACTTCTCCCAGTTCAATGCGTTTGCCGAGCGATGGGGGCTTCCGGTGAATCCGACCTCGCCCCAGAAGGCCGGCACCGGCCCGATTTTCGTCACCCAGAACTACAACCCCTGGCTTGCCGGCGGTCTTCTTGCGGTGCTGGTGCTTCTGATGATCGCCTTTGTCCGGATGGACTGGGGATACCGACTTTTCAAGTCAAGCCATGCCCAGCCCAGTGTCAATGATTCGGTTCCCGAACGCATGGTCTGATTGACCGCCCCCCCGGGAGGATGCCATGAAGGTTTATGAAGGTACGGTCGCCACCTGCGACGCTTCGGATTCAGTGTGCCGCTTCCTGGTCGAGGATGGCGGCCGCATCGTCTGGACGGGCAACGAACTGCCGGAACGTTTCGTCGGGGCGGCGCGGGAAGTGCTGCCGGATGGCCACGCGCTGATTCCGTCATTTGCCGACAGCCATATTCATTTTGCGTCATTCGCGTTGTTTCATTCCGGGCTGGATGTCAGATCCGCCCGCAGCATCCCGGAAATCCAGGCAAGGCTGAAGGAATTCGCAACCACGAACCGCCAGGACATCATCGTCGGGTTCGGGGCGTCGATCCACAGCGTCGCCGAGCGGCGGCTGGTTTCACGGGCTGAACTGGACGCCGCCTGCGGCGACAGGCCGGTCTTCATCGTCAAGTACGACGGCCACGCATGTATCCTGAATTCCAGGCTGATTGCGATGCTTCCATCGCATATCCGGGGGCTGCGCGGTTTTCATCCCGACACCGGCGAAATGAACCAGGAAGCATATTTCGCTTGCACCGACTTCGTTACCGGTCGAATTCCGCCGATGCAGGTCGTCCGGAACATGATCTCGGCGGCCGACTCGCTTGTGTCTTCGGGGATCTGCAAGATTGACGACGTGTCCGGCGTCGGTTTCCCGAAGGATCTCGACGTCGATCTGGAAAGGTGGGTGGCAAGGGGCACATCCTCCGGCCTCCAGATGAGGATTTTCTTCCAGACGATGGACATCGGAAAGGTGCTTCGCCGTCGTCTGCCACGGATCGGCGGGTGTTTCGCGACCGCGCTGGACGGGTGTTTCGGAAGCATGGACGCGGCGCTTCTTCAGCCTTACAGGAACACCGACAACCGCGGCGTGCTTTTTTATGAACCGGCGAAGGTGCGGGATTTCTGCGTCCGGGCGAACAGGGCAGGTTTGCAGATCCAGGTTCACGCAATCGGGGATGCCGCGTTTGAACAGGCCGTCGATGGAATTGAAGCGGCGCTTCGCGACACGCCAAGGCCGGATCACCGGCACGGAATCATCCATGCATGCCTGCCGACCATGGAAGGCCTTCGCAGGTGTGCCGATCTGGGCATCCACCTTCCGTTGCAGCCCGCCTTCCTGGAGTGGGAGCTTGAGCCGCTTGAATACATAACCGACATACTCGGCGACCGCGCGATGTTGATTTCGCCGCTCAAGACGATGGTTGAAATGGGAATCCACGTCAGTGGCGGGTCGGATGCGCCGTGCACCCTGCCCGACGCGATCGCCGGGATGCACGCGGCGTGCAACCACTATGTTCCCGAACAGTCGCTGTCCGTGCGGCAGGCGCTGCGGCTTTTCACGATTGAAGGCTACAGGAGCACTTTTGACGATGTTTCCAGGGGGTCGCTGGAACCCGGGAAATTCGCCGACATGGTCGTGCTGGATCGGAACCCGCTTGACACGCCGCCGGCCGAAGTGAAGTTCATGAAGGTTCGGAAGGTGATCCTGGGCGGCCTGGAATACCGGAATCGTGATTCCGGACCTTTGCTTACGCTGTTGAAGGGCATCCTTTCACGCAGGCCAACTTGAGTCCCCGTGGCCGGACTTCCCTGGTACGCGGCGAAAATCAAATCTTCTTCAGTCCGTTCAAGCGTGTTCACGATTTGTGTTGCCGAAAGGGCCTCCGGGTAATAATCTATGTCTGAACACTACGCGTCAGGTCGCGGTTTCCCGGCGGAAGTTGAATTGGACTGCTGTTTCGGGGATCTGGCATTGGCCGTCACACTCGAGTGGCCAGGTTCCCGGGGGCTTTTGAAGACATGGGCGAAAGGCTAACACGACAGGCTGAAAGGGCAAAAAGGGCCATCAAGTCCATCGGAAGGGATGACAGGGCATCGACCTCGGCAGCCACGGCAGATTCGGCCGGCTCGCCAGAGCATGACATTGCCTGCTGGCGTACCCGCGCCCTTGACTGCGAGCGGATGCTTCGATCGATCAACGGCCTGATCTTCCGCCTTGTCAGGGACGGCGCCGGCGGATACGAATTCACGTTCATCGAGGGCGGGGCCATTGGAAGCGCAGTCTATTCTTCCGAAACCTGGCGTGGCCGCAAGCTTTCCGAAGCCGCTCCAACCGACCTTTATCCGACTGTCGCCGCGGCGATTGAGGTCGCTTTTGCCGGCGGCCGCGGACTTTACGAGGACAGGGGATTCCCGGCAGGCGGATGCAGCGAGGGCGTGGTTCTTCCGTTTTCCCGCGATGCCGAAGGCAACGTGACCGAGGTGGTATGTACCCTGCTCGATGTTTCGGCCAGGAAGATGGCCGAAATGGAGTCCAGGGAAAAGCAGGAACGTCTTGAAGCCCTTGTGTCGGCCCTTCCCGACCTGGTCTTCATCTTTGACCGTGAAGGCACCTTCGTCGGATACAACATCGCGAACGAGGAAAAGCTGCTGGCTTCGCCCGGGAACTTTCTGGGCGCCAGGCTGGAGGACATTCTTCCCGCGGAAGTCGCCGATGTTTCCAGGCGTACCCTGAACAACGTGGTTCTGACCGGTCAGAAGGGGGAATTCCATTACCGGCTTGATCTTGATGGCGTGGAACACTATTTCCATGCCCGTATGGTGCCGTTTGCCGGCGACAAGGTAATGGCGGTCGTCCGGAACGTCAGCGAGATTGTCGAAACGATTCGCCAGGATCGGATGAAGGGTGTCCAGCTTGACATCATGGCCCGTGTTTCCCGCCTGGGGTACTGGTCAACCAATGTCCGGCAGAGAAAGATTTACTGGAGTCCCGAGGCATTCGATCTGGTCGGCCTTGATGCCGTTGACGAGGTAACGCCCGAATGGATCGGCCAGGTTCTGGGGTCGAATACCCTGGAAGTAATCAAGTCGGCCATCCTTGACGCGGTGACGATGCGCAGGTTCCGGCAGATCGAAATCAGGCGCGAGCTTGGCGGCGGTCGGATCAGATACCTTGTGATGAGCATGGAACCGGTCATCATGGAAGACGGCGTGGTCGAGGAGCTGCATGGAACCGTCCAGGACATCACCGCGCTTCGCGAGCTTGAATTCCAGATGCACCACTTGCAGAAGATTGATTCCCTGGGGCGGGTGGCCGGTGCCATGGCCCACGATTTCAACAATATGCTCCAGATAATCAACGGCTATGGCGAGTGCCTGCGGAAGTTCGTCGCGACCGATCCGACCGCGTCGTCCTATCTGAACGCGATGCTGGACGCGTCCGACAGAACCAAGGATCTGGTCGCCAGTATCTTGAGTTTTTCCAGGCGAACCGAGCCGGTGATGCACGAAATGCCCCTTGATCAGTTCGTGGCCGATACCATGAACATGGTCAAGCCGCTGATGGGTGCGTCGGTGCGAATCGAATTGCAGTCAAGCGGGTGTGAGTGCGGCGTTCGGCTGGAAAAGTCGGCGTTCACCCAGGTGCTTGTGAACCTTGCGGTAAATGCGCGGGACGCGATGGCCGACGGAGGCGTGTTGACTTTCAGAACATCGTGCATCGATGACGAACCGGAGCGGACGCGGATCAAGGCAAGGTGGCCGTGGCTGGAATCCGGCCAGATCGCGTCGATCGAGATCCGCGACACCGGTTGTGGAATCCCGGAAGAGAATCTGGAAAGGATATTTGCCCCGTTCTTTTCGACCAAGGCCGAGGGCGCGGGAACCGGCCTGGGCCTTTCGACCGCCAGCCAGATCGTTTCCAGGCACGGCGGCGCCCTGTTCGTGAAGGAAACCGGATCCGGCGGCACCACTTTCCAGGTGCTTCTGCCCGCATTCAGCCTGTGATTCTGCGGCGTATCGCCTTCCATTGATTGAAGCCGGATGGACTTGACGGGTAAAGCGCCATGTGACGCTCGGCAATCGCGGCGCGCGTTAGTGTTCCCGCCATCGGGGGCAGAAGGGCCGCCGCCCCTTTTGTCCGCGCGAACGCGCCGGCCTTGGCGGCGAATCCGGCCGGGCCGAATTCAGGGCGCATCTTCCAGAAGGCCGGCCCTCGAAGGCCGCCTTGTCGGAAGAAGTCCAGCATCGGATCGCGCGGCGCCGAAAACACGAAGGACTTCAAGGCGTCCAGGAAGGCCAGTTCCGCATTGGCCCTGAAGAAATCTCTTGGGTATGACCACAGATCCGATGCTTCGAAGCGACCCTTCATCATGGCGTCGTGGGCGGTGTCGGCCGCGATGATGGCTGCGTCGATCGCAACCGTCATCCCGGAACCGTTGATCGGGTTCGCCATGCACGCCGAATCGCCAAGCAGCATGAATCCGGGCGCGACGATGCCGTCAAACGGGCGCCGAAGCGGGATGACCGCACTGGTTCCCGGCCTGACCCAGTCACCGATGCCGCCCTGGCGCGCAATCATGTCCATCGCGACCGTTTCCGGGTCTTCCGCGCCCCGGGATCCGCCAAGCGATCCGGCAAAGATATCGACGAGCCCGTCCGGTTCGCGGCTGATCCAGGATGTGCTGTTGCCTTGTCCCATGCAGATGACCGAGTCGCCGCCGACGCTGGTGTCTGTGGCGATCCCCCGCCATGTGTGCATGAAGGATTCGGGCGGGATCTCGGTTTCGAAGCCCCACCTTGCGGCGACTGCGGGATCGAAGCGGCGCCGCAGGACCGCGGCGGCACCGCTTGCGTCGATGGTCAGCGGTGCCTTCACCCTGGCGGCATGGTCGCCGGCCGTGGCCAGTGTTACCCCTTTGCAGCGTCCGTTTTCCAGGATCGGTCCCGTGACGTGGCACCCGAACCGGATCTCGACATCGGCCTGGGTCGCCCATCGAACCATGCGCGTGGCAAGCAGCCTTCGCTCGACATTGACCATGTCGTCCGGCATGCGGGCGACCACGGGGTAAGTCCGCCCAAGAACGTTCATTTTGAATGTGAATGGCGTTCTGGCTTCGGGCGGTTCGGGCCTTGCCAGACCCAGGACGTCAAAGGATCGCAGTTCGATCGTGTCCCACCAGTCGTGGCCAAGGTGTTCCGGATTCGCGGATTCCAGTACTACCACCCGATACCCGTAACCAGCCATCCTGGTCGCGAAGGAAAGACCGGCCACGCCGGCCCCGACAACAACTGCGTCATATTTTACTGCCATGAATCACCGGCCTGGAGTCGTGTGGATGATACCGGCTTTTGTGCGGTGCGTCACGAAATCGGACGCCCTGTGGCCGTGGTCAGCCGAAGAAGACGCGGGCAAAGATGATTGCGGCGGCGATTCCGGTAAGGTCGGCCAGCAGGGCGGGGAACAGCGCGTGCCTGATCTTCGTTATGCCGACCGATCCGAAGTACACGGCGAGCACATAAAACGTCGTTTCGGTGCTGCCCTGCATGATGCCAGCAAGGTACGCCGGGAATCCGTTCGGGGCGTTCGCGGTGATTTCGGACATCAGCGCGAACGATCCGGAGCCGGTCAGGGGGCGCAGGATGGCGATGGGAAGAACCTCGGATGGAAGACCGACAAGGCTGGTCAGCGGATCAAGAGCCGACGTGACCATTTCGAACGCTCCGGACGCCCTGAAGATGCCGATCGCGACCAGGATCATTACCAGATATGGAATGATTCGAACGGCGGTCTGGAATCCTTCACGCCCGCCGTCGCAGGCGGCCTCATAAACGTTGACGCCGCGCCTGTAGCCGAAAAGAAGGATCGCGACCATGATCAGGGGAATCATCCACCATTTCACGATTTCGCCTGGCATGCCCGACATGTCGCCGTTGACGAGGCGCCAGACGATGGCGGCAAGCGCAAGGAGTACGACCAGGATCGGAACCAGTCTGTTAATCAGGGAATCGGGCACCGTCGTGGTCGCCGACGCTTCGTTCGGGGCGGTGACGGTGGTCGGATCGTCAGCCGCCGGAATCGTCGCCCCGCCGCCACCTGCCGACGCGGTTGCCGGCGCGTCCGCCGAACCGTCGTGCCCGGTCTTGTCGGCAGCCGGATCCGGGCGAAGGCGGTTGATCAGAAGGCCGACAGCAATGGCAACGGTCGTGGAACAGATGGTCGCAAGCAGGCCCGGCACCAGTATGTCTGCCGGGTTGGATGCTCCGGCGGCAGCCCGAACCCCGATCACCCCAAGCGGGAGGATGGCGATGCTGCTGGTATTGATGGCCAGGAAAAGTATCATCGCGTTTGTCGCCTGACCCGGTGTGCGATTCAGGCGGTTCAGTTCCATCATCGCCTTGATCCCCAGTGGAGTCGCCGCGTTACCCAGGCCGAGCATGTTGGCCGAGAAGTTCATCACCATGGCGCCAAGCGCGGGGTGTCCTTCGGGAATCGAGGGGAAAATCCGTCGCATCACGGGCTTCAGACCATTGGCGATCATCGTCATCAACCCGCCGGCTTCGGCAATCTTCGTCAGCCCGAGCCACAGCGTCATGACGCCGATAAGCTTCAGGGCAAGTTCGACGGCCAGGGCCGCGGATTCGAAGCCGGCCTTGGTCACGTCTTCCATGCGTCCGGTCGCGATCGCGGCAAGAATCGGGATGACAATCAGCCAGAACCAGATGTGATTGATGACAGGAGCCTTTTTCTGCATCCCGGCGCCTCGCAAGCGATCGTCCAAAGATAACCGATGAAGACGATTTCCGATAAGCCGGTGCAGGAAGCGGTGCCGTTTGTCGAAGCGTTGTGATATCATTCCGCCATTCTGGTTGAAGGAATCCCTGCCATGAAAATGAAGTTTGCCGGGTGCTGCATTCTTGGTTGCCTGTTCCTTGCCGTGGGTTGCGGCGACGGTTCGTCGAGCGGAAATGATCTCGGGCCTGACGTTGTCGGCGATACGGTCGTGGGCGATACGGTTGCAGGCGATACGGTCACGCCCGATGTCCCTGTCGATACTGCCGTCGAGACGACCGAACCGATTCCGATCGACTGGGAAGCCTTCCTTCATCCCGAAGGCGCCGGGTTCCCGCAGGACGGCAAGAAAAGGGTAATGATCCTGCACACCAACGATATCCATTCGCATGTGAACGGTACCGGCCCGGTTCTGGACTACACGCCGGAAACGATCATGGACGACGACACGATCGGCGGGTTCGCCAGGATCGCCTCGCTGATCGAGCGCCAGAAGGCGTGGATTGATGAAAACGTCGGCATGGCCATCATGGACGCCGGCGATTTCAGTTTCGGAACCGCTTTCACGGCGCTTGCCCCTTCGACCGGGCTGGAACTGCGAATGATGGACGAAATGGGATACGTCGGAACGACGATTGGAAACCACGAATTGGACTGGACCCCGGCAGGGCTGGTGGAAGTCCTGAATCAGGGCCTTGAAGGCGCCACGAACATTTCTGTTCTTGCTTCGAACCTGGTCTATTCGGACGAATCGGCCGATGACGACGCCATGGCTGCCCTTGTCGGGGACAAGATCAAGCCGTACAAGGTCGTGACGCTGGAAAACGGCGTGAAGATTGGGATGTTCGGGCTGCTGGGCGTCAACGCCATCAAGCTGTCGCCCAACGCGGAACCGGTAACGGCGCGCGCCCTGAAGGAAACCGCGCTCGAGATGGTCGATACGCTTCGGAATGTCGAGGGTGTCGATCTGGTCATCGCGTTGTCGCACAGCGGTGTATCGGAAGGAACCGCCAAGGGCGAGGACGAGGCCCTTGCCGAGCAGGTTGACGGCATCGACATCATAGTCAGCGGCCACACCCACACCTACATGGAAGATCCGATAATCGTTAAGGATACGGTCATCGTCCAGTCCGCCTGTTACGGAAAGTTCCTGGGCAGGCTTGTGATGGTTCAGGACGGCCAGGGCGGGTGGGATCTTGAATCATGGGAGCCAATCCCCGTGACCGATGAAACTCCGGGTTGGCCCGCCATGATTGAAACCGTCCAGGATTACATGGACATGCTTGGCGACACCGCTTTTGCTTCCCTTGGCCTCGGTTATGCGGATCCGATTGCCACGACCGATTTCGACCTGGTTCCGGTCGAGTTCAAGGAATACAGCCTTGGAAACCTGATTGCCGACGGCGTGCGTTATTCGGCGAAGAAGTTTTCCGGACGCGATTTCGACGTGGCGTTCGAGGCGAACGGCGTCATCCGCGACAGCCTGTTGAAGGGCAAATCCGGCCGGATCACGCTTGGCGACATCGTCCAGGTCGTTCCGCTTGGAATCGGGCCGGACGGCGACATGGGATACCCGATCATCGAGATCTACCTGACCGCCGGTGAACTGAAGACCGCGCTGGAAATCATCGTCGGCGTCGCCGTTTCAATCGCCGATTCGTTCTTCCTGCAGATAAGCGGGCTGAAGTTCGAATACAAGCCGTCGGCCGACTGGTTCTTCATGGTCACCAAGGTTTATATGGCCGATGGAAACGGTGGCTGGATGGCCGAGCCGCTGGACACGTCCGAGGCGAACACGAAGCTGTACCGCGTCGCGACGAACCTTTACATCGGCGAGATGCTTGGCGTCGTCAAGGAGTACCTTGGCGGCATGGTCAGTCTGGAACCGAAGAACGCGGAAGGCGTCCCATACGAACACATCAGCGACGCCATCATGGACATCGATCCGGACACGGATGGAATCCAGGAACTGAAGCTGTGGCGCGCGTTCTACCAGTACCTGGCCGACATGGCCGTTCCGGACGGTGCCACTCTTCCCGCCGTTCCCGCGGAATACGGCACCGAGATGGGGCGCATGAAGGCCGTTCCGTGATAATCTTCCGTCGATGGAAGACCTGCTTTTCACACTTCAGTCGGTGATATCGGCGACCGTGCTTAACGGACTGGTCGCGGGCGGTGCATGGCGCCTTGCCGCGGCGGTCGCTCCGGCAAGGGCGGGGCGTCCCGGGTTGTCCGCCCTGGATCGCGCCATCGTGGCCCTGGCCGTCATGACGGCGGCGGTGCTTGCCGCCACGCTCTCGCTTGGCGCCCTCGGCGTTCTTTCCCGCTGGTCGGTCACTGTCTTCGCGGCCGTCTTCGCCGCCGCGGCGTTCCTGTCAACCCGAAGGGCTCCGCGCGAGCCGTTCGTCGGGAAGCTTGTTCTTGCGGCCCTGTCCGGTCTGCGCCAGGACAGGCTGCTTGTCATTGCCGTGCTTCCCGGAGTCGTGGCCCTGACGCTGCTGATGGCCTGGGCCGCCGTCCGTCCGGCATACGGCTTTGATCCGTTGAATTACCATCTGCCCCTTATGGCATCGGTGTTGCGGTCCGGGTCGCTGGACCCGGTTCACTTCCCGCCGTATTTCGAGACGTTTCCATACTTCACCATGAACGGCGACCTTTCCGCGTTGTGGGCGATGCTTTCAACCGGCGACGCCTCGATGTTGCCGTTTTCCAACGTCGTCCACTTCCTTCTGCTTGGACTGGTTCTGTACGCGTTCGTGCGTGAATCCCTTTCGTCCAGGGCCCCGGCCGCGGCACTTGTCATGGCGTTGCTTACGGTGCCGGCATTCTTCGTCCTGCTTGCCGACGCATACGTTGAAATCCAGTTGTGGGCGTTCATGTTCGCGGCCCTGCGGCTGATTGTCCTGTCCGGACGGAATCGGGCCCATGCAGGGCTTTTTGTGCTGGCCGGCATCATGTGCGGCGCCATGGTCGGCACGAAGCTGACCGGGATTCCGATGGCCGCCGTGCTTCTGGCCGCCTGGCTTTTCTGTACCGAGTCGGCTGGCGCGCGCGCATCGGCCTGGCGCGTCGCCGCCTTCCTTGGCATGACGGTCGTCTTCGGCGGGTATTTCTACGTCCGGAACATGGTGACGGTGGGATCGCCGGTCTATCCGTTCCCGATGTCGATCGGCGGCCTGCAACTGTTTGACGGCGACGCGGAGCATGCGGCCAGGGTCGGGGGAACCACGATCAGGCGCTTCCTGGTGCCCCTTGTCTTTTCGGGCGAGCTTTTCAAGGCCATTGTCGGCACAAGAACGCCGCCGAGTTCGTCGTGGGGGCTCGGTGTCACCGGTCCGTTCTTCATCCTGGCCGCATTCGCGTCCTTCATTCACGTCTTCCGGGCGGCCCGCAGCCGGGCCAGGGAAAGTCGATCCGCGTGGCTTGGGCCGGTCTTCCTGGGCGCGTCGCTGCTTGCAATCGTCGTCTATCTGCACCTTCCCTGGTGTGCGCCGTATCTGTACGGGAACGTTCGCTTCGTCTATCCCGCGGTGCCTTTCGCGGCGCTGGCGTTTGTTTCAATTCCGGGGGTGGCCGCGGTCAGGCGATGGTTTGTCGTTGGCGTCTGCCTGGTTCTTCAGTTGCTATCCTTCCTTTTCGCGACCGTTCCGACAACGACCGGTGCCGTTGTCACGGCACTCGTCGTGGTTGTCGCGGTCGGCATCGTTTCATGGAAGTCGAACAGGCCATGGTTCGTCCGAATGGCGCCCTGGCTGCCGGCGGTGGTCGCATTCGTGGCGGTTCTTGCGGCATTGATGCTTCGGATTCCTTCCGTGCATGCTTACGGGCAGCCCGGCATTGTATCGGGGCCGGCCCTGTGGGCGTCCGAACGTGCCGAATGCGTTGCCGAACTTGACCGGGTGCTCGACCGCGGACCTTTTGCCGTTACTATGGCCCGGGGCGCCCCGCACGCATGGTTCCTGTTTCCCCTGCTTGGCGAAAGGTTCCAGCGGCAGCCCGTATATGTCGATATCAGCCGTCAGGGCGCCGCGGGGGCCTTGAAGTCCGCCGACTCGCTGCCCGGGTTTCCCGGCGCCGATCGTGATTTCTGGATTTCGGGGATGCGGGCTTCCGGCGCGCGTGTCCTGGTCGTTCTGAATGATCCGGAGGACGTCGAGATCGGGCGCACGCCGGTTGAACTGGAATGGGTCGGGCAGATGCCTGAAACGTTTTTCACCGTCTTCAGTGGAAAGTACTGCAGCATCTTTTCCTTTGAACGGGAAGATGCGGCCGCGGGGGAATGACCGTCATGAACGTATTCGCCGTCGGGGTGCTTGCCAGCCTGCTCGCCGGACTTGCCACCGCGGTGGGGGCGCTTCCGGCCATCTTTTTCAGGAATGTCGGCAAGGCCACCCAGAATATCCTGCTTGGGTTCGGCGCTGGCGTCATGCTGGCGGCCACTTCGTTTTCCCTGATCATCCCGGCGCTTGACCATGCCGGGGACGGGGTCGGCGCGGCTTTGAAGGTGGCCGCGGGAATCGTATTTGGCGGGTTCTTCCTGTGGCTCGCTGACCGCATCCTTCCGCACGAGCATTTCACCAACGGCCCGGAAGGTTCCGATTCAAAAAGGCTTCGCCGCATCTGGCTGTTCGTGATCGCGATCGTCATCCACAATTTCCCCGAGGGCCTTGCCGTCGGGGTCGGTTTCGGGGCGGGCAGCTTCAGCGACGGTCTTTCGCTGGCAATCGGAATCGGCTTGCAGAACATGCCGGAAGGCCTGGTCGTCGCGCTGGCCCTTCTGGGCGAGAAGTACGGCCTTGGAAAGGCGCTCGGGGTGGCCCTGCTTTCCGGGCTGGTCGAGCCGATTGGCGGGGCGTTCGGTGCCGGGCTTGTGTCGGTGTTCGGCCAGGTGCTTCCGCTGGCGCTCGCCTTTGCTGCGGGCGCCATGCTTTACGTGGTCAGCGATGAAATCATCCCGGAAATTCACAGCGAGCAGAAGACGGCCGGGGCGACCTGGGGACTGGTTATCGGCTTCATAATAATGATGATTCTTGATGTAAGCCTTGGATGATTGCCGAATTGGGCTAGAATCAATCGGTCTTATCACCTTCGGGAAGAGGTTCGTATGAAAAAGGTTCCGTTCGTTCCGGCGTTTTCCGGCGGTCATCGGTGGGCCTTCGCCAGGATTGGCGGGTTTAACCAGGTCATGCTGACCACTGGCGACGACCTGCGTCACCTGGGGGAACTGGACGAGAAGCTTTTTTCCGCGCTTTCCTGCCCGACGAAGGGTCTTGAGTACGATGGGGCTACCCTTTCCCTGCTGGATACCGATGCCGACGGCAGGATCCGCGTGGTCGAAATCAAGGCTGCCGTCGCCTGGGTATGTGCGCGTTTGAAGGATCCCGCCGTCATCATGTCCGGAAGCGACACGTTGGAACTGGCGTCGATTGACGATTCCAGACCGGAAGGGGCCGCTTTGCTTGCATCCGCGAAGCACATCCTTTCGTGCATCGGAAAGGGCGATGCGGATCGGATCTGCCTTGCGGACGTGACCAATCGCGCCGCGATCTTCGCCGAGTCCGAATTCAACGGCGACGGCGTCCTGCCCCCCGCGGCGGTCAAGGATGCCGAACTGCGGGCGGTGGTGTCGGACATCCTCAAGGCTGTCGGTGGCTCGTCCGATCGCAGCGGTGCTGCCGGTATCGATGCCGACCGTCTTCAGGACTTCATGGCCCAGGCCGGCGCGTGGGTTGCATGGAAGACGGCACCGGATGCCGACAAGGCGATCCTGCCGCTGGGGGATGCGACCGGCGCGGCGTTTGATGCCTTCGTGGCTGTTCGGGACAAGGTCGAGGATTACTTCGCCAGGTGCCGTCTGGCGGCTTTCGACAAGCGTTCGGTGGCCGCCTTGAACCGCGAGGAAAAGGATTATCTCGCGCTTGCGGCGCGCGACATGAAGATTACCGATGCCGAGATCCAGGCGTTGCCCCTGGCGGCAGTCGATGCCGGGCGTCCGCTTCAGCTTGTCAACGGCGTCAACCCGGCCTGGATTGACCGCATTGCCGCGTTCCGCGAGAAGGTTGCGTCGGCCCTTAATGGCGCACAGCTTTCCTCGATTTCCTGGGAGCAGTGGCAGGCGATTGTCGCGAAGATGGCCCCCTTCCAGGCGTGGGTCGAGGCAAAGCCGGCCGGGGCGGCTGTCGCGGCGCTGGAGGAAATCGGGGTCGAACGTGTCCGTGCGATCACTGGCGGCGAGTATGGCCAGAAGATCACCGACCTTATGGCGGCCGACAAGGCGGTCGAAGGTGAAGCCGCGGCCATCGACGACCTTCAGAAGTTGCTGTATTTCCACAAGAATCTTTTCAAGTTGTTGAAGAACTTCGTGTCGTTCGCCGAGTTTTATCAGCGAAGCGACAAATCCGTTTTCCAGGTCGGAACGCTCTTCATCGACAACCGCAGTTGCGATTTGTGCATACGTGTCAACGACATGGGCAAGCATGCGATGATGGCCGGTTCAAGCCGGATGTTCCTGCTGTATTGCGACTGCGTCAGGCCGTCGGGTGAAAAGATCCAGATTGCGGCGGCAGTCACCGATGGCGACAGCGACGATCTGATCGTCGGAAGGAACGGGATATTCTATGACCGCCAGGGGCGCGACTGGGATGCGACGATAACGAAGATAATCGAAAACCCGATTGGCGTCAGGCAGGCATTCTGGTCGCCGTACAAGCGTCTGATGCGCTTTGTCGAGGAACAGGTCGCGAAAAGGGCCGCGGCTGGCGATGCGGCATCCGAAGACAAACTGAAGGGCGCCGCGCTCGCGGCCCCCGGCGCCGCGAAGGATGCGGCCGACGGTAAGGCCGTTCCACCCGCCAAGTCGAAGTTCGATGTCGGCGTGGTCGCCGCCCTGGGCGTCGCCGTCGGCGGCATCACGGCGGCCTTCGGGGCGTTGATGCAGGCGTTCTTTGGACTTGGCGTCTGGCTGCCGCTTGGCCTGATCGGGATTATCCTGCTGATTTCGGGACCTTCCATGGCAATTGCCGCGCTGAAGCTGCGCCAGAGAAACCTTGGGCCGCTGCTTGATGCGAACGGATGGGCGATTAACGCCAAGGCGCGCGTCAACATCGCATTTGGAAACGGCCTTACAAGGGTCGCGGAACTGCCGGCCGGGGCGACCTGCTCGCTGGTTGATCCTTACGCGAAGAAGAAACGTCCGAAGTGGCCCTGGATCGTTCTGCTGATTGTCGTCCTTCTGGTCGGCGGCGGTCTGTTTGCCTGGAACAAGGGCTGGCTGAACGACTGGCTGCCCGACTCGCTGGATCGCAACCTGCCGAAGGCGGTCGAGACGGTTCCGGCCCCCGCGGCCCCGGCCGCGCAGCCCGCGCCAGCGGCCCCCGCGGCACAGCCGGCACCGACATCTGCACCTGCGGCCACGGCCGGGTAACCCGGGGGTTCCCGATGTCCCTGCACATAGTTTTCGGAAGCGACACCGCCAGGCTGGCGCACCGTCTTGCCAGCGACATCGCCCAGTCCACGTCCGGCGCCGGGCTGGCCGGCCTGTTGATGCCGACAAGCGTGCTGGTGCCGAACCGCAACATGGAAAAGTGGCTGCGCTTCGAAATTGCAAGGCACAACGGCATCGCGGCGAACCTGTCGTTTCCATACCTGGAAAACGGCCTGTGGGAACTGGTCGGACGAATCGGCGTCGCGTCGGGGCGCGTTGCGGCCGATCGGTCGGGGCGTCCGATACTGGAAAGGCTGGATCTGGAAACCCTGACCGCCAGGCTTGCGGCGATTCTTCTGCAGGACACCGCGGACCCTTCCCGGATCGATTCGTCGTTTGTCAGTTACTGCATGGCTGGGGGCGGCCCGGGCGACCCCGGGTTTTCCATACGCCTGTGGCAACTTGCCGGGCGGCTGGCCCACCTTTTTCGCGAGTACGAATTCAATCGTTCCGGGATGGTCAGGGAATGGCTGGCGGGAAAAATCGATCCTTCGGCCGGGGAGCTTCACGCAAGACAGGCCGGACTTTACCGCCAGGCTTGCAGTCTGCTGTATTACGACTGGGACGCCCACGCGGCCCGTCCGGCACGGTCGCTGTTCCAGCTTGGCGAGGAAGTGTTCCAGGATCCGGGCCACCGGCATGGTATCAGGAACGATGAACCGGATTGGGGCGAAACCGCAGGGGAAGTTGCGCCCCCCGCGGGAACGCTTCCCGGAACCGTTTTCATATTCGGTCTTTCGACGCTTTCGCGTTATCACTGCCGCCTGCTGTGGAAAATTTCCAGGCGGTGCGACATCAGGCTTTATCACGTCAACGGCTGTCACGAGTTCTGGCAGGACGTTTCGACGCCGTTCGAGGAACGCTGGCACAGGATCCGAGCCGCGCGTGTCGTTTCGGTGCCGGATGGCCAGGGCCAGGAACTGGCACTCGACAACGACCTGGACGACAACCTTCTGTTGAAGGCATGGGGAAAGGCCGGTCGCGAGACGGTACGCCTTCTTTCGGAACTGGAGGATCAGCCCTCCGGCGTGACGACCGAATGGGTTGACGAACCGGAAATCGATTTTGACCGCGCGACGGTGCTTGATCGCGTACGGCACGGCATCCGGACAAGGTCGTCGCAGGTCGGCAGGACGGTCGCCGACGACAGCCTTGTCGTCTTGAAGTGTCCCGGCAGGCTGCGCGAGGTCGAGGCCGTCGCCGAACGGATCACCGCCTTGCTGCAGGCCGATCCTGACCTGAAACTTTCCGACATCGTCGTGCTTGTAACCGACATGGCCTCCTACAAGCCGCTGATATCCCAGGTTTTTGATCGCGATCGAAGCCGGCCTGACAACGTCTGGGATCCCATTCCGTACAACCTTGCGGACTCGACCGCCGGCACCGACAGCGTCTATGCGGCGGCGGTCGAGGCGATGCTGAACCTGGCCGGCGGCGATTTTTCAAGGGGTGCCGTATTCAGGCTTCTTTTCAATCCGTGCTTCATGGCGGCGGCCGGTGTGGGGCCGGCAACCGTCGAGGGCTGGGCCGGGCTGGCCGACAGGCTGGGGATCTTCCACGATTTTCATCCACAGGCGTCCGGGGAGGGCGCGTTCACCTGGTCGGACGCATTCGCCAGGTTGCGCCTTGGCAAGGTGATGATTCCGGACGATGAACGTCCGGCCCCGGAACCGGACGATCCGAATCCCTTTGCTGCTGTATGGCCATTCATGCCGGCGGACGCGGACGGGCTTGACGCCGAATCGTTCTGCACCGTCGTCGAGTCCCTGGCCGCAAGGCTGGAGGTTTTGAGAACTCCTTTGATGCCGGTTGCCGATTGGGGAATGGCGCTGACGTCGCTCTTCGACGACTTCCTGTCCGTTCCCGCCGATCGCAAGCCCGAGGAACTTGTTCGCCAGTCGTTGGTGTCTGGATTGCAGTTCTATTTCGGCGGCCGGTCGATACTGGATTCCAGCCTGAAGACCGTCGGCGCCAGCGAAGAAAACCGGTTGATTCCGGCGCACCTGGCCTTCGAGATTGTTCGCGGTCTTGCCGGAAGCATCCCGACCGGGCGCGGCGCATATCTGTCCGAGGGCGTGACTGTCGCGACACTGAAGCCGATGCGCCCGATTCCGTTCAAGGTGACATTCATCCTTGGCCTGGAGGAGGGCGGTTTCCCGGGGGCCGCGCGGGAATCGTCGCTTGACCTTCGAGGCGGCGACAGACGGATTGGCGACGTGACTACGCCGGACTCGGGTCGTCACATGTTCATGGAGACGCTGCTTTCGACCACGCAGAGCCTGGTGTTGAGCTATGACGCATGGGACACGATGAAGGACGAGCGTCACCAGCCGTGTTCGGTGGTTCGCCAGCTTATCGATTTCGTCGAGGCGAACGTGCTGCCGGGGCAGGGCGACGACGGTGGTTTCAAGGAACTGGAAATTCCCCTTTCGCCATGGGGTGAAAGATACCTTGGCGCCGACGCGCCGGTTCCGCAGGGTGCGACACGAATCGCCGACAGGCTTGTGGCCGGGCTGCTTGGGGCCGCAGGTTCCGCGCGCGCGCCCGGGCTGGCCGCGGCGATTGAAGGGGCTGTCGGGAATGTCGCCGTTTCCGGACGTGACAGGCAGCTTCTCCGGGCGGCGCTTGATCTGGTTTCCGACCATCGCGATTGCCCGCGCGCAGATGGACCCGCGATGGCTGAACCTGGTGATTCGTCCACGCCCGAATATGATTCCGGGCCGATCACCGTAACCATCCAGGAACTGAACCGCTTCCTGCGCGATCCGTTGAAGGCCCGGCTGGCCCGGTTCTTCGGGCGCCAGGACGACCTGGATAAGCCCGATCCGTCCGGCCTGGAAGATGAAGGATTCGAATTCGAGACGTTTACCGGTCGAACACTGAAGGAAAACTGGCTGAAGGACATCCTGGGCGGCATGGATCCGGATCGGGCGTGGGCGCGGCTTGAAAATTCGGGTCGAGCCCTTTCCATGAGATCCAGCGCGCCTTCACCGTATTTCCGTCAGCTTTCCGAACTGGGCGTCAGGAAGGCACTTTCCAACACACCCGAAGCGATCATGGATTCGATTGGGGGCATGAAACCCCTTTCCGAGGCCGTGATGGGGCAGGTTTCCTTCTCAAGGGGGGCTCCGGGATTGCGGCTTGCGCCCGCATCGTTCTCGGCCAGGATATCGAAACCGGACGGAAGCAGTATCGACATGGCCGTCGAAGTGACCGGGCGGGTCGATTTCGTGGTTCCGGATCTGGATGGATTGCCCTTGATTATCGGAAATGTCAGTGCTTCCGGGGCCAGCGAAACCGGGCCGTTCCCCCGGGCATTGATCATGCCGACCCTGTTTGGAATCGTGGCCGGAATCGGCGCCGGGCGGCGTGAAATCGACTTCGGCGCCGTTGTGGTGTGTGCCGACAAGAACGTCGCCAGGCGGATCAAGGTGCCGGTTTCAACCGCCGCGGGATGGATTGAAGGCCTGATTTCCGATTACCTTGACTGTCGCAGGATCCTGGAAAACCTGCCGTATGACGTGGCGGTCAAATATGCAGGCTTAAGCCCCGACGAACCGGAGGACGAGGACTTCCGGCGCGCGATGCGGGCCAGGATTGAAAAGGGCAGCCAGGGTGGCTGGGCAACCCAGCCGATCAACGCTTTGCAGAAACTGGTCTGGGATCGGACCGTGCTGCCGGAACGGATCCGGGAAACGATTGAATCGCGGTACGGCCTGCTGTGGCGTTGCGGCGGGGGTGGCGCATGATCACGCTGACCAGTTCGACCGGCGTCACGATGGACCTTTCCGGCGTCATTGATCGGCACGCCGTCATCCAGGCATCCGCTGGAACCGGAAAGACTTATACCCTTGAACACATCGTCCTTCAGATTCTTCTGGATTTTCCGGATGTTTCGCTTCGCAACATACTCCTGGTCACCTACACTGAAAAGGCGGCCGGCGAACTGAAGCAGAGGATTCGCAAGCGGTTGATGGACACGGCCGGCGGGAAGGACGTTTCGCCCGCCACGGCCGCCAGGCTGCGCATCGAACTGGACGATTTCGAGTCGGCGTCGATATCGACAATCCACGCATTCTGTAATCGTGTACTGATGGAGTTTGCCTTCGAGAATTCCCGTCCGCTTGAGCTTCAGCAGGGCGGAGATTCCGACATGCGGTCGCGCCTGTTAAACCGGATTGTCAGGGATGAATGGCCGCGGATTGACCCCCGGAGGATGAACGCCAAAGGTACTCTGCCGATTGCTTCGGAAGCGTTGGGCAGGTTGCGCGAAGTCTTGAATGTCGCGGGGGAAAAGCGGTCCCTGGACGGCCTGCTGCCGGAATTTGACGGTGACCTGGCGGATGCGGTCAGCACAGCCCAGATTCTTGCGTGGACCACTTCCGCCCTTTGCGCCGCCGTGGCGCGGGAAAAGATGGCATCGTCGCTGGTGACTTTCGGCGACATGATTTCCGACGTGAGATCCGCTCTGACCATGCCGGGGCCGGCGGGGCGCGCCCTGCTCGAACGCCTGCGGAAGCGGTTCCTGTTCGGCATAGTCGATGAATTCCAGGATACCGACCCGGACCAGTGGGACATATTCAGGACGGTTTTTGTTGAAGGGGGCGGACCGAACCGGCTGATTGTGGTCGGCGACCCGAAGCAGGCCATTTACGGCTTCCGTGGCGCCGACTTGCGAACGTACCTTTCAGCCTGTTCGGAAATTGAGCGGCGCGGCGGCAACATCTTGAGCCTTCAGACGAACTACCGTTCTTCCGTACCGATGATTGAAGGTTTTAACGGAATTTTCCGGGACACCGGCTGGTTCGGGACCGACATCGAGTGTCCGGAATTGCTGGCCCCGGCGGATGGAAGGCCGCAGGATTTGGTGGCCGACGCGTCCGGGCGGGCCGCGGTGGTTCCGGTTCACATCATGAGGCCTGGTGAAAAGGGCAAGCTGGAGGTCGATGAGGCCCGTTACAGAACCGCGCGATTCATCGCGAAGGAGATCTCCCGGCTGACCGGATCCGGCGGGATCATTCTGCCCGGGCGCGCCGGTCAGGGGCCGCGGCCGCTTGGCCTGGACGACATTTGCATCCTTATCCAGAAGAACGATGACTTCCGGCTGATTTCAAGGCTGCTGCGCGCCGAGGGCATCCCGCACGCCCAGTACAAGCAGAAGAAGCTTTACGAATCGGCCGAGGCGGAAAACGTGCTTGTCCTGCTGAAGGCGATTTCACGGCTTGGTGCGGGTCCAGGTTCCCAGTCAATCGATTCCGTGCTTCTTACCAGATTCTTCCTTGATCGCCCGGATCCGGCCGACATGCTTGAACCCGAACGGCGGAACCACGCGGCCCGTACTCTTGAAGCCTGGCGGGCCCTGGCGATTGATCGGAACTGGGCGATGTTCTTCGAGGCAATTTCGCGCGATACAGCCCTTTTCGTGCGGGAAGCGGCCGAATTCGACGGTGAAAGACGGCTCGCGAATTTCAGGCAGATATTCGGGGAACTTGCTTCGTTCGCCGATTCCGGTTCGCTGGATCTTCATGGGCTGATCGGTCGCATGGAGCAGTTGAAGGCCGGTTCAGGTGACGAGGAAGAATCGACAATGGCCCGTCTGGAATCGGAACAGCCCAGGGTCAGGGTATTGACGATTCACGCGGCAAAGGGGCTCGAGTTCCCGATCGTGTTCGTCGCGGCGGGCTTTTCCGGCCCCAGGTCGGGGAAGTCGTGCAGGGGCTATATCGGCCGTGACAGGTATTTCAGTTTTGAACGACCTTATCCCGGACTTGTCGAGGACAACGACCTTCCAAGGCTGTTTTACGTGGCTCTGACGCGGGCCATGTACAAGCTGTACGTGCCAACGGACTGGACGCCATCGAAGAACGACGGCGCCCCGATATGCACCTTCATCAAGGCCGGGCTGGCCAGGCTGGCGCAGTTGACCGAATCCGGCGGGCGGGTTCGAAGCGATGTGGATTGTGGCGGCATTCCGATCGGGTCGGTAGCCCCCGAAATCGTCTGCGTGGATGATTCCGGAAAGCGTCAGGAAGGATCCGCTTCACCCCATCCAATGCTGCCCGACCTGACCCCTGGCGCGCAGATTCGCTGGCCGCTGCGCCGTCTGTGGGTTGATTCGTATTCGTCGCTGACCGGGCTTGCGGGACGAGCCCAGTTCGATGTCGAGGGGATGGCGGGCTCAAGGGCGGATGATGCCACCGACGACGAGGCGATTGAACCCATGATCGGCGCGCCCACCACCGCCGATGCGGCCGGGATCCAGGCTACGCCCCTGCTGATGGCCGGACGGCACACCGGAGACGCGTTTCACCAGTTGATGCAGGATATCGCCTGCGGGCGCGCCGGCGATGACGGAAATCCCCTGGATTTCAGTGATTTTGCCCGGCTTGATTCCCCGGCCGCCATAATGGCGTCAAACGTCGGTTCCCTGATCATCCAGAAGATGAAAAGCAACGGCGTTCCGCTGAAATTCGGGCAGCCAGGACCTGACGGTTCCGTCGATTCGTCCGAACTGCAGTTCGCCTCGCTGGTCTGGTCGGCATTGCGTGGACATCTGGGGGATTCGGCCCCGCTCGATTTCAGCATTTCGGATCTGTCGTCATCCGACACGCTCGCGGAAGTGGAATTCCATCTTGACGAGTCTCGGTTCGGTTCGGGCCCGCTGGCGCCCGGCAACATGGCCGATGGAATTCCACCGTGGCGAAGCGGGCTGCTGAACGGCGTCATCGACCTTGTTTTCCAGAAGGACGGTCGATTCTGGTTTCTTGACTGGAAGACGACCTCGGTCAGGGACGAAGGCGGGCGGAATCCGGACTGGTCCGCCGGGGCGATATCAAGGGCCATGCGTGACAACGGCTATATCGTCCAGGCCCACGTTTATCGAATCGCGATGCTTCAGTGGCTTGAATCGGTGTTCGGGCCGGGTTCCGGACACCTGCTTGCCGGCGGGCTGTTCCTGTTCGTCCGCGGCATGGGCCCGCCAGGTCGCGGGGTCTGGAACAGCCGGGAAATCTTTACGGATACGGACGGTTCCGAGTCAAGGCTGTTCGTCCGGAAGCTGCTGGCCCGCAGCGCGGCGCACGCCGCCGGAAGGGGGCGCGAATGACGAAAGGCCTTTCGTGGCTGGACGCGCTGGGCTGGCGGCCCGGGTTCATGATTGATGCGCGCGTGGCCGAGATGTATCGGCGTGCCGTCGAAAACGACCTGATCTCGCCCGATGATGCGCTGGCCTGTCGCGATATTCTTGCGATTGCCGGATGGCGCGTTGCGGACGCCGAGGCCGATTTTGCCGTGAACTGCCTGATGGCCGGTCTTTTTTCCGTGTGCAACCAGGGAAGTCTGTGTCTTCCGCTTGACGTGGGCACGCTTGAAACCGAGTTCGGCCGCCTGCTTGCGACAACCGGTGACGTTGTCGATTCGCTGCCGTCCGCCGGCCACGTGGCGGCGCGCGCGGCGTCCCTGATTGACGATGGATTGCCGCTTTTTGCGAATCCGGATGGGTGGGATCCGTATCCGCTGGTCACCGATGGACGATTTCTGTGGTTTTCCCGGCACCACGTCCATGAAACCGGGCTGAATGCCGCACTGCAAAGGCTTGCCCTGACGCCTGGCGGCCAGTTCGTGTCCAGCCCGCTGTCGGGAATGGATCTGGAAAGCGTTGTCAGCCAGGTCGGGGCCGGAAGGGAAGGGCGGGATCTTAACGAACGGCAGAAGTCCGCGGTTATGAAGGCCCTTGTGAAGAGGTTCGTCGTGGTGTCGGGCGGTCCCGGTACCGGCAAGACCAGGATCCTGGCCGCATTGTTGCGCGCCTGGTGTCTGTGCGGGGCGGTTCCCGGCGAGATGTTGCTGGTGGCGCCGACCGGTCGTGCCGGAAGGCGCATGGGTGAGTCGATCAGCGCCGCCATTGACGACGCAATAATCGGTCCTGACGAGTTCCAGGTCGAGGACATCCGTGGCCTGACCGGAAGCACGATACACAGGGCGCTTGGTTTCAGGCCGTCCTGGAACGATTTCAGGTTTGGTTCCGACAACCCGCTGCCGCATCGGTATGTGGTCTGCGACGAGGTGTCGATGGTTGACGCCGCGTTGATGAACCGTCTTCTGCAGGCAGTCCGTCCGGACGCGCGCGTCGTCTTTCTTGGCGATCGCGACCAGCTTCCATCAGTCGATTCCGGCACGGTTCTGGCCGATATCATCCCGCGTGGCGACGTGTCCGGGCCGATGAAGGATTCGATCGTAATGTTGTCGCAGTCGTATCGAGCCGGGGGCCAGGTACTTTCGCTTGCCGGTGTCGCCAATGCCGGTGACGGCCAGCGATTTCTTGATCGGGCCGGTCGCCTTGCCGACCGCGTTCCGGATCGCGACGAATGGGGGCTTCCTGGTGCCGCATGCGTGATCCTGCGACCGGATTACCCCAGACAGGGCGGGATTGGCCCGATGCTGGAATCCTGGGTTTCGTGGATTTACGGTTGTCGGCCGGAAGCCGGCTCTATTGGCCGTGCGTTTGAGGCCCTGGCAGCCCGCCGGCTCGATACGCGGTTCGCGCCGGGTTCGGAAGACGCTGTGGTGATGAACGGACTTTTCAGGGCACTGCAAATGGGCCGTATTCTGTGCGTGCTTCGCGACGGGCCGGAAGGTGTGGTCGGCATCAACCGCGCAATCGCAAGGCTTGCCGGGGGCCGCGACGGGTTGTTTGCCGGGGGCCGCGACGGGTTGTTTGCCGGGTGCCCGGTGCTGGTTACCCGCAATATCGCGGCCCAGGGGCTCTTTAACGGCGATGTCGGCATGGTCATGAATGATCTGGACGGCCAGCCGGTCGCCATCTTTGATGA
Source organism: Deltaproteobacteria bacterium (assembly GCA_029555025.1). Lineage (GTDB taxonomy): Bacteria > Myxococcota_A > UBA9042 > DTJE01 > DTJE01 > JAGOFO01. The sequence continues at coordinate 30,212 of JAKPTZ010000061.1, forward strand.
CGGCGTCGTCTTCAGGTCATTCCCGGTGCAGTCGATTCCGGGTCTGGAACCGGCGTTCGCAACCACGGTGCACAAAAGCCAGGGCTCCGAATACGGTAATGTGCTGCTTTTCCTGCCATCCAGGGCGGATCATCCACTGCTTGTCCGCGAGATTCTTTACACGGCCATGACCCGGGCAAAGAACAATGTCTGGATACACGGAACCGACGAAAGCATCCGTGGCGCCATATCCAGAAAGGTATCCAGGTACTCCGGAATATCCCCCTGGAACCGCCCCAATCCGCCCCACGATCCGATCCACACCATGCCCCGTACTGGCGAATGAAAATGTTGATGAAGATTGCGCCGGGAAGTTTCAGGTGCCGCAGGCTGCCGAGCCGGTGTCGTCAAATACCGACAACTCCGGGTACAGGTACTGGCAGGTCGGGGTATCGCAGTACTGGTCATTGGCCCATCCGCACGGATCGGCAGCCGCGCACGTGCATTCCGAATACACGCCGAAGTCACACTGGTTCTGGACCGCGTCGCTGTCAACGCAACTGTAATTGACGCATGAACACTGGTACTGTTCGCTCATATCCACAAAGCACCACTGTTCCGGGTCGAGCTCGGCACCAAGATAATCGCAGAAGTCGGTGCAAGGCAGCGATTCGAAGTATCCCTCATAGCACCAGCACAGCCCCTGATCGTTGTCGCAGTACGCGATTCCTTCATCCGGGTCGCATTCGCCGCCGCAGTCGCAGTCGTTCGGTTCGGTGAAGGAATCCTCGGGGAATTCCAGTTCGCATATCTTGTCGCACCAGCCGTCATTGTCCCAGTTGCACGGGTCGGCAGCCGCGCATGTGCACGGCGTGTATGAATAAGCGTTGCACTGGGACGTCGTCAGATCCGTTCTGGTGCAGTCGAATTCGCAACTGCAGTATTCGGCCCCGTCGTCATTGATGCACTGTGAGCCGACCATGTTGCTGTTGGCGCATGCGTCGGCGCAGTTGAATGCCATCCATTCCCCGTCCTCGCCGCAGAAACACACGGAAAGCCCATCTTCGGAACACCACATGGCGTCGGTTCCGTAAGTGCATGAACCGGTGCATCCCTCGACATCGACGGTGTCGGTCTGGTTTCCGGTATCCGTTGGCACGTTGGTATCCGTTGGCACGTTGGTGTCGGTCGGCACGTTGGTGTCCGTTGGCACGTTGGTGTCCGTCGGCACGTTGGTGTCGGTCGGCACGTTGGTGTCCGTCGGCACGTTGGTGTCGGTCGGCACGTTGGTGTCCGTCGGCACGTTGGTGTCCGTCGGCACGTTGGTGTCCGTGCCGGTACCGTGATCGACCGGAACGTTCTGATCCCGATCGTCCGCATCAGGGTTGACGACGAGGTCGGGCTGGTTAGTGTCGAAAGGAATGAAGATGTCTTGAAGCACGTCGTTGGTTGAGATGTTATCCCCGCCACAGCCGGCCACAAGAAGGAACATTCCAGCCAGCACCAGAATCGTGATCTTTGCCTTCATTCGATTTCCCCCCGAGTGTTTTCAGTCCGTCCATGAACCTGCGATGAGTCCACCGAGGCCCGCCTTTCGACGATACGGTTTCTAAGGTACAGCAGGATGTCGATCAGCACAAGGGAACCGTTGAAAATGTAAAGGGATATCACCGGGTCACGGTTGCAGTTGGCCTTGTGGACGATTCCGGCGGCATATCCGGCAAGGATAACCAGCAGGAACACCAGGCTCTTGCCACTTGTGCTTCGTGAACGGAACGACCTTGCGATGCTGAAGGGCCATGCCGCCGAAAAGCACAGCAGCATGATGATCTCGAAAATGCCGGTTGAACACATTGGATTGTTCCACGTCGTTTCCCAGCCGAATGATACCGCCAATCGGCCCTTTGGCTGAAATGCGCAAAAGATTACTTCGTTCCCTGTTATGGCGGGGGGTGCAACCGTCTGCTAGACTTCCACACGACTGATAATCCGGAGGCGGATTCCGATGAAGACCGCTGATGTTGCAACAAGGTTGTCCGTGGCGACTCTGTTCGTCGTTCTTTGCGGCTGTGGCGATTCGACAGCCGGATCCCCCGATTCCGGAAATGATGCGGGCGGGGAACAGTGGAAGCTGGAATGGGTTGGCGACGGCATGCCCGGAACAGTGGCGGCTTCCGGCCAGCTTGAGCTTTCGACACAGGTCACGCTTGGCGATGTCGCCCAGTCCGGGGTGACGGTGTCCTTTGAAATCGTGTTCGGTGGCGGGATGATCAGTCAGGCAGCCGTCGTCACCGACGCCTCGGGAATTGCTTCAACGACCTGGACGGCGGGACCGATTTCAGGCCGGGCCGTTCTGCGGGCATCAATCGACCAGGCGGCAGTCTTCATCGACCATCATGTTGACGTGGCCGCGGTTCAACCGCTGGTTCCACAGCCGTTCGGGGATGTCGGGGCCTTGCTTGAAGGTGCCGGCATCGATGGATCGACAGAAGGGCTGGTTTTTGACGATGCCGGTCGCCTGTTCCTGGCGGTTCCCGGCAATCTTGTGGCGATGCGGCCGGATGGCACGGCCCAGCTTGTGCCGGTCGACGGGGATGGCCTGACCAGTCCGCTTGGAATGGCCTGGGATTATCTTCGCAAGGTGATTTGGGTCGCCGATGCCGGTTCGGTGCGAAAGGTAAGCATTTCCGAGGTTGGGGGCACAATCACGGCAACCGCCACGACGATGGCTGGTTTTGACGGTCTTGTGACGCCCAATTCGGTGGCGATTGCCGACAATCGATATGTGTATTTCACGGATTCATGCACCGGCGGGGTATATCGCTTCCAGCCCGATGCCGACACCGTTGTGCTTGAAACTGTCGCGATGTTCGATGTGACGGTTCGTGGCGGTCCAAACGGGCTTGCATTTGACGGCAGCGGCCTGCTGTGGGTAACGACCGAGAATGTAGGCCTTCTGTGTCCCGATTCGGGCGCGGACGTGACCCTTAACCATGGCGGGCTCTATTCGATTGATTTGAGTGGCGGCCTTGCAGGTGGCCCCGTCCAGCCGACCCCCCGCCTGGAAGGCTTCGCGATGTTCGGCGACGGCCTTGCCTTCGATGCGGACGGCACGATGTATGTGATCTTCGACATGTTCGATGGATTCACGTTGACGGACAGCAGCGTCTGGGTCGTCCCGGCTTCGGCGGACGAACCCCCGTACAAGGTCATTTCGGCCCCGGTTCCCGACGGCGCGACATCTCCGGACCGGCTTATCGCAAATATCGCGTGGGGTTATGACGAGTTTGGTTCGTCCAGGCTTTACATGTCCCTGCTTGCTGTGGTGCTTGTTGTGTCGGAGCGAGGGGCCATGGTCGTCGATGTCGGGATCGGTGGACAGTCCCTTCTTCCCGCGGATCTGCCTTGATCGGTCAGTTCCCCGTATTCATCAGATTCCCGAAATTGTTGAATTTATCGACCATCGGTCGCAGCCATTTGTCGCCTGCTGGCATGATATCGACCAGCACGTCGCCGCCGACCGCGGCCCTGGCGCAGGGATCCTTGGCCTTGTAGGCCTTGTATGCCCAGACGGCGGCGTCCGTGACGCTCGGACCGGGTGACTGGTAAGGGGACGGAAGAAGTATCTTCACCCCGCTGTCAAGCATTCCAGCCCCCGCCGTCTTCCAGGCGAATGACGAAGCGGCGCCGGCATCCCTGCCGGCAACGGATGACACCCTTGAATCGATGCTTTGCTCAATGTGCTGCTTGGTCTTGTTGTAATAACTGTAAACCTCGCCCGCGGCCCGAACCGCCCTGGGGCCGGCACCAGTCGGGTCGTGTCGGTTCACCGGATCATTCCCTGGAAAGGCATAAGTGCCCGCGAACGATGTGAATTTTTCGGGATCCGTCGAAACGAAGCGACCGACTGCCGGGTCGAATTCACGTGCCCTGAAGTGAATCAGGCCTGTCAGCGGGTCATGCTCCCGTCCATGGAAGCCGTACCTGAACGGGATTGTTCCGGTCTGATCCAGGATGTCCCCGAAGACCCCGTATTCCCGCGTCCAGACAAGAGATCTGTCTGAAAGCCTTACCAGGCCGCGAATCGATCCGAATCCGTCCTGAATGCAGGCATATACTTCGCCGTCCCGATACATCGCAATCGGCCTGTCCATGGCCGGTTCGTGCAGATAGAACGCGTCCGCGCCGCCGGTTTCGTTTATTTCAAGCACCACGTCCGTGAAGTCGTGTATGAAGAACGTCCGGACGCCATCGACATCCCGGAAGATGCGTTTGCCAAGCGGATCATAGCCGTAAGTGACCACATGTTCGGGCGTCATGGAACCGCCGGAATAGACGCTGGCGCGCACCAGGTTGTCGTCGCCATCGTACAGGAATTCGACCGCGTTTCCGGTCGCCGTCTCAACCCGCCTTGTCACGCGGCCGGCCTCGTCGAATTCGAAGGTGAATCCCGCGCCGGCGATCGCCCTGCCGAAGTCGTCGTATTCGAATCCGGCACCCACACGATCCCCGCGGGCGTTGTAATCAAAGGTTTCGTCCCTGCCGGCTGCCTGGTTGGTCGCACCGGTGACGCGTCTTAACTGGTCGTAGCCAAAGGCCGTTGTTCCGCTGGGTCCGGTTTCCGACATGATGGCTCCGTCATCGTCGGTCACATACTCGAAGTTCATGTGGACGTCTTCCCGGTATGAATCAAGGTAAGCGGTGATCGACGCCAGGTAACCGGTTTCGTCGTATGCGGCCTCCAGCAGGAACGGATCACCCCAGTCGATTTCAAACGTCTCGAGACGTCCGGCATCGTCGCGGTATAGATCGAAGTACATTCCGTCCGGCGCGGTGATTTCCTCAACCCGTTGTGACGGTTCATGATAGTAGTAATCGAACCTGCCCCCATCAAATCCGTCAAGGGCCGGGTACTCGACGGCGTTTATCCACCCGTCCTCGTCCTGGTCGTAGCCGATCGTAATCGGTTCCGCCATACCCTGGTAAAACTGGGTGACCGAAAGCAGGTTGCCGTAACGCGGTTCGTACTCCCAGGTTATTTCGCTGTCGTCATCGACTGCTCTGACCAGGTGGCCGTCGGCGTCGTATTCAAAGATGGCGGTCGTGTCCGGAACGGCCTGGTTCGTCGTTACGATGGTTCTTGAAACGACGCGTCCCATTCCGTCATAGGTGACTGCAACCGAACCCCCGGGGCTCGCAATCGACATCACCCGATCCTCGCCATCGGAATTGATAGTCCATTCAGGTGCCCCCAGAAGGGAAACGGATTGGATGCGCCCCTTCCCGTCACGAGACCATGTCGTCATCTTTTCATCATCAAGTCCCTGGCCCGCGCTCTTAAGTGAAATGACCTGTCCCATGGCGTCCAGTCCGATGGAGTGGAACGCGCCGGCCCTGTCCTTGACGCTTACCACCCGTCCCATCGGGTCTAGTCCGAATTCGGTACGTCCGCCGATTGCGTCGGTTATTGCCGTGATTTCACCGATTTCGTTGCGTTCAAAGGTCGCAACCGGGATGCTGGACTGAATCACCTTGAAAAGATTGCCTTTGTCGTCATACCGGTATTCGGTGGTGCGACCGATCGCATCCTCGATGCTCTTAAGACGAAGGCCGCTTTCATAGGCGTATGAGTGGATCCTGATCCCATCGACGGTGATCGCTGTCATCCGGGCGTCGTCATCGTATTCGAAGCTGACGCCGCGACCCGCCGGGGTCGTGATGGATTCCAGTTCACCGGATTCTTCGTCCCAGCGGTATGAAGTTTCACCCTGGGGCCCGTTCTGCACAAGAATGCGCCCCTGTTCATCGTAGAAGGCCGTCCACGCATAATCGCCGGGAATGCTGAACATCGACGGCATCCCGCAGGAATGGTTGCCCATCTGGACCACCAGCCCGTCGGGGTTTTCGATTTCAACAGCTTCCCCGAGCGCGTCGTACTTGTATTTCCAGGTCTTTCCCGATCCATCGGTATATTCGGCCGCCGGCATCACAATCGCCGGGGCCGGGTCTTCGGGGGATACACCGGCGCCCTCGCGGATCAGGTCGTTAATCAACGCCGTCGTTTCAACTGGCCGGTACGTCCTGACCGAACCGTCAGCCGCTTTGACCGAGGCGACCCGGCCGTAAGTGTCCAGTCCGTACTCGGCCGTCCGGCCTTCGGCGTCAGTCCATCCGTTCAGTCGGCCGTCGTCGTCGTACGACAATGCGGTCTTCGCCCCATCCGGCATCGTCAATCCGGTGATATTGCCGTCCGCGTCGGATTCGACCGTCAGTGTCCGGGAGCCGGGAGCATGGATGGCCCGAAGTCCGTCGGCTGACCATTCGAAAGTCAGTTTCGAACCGGACTGCCACGAAACATCGGTTATCCTGCCCGCCTCATCCCGCGTGAATGTCGCCTTGTCGGAGTCGGGGCCGACCATCGAAGTCAGTTGTCCGGCGGCATCAAAGGTGAAGTCGGTGTCGTCGTGTCGAAGAACGAAGTCACCGTCCGCATCAACCCGGGAAAGGACATCCGACTGGCTTGGCGGCCTGGAATAGACCATCGTGGAAAGGTCGTACTTCCATATCCAGCCGTTCATGTGGTCAAGCAGCAGGACGTTTCCGTCCGCATCGATCGCCAGTGAGTCCGGTTCGGTCAGCAACGTATCGGTGGCGGGGCCGCCGTCGCCCCATCCGGCTCCCGAAACGCTTCCCTTTCCCGCGAATGTCCGGATAATCCCGTCCGGCGTCACGGCCCGGATGCGGTCGTTCCCTTCATCCGTTATGTAAATGGTGCCCTGTGGGCCCTGAACAACGGCCGAAGGCGTGTCAAGCCTTGCCTTGACCGCAAGGTAGCCGTCGCCCCGGAAATCCTGTTCCCCGTCGATTCCCGCAACCGGCTCGATCCTGCCGTCGGCTGTAAGGCGTCGAACTCGATGCCTCATTGGTTCTGCAAGCAGTATGGACCCGTCGTCGGTCACGTCGATCGCAACCGGTGCCGGCCAGTCCGGGTTATCGCCTTCATAAACGTTCGAAAGGACGCCGTTCGGATCGAGTTTGCGAAGTCCCAGCGGCCAGTCGGCGATGAACAGGTTTCCTTCGGCGTCGAAATCCAGGTCGGTTGGCGACGATACCGATGGGGCGCTGCCGAAGATATCCGGGAAATCACCACCGACCACGAATTCGGGACCGCCGTTTGACAGCCTGAAAACCTTTCCACTGTATCCGTCCGCGAAGTACGTCGTGCCGGAAGGGGACACGGCAATGGACACGATGTCGTATTCATTTCCCGAATCGGCAAAAACAGTCTCGGTAGTGCCGTCTGTCTTGATTCGTACGATTCGACGTTGCCAGTCGTCCGTCGTCAGGACGCTTCCGTCAGGGGCGACAACCATGTCCTCCGGGTACTCAAGGCAACTGTTCTGTCTGGGCGCGCCGTCGCCGCAATCGTTTTCCTGACCGGCGCCCGCCCAGCGAACCGCCTTTACGTCCGGCAGGAAGATTCCGCCAGATTCGCCGTTCATGACGACCATGACGGCACCGTCCGGGTGCAGGAAGAGTTCCGGGATGTCCTTAAGGTACCATCCGTTTCCAACCGATGAGTCACGGCCGTTGATCAATTGATACCGGGTTGTGATGACGGTATCGGCCTCAACCATTTCGTCCGCCTCGATCCCCAGGCTGTACGTGGGCTGGCCACCAAAAACGTCCGCCTGGGCGAAGATGCCCTTTCGTCCGTTGAAGACCTTGATCCAGCCGTCGTAAAGCCCGGTCGGCAATACTTCACCGCGGGCGTTGCGCCCGTCCCAGACGTGAGCCGCCCAGTTGTCCTTTTCGGCCACCTGGACATATACCTTTTCCAGAAGACCTTCGACCTGGACTTCGATGGCGGCGTACTCGGTATCTTCCGGATTTGTGCCGCCGTCCTCCCATGCCCCGCCCGTCCACAGGGCAGGGGTGGCCGCACCGGACTGGAATACCAGCCCGACAGTGCGTTCAAGGCCGGCGTAACGTTCGACAGGCATGTCGAAGTCAAGCCGAAGGTGGCCGGATCTGATGTCAACGATACTGTTGCCGGAAGTCGAGTTCCTGTTGCACGGATCCCGCTCGCGGCGTGGATCCTTTCCGTTCAGGCCCGGGTCGGCTTTCGTCTCGACGGGGTAGTTGCAGTCGAACGCGCTGAAGTGCCTGGCTTCGTACACCACCTGGGTTCCGTCTTCGCTGATAACGCCCATGCCGTCCGGCACCCATTCGCCGGTTGCTTCGTCGAACACGCCGACCGGGACGTTTGTCCCCGGGGGGAATCCGTAATCATTTGGAATTGTTATCGTGACAGGGGCGTTCAGGTCGCCTTCGCCGGCGACGGCCTCCAGTGCCATTGTGAAGTGCGATGTTTCCGGCAGCCGCCCGGGAAGCTCCCGTCCGGCCCCGAACCTGGTCGCGCTTACTTCGCGAACCTGATCCAGGGCGCCTGCGGGGAACCTGAGTTCCAGGCCTCCGCCCGCCGATTTGTGCACGCCGCCGTCGGGTCCGATTCTTGATATCGCCGCGTCGCGTCTTGGCAGGAACATCATGCCGACGTTCATGTCGTGGCCCGCGGTCACCGCCATCACCCGGCGGGCATGCGTGCGTCCGGCCGCCGTGGCGGTAAGTCCGAACTTGCCGCCATCCTTCAACGGAAATGTGAAAGTCCCGTCCGATTCTGTTGAAACGCAGCCTTCAACGCCGTCGATCCTGATGGCGGCTCCACCCAGCGGTTCATCGTTTTCAGCGGCCAGGACCTTTCCATGAATGAATCCGGCGTTGCTTGAAGATGGTGCCGGTCCTTCGCAAGGAACGAATCTGGCGTCCTTGATCCCGCCATCGCCGCCGCAACCGGCGCCAAGGAAGATCGGAGACAAAGCCAGGATGAAGAAAGTCGCGGCAGGAGCCAGGCGAATGGCACATGCCGGACAGATTATCCGGAAAGCGAATGAAGTCTTTCTCATCGCGATTCCTGTGGTGAATTCCGTCGTCGATTATGCGACATCGACTGTCTTGACACAATCACCAGGGGCACCGCGGCTCAGTATCCGGGGAATGCGCGCCGGGGGCACTCTGTTGACAGTCCCGTCCTGGGCATGTCTAATCGGGGCGGGGCTTCGGGGGGCGAGCAGATTTTGAGCCGCATCAGCCAAATCGCCGGAATGGCCGCTCAGGTCGGCCTGCTTGGAATCGAGTTCATCGATCTGCACCTTGCCAGGCTTGCGCGACGTTCTCCGATGACAATGCCCCTGCTGATGTTCGAAATCACCAGGCGGTGCAACCTTTCCTGCCAGTACTGCGGATATCCGCGATTCTATCCGGACTATGGCCGCGAGCTTTCGACGGAAGAGGTCAGGGCGATTCTGCGCGATTGTGTTGATTTGAAGACCAGGATCGTGTCATTCGGCGGTGGCGAGCCGTTCATGCGCCCCGATTTCATTGAAATTGTCGCGTTTGCGCGGTCGCTTGGGCTGAATGTCCATATCGACAGCAACGGAACCATGATCGACGAGGAAGTCGTGGGGGCGATCCCGGATGGGGCCGATGTCACAATCATTTTCAGCCTGGATCACCCCGACGCCGACGTCAACGACCGCGTGCGCGGGCCGGGAAGCCACGCCGGAGTCACGCGGGCCGCGCGGCTTCTGCGGGAACTGCGTCCATCGATAAGTGTCGGAATCAATTGTGTCGTCGGAAGCCACAACGTCGATTGCCTGGAACGGATGGTTGAACTGGCGGACGGCCTCGGCGTCGGTGGCATCAGCTTTCTTCCTTTGCATGCCAATCTTCAGCACCAGTGGCGCTTCGGGGATGATTCATGCGTGCCCCTGGTGCCGGCAGACCCGGAAACCGTTCATCGCGCCATGCTGGCGGCGACGGCCCTGGCCCGGTCACGCGGCCTGCACACGAACTCGCGCCGCTTCAACAGCATGGCCGCCGGTGGCCCGAAGTCACGCAGGGCCTTTCAGTGCTGGGCCGGATACCTGTTCGGCAATATAGATCCTTACGGAAACCTCTTTCCGTGCTACGACATCATGGACAAGGCGTCCGGGGTGCGTGAAGTCGGATTGAAGGCTGCCTGGCGCGGGCCCGGGATGGAAAGGCTGCGATCACGGGTACGAAGGTGCGAAGCGGATTGTGTTTCCTCCGGTGCAATCGAGGCGTCGCTGAGAATGAACCCGACAATCGTTGCAAGCGACCCGGTTCAGCTCATTGAAGATCTGCGATTCTTCCTGGGAAGTGGTCGATCAAGGCGATGAATGCTTGTGACAACTCCGCCCCATCGGTTTCATCAGCCATATGAATGCGACAATCGACGTCAAGCCGAAGCCCAGTCCCACAATGGTTCCGGGAACAATATCCATCCCGATGTGGCTCAGGTTTTTTGACACGACGAAGAAGGTTACCGTCATCACGGTCATGAATGTCGCCGGGATGGCGGCCATAAGCCACCAGAATCCGCCGCGTCGTACCAGATATGCCGCGGCGGCCCACAGCGTGACGGCTGCCAGCGTCTGGTTGGCCCACCCAAAATAGCGCCAGACGACCCCAAACGGAACGAAGTTCAGCATTGCCGATATCACGAACATCGGTATTGCGATGATGTAACGGTTCAGGATCTTTTTCTGGGGCAGGCGCAGGTAGTCGGCAGCGATGAGCCTGGCAGCCCTGAAAGCCGTGTCGCCCGAGGTGATCGGCAGGACAACGACGCCCAGAACGGCCAGGATGCCACCGATCGTACCCATCGTTCCCTTGCAGACCTGCATGACTATCGGCGCCGGGTTGTTGCCGGGGCCGATGGCGGCGGCAAGACCGGCCGAACCGCCATAATAGCCGGCGGCTGCCGCGGCCCAGATCAACGCTATGACCGCTTCGACAATCATCGAACCGTAGAAGACGGCTCGCATCCTTGTTTCCGATTTCAGGCACCGCGCCATCAGGGGGCTTTGCGTGGCGTGAAAGCCAGACACCGCGCCGCAACTGACGGTGATGAAGATGGTTGGCCATGCCGGGGTCTGCTTTGGATGCAGGTTTTCGAGCGTGAACGGCACCACGTCGATACGTCCGGTGACCATGGCGACAAGCAGGCCCAGAACCATGATCAGCAGTATGGCGCCGAATATCGGGTATATGCGGCCGATGATTTTATCGACGGGAAGAAGCGTGGCGAGAATGTAGTACGCGAAGATGACCGCCATTACGCACCACAGCCAGACGCTGCTTCCGCGCCAGTCGGCCGCCAGCAGTTCCCCGGTGTTTCCGCCGATCAGATCGCCGATGCGCTGGGCCGGAATCAACTGGACAATCAGTTCGGCTGGGCCTTTGACGAAGACCGCGCCGACAAGGATCATCAGGATCAGGATGAACAGCGTGGTGATGTGTCTTGGAACTTTGCCAAGGTACCGGCCGATAAGCTCCGGCAGGCTTGCCCCATTGTTACGGACCGACATCACGCCCGACATCATGTCGTGGACGGCGCCGCCAAGGATCGATCCGAAGACGACCCACAGGAATACCTGGGGCCCCCAGAGTGCGCCCATGATGGCCCCGAAAACAGGGCCCAGACCGGCGATGTTCAACAACTGGATCAGGAAAACGCGCCACGTCGGCATGGCTACGAAGTCGATGCCGTCGGCACAACTATTTGCAGGTACCGGACTGTCCGGATTCGGCTTGACCGCGCGTTCGACAAGTCGTCCGTAAAGAAGGTATCCCGCGGCCAGCAAGGCCAGCGCCACCATGAAAGCGGTCATGGCATTCCCCCGTTACGCTGGTCGGAGTCTAGATCCGCCAATACCGGGGGTCAACCTTCAGATTCAGCCGTTTTCGCATGAGATGCGGGCTTGATCGGCGCGAGCCTGGCAACATACCTTATGGGAAGGACGGGTGACGGAATCGCGGCAAGGCGGTCAATCCGGAATACGCCCTCGCAGATGCATTTCAGCATCTTCAAGTCGAAGGAATGAAGGTGCCATTCATCGTCCATCTTTTTCGAGGAATGGTATGTTCCCGGCTTTTCATTCAGCAGGACTCTGCCAATCGGGTTGTCAAGAAAGTGACCCTTGATTCCGTTAATCACGGATTCGTTCGGGATGGACACGACGGCAACCCCATCCGGGCGAAGCACGCGGCGCATTTCCCTGATGACGGCACGCGGATCCAGGACGTGTTCCAGAACCTCGGTGCAATAGACGACGCCGAACCATCCGTCTTCGAAGGGCAGGGCCGCGGCGTCGGCCTTCAGCAGGCGGGCACGCTGGCGCAACCTCTCACGGGCCTTTTCAAGCAGATGGTCTGAAAGGTCGATTCCAGTAAGGTCGGCGCCGACAATTTGTTCCAGCACGTTGCCGGCCCCGCAGCCGACTTCCAGGACACGCTGGCCCTCGGTCGGCTTGATGAACTTCAGCACCGTCCGGACCCGCTTCCTTTCAATGTTCCGTATCAGCGGATTAGGGTGGTTGTGATAGGCATCGGGGTCGAATTTTCGGCCCATCTCATCATTCCACGCCTCGAAGTTATCCGGTGTGATGTTTCTGTCCATGGTCAGAACTCCGTCATGGGTGATTATTTATCACAACATTGTCGGGTGATGGCGAACAAACATTGGAACGTCTGGCTGAAGATGGCGGGATTGATCAGCCGGGCAGGTGAGGGTCAGTTGCCCAGGGCCGCCGCCAGGTCGGCTTCCACGGTGGTGACCGGCCCGATGTTGAACGTCTTGACCAGGACGTCCAGGACGGCCGGGGTCACGAAAGCCGGCAGTGACGGTCCCAGTTTGATGTTCCTGATTCCCAGGTGCAGCAGGGTCAGCAGGATGCAGACGGCCTTCTGTTCATACCACGACAGGATGAACGACAGCGGCAGGCTGTTGACGTCCGTTCCGAAAGCGTTGGCCAGGGCGACAGCAATCTGGATTGCCGAGTAGGCGTCGTTGCACTGTCCGACGTCAAGCAAACGCGGGATCCCGCCGATATCGCCGAATTCCAGCTTGTTGAAGCGGAACTTTCCGCAAGCCAGGGTCAGGATTACCGTGTCCTTCGGGGCCTTTTCGGCAAAGTCGGTGTAATAGTTGCGTCCCGGCTTCGCGCCGTCGCAGCCGCCGATAAGGAAGAAGTGCTTGATCGCGCCCGACTTGACGCCTTCGATAACCTTGTCGGCGACACCAAGAACGGCATTGTGGCCGAAACCGACAAGGATTGTGCGATCGGGACCGTCCGCTTCAAAACCAGGGGCCTCAAGCGCGGCCTCGATGACCGGGCCGAAGTCCTCGCGGGTGACGTGAACCAGGCCGGGGAACTCGACCAGGCCGGTCGTGAAGATCCTGTTGGCATATGTCTCGCGGGGCTTCTGGATGCAGTTGGTGGTCATCAGGATGGCGCCCGGGAATTCATCGAACTCCTTGCGCTGATCCTGCCATGCGCCGCCGTAATTTCCGACCAGGTGCGCGTACTTCTTCAATCCCGGGTACCCGTGGCACGGAAGCATCTCGCCGTGGGTGTAAATGTTGATTCCCTTGCCTTCCGTCTGCTTCAGCAGGGCTTCCAGATCCAGCAGGTCGTGGCCCGAAACAAGGATGGCCTTGCCCTTGACCGGCTCGATGCGAACCTTCGTCGGAACCGGATGGCCGTAAGTGCCGGTGTTCGCTTCGGAAAGCAGACCCATGACCTCGAGGTTGACTTCCCCGACCTTCAGCGCCAGGGCGGTAAGATCCCCGACCGACTGTGGATTCAGCAGGCTGGCCAGCGCATCCATCAGGAAGCCGACCGCGTTGTTGCTGAAACGGCCAAGCACCATGGCGTGATCAAGATATGCGCACATGCCCTTCAGTCCGTACGTAATCAGTTCTTCCAGGCCGGTCGCATCGGGACCGCGTTGTTCGGACCTTTCGCGGATGCCAATCTTCAGCGCCAGGGCAAGAAGCTCTTCCTTGCTTCCTCGGAAGTCCGGAACCGGCCTGTTAATTGGTTCGGGTTCCACACCGTTCGCCATCGCGGCGTCATTGACCATTTCGATCGCCAGATCAAGAAGGTCCGCGCCGCGGTGAACGATTTCGACGATCTTGTCGGCGTCGAAATTCACGTTCGTCACGGTCGTGAAAAGCCCCTCGACGACGAAGCGGTCGATGGCGGGCGATGACAGCTTCATCTGGCGGGCCTTGCTGCCGTAGAAGGCGATTTCCTTGCACTGGTAAAGCAGCAGATCCTGCATCGCCGATGTCACCGCGTCCTTGCCGCACACGCCGGCAACCGTGCATCCGATACCCTTCGCGGTCTGCTCGCACTGGTAACAGAACATGTCCATTTTTTCCTCCAGGGGAATTTTCAAAGCCACGAAATGGTGTTTATCAGAAAAATCGGACAAAGTTAATCTGATTTACAAAAGTTACGATTATTGCAGTGAAAGTTTTAACAGTTGTCGCAAAGAAAGGATTGTATTGAATGCAGTGCCGTGAATAACCGGCCTTCGCTGAAGCTTCGGCGTTTCAGGAAATTAGTGCGTCCGGGATTTGTACTGTTTCTGGTAGTCATAATGGAATGACTGGATCCAAATGCACCGCCGTACGGGCGAATGACAATTCGCCCGTCCTGTCGCGAAGGCGGGCCGCCTGCAATTATTTGTCCGGCTGCTTCCCGGTGTCAACGCCGCCAAGCTGGACAAGCCTGGGCAGGATGACAAGTGTCTGGCCGAATACCAGCAGCCGGTTCTGCAGGTCGAACGCGGTGTTGTTATGAAGCCACTGGTGGTACCACCTCGGGCGGTCAAACACCAGCTGGCCGGCGAAGAAGGTCACATCGTCGTAATCCGCCGCCACGCGCCGGCATATCCCCTCCAGTTCGTCGTTGACGCTGGTGGCGACCGCGGCCCGGTATGAAGCCGGCATTTTGTAACGCGACGCAAGCTCGACATACTGGCGGCACGCCGCCTTCGTCCGGTCGAGAACCTGTTCCGCCTCGACCCCGTATTGCAGCGACGAAGCGTCCACCACGCCAACCGAAACGAAAACGAATCGTTTGAATACGTCCCGGAACTCCCGCACGACCTCCCGGGTGGTGTTTATGCCAAGGCCGCCGTACCCGCCGACAAGAATTGCGGCCGTTCGTCCGTTGTGGCCGGCGTCGTGCGGCGGTTCCTCCGGAATCTCTGGAAGGCGTGGAATCTGGCGATCCAGGCTGGCGATAAGTCGGCCGATACTGCGATAGTGACGCTTGACCAGGTAACACGCGACGGTGATTGCACCGGTCACCCCAAGGGTCAGCCAGCCGGCCTGATAGAATTTTTCCCAGGTGGTGATTATCAGGATTGACAGGCAAATAAGGAGCCCGGTCAGGAACAGGGCCGCATCGCCGAAGTTTCGTTTGTCACCCTTGCCCGGGAACAGAGCCCCCTTCAGCATTCCAGCCATCGACAATGAAAATGTAAGAAAGACGTTGATGGCGTACATGACGACAAGCGTCGAAACGTTGCCGCCCGTATAGGCAAGAGCCGCAAGCGCGGCGACTCCCATCACGAGGATGCCGTGGCCCGAAGTCAGTCGCGATGAAAGAGCGCCAAAGCGGCGTGGAACCCATCCATCCATGGCCATGTTGGCAAGGATCCTTGGGCCGCCGATAAAGCCGGCCTGTGCGCCAACGACAAGCATCGCGCCTTCGCTGACCAGTGTGGCGATAACCAGGGCTCTGCCGCATGTCCCCGTGCCGAAAACGGCTTCAGACAGGACGGCGTTGAGGGTCTTGCCCTCTTCGAAGCGCACGCCAAGAAGCAGGTACCCAATCAGCAGCCCGCCAGCCGTCAATGCAAGTGAAACCGCCATGTACAGCATCGTGCGGTGCGCCGTCCTGACGCGTGGTTCGCGAAGCAGCGGAAGTCCGTTGGACACTGCCTCGATTCCGGTATAGGAACCGCCGCCGAGTGACCAGGCCCGCGCGAAGATGGCGAGCATTCCCATGATCCCGAGCGTCGAGTATCCGTTCCGAAAGCCTTCGACAACACCTTCTTCAACCTTCGGGATGTCGGCCAGATGAAGAAGTATCGAGCCACCAATCAGCGCCGCATGGGTAACAAGGAAGATCAGGAAGATCGGAATCAGGGGGGTGATGGCCTCCCGAAGCCCCCGAAGGTTAAGCGTGATCAGAACAAGAATGAGCAAGGCCTCGAACGGCAGTTTTCCGGCTGCCATTCCGGGCGGGAGGAAGGAAAACAACGCGTCGCCGGCTGCCGCGATCGACACGGTTACCGTCAGGACGTAATCGACTGTAAGCGCCGAGCCGGCAAGAACGGCAGCGTGCTTTCCAAGCAGGGCGTTTGCGACCACGTATCCGCCGCCGCCGCCCGGAAACTTCGTTATGATGCGGCCATAGGCGAAGCTGATGACGGCAATCGTCAGGACTGTTGCAACGGCCAGCAGGGTAGCCAGGTACCAGTGTTCGCCAAGGGCAAGGAAGGACTCCATCGGGCCGTATGAGGATGACGACAGTCCGTCAGCGCCCAGCCCGACCCAGGCCAGGAATGGGATCAGTGCCAGTTTCTGGAAAAGCCCCTTTTCCCGAAGGTTCTTCGGTTTGCCCATCAGGCGGCCGATCAACTGCTTGTGCAGCGAAGGCTTGAAATGTATGCCCGACAGTTCCTGCTGGCCTTTCTTCACCAGTGTATCCCCTTGCCAATCGACCCGTTGCTAATCGAACCGTTGACGACCGGTTCCTGTTGCCGGTGTTGCCGAATGGAAATCATCTGATAACATAAAGCGTCACGATTTTACATTTGGAGGCCATGTTGGAAAAGCGTTTTGATTACTAGGGTACCGGTGCGGGGCTGTTCGGGAATCTGTTCGTCGGTGTGCTTCTTACGATAATAACTCTCGGAATCTATCTGCCCTGGTTTGTCGTGAAGCTGTACAAGTATGTCCTGGAAAACACGATCATGAAGGTCGGCGGCAGCGAGGTCAGGTTCGATTTCCGCGGTAGCGGGGCCGAGCTTTTCGGCACATGGATAATCGGAGTTATCCTTAAACCGCGCCCGGTTTTCTTGGACACGAACTTGGGATAAAGATCCCAGGGGAGGAGGACCAGAAAGATGGGGAAGAACAAGGGGACCGAGCGAAGCGAGGGCCGGGGTAATGGTTCGGGGGTAACGGAAGAAGGGCGTAGCCCGACTGGAGTTACCCCCGGCGGCGGGGGCGGGATTTCAGGACCGCTGGAGAACGGTCAGCGATGGACGATCGCCCGGAAGCGAGAAGTGGCGATACGGGTGATGCGCGGGGAATCGATCGAGATGCTGTCGCGGGAACTTGGCGTTGAAAGCTATCGCATCCAAGAGTGGTTCGAGCGTGCGATGGCGGGGCTTGACGCTGGACTGCGTGAACGAGGCGGGGACCCGCTGGAAGACCAGCTCAAGCGGGCACAAGCACTGGTAGGCGAGCTGACGATGATGAACGAGCTTTACCAGGAGCGGCTTCGGCGGATAGAACACCGCCCTTTCGACCCGAAGAGGTCGCGGAAATGACGCACGCGACCTCGGCGGGGACGAGTCTTGGATATGGCGTCCAGCGGGTCTGCAAGGCCTTTGATATAGCCCGGTCGTCTT
>JAKPTZ010000005.1 GCA_029555025.1 Deltaproteobacteria bacterium
GGAATCGCCCTTTGTTGATGAGGGGGGTTGATTGAAGAATCTTAAACCGACGCGTCGCAGCGCAGGCAGCGGCAGGCTTCCTTCATGGCGTCTTCCTTGCTGAAGCCCAGTTCCACTTCCGCGAAGCTCATCTTGCGCGTCGCATGGTGCATTTCGGGCATCGGCATCTGCGGCGCTTCGGCCGATTCGTCGTCGATCACCAGCGGCACGTCGATCTTTTCCAGCGCCGGCTTTTCGTAGGCCGGCTCATGGTTGGCCTGGCGAATCGCCGCGTCGATGTCGTCGGCGGCCTGATGCCCCGCCGCGATGGCGCCGATGACGGTGTCGGGCCCGGTTTCCGCGTCGCCGCCCGCAAAGTAGCGGGGGTTCGTCGTCCGGGACTTGAAGCCCTTGCCGACCGTGTAGCAGTCCCACTTGTTGATTTCAACGCCGACCTTCTTGTCGATGAAGCTCATATCCGGAACCTGGCCGATGGCGGCCACGATTGCGTCAACGGCCAGCGTAAATTCGGAGCCTTCGATCGCCACGGGTTTCTTGCGGCCGCTGTTGTCAAAGTCGCCCAGTTGCATCCGCTGGCAGGTGATGGAGCTCACTTTGCCTTTGGTTCCGTCGATTTTCAGCGGAGCGATCAGGTATTCGATCTTGATGCCTTCTTCTTCCGCCGCCTTGATTTCCTCTTCCGCCGCCGGCATGTCGGCTCTCAGGCGGCGATACAGGATGGTGACTTCTGAACCGAGGCGGAGCGCCACGCGGGCCGCATCGATCGCCGAGTTTCCACCGCCGATGACGGCCACTTTCTTGCCCAGCGTTTTTTCGCCCTTGAGCCATTTGTCTTCGTTGTTGTTGAAGTCGCGCAGGAATTCCACGCCGCCGAAAACATTGGCCAGGTCTTCGCCTTCCACGCGCATTTTCTGGCTCTTGTGCGCGCCGGTGGCCAGATAGAAGTAGTCAAAATCCTTTTCCAACTGTGAAAAGGAAATGTCTTTTCCCACGCGGGTGTTCAGACGGATCTCGACGCCCAGCGCGGTGATGTCGTCGATTTCCCCCTGCAGGATATTGCGCGGCAGACGGTAGGCCGGGATGCCCCAGCGCAGCATGCCGCTCGCATAGGAGAGCTCTTCGAAAACGGTCACCTTGTAGCCGCGCAGTGCGAGGTCGCGGGCGGCGGTCAGGCCGGCCGGCCCGGCGCCGACGACGGCGATCTTTTCCTTGCGGGTGACGGGCGCCGGGTCGGTTTTCGGACGCGGCGCGTTGTCGGTGATAAAGCGCTTCAGGAACTTGATGGCCAGCGGTTCGTCCATATTGCCGCGGCGGCACTTGGACTGGCATTTGTGGTCGCAGACACGGCCGCAGACGGACGGGAAGGGGTTGGTCTGGAGCAGAATCCTGTAGGCGTCTTCAAACCGGCCTTCGCGCACCAGCGCAATGTAGGACGGAATGTCCATTTCCACCGGACAGGTGTGCTGACAGGGGGATTTGAACATGGCCGAGCAAACGGTTGCCTGGCAGCGATGCTGGAAAATATGCTCTTCATATTCTTTGCGGAAATAGCGGATGGTGCTTAACACGGGGTTGGGCGCCGTCTGTCCCAGGCCGCACAGCGCCGCGTTTTTAATGACGCCGGCCATTTCCTCGAGCAGTTCGATGTCGCCGGGTTTGCCTTTGCCCTGGGTGATGTTGGTCAGGATTTCCAGCATGCGTTTGGTGCCCTCGCGGCAGGGGGTGCATTTGCCGCAGGATTCATCCTGGCAGAAGTCCATGAAGAACCGCGCCATGTCCACGGCGCACTTGTCTTCGTTCATGACGATCAGACCGCCGGATCCCATGATGGCGCCCAGTTCGGCGACTTTTTCGTAATCGACGGAGGCGTTCAGGTGCTGAACCGGAATGCAGCCGCCGGACGGACCGCCGAGCTGCGCGGCTTTAAACTTCTTGCCTTTGGGAATGCCGCCGCCGATGTCA
>JAKPTZ010000021.1 GCA_029555025.1 Deltaproteobacteria bacterium
GACAGGTTCGTGCGTCGTCCTGGGGATGACCGACGGCACCGACGCGCCTCTGTCGCCGACCAGCACCTATTTCGATCACCGCCCCGTGCTGTGCACCGTCGATATGCCGTGACCCGGCCCGATCCGTCCCACGATCCGTAGGGGCGAATGAAAATTCGCCCGCCGGCGTGAAAATTCGCCCGTCTGTCTGAAGTGATGCTGGATTTGTCGGTGGAAATCAGAAGAAGAGCTTGCCGCCGAGCGCGACGATCAGGCCGCTGAATACGACGGAAACCATCGTCATCAACTTGATCAGGATGTTAAGCGACGGTCCGGTGGTGTCCTTGAAGGGGTCGCCGATCGTGTCGCACGTAACGCCGGCCTTGTGGGCATCGGATTTCTTTCCGCCGAAATTGCCGCGTTCGATGTGCTTCTTTGCGTTGTCCCACGCGCCGCCCGCGTTGTTCAGCATGATCGCCAGGACGAATCCGGTCGAAAGGCCGCCGACCAGCAGGCCCATGACGCCGGCCACGCCGAAGAACAGGCCGACAAGGATTGGAACAATGATTGCCATCAGTGACGGCACCAGCATTTCGCGCTGGGCCCCGGCCGTGCTGATTGCAACGCAGCTTGCGTAGTCCGGCTTCTGGGTTCCGTCCATGATTCCGGGGAATGCCTTGAACTGGCGGCGGACTTCCTCGACCATCGAGCCGGCCGCGCGGCCGACCGCCTTCATCGTCATCGCGGAAAACACCAGAACCATCATCGCCCCAAGGAACAACCCGCACAGGACGGCCGGGTTCATCAGGGTCACGTCGTACGCCGCCATGAAGTTTGCCATGGTGGCCTCGTTGGTGCCGATAAGTGTCTTTCCAAGGTTCCTTGCCGCATCAACGGCCTGGGGGGTCGCCTCGGCGGTCCTGCCCTTGAAGAAGGCGATCGGGCCCTGGACAACGATGCCGTCCGACGCGCCGGCGGCCATGCGTCCCAGCCAGACCCTGATTTCTTCCAGATAGCCGGCCAGCAGGGCCATGGCGGTCAGCGCGGCCGAACCGATGGCAAATCCCTTGCCGGTGGCCGCGGTCGTGTTTCCAAGGCTGTCCAGCGCGTCCGTGCGCTGCCTGACTTCTTCCGGCAGGTGCGACATTTCGGCGTTTCCACCGGCATTGTCGGCGATCGGGCCAAAGGCGTCGGTGGCCAGGGTGATACCCAGCGTCGCCAGCATGCCGACGGCCGCGAATCCGATGCCGTAAAGGCCAAGGGCCATGTCCTTGAATCCGCCCGGTGCCCAGAAGGCCACGAGGATGGCAACGACGATTGTCACAACCGGGATGCCTGTGGAATACATGCCGACCGCGATGCCGTCGATGACCGCGGTCGCCGGGCCCATTGTGCATTGCTTCGCGATGCCCTTCGTGGGCTTGTATTCGTCGCTGGTGAAGTATTCGGTCGCCTGGCCGATGATGACGCCCGCGAACAGGCCGGCGATAACCGAAATCCAGACGCCATGTGGCACGTATCCAAAGTATGAAAGAAGGGCGACCGCCGGGACGATCAGGACCGACGCGCCAAGCGTGCCGATCAGAAGGGACTTCAGAAGGTTCTTCTGGGTGGCCTCTTCCTTCGTGCGAACCATGAAGATGCCGATGATGGACAGGATCGTTCCGATACCGGCCACGATCATCGGGGAAAGCACGCCGGCCTTGCCAAGCGCCGGGATCGCCGCGCCCAGGGCGGCCGTTGAAAGGATTGAACCGCAGTACGATTCGTAAAGGTCGGCACCCATGCCGGCCACGTCGCCCACGTTGTCACCAACGTTGTCCGCGATCGTCGCGGGGTTGCGCGGGTCGTCTTCCGGGATGCCGGCCTCGACCTTGCCGACCAGGTCGGCGCCAACGTCGGCCGCCTTGGTGTAGATGCCGCCGCCGACGCGCGCGAACAGCGCCTGGGTCGATGCGCCCATGCCGAATGTCAGCATGGTGACGGTGATTTCGACCAGCTTGTCGTGTTCGCCGGTTCCGGGGTGAACGAAGATCAGCCCAAGGGCCTGGAGTCCGGTCTTCATGTTTTCGGGCGTATAGACCAGCTTGTCCAAAATCAGGTACCACAGGCAGATGTCCAGAAGGCCGAAGCCGACGACGACAAGACCCATGACCGCGCCACTGCGGAAAGCGACCTGGAGGCCGCGGTTAAGCGAATGACGGGCGCCCTCCGCGGTGCGGTTGGACGCAAGCGTCGCGGTGTTCATGCCGATGAAGCCGCACAGGCCGGAAAAGAACCCGCCGGTCAGGAACGCGATCGGCACGAAGGGGTTCTGAATTCCCATGAACGCCAGGAATCCAAGCAGCACGACCATGACGGCGAACACGATCGTCACCACCTTGTACTGGCGGCGAAGGTACGCGAACGCGCCCTCACGCACGTACTGGGCAATTTCGCGCATACGTTCGTTGCCCTCGGGTGACTTCCTCATCATCCTGAACAGCACGAATGCCATTACAAGGGCGATCAGCGAAGAGATCGGCGCAACCCACCATACAAGGTCGATGTTTGAACTTTCACCGGTTGCGGCCATGGCCGGAACCGCGAAAATCAGCGCGGCAATCCCGGTCAGGACGGCAAGCCCATGACTGGCGGCATCCTTAAGCAGTCGATTCATCACACGTCTCCAGATTGGGTTCTTTTCAAAATGACGTTGCGTCCAAAGCCCGGCGATTTTCAATCAAAACCGCCAATTTTTCAAGGTTTGCCCAAGTTTGCCATGCACCGCCGCCGCTGGCTTGGGGGAAGCGGATTTTTGCTTAAATTTCAGATTGTTGGGTGGCTGTGTCGGGGTGTCCGGTGGACTGCGCCTGAATCAGACCAGCACGAAAGCCTTGATATAGACGACGGAAGGCGTCAGCAGTATGGTTACCGTCGTCGTTTCGCCATAGGTCACCTGATAGTCGATGCCCTCGGTCAGCAGGTTGCCTTCAATGTCGTAAACCGCCAGGCCGTCGTAAAGTTCCGGCAGCGGCAGCAGCAGTTCGTGGCTGGTGTCTTCGCCACCGGGGCCATCGACGCCCCACGAAGTATCGGGGAAGTCACGGCCGTCCCATGCGGCCACCGTCAGGCGTCCCCGGTCGTCCATGAAAGCAAGCGCATATACGTCGTTCGGCAGTTCGAGCGCGGTCGAGACGTCGCGGGCGAACCGCATCTCGCCAAGGTTGTCGGCAAGCGCCTTCAACGCCGCCCAGGCCGGCTTGGCCCTGCGCACGGTCCCGTCCCCGCCGGTCCAGCCGAAGAGCCCGAAGTATGATTCGTGCGGCCGAACGCCTTCCGTGGTCGGATATCCGTCCCAGAAGGTGTACCACAGGTATTTTTCGACCCCGTCACGGATGGCAAGCAGGATGCTGCGGGGCAGGAAAAGGCCAACCTGTTGCTCGGTCAGGTCGTATGAAGGCCAGCCCTGTTCCGAGATGATGACCGACTTGTCCGGACACCCGATTTCATCAAGGATCCCTTTAAGTATCGCGGTCTGCCACGACTGCCCTTGGAAGGCCAGGGTGTCGTCGATGATGACGTCGCGTTCCGGCGGGTCGTACTGCATGAACGTGTATGGATGGAACGCGACCACCTCGAAGTACTCGCAGATGTCGGGATGGGCCGCGGCGACCCGCTTCAGGAAGCCATAGCGGTCGGCAAGGTCGGTTTCGGCGTCGTACGAAGCAATGCCGCCGAACGCCACGCGGGCTTCGGGGCACGCGCCCGTGATGGCCTGGTGCGCCGCCTTCAGCATCCGCCCGTAAGCCTCGGCATCCGGTTTTCCCGACCAGAAGCGCGGAATGTTTTCCTCGTTCCAGATCTCGAAGATGTTGATGTTCTGGCAATACTGGCCCGCGACATGACCGACGTATTCGCCATATTCCGCCATGTCGATTGAACTGGCGCCGTCGGTCTGGGCCCAGTCGTTTTCGTACCCGAACATCGGGATCACTTCGATTCCGCGCGAAATTGCCATGTCCATCTGGCCTTTCACGTGATCCATGTTCCACTGGTCGTCGGCAGGTTCGATCCCGTCCCAGTGGAAGTCCTCGCGAATGGTCGCGCCGCCAAGCTCGACATACTTCTCGAATTCGAAATTGCGTTCCGCGTTGTCCCCCGGTCCCTGGTGCATGTGTGTCGAGACCCCGATCGTCGCGCGCACCGTGTTTGGCCCGGTGGGCGCGATGTCTTCCCACAGCGGCGGCGTCACGGCATCGACGGCGTCGTCGTCGGCAGCGTCGCCCGGGACTTCGCCAGAATCCAGGGGGTCATCATCAAAGCCGTCGTCGCTCGAATCGTCAGGCAGGTCATCGGCTGTTTCGGCGAAGTCGTCCCCTTCAAGCCTGGCGTCAATGTCGCCCGCGCCGTCCGCACCGTCGTCGGAATGCGCGTCGGCAACGATGTCCAACCCGTCGTCCCGCGTCGCATCGGATTGAACCGGGCCGCCGGAACACCCCGCGAGGCTGAAAACGGCGATTGCCGCGACAACGATTGTGAATGTGGCATGGATGTTCATCTTCGATGTTCCAAAAAGGGAATGTCGGTGACCAGTCAGGCCGACCAGTCGGCCTAGCGGCGCTTCAGAAGGTCGTTGATCGGGCTGTACAGGCTTTCCTTGAAAGCGTCCAGCGAGTTGTCCTCGCCCGGCAGGGCGGCAAGGATTTCGATTGCCCGGGCGAATTCCGGCGCGACCGACCTGACGCGCAGCTTGCTTATACGCTTTTCCGGCGGAACGGGAATTGTGTCAGTGACCAGGAGTTCCTTGATCAGGGGATGCGCCTCGATTCTTTTCAAACCGTCCATCGAAGTCAGGACGGGGTGACAGATGGCCGCGCGCAGCGATCGGGCGCCCTTCGTGACACAGAAATCGGCCGCCTCGACAAGCGTGCCGCCGGACATCGTTTCATCGTCGATCAGCCAGCAGTCGCGATCCTCGACGTTGCCGACCATGTGCTGGGCCCTTGCCGATTCATTGTCGGACGTGCGTTCCTTGTTGATGATGGCGATATCCATCTTCAGCATGTTCACGAACGGGCCCAGGTGCTTCGCCTCGCCGATGTCGGGCGCGACGAAGACCGTTTTGTCGCGTTCCGAATTCGCAAGGATTTCGTACGCGAAGATCGGTTTCATGTTCAGCGTATCGACCTTGATGGCCTTCTGGTCGAAGAACCCGTGAATCTGCTGGAAATGCGGTTCCATGATGACGATGCCGCGGGCGCCGACGCTTGTCAGCAGATCCGCGAACGTCCTGGCCCCGATGCTTGCCCGGGGATGATCCTGCTTGTCGCTGCGGATGTAAGGCAGGTACGGCGTCACCACCGTGACGCGGGCACCGGCGCATGTCAGCGCGTGAACCATCCAGTACAGCTCGATGATCATGTCGCTGACCGTCAGGTTGACGCCAAACACGTCGTTCCCGTTCGAATCCTTTCCGATCAAAGCCCGGCCGGGCGCCTGCGTCTGGATCACGAAGCAGTGCTTTCCGCGGACGTTGATCTTCGGATCGACCAGGACGTTGCCGTTCGAAAACCACTTGATGGTCGGGCCGCGTCGATCCGATTCGTCCGGTTCGTGCAGCACGACGCCCAGTTGCCTGGCAATCGCCCGTGCAAACCCAAGATGCGAATTCCCCGCGAAAAGAAGGAAATCCTTGTGTGCCATTTTCGTGACCTCTGTTTGCCGATCTGGATGGAACCAGAAAGCGGTTCTGTTTCGGTTTTGCCGATTAACACTTTGGAGCCGAATTATCAACCCTCATGGCCGCCCCGCGGCGCGTCCCGGCGGCCGGTTTTTCCGTGGAAATCGAATCTTGTTGCGGTACTATTGATGCCTCAGCGAGGTTTTCATGATGAAGAAATTTCCACTGTCGGTTCTGGTCGTGACTCTTATTGCCTTTGCAGGCTGCGGCGACGGCGGGGGCCGATCCGATCTGTCTGGAGATGAATCGTTCATTCCGGACGTCCCCCAGGATATCGAGCCGGATCACAGCGGCACGGACGTTCCGACCGACGAAACGGCCGATGACGCCGACGGTGCGGATTACGGGCAGGACGTCGCCGGGAACGATTCGATCGAACCGGTTGATGTCGTCGATGCGGCCGACACTCCTCTCGATGCGCCGATGGAATTGCCCGAGCCGGATGCCGCCTTCGTGTGGGAGATCCGCAATCGGCAGGGGTGCGTCGCCGACGGCCCCTGGAAGGTTGATCGCGTCCTGCGTCTTGGCGCCGGCACGGCCGGGCTTGGCGATGTCGATGTGGAAACGGCCGTGGACGTCGCGGGGCGGGTCTGGCTGGTTTCCGACGGTCGCCTTCTTGTCGCGGATCTGGCCGATCCGGCGGCCGCGGGATTTTCGGACGTGACCGCCGAGCTTGCCGGATCCCCCGCGATGGCGATTCAGGCCAGCGGCGATGTCCTTCTGGTGGCGACCGGCGCTGGAATCGAGTCGTTCGATTCGGCCCGCGTGCACTCTGTTGTGTCATCCACCCCGATGGAGTACGCCCGAATCCTTCAGTGCGATGGCGAAATCTGGGCGGTCGCGGCAGGGCGGCTCTATCTGATCCAGGAAGCGCCGTTTGAAGTCGTTCTTGAAGAAGGCGCCGGCGAAGTGGTGTCCCTGGCGTGCCTTGACGGCGATGTCGTTGTCGGTGCCACGGGAGGCGTGTTTTCGGGCCCCGGCGGCGACATGCTTGAATTGCGGTGGGAACCGGGCGACGACGCAATCGTCGATGTGGCGGCCGGCAACGGCATTGTCGTGGCCGTCACCGCCACCGGACTCGCCGTGATCGATGCCGCAAGCTGGCAATCCACTCTTGTTGAACCGGGCATTGGCGGACTGCCGGCCGGCGGCATGCACCAGGCGGCCGTTTCCGCCGACGGTCGGCGTGTCGCGATCGCCCACGAGGTTGGATGCACCCTGCTGGATCTGCTGCCGGGACGGGGCGATGCGCTTGCGGTCAACCGGATTGACGTCGGCGGTGTAAATCAGGCGGTCGTCGATCATTTCAATTCGGCCAGGTGGCTTCCGTCGGACACGGTCAATTCCGTCGCGTTCGGGCAGGACGGTGAAACATTGTGGGTTTCGACCGCGGCCGGTATCTCGCGCATCCGTCCGCAGCAGTTGGTGCTTGCCGACAAGGCGGCCGAGATGATGGGCAACCTGGATCGCTGGTTCTGGCGCCTGGACGGATTCGTCACGGCCGAGGCCGGCTTCGAGAGCGCGACATCGGACGTCAGGCTGCAACTGCGGGACAACGACAACGACGGGCAGTGGACCCAGGAAGCCGTCGGCGCCTTCTGCTATGCGTACCGCGTGACCGGTGACGAGCGATATTACGAGGCTGCCCGCAAGGCAATCACCAACATGTGCATGCTCATCGACGTTCCGGCCCAGGATTTCATCGATGCCGGCCTGGGGCGCGGTTTCGTGACCAGGTCGTTCGTCCGTGATGACGAAGGAGCTCTGTTCACGGAAAAGGCGGCGCTTTCGAACTGGCACCTGGTCGATTACATGGACGGCCACCAGTACTACTGGAAGGACGACACGTCTTCCGACGAAATGACCGGGCATTTTTACGGTTTTTCAATTTACCACGACCTTTGCGCGAAGGACGATACCGAACGCGCATGGGTGGCCAGCCATCTTACCGACCTGGTTTCCTACATCGTGACGCACGGTTACAGGTTGCTTGATCTTGACGGCGAGCCGACCGAGCACGGCAAGTACGGCCCGGAATACCTTGCCGTCGCCGTTGACGGGCTGGAGGCGTGCACGCTCACGTACGACATGGAAACCTGTATCGGCGCGTGGGGTGGCGGAGCCTTCCTTGATTCGACGGAAATACTTGGCGGGTTGCTTGCCGCCTGGCACGTTTCGGGCGACAGGCGCTTTTATGACGCGTACGAATCGCTGATTTCCGAGCACCGCTATGACGAACTGGCGACTTTCAACGAATTCGTGATGACCTGGACGAATCCGCAGATTGCCAATTACTGCGACCACGAACTGTCCGACCTGGCCCTTCTGACGCTGATTCGGTACGAGCAGCGGCCGGACCGCCGGGCCATCTGGATCAAGTCGATGCTGGACGCCTGGCAATACGAAGTCGGCGAGCGCAATCCTTTGAAGACGCTTACCATGGCGGCCGCGCTTGCCGATATCGAGGGAATCGACGGAGGAGTCTCGACCCTGCTCGATTTCCCCGAAGACCAGCGCGATTACCCGTACGATAACAGCCACCGGGTCGATGCGGGCAGCATGGGCAAGGATCGTTTCCAGAAGCCCCAGTTCGACACAGTCTTTCCGTATGACGAAATCCATACCATGCGCTGGGATTCAAATCCGTACCGGAAGGTCGGCGGGGGTTCGGCCACCCAGCGACGCGCCCCGAACTTCTGGCTGCTGCCGTACTGGGGACTTCGTTACTACGGTGTAATCTGCGATTGACGGGAACCTGCCGAGGCCAAGCCCGGATCCGCGGTTTCGCGACGCGCCGGCATTCGTTGACAAACACAGTTTCAAGCCCGATTATGTTGACGCATTTTTCCGGGCGGCTGACCCCGTCCGCTTGCATTGAAGGAGAAATCACATGGGCGCTTGGATTCCGGTACTGGTTGTCCTGGGTGCTGTCGTCCTGTTCGTCATCATCGTCGCCGGCATGTACAACGGGCTGGTCACGCTTCGGAACCGTTACAAGAACGCGTTTTCCCAGATCGACGTCCAGCTTAAGCGTCGGTATGACCTGATCCCGAACCTGGTCGAGGCGGTCAAGGGATACATGTCGCATGAACGGCAGACGCTTGAAGCCGTTATCGCCGCGCGTAACGTGGCAATGGCGGCCGGAAAGACTGCCGCCGCAAACCCGGGCGATCCCGCGGCGATGAAGGCCCTGGGTGGCGCGGAAGGCGCGCTGACCGGCGCCCTGAGCCGGCTGATGGTCGTTGCCGAGGCCTATCCCGACCTGAAAGCGAACCAGAATATGATGTCGCTGCAGGAAGAACTGACTTCCACCGAAAACAAGATTGCTTTCGCCAGGCAGGCATATAACGACTCGGTGACGGTCTATAACACCGGCCGCGAGAAGTTCCCGGCCAACATCATCGCCGGCATGTTCAATTTCGGTCCGGCCGAGCTGCTGGAATCGACCGAATCCGCCGAGGAACGCAAGGCCCCGAAGGTCAGCTTCAACTGATCCCCGCTGTTGACAACAGGTGAAATCAATGGACTTTTTTGCCCATCAGGACAAGGCCCGCAAGAAGAGTTTCCAGTTGGTTGTTCTGTTTTCGCTTGCCGTCGTGTTCATTGTCGTCGCGGTGTATCTGGCCATCATGGGCGTCATGTACTTCGCCTCCGGGAAGATGAGTGAGGTCGGGCCCGAGACCATCCCGTTCGAATGGTTCAATTTCGAGGTCTTTTACACGGTCGCGATAATTGTCGGCGCGGCGATCGGCGTCGCCACCCTGATGAAGATCCTGGCCTTGAGGCAGGGCGGATCTTATGTTGCCGAAGCGCTTGGCGGAACGCTTGTCCAGCCGGACAGCACCGATTCTCTTGAACGACGCCTTCTTAACGTGGTCGAGGAAATCTCGATCGCCGCCGGCGTCCCGGTGCCGGCGGTCTATGTGATGAAGAAGGAACGCGGGATTAATGCGTTTGCCGCCGGCTGGAGTCCGTCCGACGCCGCGGTCGCCGTCACGGCCGGTTGCCTGGAGCAGTTGAACCGCGACGAGCTTCAGGGCGTCATCGCCCACGAGTTCAGCCACATCCTGAACGGCGACATGCGCCTGAACATCCGCCTGATCGGTTTCATCTCCGGGATCATGGTGCTTGCGACGATCGGATACTGGGCGCTTCACATGCGTCCTTCGTCGCGTGGCAAGAACAACGGATACGCCGCGATCCTGCTGGCTGCGATTGCCCTGCTGATAATCGGTTACGGCGGCGCCTTCGTCGCCAGGCTGATCCAGAGCGCCGTGTCGCGCCAGCGCGAGTTCCTTGCGGATTCCAGCGCGGTCCAGTTCACCAGGAATCCGTCCGGCATCGCGAATGCGTTGAAAAAGATCGGCGGGTACGAAATCCACAGCACCATCCATTCGCCTGCGTCCAGGGAAGTGCGTCACATGTTCTTCGGCCCGTCGGACGTGGTCTCCATGCTCGGCTCGGTTCTGGCGACACATCCCCCCATCGATGAAAGGATTAAGCGTCTTGATCCGTCCTTTGATGGAGACTATTCGAAAAGGAGCGTGCTGCCGGACTTGCAGGCGCCGGAAGCCGCGGCCGGACAGGCCGGCGTGGCGGGAATGGTTGGAGCCGCCGCCTTCGGTTCGGCAGGTGCGTCCGCCCGCGCCGTTTCTTCCGGTTCGCCAACCTTGCCGACGTCGGCGGAATCGGTTGCCGGAATGGGAGTCCTGACACAGGAACATATCGACGCCGGCGCGGCACTTCTGGCCGCCATCCCGGATCGTCTGCGACAGGGCGTTTCAGAGCCGATGAGTGCTTGCGCGACCATCGCGGCGCTTCTTCTCGATTCGGATCCCGATGTCCGTTCGCGTCAGCTTGAGTCCGTCGCCCGTGAATTCTCGCCGGCCCTTGCCCGGGAAACGGGGCTTGTCGCGAAGGACGTGGCCTCGATTGATCCCGCTTTCCGCCTTCCTCTGGTGGATCTTGCGCTGCCGGCGCTTCGCCGCCTGTCGCGTCCGCAGTACGCGGCCTTTTCACGGACGCTTATCGAACTTGTGCGCGCGGACGAAAACGTCACCCTGTTCGAGTTCTGCCTTCAGAAGGTCGTCGAATTCAGGTTGTTCCAGGCGTTCGACGCCGCAAGCCGCGGTTACCGCGCCGTTTCCCCCAGGGAATTCATCGGTGATGCGGTCGTTCTTCTTTCGGCTGTTGCCAGGGCCGGTTCCAGTGTCGAAGACGACGCCCGCCGGTCGTTTGAAGCCGCCGTTTCAACGCTCTTCATGGGCCGTGTCCCCGCCGGGGTCGGGCCGTTGCAGAAGCCCGGCATCGACCAGCTTGACCAGGCATTCCAGAGGTTCTCGATGGCCCCGATGAAGATAAGACGGCAGGTATTTCTTGCCGTTTCCGACTGCGTGCTGCACGACGGCCATGTGACCGTTCAGGAATCCGAACTGATTCGCGCCGTTGCCTATTGCATGGGATTGCCGCTTCCGCCTTTCGTGGTCGGACAGGCCGCCTGAAAGCGCGGGCCGTCGTCAGGATACCCCGGACATACAGAACAAGCTGGACACCCCGGCCAGTCCGGCCAGTCCGGCCAGTCCGGCCACCACCGATACCCCGGCAGCCCGGCCTTCAGAACGAACCCTTGATGCCCAGCACGGGAAGTATCGGAAGACCGGT
The DNA here is from genome assembly GCA_029555025.1 of Deltaproteobacteria bacterium. Lineage (GTDB taxonomy): Bacteria > Myxococcota_A > UBA9042 > DTJE01 > DTJE01 > JAGOFO01. The sequence continues at coordinate 11,363 of JAKPTZ010000021.1, forward strand.
CAGATAGGCCATCTTCGAGTAATCGTAGTTGTAGATCACGCCTTCGGGGTTCTTGTGGAAATAGACGTTCTGGACTTCCAGGTACAGTCCAAGACGCCACGCCTTGAACACCCATTCCTTATCGACGCGGATGTCAAGCTGGTGGAACAGGGGCAGTTCCTGTGCGTTGATCCCCGGGGCGCGGACGCCGACATACGTGTCGTTGTCGGCATCGTACTGGTAACTTTCGTACTTCGTGTATGGATACCCGGACGTCAGCCTGAAGCGACCGCCGATCGTCCAGTTGCGCGGCAGCTTGTAGCTGATGGCGATGTTCAGGTTGTGGTTCTGCTGGAAGTCCGACGGCCGCCACCTCGCCAGGCCGAAGTCATAAAGTTCCGACTTGACGAACGTATATGCAATCCAGCCGGTCAGCGGGATGCGTTCGCTCGGGTTCATACGAAGCAGCACGTCGAAACCCCAGGCCCGCCCGATTCCGCCGTTGTCGTAACGGACGGTTGCATCGTCCGACACCTGTGCGCGGTTCCAGAAGTACTTGAAGAATCCGTTGAAATCCAGGGTCAGGCGGTCGATCGGGTTGTACTGGAAGCCGACAAGCGCGTGAGTCCCGTTTTCCGGATCGATGTCCGGGTTGCCGTATCCCTCGATCAGCGTGAACGACTGCGGCGGCTGGCTGTAAAGACCGCCCGCGGCGCGGAAGCTGAGTTTGTCCTTGATCGCATCGACCGTCATGGAAAGTCGCGGGTCGATTGACCACGCCTTCCACGTCCCGACGTTCAAGTCGGCACGAATCGAAGGCACCAGCGTCAGCCGTTCAACCGGCTTGTATTCGACCGAAACCCACGGCGAAATCGTCGCCATCACTCCGTCACCGGAAAGTTCCAGGACTTCCGACGACTCGTACGGCGTCATGTTTTCGCCGTCCAGTCCCATTTGCGGCCCCTTCAGCAGGAAACTGTACGGATCGACGTCGAAGTTCAGTCCGGCGCGCACGACCACTTTGCTGTGGGCCTGTACCGTAAGGGTTTCCTTGATCGTGACCGGATGGTCGCGCACCTTCATCTTGACCTGGCCGAACACGTCGAAGCCGGCCTGGGTAATCAGGCCCTGGACCTTCAGCTCGTTCGAAAGCCCGGCCCTTGGTTCCCAGTTCCATGTGGCCTGCAGCGCATGTCCCCACAGGGCGCCGGAAACGCTGCCGACAAAGGTCGGGTTGACGTCGTTTTCTTCGTTGATCAGTTCTCCGCGATCGTCGGAACCGTTGATGAAGAACGTCAGCTTGTGTCCGCCGGAGAACCGGTGCTGGAGCCTTACCTGGTAATCGTAGTACGCCGGGGCGGACGTAAGGATGCGGCCGTCGCCGAATGCATTGATGCTTTTCAGGATCGCGTCGTAATAGCTTCGCCTGAACGCGATCTGGATGTCGCCGCTGTCCTTCTTATAGGGGCCGCCGACGATGATTCCCGCGTGAAGCAGGTTCACATCGATCGAGCCGTGCCATGCCTTCAGGGGCTCGTCCTTCAGTTTCACGTTGACAATGCCGCCCACCGCGCCGCCGTAGGATGCGTCGAATCCGGCCGGGACGAAGTCGATCGCCTCGATGAAGTCCGAATTGATCACCGAATAAAGGCCCGCGAAGTGGTACAGGAGCACGAAGGGCATCTGGTTGATGAAGACCTTGGTGTCGTTTGGCGGGCTGCCGTAAACGACAAGCTGCCCGACGCCGAAACTGGACCGGGCGATCCCGGGAAGGTTTTCAACCACTTTCAGGACGTCGCCGGCGGATCCCGGGAAGGACACCAGTTCCCCGGCCGAAAGCGATTGCTTGGCCGCGAACCTGGCCTCGCGCGGTGCCCTGATGATCGTCTGGTTGGAAACCGCCCCGTAAGCGCGCTTCAGGTAAATGGGCGACTCCGGCGGTTTTGCCCTGTCGTCCGCGCCCACCTTGAATTCCTGGCGGATTTCGTCGAACTCGCCCGCCGGGATGTAAAGGGTGTACCTGCCTGGCTGAAGGTTTGAAATCTCCATCCGGCCGTCGATGGATGTGAATGTTGCGCCGGTTTCCTCGATGAATCCGGACACTTCGGAAATCGGATCCCTGGTGCCGCGTTCCAGCGTCAGGAACACCCTTACGACTTCGCGGATCTTCTGCCTGACTTCAAACTGGTATTCGTACTGCACCTGGACAAGAACCGCCTTGTCCTGATACGTGGCCGGCTTGAAACGGAATTTCTTCGCGGCCTCGATTGCCGGCGCGACAAGCTCGGGACGCGGCGGATCGGCCGCCGACACTTCGGTGACCGCCCCGTTTTCGTCGATCGTCAATGTAAGGACGACAACGTACTGGCCGTCGGGGATGTCCAGCTCCGGCGGAAGCACGGCCTGCACGAACTCCAGCAGTTCTGGCGGGGTGACTTCCTGAAGGACGTCGCCTGCGTCCGCGGCCGGGCCCTGAGCGCCTTCCTCGACAGGGCCCTCATCAACCGGTCCTTCGTCGTCCGAACCGTCGTCCGCCGAACCTTCCTGAACCGGCCCCTCGCCGTCATCCTTGTCCGCCGGACCTTCCTGGACGGGACCTTCCTGGACGGGACCTTCCTCGATCGGGCCCTCGTCGGCCGGGCCTTCAACTGCCGGACCTTCGTCAACGGGATCCCCGCCCACCGCGCCTTCCACGGTCGGGGCGTCGGCAGTCGTCATCGATATGGCCGACATTGGGGCAAGCGCCAGAACAAGCGCGCCGAACGATGCAAGGGCAAGTCTTTTCATGGCTTGTCCCCCTTCTTCAGGCTGTCGAGGGTTCCCGGCGCGGGGCATTTGTCCCGGGTCTGGGCCTCTACAAAGAACCTCAAAAAGTTCAGGCCGAAGAGCTCGTCGCGCATCACCAGGGTGACCTGAGTGCGCCGCACCGGCTCTTCCTCCTTGAATTTCAATGTGTTGGTCAGATCCAGATCGACACCTTCCGCGGTGACCGACCCGATTCGAATCTTCTTGAACCTTCCGTTGTTGGCATACCAGGAAATGACCCAGTATTCGTCGGTCTCGACACCGTCATCCCCGGTAACGCGATCAATCGAATCCGGGGGAACCGTTGCCTGGAAGACAATTTCCTGTCCCGGACACGCCAGGATTTCCGGCTGTTCATGATTTCCAAGCGTCGTCGCCACAAGACCTTCCGGGTGCATCATGTCGAAAAGGTCATCGACGGGCTTGGCGCCCAGCCGGACGGAAAACTGCGGGTTCCTGTTCGGCTTCTGTCCTTCCTTCAATCCGCCGAAGGTTACCGTCTTGAATGTTTCCAGCACCCGCTGGCGCATCACCGGCTTGCCGTCGTCGTCAAATACCGGCAGGTCCGAGTCGTCCAGCAGCATATCCCTGACCGTTACGCGAACCTTGAAGACTGGATTCAGGCCGTTCTGGAAGACGCATTTTCTGAAACCTTCGAATGCGTTCCCGTTGCAGGTTTCAAGATCCCCGTCCTTCAGGCAATCATCGTATTCGACAATAAGATCCTTGTTGCACTGGTCCGTGAAGGCGACCGCCTGCCGTATTCCGTCCATCAGGACTTCCACCTGATCCCGGACGAATTCCAGGCCAAGGGCAATCAGCGCGCCGTCGAATGTCGCGATCCGGCCCGAGTCTGAAACGTCGGTAACCGGGATTTCAGGCAGCGTGCACGCGAAATTTGCCGCGGCACCGGCCGAAATCAGGCAGACGGACCATTCGATGCCTTCAATTTCCGGCCCGACCAGATCGCCGGTTGGCGGCAATGGGAACGCCTCGACCAGCTCAAGTCTCACGGTCCCCTGGTATTCCGGCGTGAACTCGACCGCGGGCGGCTCGGCCATGACCCCGATTACCCGGTACTTCTCGATGAAGTTGGACGGGTTGTAATCCGGCATGCATCCCGCGGCCACCACGACCGCGAAAGCCCCGGTCAAAGCCACGGCCGTCCTTGTCCTTTCAGCCAGCCTGGTTATCATGTCCCCTCCGGAATGAAGACGACCGTCCACTTCAGGTTGAATGCAATCGGGACGCCGTTCCTGGTCGCCGGCTCGAACTTCAACTGGTTGACCGCGCGAATCGCCGCGTCGTTGAATTCCTGCTCGGCACCTTTTCGCACTTTCACCGACTTGACCGCGCCATCCGAGCCGATAGTCAGCATCAGTTCCACGCGGACCACCCGTCGCAGATCCCTGAATGCCTGGGGGTACTGCCCCTTGACGTCGTTAAGCGCCTTGGGCTGGGTGATGACGACCTTCTCCTTTGCCGGCCCGCCCTGGCCGCCAGTCCCCCCTTCACCGCCGGTGCCGTCGTTCCCGGGAACCGAAGGCGCATCGACGCCCTTTACGAAACCTTTGGCACTGACGGTCGGGTCGCCGAACAGGTTGCTGTCATCCCCGGTCTGAACCGCGACGCTGCCCTTCAGGGCCACATTCTTCAGCACGAAAGGCTTCGGCTTGGCCGGTTCCGCCGGCGGGGCGGGCGGCGGCGGGACTTCCCTGGGCGGTTCGACCGGTTTTGGCGGCTTCGGCTTCGGCTCCTGCTTCGGCGGCGGCTTCGGTGTTTCCTGTTTCGGTTTCGGGGGCTCGGCCTTCTTTGGGATTGGCTTGGGGGGCTCGGGGGTCTTCTCGATCGGTTTCGGTTCCGGCGAGGGCTCCTCAAGCTTCCTGATCAGATCCTGCCTGACCTGGATCGGGACCGGGCGCACGGCAACCTTCTTCGGCCGCGGCGGCGGGGCGGGCCGTTCGTCAGGGGCGGCCAGATATGCCCCCACGTGCATCAGCACGGACAGGCCCACGCTGACACCCAGGATCAGCGACCTTGGCATTTCGCGTGATTTTGAACCGCCGCCCACGTCTGAAGTCCCCCGAAGGACATGCCGCAAACCAGTGTCACCCGCCCGTCGCGCCCGTTCCGGCGGCACCCGCGGTGCCATCCGCGCCAGCCGCACCAGGCGCGGGCGCGCCCCCGGCACCCGTGGCCGACGGATCGATCGTCTGTTCCTCGACGTTGACGGCAAGGTTGCCGATGCCTTTCAGTTTCAGGTAATCGATGACCCGCGTAATACGTCCCCAGCTCAAGTCCTTGTCAGCCGACACGACCGCCTGGGGATCACCGCCGGACTCGCGTCGCCTGTCGATTTCCGTCCCGATCTTTTCCAGGGTCGTTTCAGTGCCGTCCAGATACAGCTTTTCCTGCCTGTCCAGTATGACGTTCAGGGGAACCTGCGGATTGTCCGGGACAAGCCCGCTCGCCGCTGTCGGCAGCGTAAGCTGAATCTCGCGCATCTTCTTTTCCTGCTGGATGAACAGGTTCGCCGTCACCATGAAGATGATCAGCAGGACCAGGAAGATATCGACCAGGGGCGTGACGTTTATCGCGGAGATCATCTCCTCGTCGTCATTTTGTGTCGCACCAGCCATCCTCTCCGCCTCCAAACTTCCTGTGGATCAGGCCGGTAACGATTTCCTTGGTCTGTTCGACCGACGCGGAAACCTTGCGCCTGAATATGTTGTAGAACATGACTGCCGGGATCGCGACGATCAGGCCCATGGCCGTCGCGACAAGCGCTTCGGAAATGGCCGTCATCAGCAGCTCGTTCTTTTCGGCCGTCTCGCCGACGTCGGCAAGGACGAAGAACGCGGCCATGATTCCCAGAACGGTTCCAAGAAGCCCGATGAACGGGGCGTTGTTGCCAAGCGTTGCCAGGAAGGTAAGCCCCTTCTCGTACCGCGCCTTCTGCTTGCGAACCTCGGTTTCAAGGGCGCTTTCCGCGTCTTCCCGGTCGATGAAGTTGCGGCCGCCGTCAAGGATCGTCTTCGCGACGATGACTTCCATGCAGTCTGCCGGCATTCCATCGGTGCTGCCGCACACAAGGCGCCTTGCCACGTCGGGCTGCACCCGTCGCCTGAAGTAAAACAGCCATCGCTCGAAAATGACGGCCAGCGAGAGAACCGAAAGCAGGATCAGCAGGTAAAGAACCCACTCGACCCCGAGTGCGATGAAAAACTCCTGAAGCATGTCCGAAAATGTCACTTTTTGAATCCCCCGATAAAAGAGGCAGGTCAAGCTGGCAGTAATAATGTTTACCGAACCCCGGTCTAGTCAAGGTCGCATGTGAAGTTATCGATGAAATAAGCGTTTTTCCCGCCGGACATCGTATAATCCGGCCTGCTGAAACATTTGCCGCCGGTCGGCAGGGGGGCAGTCATGAATCGAATTCAGGTGGCCGTTTTCGCGGCGTTTCTGGTGCTTGTCGCCGCCGGGCCGGCGTGGGCGGTCAAGTTTCGTTTTCCGATTATCGATGTTGAAAGAATCCAGTTCGACTACGTGGTCTATGCGGATCATGACCCGGCCGATGGCGTGATGACCTGGGCCTGCCTGCCGTGGTGCGCCGGCACATGGATCAACCGGTACGTGGAATGCACCGAGAATTTTCCTTTCTGTTACGACGCGCACGACGGAACCGACTTCATGCTGATTGACGGCTTTTCGATGATGGATTCCGGAAGCGCGCAGGTTGTGGCGGCAGCCGACGGAACCGTCATCGCGACCGAGGACGGCAATTACGACCGCTGTCATGCCGACATCGTGACCCAGGACGTGACCTGCGACGGATACCCGATGCGTGGCAACTATGTGAAACTACGTCATTCAGACGGCATGGAAACCTGGTATTGGCACTTCAAGAAGGACTCGATCCAGGTTGAAGTCGATCAGCAGGTTAAGTGCGGCGACGTGCTGGGCCTTGTGGGCAGTTCCGGATATTCGTCGGCCCCCCATCTTCACTTCGAGGTCAGGATGCCGACCGGGGTGGGCGACGAGACGGCCTGGATTGATCCGTTTGCCGGCCCGCACAGCCAGGAAGAGTCATATTGGGTGCTTCAATATGACCCGACCACATGGCTGCCAGGCGTATATTGTGAAGGCGACGAGATACCGGATTTCCCCGAGCCCGAAACCGACCAGGGCGGCACCGCGGATGTTCCGGCGGAGCTGGCCGCATCGGACGAGGCCGTTTCCGAGGAAGTGTCCGGCGACGTCGTGGAACCGTTGGATGCATCCGCGGATGGGGTCTCCGACGCGACCGGCCCGAAGGATGTCCCGGCAGTCGATGTGGGCGGCTTTGATCTTGTTGTTTCCGACCTGCCGGCCGATGCCGGCGCGGACGGCCTGGTCGCCGACGCTGCCCCAGCGGTCGATACGGGATTGAATGACAACGGCCAGGTTCTGGCCGATTCTGGCGTGGGCGACAGCGTGCCGGGTGAACCTTCCGGCGGCTGCAGTTCCGGGCCGAGGGCCGTTCCACCTTTCGGCTTGCTGTTGATGGTCGCGGGCGCTATCTTTGCCTTCGTGTCGCGCAGAAGGGGCCTGTTCAGTTGAAGATCCAGGAAATCGAACAGATTCGCGTCGAGCTTGAATCGGGAAAAGCGATTCCCATGGTCTATGTCGCGGGTGGCGATGACGGCGTGATGGACGCCCTTGTCCAGGTCTTTGGCGGCCACTATTCAGCCGCCGGGACTGAAACCAAGGTGGTCCGGCTGGACGCTTCGGGCGCCAAGTCCGATGCGTGGGAACAGCTTGCCGGGATTGCCGGCTCGTTCCCGATGTTCGACGAAAAGACCATCGTCGTGATGACCGGGTGCGCCGGCGGCGCGAAGGTGCCGAAGGAAACGCGTCCATTCCTGGAAAATCCGCCCGATCATGCCGTGTTCCTGTTCTGTGCCGACCGAAAGACTTCCGCGTCGCCGCTGGCGAAGCTGGTCAAGGAACACGGCCGGGTTCTGGATTTCAAGGATCTGAAGGATGCCCAGGCCCGCGCGGTCGCGATTTCCGGCGCCCGGCAGATGGGGTTGCTGCTTGATGCGGCGGCCGCCGACGCGCTGATTGACATGGTCGGCACCGATCTCGGGGCAATCGACAGCGCCTTGAAGAGCCTTGCCGGTCTTGTGGTACCGGGGGCCGGAACGGTCAATGTCGGCGTCCCCGATCTTGCCGGCCTGGTGCGGCGTACGCGCAAACATGCCCCGTGGGATCTGGACGAAGCAATCGAAAAGCGGGATCTGGCAAGGGCGGTCAAGGTCGCCATCCGGGAACTGCAGGATTCCAAGGATCCCAGATCGCGTGTCATCGGACTTTTCAACACGGTCCTGCGAAGGGCCAGGACGATACTGGTTGCTTCGGATCTTCTTGCCGACAGGGTCGGGCAGACCGAGGCGATGGAAAGGCTGGGAATCACCTGGCCCTTCATGTACGAAAGGGTGGTCGATGCAACCAGGCGCTATTCCCGCGCCGAACTGAAGACGTTCCTGAAGAACGCGATGGAAATGGACATCCGCATGAAGCGCGGCGTCGCGGGTCCCGAAACCAGGGTCGTCGAGATCCTGACTTCCCTGATGGTCAGGCGCGCCGGGCAGTGACCTTCAAGCGTTTTCGGCGAAATCCGTGAAGATTGATGGGCCGGATCCCGGGGCCGCGCCTACGGACGGTGGATCAGGACTACGGCGCTGGATTCTATACCCAGGCCGCGGCCCGCAAATCCCAGGCCTTCCGCATGGCGAGGCTTGATTGAAATCTGGTCCGCGCCGATTCCGAGTGCCCCGGCAGCGGCCTGGCACATCGCCGGAACCAGGTGGCCAAGCCGTGGACTGTCGCAGACGACCACGCAATCAATGTTGCCGACGATCCAGCCAGCATCGCGAACCAGCCTTCCGGTCCATTTCAGGATCTCGCAGCCGGAAATTCCGGTGGTGGCGTCGCAAGTCTCGGGAAATGTCGTCCCGAGGTCGGGCAACCCGGCCGCCGAAAGCAGCGCGTCCGCGATGCAGTGCGCAACCGCGTCGCCGTCCGAATGACCGAGCAGCCGCCGGTTGAAGTCCACGTTCACGCAGCCAAGCGCCAGCGGGCCGTGTCCCGGTTTTGAAAACGGATGCCTGTCATGACCAAAACCAACCCTGAACGCGTTCATGATGCACCGCCATTATTCCGCGCCGAAACGGCCCGGAATGTGTTGTCCGAATTCTGTCTATAAATCGGCAAGGCCCCGGAATGCAAATGTCGCGTCGAATTTTTCCGTGCTATCTTGCGCGCGGCCATGTTTTTCGGCGCCGTCGATGTTCCTGAAATTGAAGCCATCCCAGGTGTTCGGGAAGAATGGGCTGGCCGCGTCAGCCCTGCCGGGATACGAGTACCGTGCCGAGCAGGAAAGGATGATGGCCGCGGTCCAGAAGGCCATCATGACCGACGACGTGATAATCGTCGAGGCCGGCACCGGCGTGGGAAAGACGCTAGCTTACCTGGTTCCCGCCGTTGCGTCCGGGCGCCAGACGGTCGTGGCGACCGGGACCCGCACATTGATGGAACAGCTTGTCAACAAGGATCTGGCGATTCTTTCCGGGATTCTCGGGGAGCCGGTCGATGCCGCGGTCCTGAAGGGCAGATCGAATTATCTGTGCCTGGCCCGTCTGGACATGGCGATGGACAGCCCGGATCTTTTCCAGCCCGACGATCGCAGGCTTCTGGGAATTATTCGCAGGTGGTGCGACGAGACGAAGACCGGCGATGTCGGGCAGCTTTCCGGCGTTGCCGAAGACGATGCGATCCTGCGTTCGGTCGTCTGCCAGGCCGACACGTGCACCGGCCGGGTATGCCCGTTTTATTCACGCTGCTTCCTGTTCAGGGCCCGGGCCCGCGCACTGGAGGCCGAGCTGGTAATCACCAATCACCATCTCCTGATGGCCGATCTGGCGATGTCGGACGGAAGCGAGGATGATTCGGGCGCCGGGCCCCTTCTTCCTTCGGACGCCAACCTGATAATCGACGAGGCGCATGGGCTTGAAGACGTGGCAACCGTGGCTTTCGGCCTGGTCGCGACGCGTGCAGGTGTCGCGGAGATTTCCCGGGATACGCTTGCACTCGCGAATCATGCCGATCCGCGGACCGCCCGGGTTGTGGTCAACGTCGCGCGCAGACTGGATGATGGTTTCGTCAAACTGCTGAACCTGGTGGCCGGGCGGCGCGAGCGGTGCAGGCTGGCGGACGGGCCGGACGACGTGCAGCTTTCGAAGCAGGCCGTGGCTGCATGGCACGGGCTTGACCAGGATCTCGAAGCGGTCGGCATCGAAACCACCTCGATCGCCAGGGAAATGGAAAGAACCAGTGAAATTCCCGGTCGCGTCGCCCAGGTTCGCGCGACCCTTTGCCAGGTACTTGATCGCGACGACGGTTCGATGGTCAGGATCGTCGAAAGAAAGGGCCATGGCGGCTCATTCGCCGCATACCCGGTCGATGTTTCCACGATTCTGCGCCAGAAGATGTTCCAGAAGGGACGGCCGATCGTCCTGACAAGCGCGACGATGAGCGTGGCCGGCCAGACCGCTTTCTTCCGCAGCCGGCTGGGAATTCCCGAAGGTGCGCCGGAGTGCGTGCTCCAGTCGCCGTACGACTATGCGTCGAATGTCGTGCTTTACATTCCGTCCGGGATGCCGGTTCCAACCGATGACAACTGGCCCGGCCAGGTCATTGATGAAACGGTGAGGCTGATCGAACTGGTCGGCGGACGTACGCTGGTGCTTTTCACTTCACGCGCTGCCCTGAATCGCGCCGCCGTTGAACTGCCCGAACGGGTCGGTTATCCCATCCTGGTCCAGGGGACTATGCAGCGTGGTGAACTGGTCGAACGCTTCCGTTCGGCCGGGAACGCCGTACTTCTGGCGACCGCGGCATTTCGGGAGGGACTCGACATTGCAGGCGGGGCCTTGAGTTGCGTGATCATGGACAGGCTTCCGTTCGAACCGCCCGACGAACCACTTCTGGTGGCCCGCTCGGACAGGATGAGATTGTCGGGGCAGGAACCGTTTTTCCATTACCAGGTTCCGCTGGCGGCGATCCGGCTTCGGCAGGGGTTTGGCAGACTGGTGCGCCGTCGCACCGACAGGGGCGTGGTCGCGATACTCGATCCGCGAATCGCCAACAGGAATTACGGCAAAATTTTCCTCGACAGCCTGCCGCCGGCCTTTCGCGCGACGGAATTCGAGGCGGTTCGATCCTGGTGTCTTCGGAATCTTTTACCAGAGAATTGAGGATAACGGCGGATCACATGCCGGCGATTCGTTCCATGTCGTTCAATTCGGCCTTCAGCAGCATGTTCCACGTCGCCTTTTCAAGCGCCTCGACAGCGCTGTCGATGATCTTGTGCTGATCAAAGATAAGCTGAATAAGGGTGCGAAGCGGCAGGGTAGCCTCGGACGCATCAATTGAAAGATCGATAGTCTTCATCGACCAGTCCGGGCACAGACGGCTCAGCCCGCCTTCCTCGGAAGACAGGATGACCACATCGACATGCCTTGGATCCGCCTTGATTCGCGACCACAGCGCGTCGATCTCCTGGCGCGGACCTTCGATCATCTGAAAGAAGATCTGGCCGGTCGCAAGAAGCGCCCCGGTGATCTGGTGTCCCGAATTGAACTCGGACGCCTCCCGGGCAAGGGCCTGGATTGCCGCTGGCGACATGTTCTCGCGAAACCTCGAAACATAGCGTACGCGTTTCATCTGGATTCCCCTGATTGATTGAATAGTTGGGTCTGACCACAAAGTCTTGCCCCGATCCTGCCGGCCGGTCAAGTTCCGCGCTCATTTTCCAGCGAAAACGCGAGGTTTTGCAGTTATTTCGGCGTTTCAGCCAGATCCAGCGGGGCGTACGGGGCCGCGGCGGTTCTTTCAAGCACGCCGGCGTAATCTTCGTCCACCGTGAAGAATTCGGTGTTCAGCTTTTCGAATGCCCGGTTGATCGTGTCGAAGTCGTTGTCCCTGACGTCAAGGCGTTCTCCGGCGCCATCGGTCGGGTACAGGACTCCCCACAGGGAAGGCGCGTCGAAGTACTTCCAGCTCCACGGGGCCCAGTGGACGCCGCGCCTGTTCATCATTTCAAGGACGCCTTCCATGGCGTCAAGTTGCCACCTGTCCGCCGGATCGTCGGTCGAGTTGAAGGCGTTTGGCCCATATACGTTGAATTCGCCGTAAAACAGTGGACAGTCGAAGCGATCCCAGACCTTCTCAAGTTGCGTGATCTCCTCTTCCATCATCCGGATATGGTTTGCCGCATCCTTTCCGCCCGGATAGTCGTGAAACGACATCATTGCGTTATCCCAGCCGTACTCAGCCGGCCCGGCCAGTGTTGACATGGCCAGGAAGCCGTCTTCAAGCATGATGATGTGTTCGGTGTTTTCCTGGCGGATTGCGGAAATGATTGCCTGGTGGGCGGCCAGGTAGCGTTCATGGTCGGGTGCCCCGGCCGGTTCGTTAAGAAGGTCGAGCACCGCCACGTGGGGCTCGCCCTTGAAATACCGCGCCATCGCCTGCCACAACCTGGCAGTCTTGTCGATGCAGTCCTGTCGGGTGAAGAACTGGCCGCCGTTTTCAAGGCCCTGGTGCCACCACGGGCTCTGGCCGCCCGGCGCTCCGTGCAGATCAAGCATGATGTAAAGACGGTACTTCCGGGCCCACTCGATGACCTGATCCAGCCGGCGCCATCCTTCAAGGACGAAAGCGTTTTCACCGTCGATGTCGGTTTCGAGTGTCTGGTACCAGACGGGAACGCGGACCAGGTTCATACCCATCTCCGCGACAAGCTCGAAGTCCCGCTCGGTGATGTAGTTGTCCTGGAAGGTCGTTCTGAGTTCGTTCATGCCGTCGTATCCGAAACGCTTCGTCAGCCAGTTCCACAGGGCGCGCTCCTCGAAAATCCATGGCTCCGAATCGAACCAGGCCCAGAATGCCCCGGATCCGGCTTCAAGACCCGGCTTCATGTTTTCTTCCATGTACTGTCGCCATTCCTGGACGCACAGCCATGCGGCCTTCAACTGGAAACTGCAGTCGATGATGTTGATGGCCTGCGCCTCACCGAAAAGTTCCGCCACGCCGAATTCGACGGCCTTGTCCGGCATCATCCCCAGCAGTTCTTCCTGGCCCAGGACACCGATTCCGGCAAGCCAGCTTTCCATCATCAGCCAGCTTCCAAAGTTCATGCCGCGAAGCATCACCTTGTTCCCTTCGTCATCGACGATGTCGCGTCCTTCAACATGAAGCAGGGGAAGCGTGGCCTTCTCGATCGGTTCCGGTCTTGTCGGGAACGGCTGGCTGTTCGGCCTGCAGTCGGCCTGGACCGGCCCCATGAAGACTTCATTGCCGTTGTCCGCCGCATCCGCCCCGTCAGCCGCGTCGTTCTGGGCCGAGTCGCCGTGCCCCTGGTCGGCGTGCACATCCATCATGTCGGTCTCGTCGCCCGTGTCGTCCCCCGTCATCGCGTCCGCTTCGGTGTCGGCAAGGGATGCATCGGTTTCCTGGACCGAGCCGCCGCACCCGGAAATGAAAAGGAACGTCGCGGTTGCAAGCATCGCCGTCAGTAAGCTCTTAATCATTCAAGACCCCTTCGAAGATTCACTGAAACGAAAAAGTGGGTGAGGTACTTCAAAGTCACCCGCTGTATTTTGACAGTATATGTCATATTATCGGGCTTGAGGCAATCGAGTGCGTCGGCACCAAGGAAGGACAACATGAAGCTGCTTGAATCACTGGCACTTGCCGCCATCCTCGCCGTTGGCTGCGGGAATAGTCCGTCCGATTTCGACAATGGTTTCCCGGTCGATATCGTCATTCCGGTCGATGTGCCGTCCGATGTGATCGGCGTGGACACCGCCGTTCCGGACCAGGGTGGTCGCGACCAGGGGCAGCAGGATCCCGGTGGGTCAGGCGACACGGTGGTTCACAGGGATCTGCCATCCCTTGATCTTCCCGACACCGAATGCGGCGTCACGCTGGACAATTATTTCGACATGCTGATCGACGCGCTGGCCGGCTTTTATGCAAGGTGCAGTCCCGGCGACCGCATCAATTTCTGGCAGAATCCGAAGAATGCCCGCTGGATGCTCGAGGGCCAGATCCGACCCATGGAAGTGGAGTACCGGGTCAGAATCGACAAGGGCGCCCTGACACTGGACAAGACCGTTGCATGCGCATACCTGGGGCTTTTGAAGGACGGGGACTGCAACGCGACCAGAACGATGAACAGCGGGCTTGTCGGGACTGCCGGGCCAGGTGGCGCCTGCGGCGTCGACGAGGAATGTCCGGACGGTTACTTCTGTCGTTTCCCGAATGCGACGACGTGCCTGGGTGAATGCACGGCAAGGGTCGGGGCCGGTCAGATTTGTGATTTCGGCGGATGCCAGCCCGGTTTTGCCTGCAGGCTGAACGATGCCGACGAATTCAGGTGCGTGGCCTCGTATTACATCAGGCAGCCCGGCGACGACTGCGACCCGGAAACAGACGTCTGTGCGCAGAGCTTCTGTGATGGAAGCTTGTGTCACGAGCTTCCCGGCCCGGGAACCCAGTGTTCACCCGGTTCATACTGCCGCGACGGCTGGTGTGACAGGAACCTGAACATCTGCAAGCCGTACGTCGGCGCCGGGGGAAGCTGTGAAACATGGACTTCCTGCGAGGACGGCATGTACTGTCTTCCGTTCCCGGACGAAAAGTGCGCCACCAGGTTGACCCTGGGCGCCCAGTGCGACCCGGCCAGGAATTCTTTCGACTTTCCCGGCGTGTCCCTGGCCTGCGCCAGCGGCCTTTGCGACAAGTTGAACAACGTCTGCACCGATTCCGCGCCGGCATCGGCGTGTAACTGAAGTCCCCGCATCGGAGGTTCCAATGAGGTTTCATCTCGCAATTCCGGCAATTTTCGCTGTCGCGTCGCTGTGCTTCGTTACCGGGTGTTCCGGTGGCGGCGTTGCGGTCGATGCGCCTGGGGCGGACGATTCGGAATGGTTCGACGTGGTATCCGATGAAGGCACTGAAGATGCCGGGATCGAAGATGCAGGGCTCGACGCCAGGCCGGATCAGGGGGGTCAGGACGTCGGTGAAGCCGATAACGGGCAGGGTGAATCATATCCCAACGCATGCCGGGGCTTCGACCAGCCGTCGGGGACTTCGTGCACCGGAACCAGCGCGGTCGGTTGCTGCGACGACCTTGGCCGGGTGGTCTGGTGCCAGGACAACTCGCTGTACTGCTTTGACTGCAACCTGAATCCGAAGGACAGCCAGTCGTGCGGATGGCGTGTCGTGGAAAAGTTCGCCGGATACGATTGCGGCGGCAGCGGTGCCGATCCGGCAGGCATATTCCCCCTTGAATGCGGCGATACGTGTATTCCCGACTGCGAGGGCCGCGACTGCGGTTCGGACGGCTGTGGCGGTTATTGCGGCACTTGCGGTGAGGGGCTTCTGTGCGAATCCGGTCGGTGCGTGCAGCCGGGCGCCGAATACCCGGACGTCTGCCGCGGCTTCCAGGAGCCGAGCGGCGGGACGTGTCCCGGTTACATAAGCACCTATGGATGCTGCGATGCCCAGGGCAGGGTCGTCTGGTGCGATCGCGGTCGGATTTACTGCAACGATTGCAGCCGTAACCCGGCCCCGCAGAATTCGTGCGGCTGGTTTGAGATGGAGGCCTTTCGCGGATACGACTGCGGCGGATCCGGCGAGGATCCCGAAGGTCTGGCGATACGCGAATGCGGCGCGACGTGCCAGCCGGAGTGTGATGGAGCCCAGTGCGGCCCTGACGGTTGCGGCGGGCTTTGCGGCGCCTGCGTGCAGGATCGCATATGCAGCGCCGGGCAGTGCGTCGTGCCGGCCGGCGGCGTGCTGACAGGTTCCTTGAAGTATCAGGTAATTCTTCCCGAATACGATGGCACGGCCGTCAATCTCGGGCAGACGGTCGTCAGGGATGCGGCGCGCGTCCCGGTTGCCGTGGTCGATTCGTCCGGTGCGGTGATTGGCCGGGCATCCGTCGGTGAAGACGGCACCTTCCGGGTGGGACTGGAAAAGGCCCTGAAAGGTGGTGAAACGCTCGTCGTCACGGCGGGCTACATGCCGGCTGGGCTGATGCTGGTGGCCGTCCTTCGTCCCGAGCCGGTCGTCGAGCCGGGCTCGTTCTCTTCGCCGATGTGGTCCTGGAGCATGCCGGTCACCGGGATGGACGTCGGCACGAAGACGATAACCGTTGAACAGGGTTCCGGCGCGATCCACGTGTTCAGGATGGCCGTCCTTGGCATGGATCGGATCCTTGAACACCTGGCGAAGACGACGTACGGGTTGCCAGGCCTGGCTCTTCTCTGGGCTCCGGACGCGCCGTGGAGCGTCGGACTGGCCTTCGGCAAGGTTGCCCAGAAGATCCAGGACGGGCCGTACATGCCCCAGTCCATCTTCGTGGGCGGCGGCGACGGCACTTCCGGTCCATGGGGCGAGGCGGTCATCCTTCACGAGTTCGGTCATTACATCACGAACAATTTCACGAAGCACGATTCGCCCGGCGGAAGCCATTACGTCGGTGAACTGATTTCACCGCCGTTTGCGTGGGCCGAGGCGTTCTCGAACTTCTTCGGCGTATCGACCCAGTCGCAACTGGCCGGAGCCCCGAACGGCCGGATGTGGCTGATTGTCGATTACGGAAAGGGCGCGAAGGCCGGATGGTGGATTGACTACGCGTCAGGGACGAGTACCGTCGGGGGCTTCAAGCAGCCGGTCGCGGCCGAAGGCATGACCCAGTACCTGGACGAGAATTACCTGACATCCATGTTGTGGGATCTGTGGGACGGGCTGGAGTTCGCGGACGACGACGCCGACGGAACCGCCCTTGGAACCGGAAGGTTCCTGAAGGCGATGGTAACGGATCGATTCCTTGACATGAACCGTGGCGCGGTCGGGGTCGATTTTGTCGATTTTGTCGATTCGGTTCTTTGTGCCGAGCCCGGCCTGAAGACTTCAGTGACCGCGACAATAAAGGACTTCCTGAAGTTTCCTTATGACGGCCAGCCGTCCTGCCCGGCCTCGGCCGCCGTCGCGGCGGTTCCTGTCACCATGCCGGCCCAGGCCGGCGGCGTATCGGCGAAGGCGGCGTGGCCGCGCAATCCGTCCATGACGTGGGCGATGGGCAGGGACGCCCGCTTTGGCGGCGATGCATCGCTTGACGGTTCGTTAAGGCCTCCGCTGCAAGTCGAAGTGTCGGGAATGAAGGTCGGCGACGAAGTCGTCCTTACGGCGACGGTAACCGTGACACCCGGCCTTCGTTCGGCCCCGGTTCTTGCGTTATCCCTGCCCGAAGGGGCGACCCTGGTCAAGGGCGCGCCCGTCGAACGCCTGGACATTTCCCAGGGGGGAATGGTGCTTGCACGTACCTTCCGCGTCAGGGCCCTGAACGGTCAGGTCGCTGTCGCCGTGTCCGCGGGTGACGATAAGTCCGGCGCGATGGCGCGGGCCGCCTGGCCGGCCCTCGCTGAAGTGCGGTCTTCTGGAATCGGCCTGGCACGTCCCATTGTCCCGGCCGTCATCGATGGAGTCCGCCACACCACGGCCATACCATTCTGAAAAGGCAGGGTCGGTCATCCAGGCTGAATCCTTTTCGGCGATATTGTGTGCAGCTCGATTCGACCTGGCGATCCCGACGTCAGAAAGTCACGGCGATGCCGACGCTGGTTGCCACCCAGGCCCCAATCGATGAAGCCGTTTTTTCCTGGCCGGTACCGGGGTCCTTACGGAATGTCCAGCAGATTTCGGGGCCCGCCTCGGCGGCGATGAAGACGTGCAGCTTTTCGGAAACCAGGAACTCGGCGCCCACGTGTCCGGCGAACGCAAGGCCCAGCTTGAAGTCGGGATGAACGCGCAGCGTCACGGGAACCTTCATTCCACCGAATACCAGGACCTTTTCGGAAACCATCCCGCTTATAAGAAGCTGGGGAAAGACAAGGTTCATCAGGAAGCTGTTTGTCGGATGCAGTCCGACCCCGAACGACAGATCGGCCACGAGGGCGATTTGAAGAGAGTTCCTGTCATATCCGTTCAGCTTCAGGCGGGCGCCGATGTTTGTCGCGACAAGGGGCGAACTGGAAGTCACCTTGTCCCAGTAGTTGATCGAGAAGAACGGATCGACTTCCAGGTGCCTGACGACGGGCAGGCTGAACATAACGGTCAGCCCCGGGAACCCGGCGGAAATATCGGTCGTGTATTTGCCTGGCGGTTCGACCCCTGCGCCCTGGCTCGTCCACGAAAGATTGAATGCGCGTGGCGGTTCGCTTTCATCCACGGCCGCCGCATCGCCGGCCGCCGCTCCGGGCGAAGCAGGTGGTTTTTCGCCGTCGGCTTGCGTCGTGTCTGCGGCCGGCTCCGAATCCGCTTCAGTCGCCTGTTCCGCCGCCGGCTGGGTGACGGCAGCCGCGCTGTCCGTCGATGCCGGCGGTTCTTCCCCGGCCGAAGCCATGGCCGGGATGGCGGCAGCCGCCGTTACGGCCAGGATCAATTTCAGGAATTTCAACATTTCGACCCTCAGAATCCGGCCAGGTGACGTGATTATAATCATATCCCGCGGGTATCGTTTACAAACTCGCGCATCAGGACGGAAGCATAACTTCCCTTTGGCAGGGCGAAATCGAAAACGATGCGATCATCGACGACATCGACCGACATCGCTTCCGGCACCACGACTATTTCGCGCCGCGTCCCCTCGGCAAGCTTTCCGGCGGCCCCCCAGGCCCTGGCATCAAGTCCGGCCGCATCCTGGATCGCCTTTTCCCTGGTGCCGGCGATTCCCTGCGCCGACATCAACTTTGTCCCGAACATCGGCCCGGTGATCTGGATTTCACCGGCTTCCAGCCTGGCCTGATCCGTGTCGGGCTCTTCACAAGTGAACATGCCGCCGGTAACGGTTTTTGCGAGCACGTCGCCGGCAAGGACCGTCCTGGAAAGGCCATCCGCGAACCGGGCCTTGACCCACAGGTTGAAAAGCGCCGACTGGACGGCGGAAACCGACATGCGGCGTTCGAAGTTCCCAATCCTTCGTCCGTGCCGCCCACCCGGCGCCGAAGGGTCGATTCCAAGAACGCCCAGCCCCATCACCAGGGATTCTTCGTTCCGGCCGAACCGCTGGCTCCCGAACAGGTTGGGAAAGCCGCTTGCCGACACGGTGGCCGCCGCCGACTTCAGTTCTTCGATGCACGACGTGTCGGCGCCACGGATCGCAATCCGGAAGCGGTTTCCCCGCAGATGCCCGGGCTTCAGCTTGTTGGTGTGCCGTGTCTGCTGGATTACGGATATGCCGGGAACCCCCGGCCAGTCCGGATCGTCGGGCCTGAAGAGTCCGCGTTCCTCGACAGCCCTTGCCGGCAGGGAAATCCACTGGGTCGTCACGGCCCGCCTGTCCTTGGTTCCGGCGGTTCCGATCTCTTCCTCGCGTATTCCCGCCGCCCTGGCGATGATGCGAATCATGTCGCCGCCGGCGATGTCACGCTTCCTGACGTTAAGCATCAGGTGGTCGCCTTCGCCGGAAAACGGGTAAGCCGGAATCTCATCGACCATGAAATCTTCCGGTTCCGTCTTGATGGCCCCCGAAACCCGTGGAGTGTCTGGCGATGCGAAGGGAAGGGCCGCCATGTCGGCGCCCCCCCTGAGGAAGTCCAGGAGCTGGTTCCTGTCAATCACAGCAGATCCTCCGGGATGGCGCCGTGCCTTAATACGACCGGTCGGTCATCCTTGAATGAAACCAGTGTCGAAGGAATGCCTCCGATGATCCCGTGGTCAACGACGAACAGATCGCATGCGTCAAGCAGGGTCTGTTCGACTTCGGCCCAGGAAGTGGCCGGCGGCCTTCCCGAAAAATTGGCGCTTGTTGAAATCAGCGGACATCCGGCCGCCGCCGACAGGGCGCGTGAAAACGGGTGTGCATCGACCCGGATGGCCACCGTTCCGTCGGTTGCGCGCAGATCGGGCGGCACCGGATCGCTTGCCGGAACGACGAGCGTCAGCGGACCGGGCCAGTGCCTTGCAGCAAGATCCATCGCCGCCCGCGGCCATATGGCGCCAAGCGCAAGGGCCGATTCGAGTCGGTCGCAAAGCAGTATGAACGATGTCCTGTCGCGACCCTTAATCCGGGCGATTCGCTGGGCCACCGCCGGGTCGAAGCCGTTCCCGCCGATTCCGTAAACGGTGCCGGCGGGATAGACGATCACCCCGCCATCAACGACGGTCCTGCGAACCCGTTCAAGATCTTCCGCCGTGGCCGTGCCGTTTGACAGCAGGACGGTTTTTGCGCCGTAGGTTGATGATTTCATTGTTCGATGCCCGGGAAAGGGTCGGTCAGTCCGCCCGGTGGGATCACTTGCGGCCCTGGGCCTTTTTCGGCGCCGGCTGGGCCTTGCTGCCACGCGGGCCCTTCTTGGTGGCGGCGGCGCGTTCCAGGATTGCACCGGCCGCAACGGTCTTGACGTATTCGTCCGGATCCTCGATCCCGGCAAGCAGCATCTGGGGAACTTCGGGTGCCGCCGACTGTCCGATAACGCGGAACGCCGCGGCACGGATCCGGGGGCTTTGATCCTTCATCATCGCGTCGGCGATCTTGAAGGCGATGTCGGCGTCAAACCTGGCAAGCACGCCAAGCGCGGCGATCCTGGTGTCCTCATAGTTGCTTGCAAGCGCCATTTCCTGCAGAAGGTTGATCCTTACCGCCGGCATGTACTTCATGGCCTTCAGGACGGCGTCCCGGGCCCACTGGTACTGGGAGGTCGAGGCCGCCTTCGCGAACGGCGCGAAATCGTCCTTCATGTCGGCGGCGTATTCAAGGAAGGTACGCTCGCCAAGATTCACAAGGGCCCGCTCGAAGCGGTTCAAGGAGGCGTTGCTGTCGAGCTTCATCATGGCGCCAAGGACCATCGCCCTGACGGCCGGGTTCGGGTCGTCGGCGGCAGTCCGCAGGATTGCGACGGCATCCTTGTGGTTGACGTCCGCAATCACCTTCAGCGCGGCCAGCCGAACCTGCTGGTTCGGGTCGAATGCCAGGGAACTGACGCGACCGATGACCTCGCGATCCCTGATTTTGCCCATGGCTTCAATAACGGCCATCTTCACGGCAATTTCGCGATCGTTAAGCGCCTTGTGCAGGGCCGGAATCGACTCGACCTGGGCCAGATCGCCGATAGCCTGCGCCGCGGCAGTCCGGACATTCGGGTTTCCGGCGTTGGACATCAGGTCATAAAGTTGCGGAAGGGCCCGGTTCCCCTTGACCCGTCCAACCGCCCTGACGGCGCCCGGCCGCCTTGCGGCGTCCGTGCTTTCAACGTCGGCGTCAAGCGCCTTCAGCACGTCCCTGTTGTCGGTCGCCGGGAAGCACATGTAAATCAGGTTGACCATTTCGGGGTTGACGTCGGGCTTCATCATGGCCCACGCCTTCTGCTGGGCAACGGGGGACGGGGCCGACGCGGCGGCCTTCAGGAAGCGGATCCGGTCGGCCTCGCTTCCGTCCGCAAGCGGCAGAAGGATGGCGATGGCGTCCTGGTTGCCCTGGCGCGCGGCGGCTTCGGCGGCCATCACCCGAAGCGTGGCGTCCTTTGACTTCATGACGGCGTTCAAGACAGCCATGTCAATCTTCAGGCCCTTCATGGCCGCGACCTTCACCGCTGGCTCGAATACTTCAGGACGCTTGTCGCCCGCCAGCTTGTCCAGCAGCGCCGGAAGGACATCCTTGGGAACCTTTTCAAACTTGTCGATGAACCACGCCGGATCGGCCACCAGCCCTTCGGCAAACCATTTGGCCATCACGTCCGGACAACCGGAAAGCACGTTGTTCATCAGCAGGTCGCGCGCCGGGTTGGCTGCTTCCAGCAGGGCCGCCTTGAACACCTGGTCGGCACTGGCCGGGGGAAGATACCCGACAAGTTCCAGTGCTTCGGCTTCCAGTGGAATCGACTGGTTCCGCAGGCTTTCGGCCACAAGGCCCTGGGCCTTCGGGTCACCAGCAAGCACAAGCCCGATGATGGCGTGCCTGCGGACCGACCACTGGCTGTCGGCCAGCGAGTCCTGAAGCACCTGGGCCGTCGGACGTCCGACCGCGAAACGCATCGCGCGAATCGCTTCGGCGCGGGCGTTGATATCGGTGCTTCTGGAGTTGCGTTCAACGGCCATCCAGGCAAGATCCTGATCCAGCGGAACAGTTTCCTGGGCCACGGCCGAGAACATCGGAACGGCCAGCATCATTGAAGTCACAAGCGCAAAACCCGCCATTTTCATGAAACCATTCCTCCGAATGCAGATGTCCGGCAAATATCGTCAACTTCCCTTTTCCGGGAGGCGCGGATATTATCCTTCCGATGTATCTGTTTATCAAAGGTCAGTAATTTTTGCCACAAGAAGGCTGCCAAGTTTGCATTTTTCTGTAAAATGGCAGTCGTACGGCTTTCGGGGTCTCTCATGACGAATAAATTCGGCAGTCTCGCGAAGTTGACGATTGTCGCGATCGCATTCGGCTTTGCCGCCTGCACGGGCATTACCTCCCAGACGGATGACGGCCCGGCGGATATCCCGGTGGTTATTCCCGATTACGGCCAGGAAGTCGATGTCATCGTGGATCCGGACGTCAATCCGGGTGACCCCGGTGCAACCGATGCCGACAGGGATCAGGGCGGCGAAGTGACCGATCAGGGCGGCCTGACCGATAACGGCGACGTTCCCGACGACGGCTCGTCCGTTGATGTGGGCCCGGGCGACGCGGTTGAAGTGACCGACAACGTCGGCACCGACCTGAATGAAACGATCGATGATCAGGGGGTCGAGCCGGACGGATGCGTTCCCCAGTGCGGCGTGATGGGAACCGAAACCGAACGTGAATGCGGGCCGGATCAATGCGGCGACGACAACGGGTGCGGATTCTGCTCGACCGGTTATGTCTGCGACCGCGTCGCGGGCAAGTGCATCCTGATGTGCATCCCCAACTGCCTTGAGCTTGGCAAGGTCTGTGGCGACGACGGCTGCAACGGAAATTGCGGCGAGTGTGGCGACGGATTTGAGTGCGGCCTGGACTTCAAGTGTTATCCGTCCGAATGCAAGTCGGACTGCATCGAAAAGGGCATGGAGTGCGGCGTTGACAAATGCGGCGACTCCTGCGGCACCTGCGGCGGCAGCGAAGTATGTTCGGCCGGTGGGAAGTGTGCCCCTGGCGCGTGCTTCGGGATCGACAAGGAAAGGAATTCGTGCAGTCCGGATTCAAGGTACCTTTTCATCTGCCAGGTTTCGGGACAGCCGCCCACCCAGACAGAATCTCTGCTGAAGATCGATTGTTACGCCATAACGGGCGAGCAGTGCGGGACCCGCGGCTGCGACTGCCATTACAATGCGTTTTCCGGGCACAACGAGTGCCTTGAAAAGCCGCCCTGCGTGCCGGCCTGCGATGGCAAGGAATGCGGCGACGACGGTTGCGGGGGCCTTTGCGTGACTGGCCAGACGGACATTTACGGCTTCTGCAAGGGCGGCTGGCGCTGCGGCACCGACGACAAGTGTCGTCCGTTCGAGGGCGCCGAATGCCTGTGGGTTGACTGGATGGGTACGTGCTGGGCCGACAACTGGCTTTACCAGTGCAGCGGCGACGTCCCCGGCCAGGGAAGCATCATCGCCGAAAACTGCACGACTTC